>NZ_CP016428.1:4950000-5568750 GCF_001693385.1 Bradyrhizobium icense
AGTCCGGCACGTCGGGGTCGCCCTCGATCCTCAACGCTTCGCCGGAAGCCGCCGCCGATGGCGGCCTGGCGATCCTGCAGACCGGCGACAAGGTTCGCATCGACCTCAACACGGGCGACGCCAACATCCTGATCACGAGCGATGAATTGAAGAAGCGCCGCGCCGAGTTGAAGGACAAGGGCGGCTTCCCCTACCCGGTCAACCAGACGCCGTGGCAGGAGCTCTACCGCTCGACCGTCGGCCAGCAGGCCACCGGCGCCTGCATGGAGCTGGCCACGCGTTATCAGAATATCGCCGGCACAGTCGGCGTGGCGCGGGATAATCATTAGTTAGCAAGATCGTCATTGCCGGGCTTGACCCGGCAATCCATTCTTTTGCGAAGAAGATGGATACGCGGGTCAAGCCCGCGTATGACGTCGAGAAACAATCCTCAATCGCTCAAGGAAGAAAAAATGTCGGACCGCCTGAAGGGCAAGCGCGCATTCGTCACCGCCGCAGCCGTTGGAATCGGCCGCGCCTGCGCCGTCGCCTTTGCGCGTGAAGGGGCAACGGTGTTCGCCACCGATATCGACGAGGCCAAACTCGCCGCACTCAAGAGCGAGGGCATCGCGGAAGTGGCGAGGCTCGACGTGCGCGACAGCGCAGCCGTCGCCGCCATTGCCAAGCGCGCCGGCACGACCGACATCCTGCTCAACGCCGCAGGCTTCGTGCACCACGGCACGGTGCTGGATTGCTCCGACGAAGACTTTGATTTTTCGTTCGACCTCAACGTCAAGTCGATGCACCGCACGATCCGCGCATTCCTGCCGGGCATGCTGGAAAATGGCCGCGGCGCGATCGTGAACATTTCTTCCGCGGCCGGCGTATTCAAGGCCGCGCCGAACCGCTACGTCTATGGCGCGACCAAGGCCGCCGTCGCGGCGCTGACGCGCTCGGTCGCCACCGACTTCATTGCCAAGGGTATCCGGTGCAACTGTATCTGTCCCGGCACGATCGAGACGCCGTCGATGCTGGAGCGTGCGGCGGCAGCAGGTCCCAACGGGCGCGAGATGTTCATTGCCCGGCAGCCAATGGGACGGCTCGGCACCGCCGAGGAGATCGCAGCGCTCGCCATCTATCTCGCCAGCGACGAAAGCGCGTTCACCACCGGCGTCGCCCACGTCATCGACGGCGGCTGGACGTTGTAAACGCAATCTTCATCCTGAGGAGCCGCAAAGCGGCGTCTCGAAGGATGGGCCACGGGCCTCATGGTTCGAGACGCGCCAAGGCGCTCCTCACCATGAGGAACTTCGAGCGGAAAGGAAATCTCCATGAACAAGATCGATCTGGACGGCCGCCTCGCCGTCGTCACCGGCGGGGCACAGGGTTTTGGGCGTGCAATCACCGAACGCTTCGTGTCGTCAGGCGCGAAGGTCGCGATCTGGGATTTTGACCTGCCGCTTGCGGAAAGGACCGCGAAGGAAATCGGTCCGGCCGTAGCCGCCTTCAAGGTCGACGTCTCCGACCTCGCCGCCGTCGAGAAGACGCGTGACGAGACGCTCAAGGCGCTCGGCAAGATCGACATCCTCGTCAACAATGCCGGCATCGCCGGCGTCAACAAGACGGTCTGGGAGACCGACCTCGAGGAATGGCGCAAGGTACTGCGCATCAACCTCGACGGCCCCTTCATCTGCTGCAAGGCGGTGGTGCCTGCGATGCTGCAGCAGAAATACGGCCGCATCGTCAACATCGCTTCCATCGCCGGCAAGGAAGGCAACCCCAACGCCGCGCATTACTCGGCCTCGAAGGCCGGCCTGATCGCGCTGACCAAGTCGCTCGGCAAGGAACTCGCGCAGCACGACATCCTCGTCAACGCGGTGACGCCGGCCGCGGCCAAGACCGCAATCTTCGATCAGTTGACGCAACAGCACATCGATTTCATGCTGTCGAAGATTCCGAAGGGGCGCTTTGTCCTGGTGGAAGAACTCGCGGCGATGGTGGCCTGGCTGGCGTCGGAAGATTGTGCGTTCTCGACGGGTGCAGTGTTCGACATCTCCGGTGGCCGCGCGACGTACTAGTCAATAGGCACTCGGGACAATCGCGTTGCCGATGCAGGAGACCGGCCCGAAGTCGTAGCGATCCAGATGCCAGCGAACACCGCGAGGATGCCGGCAACAAGATTCCAGCGGAGCGGTTCGTCCAGCAAGGCGGCGCCAACGAGCGACGCGGTGATCGGATTGACGGTGACCGAGATCGCGACGCGGGTCGGCGTTGTGCGCGCGAGCGCGAACGCCCAAAGATAAAACGTCAGCGCGCTGCCGAAGGCACCGAGATATATGGCAGCCAGCCATTGCGGGAGCTCGAAAGCTGCGACGGGCGCAAAACTGCCGCGCCAGTATGAGATCAGGACAAGACACACAGCCCCGACGCCCATGGATACGGTCGTGAAGGGAATTGGCCCGGAGCGAGCGATGAATGGCTTGGACCAGATGCTGTAGAGCGCCATGCACAGGGCCGCGGCGACCATCAGCAAATCGCCGCGCCAAGCCCCCGGCGGCGCGGAAGCAAGGTTGGACAGAAGCGCCAGGGCGACCCCAAGCGTTGCGATCACGACGCCGATCGATTTGCGTACCGTAAGGGCCTCGCTGCCGAGCGCCGCTCCCACCACCATCGTCAGCAACGGAAGCGTCGACAAGGCAAGGGCGCCCCGCGCCGCTGTCGTGAAAATCAGAGACGCATTGAACAGGATTGGGAACAGGGCGAAGTACAGCACGCCCAACCCGGCAACGCTCAACCAGTCGGGACGCCGCGGCCACTGCGCGCCTTGCAGAAGGGCCACCGGCAACAACAGCAGAAAACCGATGCCGAACCGAAACGAACCGATCGCCAGTGGATCAACCGCATTCACCAGATAGCGCGTTGCCCCGATCGAAGTCCCGCCCAGGCCGCTTGATAGGACTGCCGCCAACACGCCCCATGCCTCGCTCATACACTTTCCCCTTCCGGCTTGCGTGCAAAGTAGGGAGGGTTTAGTAATCAAGAAATGGAATTTCTATGATGGAGGAAATAACGTTTAGTTATGAGCGCACCCGTCCTCGATCCGGATCTCTTGAAGGCTTTCGTGGCGGTGGCCGACAGCCGCTCGTTCACGCGCGCGGCTACCCAACTTAATCGGACCCAATCCGCGGTTAGCATGCAGATCAAGCGCCTGGAGGAACGCCTCGGCGTCGAGCTGTTCAATCGCACCAAAGCCAATGTCGATTTGAGTTCCGCAGGCGAAGGGCTGCTCGGATACGCAAGGCGCATCCTGACGCTAAACGATGAGGCCGTGGGCAAGCTGCGGGAGCGCAAGATCGAAGGCGTCGTGCGCCTGGGCGTGATGGACGACTACGGGACCTTGATCGTTCCGCCCGTGTTGGCGAGCTTTGCCGCCTGTTACCCGCTGGTCCATGTCGAGATGGAGATAGGACTCACCTCTTCCATGCCCGCGCGCCTCGGCAAAGCCTATGACCTCGTCATTGCGATGCACCCGGAGGGACATGGCGAGGGTGAATTCCTGCGCCGCGAACAGGCTGCCTGGGCAACCGGTGCGTTTCACCCCGTTGAGCAGCAGAATCCGTTGCCGCTCGCGCTTTATCCGCAGGGCTGCCTGTTCCGAAAATGGGCAATTGAGGCACTGGATGCCGCCAAGCGGCCCTGGCGGCTGGCTTTCGTCAGCCACAGCCTTGCGGCCGTCGAGTCAGTTGCGGCGCAGGGGCTTGCGGTGACGATCGTGAAGGCAGGTACATTTCCGCCGAAGCTGCGTCCCTTATCGGAGCGCGACGGCATGCCGCGACTACCGGCCGCGGACATTTGCCTGCACCGCACCGCGAATCTATCACGGGCGGGCACGCTGCTCGCGGACCACTTGCGCTCTACCATCTCAAATCATCTTGATGAGGTTTCGGTGCGGCGTGCAACGCGCGACGCCATTCCGATCGCCTTCAACTGAGCGGTATCTCGTGAACATCTCATTGTACGCCATCTCCGTCTGGATTCTCCCGCTCCTGATCGCGATCACCTTCCACGAGGCCGCCCACGCCTTCGTGGCATACAAGCTCGGCGACAACACCGCCTGGCAGCTCGGACGGGTCAGCTTCAATCCCTTTAAGCATATCGATCCCTTTGGCACCGTCATCCTCCCCGGCATTCTGTTGCTGTCGCATTCGCCGTTCCTGTTTGGCTATGCCAAGCCGGTCCCGGTGAATTTCCGGAACCTGAACCATCCCCGGTTCGACATGGTCTGGGTGGCGCTGGCCGGCCCCGCCACCAACATCGCTTTGGCGCTTGTCACGGCCTTGGCCTTCCACGCCCTGCCTTTGGTGCCGGCGGAGGCCGCCAAATGGACGGCGGACAACCTCAAAAATGCTTTCCTGATCAATATCGTGCTGGCAATCTTCAATATGATGCCGATCCCGCCGCTGGATGGCGGCCGGGTCGCCGTCGGGCTCCTGCCGCGGGTGCTGGCATACCCGCTGTCGCGGCTGGAACCCTATGGGATACTGATCCTGCTCGGTCTCCTGATCCTGCTTCCTATCATCGGCGCGCAGCTCGGCCTAAATCTTGATGTTATTTCGGCGATACTACGGACACTGATCGGTTATGTGAGCGGCGCCCTTCTCTTCATCACCGGCAACGCCTAAGTTCAGATAGAAAAGAACGGACAAAGAGGAATCGGCTAGGGGCCATGGCGACAAAAGCTGCCGACATGTTGATCGCACGACGCGCCGATACCCGCGCGAGGGCAGATTTTGCAACATGGAAAATGCTGGCCAAGCTCAACGGCTTCACCGCCCTGCCCGCCGAGGCACAGAACTTTCTCGAAGGCTACAGGCAGTTACTCCTTGCGAGGATGACCGAGGCAGACGCTTCCGAGGCCACCATCCAGCTCATGTACAAGAGCTATTATGCTGAGATGGGCGGCTCCGGGACGCCGCCCGAACTTCCTTCCCGCGCGAGCGAGCCGGTCACCGATACCGGCAAGGTCACCGCATTCCGCCGGCCGCCCCCACGGTCCAAGCCTGCCGCATCGGGACCAGCGACGAAACGGCCACTTCCGGTGGCACTGATCTTTGCGTGCCTCGCCATCGTCTACGTCAGCATTCGCTACTTCTGGCGCTGAGGCGGCGCGTTCCCGTACTGGTTGCTTTTCTTGACACGATCGCTTCACGGCCACGCCGCGTAGGACGGACCGCTGCGTGCGTGCTCCAGCCGGATCTGCCGGCGATAGCTGCCCGGTGACGCGCCGCAATACTTGCGGAAGAAGCGATTGAAGTAGGCGGGATCGCGAAAACCCAGGCCGTATCCGATCTGCTCGACGGGAAGATCGAGCTGCTGCAGCCGCGTACAGGCCTCGCGAACCAGGCGCTCGTGGATGATCGCGCGCGGGCCGCAGTTTTTCTCCCGTTGGCAATGGGCGTGCAGCTTGTCGGACGTGACGCCGAGCGCATCCGCATAGCGCGCCACTGGCCAGCCGTCGCGGTAATGCAGTTCGACCATTTGCAGGAAATTGCCGACCAGCGCCGGACCACCGCCACGCGCTGTAATCTCCTGACGCTCATCATGCGAGGCGCTGAGCCGGCAGAGTTGTAAACACAGCAACAGCAGATGTGAGGCAATCAGCGTCGCGCCGCCAAAGCCGGGCGCGCGCAACTCCGCAACGATCGCGCGGCAGGATTCGGCGATCGTATCGAGATGTGGGGGAAGCGTCTCGCCGGCAACCAGCGCAACGCGCTCAGTGGTTCTGCGCAGATGCAGCGCCTCGGCACTGCCCGCGATAATCTTGATCAGGAAGGCATCGTCCACCGACATCAGGAACCCCCGCGCGCCGGGACCAACGTGCAGCGCTGCATCGGTGCTGCCCGGCAACCAGAGCAGCGCCGGTGCTTCGAGCGCGACACCGGTTCCGTGCCATGAAGCCCGGCCGCGGTCCGATTGCAGCAACAATAGATGCGCCCGGCGCTCCGCCTTCTGGCGGATGACCCACGATCGAGCCGCCAGGGCGGCCGAAAAAGCCTCCGCACGTACCGCCAGCGCGATGCCGACCGGCAGTCTGTTCAAGCCTGCTGAAGCCGACATGGCCTCGTCTCCTGAGACAATCCGCCGCCAGTGAAGCGGAAGATTTGCCAGAAAAGTACAATCTTTCCCCGGCTTCGTCCAATTCCAAGCTTCCGGCAACCTCCCCTAACGTCAGGGCGATCACGAGCGCCAGTTCAATGGCGCCGGTCGACGCACCCTGGGAGGATAAGATGATGACATTCCTGACGCGGCGCACCGCCCTGCTGGCGGCCGCCACCTGCGCTGCCACGCTCGGCTTGACGGCCATTGCAGAGGCTCAGACCTCGATCAAGATCGGCTATGCAATCTCACGCACCGGCCCCAACACCGGAGGCGCCGCGGTCACTACGATTCCCAACTACGAATTGTGGGTGAAGGAAGTGAATGCCGCCGGCGGCATCAAGCTTGGCGACAAGCGCGTTCCGATCGAGGTCGTGCAATATGACGACCGCTCCAATGCCGAAGAGGCCGTGCGCGCGCTCGAGCGGCTGATCAACCAGGACAAGGTCGATTTCATCCTGCCGCCATGGGGCACCGGCCTCAATCTGGCGGTTGGTCCGACGCTCAACCGCGAAGGCTATCCGCACCTCGCCGCCACCGCCGTGACCGACCGCGCCCCTGAACTCGCCAAGCGCTGGCCCAACAGTTTCTGGCTGCTCGGCACCAGCGCCGATGCGTCCAAGACGCTGGTAGAGTTGCTGTCCAAGCTGCGCGACGAAAAGAAGATAGGCGACACCGTGGCAATGGTCAGCATTGCCGACGGCTTCGGGATCGATCTGTCGTCGGCGGCGCGGCCGGCTCTCACCAACGCGAAGTTCAAGCTCGCCTACGACAAGAGCTATCCGATCGGCACGCAGGATCTCGCCCCGATCGTCAACGAGATAAAGGCACTCAATCCCGATGTCTTCATCGCCTTCAGCTATCCGCCGGATACGTTGGCATTGACCGAGCAATCGCGCATCGCAGGGCTCAATCCGAAGGTGTTCTATACCGGCGTCGGCACCGCCTTCCCGCTCTATAAGCAAAAGTTCGGCAAGAATACCGAAGGCGTGATGGGCATCGGCGGCTGGAGCGGCGACAGCCCGGCGATCAAGGACTATCTCGCACGCCACAAGGCCTCCGCCGCCAACGGCGCCGAGCCGGACCGCTGGGCGAGCGCGGTCACCTATGCGAGCCTGCAAATGCTGCAGCAGGCGATCGAACGCGTCGGCAAGATCGACCGCGCCGCCGTGATCAAGGACCTGCAGACCGGCACGTTCGATACCGTGATCGGTAAGGTCAAGCTCGAGAACAACATGCCCACGCGCTTCTGGTGGGTCGGCCAGTGGCAGGGCGGCGAGTTCTACGGCATCGCGCCGGCAAAGAACGAAGGCGCGCGGACCGCGATCGTTCCGAAACCGGCGTGGGTCGCACCGTAACGTATCAAGATAGACCTACGGCCGGCAAACCATGACCAATGCCATTCTGACCGGCCTGATGCTGGGCGGCATGTATGCGCTCATCGCCATGGGGCTCACGCTCCAGTACGGCGTTGCGCGTATCATGAACCTCTCCTACGGCGAGTTCCTGATCGCTGCCGCCTTTGCATCGCACTGGTTGTTTACCGGCTGGGCGGTCAGTCCCTTTGTTGGACTGGCGCTGGTCGTCCCCCTCGCCTTCGTGCTGAATTTTGCGATCTACAAGCTGCTGCTCACACCACTGGTGCGCCGCGCGCCCAACCGCGACGCGTTGGAAGTGGACAGCATTCTCGCAACCTTTGGCCTCACCTTCGTCATTCAGGGCTCGATGCTCGCGCTGTTCGGCGGCGCCTATTACAGCTATTCGTTCCTGGCCTTCCCGGTGCAGTTTCTCGGCGAGACGGTTGCAGCCAACCGCCTCGCCGCGCTCGGCATCACCATCCTGCTCGGTCTGGCGCTCTATGCCGCGCTGACTCGCACCCGCGCCGGCACGGCGGTGCGCGCCGTCGCCGTCGATCCTTTCGCCGCACAGCTTGTCGCAATCAATGTGCCGCAGGCTTCCGCGTTGACCTTTGCGCTCGGCGGCGCGCTGGTCGCCGCCGCCGGCGTGCTGGTCAGCACGTTTCTCACCTTCAGTGCATCATCCGGCGTCGTCTTCACCATGAAAGCGTTGATCGTCGTCGTGATGGGGGGCGTCGGCAACATGCTGGGCTGCCTGGTTGCGGGACTGGCGCTTGGTCTCAGCGAGGCGCTGGTCGCCTCCTATGTCGATCCCGGCCTCACGCTTGCAGTCAATTTCGCACTGTTTCTTGCCGTGTTGCTGGTGAAGCCGGCCGGCCTGTTTGGCAGGGCGACACGATGAGCGCGCGTACCGCCGGCTTCGGTGCCGTTGCGCTCGCAGCGTTTGCGCTGCTGGCGCTCGTGCCGCGCCTCGGCAACCCCTACTACCTCGCGCTCGCCATCAGCCTGTTGCAATACACCGTGCTGGCGACGGCCTGGGGCATGTTCTCCGGGCCCACACGCTATGTCTCGCTGGCAACGACCGCCTTCTTCGGTGTCGGCGCCTACACCGTTGCCGTGCTGGGCGAGATCCTGCCGTGGCCGCTGGTGCTGCTGATCGCAGCGGCGCTCGGCGCTGTGGTGGCTGCCATTGTCGGGCTGTCGACGCTGCGCTTGAGCGGGGTGTATTTCGTCATCTTCACGTTTGGTTTGACCGAATTGATCCGCCAACTCGTGGTCTGGTTCGAGGTCAACAAGTCTCGCGTGCTCGGGCGCTATGTCTTCGTCAATATCACCCAAGCCGATATTTACTGGCAGTTGCTGGCGCTGACCGCCGCTGTATTCCTGCTGGGCTGGCTGATCGCGCGCTCGCGCCTCGGTTTCGCGCTGCGGGTGATCGGCGAAGACGAGACCGTCGCAAAACATTGCGGGATCAATACCACCTTCGCCAAGGTCGCCCTATTCACGATCAGCGCCACCGTCATGACGCTGGTCGGCGCAATCATGGCGCCGCGCTGGACCTATATCGAGCCGTCAATCGCCTTCAATGCGATGATCTCGTTTCAGGTGCTGATCATGGCGCTACTCGGCGGCGCGCACCGGCTGTGGGGGCCGGTGCTTGGTGCCGTGCCGCTGACGCTACTGTTCGAACTGCTGAGTGCGCGCTTTCCGAACACGTTCACGATCATCCTCGGCTGCATCTTCCTATTGATCGTCTACATGCTGCCGAGGGGCGTCGCGGGATTGCTCGAGAAGCTATCGACGACGGCGGGCGGCAAAACCACGCAACGGGCAGCCGCATGAGCCAGGGCAGCGGAACACCAGTCCTGACGATCAGCGGGTTGCGGCGCGCGTTCGGCGGGCTCGTCGCGGTCAACGATCTCGGCTTCGCGGTCGCTCAAGGCGAAATCATGGGCCTGCTCGGGCCCAACGGGTCGGGCAAGACCACGGCCCTCAATCTGATCTCGGGCGTGCTGCGTCCCGATGCCGGAACCATCCGCCTGATGGGCCAGGATATCGCGGGCCTTGCGTCGTACCGGATCGCGCGGCTCGGCCTTGCCCGGACGTTTCAGCTCGTCCGCGTGCTCGACGGCATGGATTGCCGCGAGAACATCAAGGCGGGGCTCGCGTTCCAGAGACCGCATCTGCCCACCTCCGAGGCAGAACTACGGATCGACACGCTGCTGCATCGGGTCGGCCTCACCGGACACGACCGGCGGCGGGCGACCGACCTCACCTATATCGACCGCAAACGGCTCGAGCTTGCCCGCGCGCTTGCCGCGAAGCCGCGGCTGCTGCTGCTCGACGAATGGCTCGCCGGGCTCAACCCATCGGAGCTTGCGATCGGCATCGACCTGATCCGGTCATTGCGGGCTGACGGAATCACCATCGTGTTAGTCGAGCATGTGATGGGCGCGGTTCGCGCGCTGTGTGACCGCTGTATCGTGATGAGCAGCGGCCGCAAGATTGCCGATGGCGCCACCGCCGACGTGCTGAGCGATGCGGCGGTCGTGAAGGCCTATCTCGGTGGGGTGGCAGCCGATGCTTGAGGTCAAAAATCTCAGCCTCGCCTATGGCCTGCACCGCGCGCTCGACGGCGTCGCCCTCAACGTCGGCCGCGGCGAGATCGTCACGATCCTCGGCGCCAACGGCGCCGGCAAGACCTCGCTGCTGAAGGCCATCGCCGGCGTCGTGCGTACGCTTCCCGGCAAGCAGGTGCGCCTTGGCGGTCGCGATATCTCAGCACTCGCCGCGCACGACATCGTCGAAAGCGGTCTGGCGCTGGTGCCCGAAGGCCGCGGCATTTTTGGCGATCTGACGGTGAAGGAAAATCTCCTGCTCGGCGCCAATCCGAAGCGTGCCCGCGACGGCGAAGCCGCGCGGCGCGAACGGGTGCTTGCGCTGTTTCCGCGCCTGCGCGAACGCGCCGCCCAGATCGCGCGCACCATGAGCGGCGGCGAACAGCAGATGCTCGCCATCGGCCGCGCACTGATGTCCAATCCCGATATCCTACTCCTCGACGAGCCGTCGCTCGGGCTCTCGCCCGCCATGGTGCAGGAATTGTTCGCCACCTTGCTGCGGGTGCGCGAGGCCGGTGTCGGGCTTCTGCTCGTCGAACAGAACGCGCAGGAGAGCCTGCGGATCGCCGACCGCGGCTATGTGCTCGAGAACGGTGCCATCGTCGGGCACGGCACTGCCGACCATTTGAAGTCAGATCCCGCCGTCCAGCGCGCCTATCTCGGCGGCGTACGGCCGGCCACCGCATCATCATCGTAACGCCACGCTTGAGGAGAGAAAGCCATGTATGAAATCTCGCTGCTGCTCGAGAGCAAGGATGTCCCGGCGTCGAACGGCGCGACGTTCGATCGCCTGAATCCGGTCACTGGCGATCTCGCAAGCCGCGCCGCGGCAGCCCAAATCGCGGATGCGAAGCGCGCCGCCGACACTGCTGCCGCCGCCTTCCCGGCATGGTCCGCCACCGGCCCCGGCGCCCGCCGCGCGATCCTGTTGAAGGCCGCCGATCTTCTGGCGTCGAAGGCGTCGCAATTCATCGAGCTGATGGCCGCGGAAACCGGCGCGACCGCCGGGTGGGCCGGCTTCAACGTTCACCTCGCCGCCGGCATGCTGCGCGAGGCCGCCGCCATGACCACGCAGATTTCGGGCGAGGTCATCCCCTCGGACAAGCCGGGCTGCATCGCGATGGCCGTGCGCCAACCCGCAGGCGTCGTGCTGAGCATGGCGCCGTGGAACGCGCCGGTCATTCTCGGCGTGCGCGCCATCGCGCTGCCGCTGGCCTGCGGCAATACCGTCGTGCTGAAAGCCTCCGAAATTTGCCCGGGAACCCACCGGCTGATCGCCGAATGCCTGCGCGACGCCGGCCTGCCGCCGGGCGTGCTCAACGTCATCACCAACGCGCCTGAAGACGCCCCTGCCCTGATCGAGACGTTGATCGGCCATCCCGCCGTACGCCGCGTCAATTTCACCGGCTCGACGCGCGTCGGCCGCATCATCGCGCAGGTAGCGGCGAAGTATCTGAAGCCAGCCCTGCTCGAACTCGGGGGCAAGGCGCCGATGATCGTGCTCGACGACGCCGACATCGACGCCGCCGTTGCCGCCGCAGCGTTCGGCGCCTTCATGAACCAGGGCCAGATCTGCATGTCGACCGAGCGCCTCGTCGTCGACGAGAAGATTGCAGACGTCTTCGTAACGAAGCTCGCGGCGAAAGCCGGATCGCTTGTCGCCGGCGATCCGCGCAAGGGCAGCGCGCCGCTGGGATCGCTGATCGGCACCGATGCCGCAGCGCGCATCCAGGCTCTGATCAACGATGCCGTCAGCAAGGGCGCCAAGGTGGTTGCGGGCGGACGCAGCGAGGGCACATTGATGTCGGCGACGGTGATCGACGGCGTCAACTCGTCGATGCGGATTTACGGCGAGGAGTCGTTCGGACCGGTGGTCTGCGTCGTGCGCGTCAATGGCGTGGACGAAGCCGTTCGCGTCGCCAATGATACCGAGTACGGGTTATCGGCCGCCGTGTTCGGTCGCGACATCGCCCGCGCGTTCGACGTCGCCAAGCGCATCGATTCCGGCATCTGCCACGTCAACGGTCCGACCGTTCACGACGAGGCGCAGATGCCGTTCGGCGGCGTCAAGGCGTCGGGCTATGGCCGCTTCGGCGGCAAGGCCGGCATCGCCGAATTCACCGAATTGCGCTGGATCACGATCGAGACGGGGCCGCAGCACTATCCGATCTAGCGCGGGAGTGCGGGCGTCAGCTCTTGTTCTTGACGCGGAAGATCACCGGCAGGGTAAAGGTCAGGCCTTCGTCGGCGATGACGGGCGGCGGCATCGGCACCGGATCGGAACGCCGCACCATCGCCAACGCCGCCTCGTCGAAGGCCGGATCGCCCGACCCTTTTTCGATATCGGTCGAGAGCACGTGGCCCATGCGGTCGAGCGTGAAGCGAACCTGGATTTTGGCGGATTTTTGCTGCCGTTCCTTCGGATAGCGCTTGTGCTTGTCAAGATGTGCGACCAGCTCCTTCTGCCAGGTCGCGCGTATGCGCCGCGCGCTCTCTCCGGTGCCGATCACCGGCGCGACGGAACGCTCCCCTTCCGGAATGGCCTCCGAACTTGGCGTCGCCGTCGCCTCGGCGGCAACCGACTCGGTGGAAGCCTGCGTCTGCACGGCCGCAACCTTCGGGTCGTCCTCATTCGGCTTTTTCGACTCGTTTTCCGTCACCAGCCGATCGGCTTCTTCGGGCTCGTTCGGCTTGTCCTGTGGCAGCTCGGTTTCCTTGACCTCCGCCTTCTGTTCCGCGAGTTGCGGCGATGCTGCGGACGCATCGGTGTCCGGACCCGGCGGCAGGTCGGTCACCTCGCGGTGCGGGGAGGCCATTTCCAGTCCGATCTCGATCGCCGTTGCGCCGAGGGCGTCGTCGGCTTCTTCGGTCTGCAAATGCGCGATCGCCAGCGCCGCGCCGCCGATGTGAAGCGCGAGCGCCATCACCGCGGCAGAAATCCAGAGCCGCCGCGAAGGCTTTTGCTCGTCGAGGCCGGTCAAGGCTTTGCCGGCGCCGCCACGTGCGACGCCGCTCCTTCTGGAACGCCTTCCAGCGCCACCAGCTTGATCTTGGCATAGCCGCCGGCGCGCAGGATTTCGAGCACGTCCATCAATTCGCCATAGGGCACAGCGCGGTCGGCGCGCAGGAAAACATGGCGCTCCTTGCTGGCATCAGGCATCGCATCAAGCGAGTGCACCAAATCGACGCGCTTGACCATGTTCTCTCCAATGGCAACCGAGAGATCCGGCTTGATGCTCACGTAAGTCGGCTTGTCCGGCTTCTTTTGCGGGGTTGCCGTGGAAGTCGGCAGATCGATCGGCAAATCAACGGTCGACAAGGGCGCCGCGACCATGAAGATGATCAGGAGGACGAGAATGACGTCGATGAACGGCGTGACATTGATCTCGTGCGATTCCGCGAAATCGCTGTCGTCATCGTGGTCATGTTCTGCGATTGACGCGCCCATCGCCTACTCCGCCGCTGCCGCGCGAGAATGCGAACCACCGTGCGAGCTGACATGGGTGCGATCGAGATCGCGCGACAGCAGCCGTCCTGCGGCGCCTGACGCACGGCTCACCAGTTCCATGTAACCCTTGGTGACTCGCGAAAAGTGATTGTAGATGATGACGGCGGGGATCGCGGCGACCAGACCGAACGCGGTCGCAAGCAGCGCCTCGGCGATGCCGGGCGCCACCACGGCGAGATTCGTGGTCTGCGATTTCGAAATGCCGATAAAGCTGTTCATGATGCCCCAAACCGTGCCGAACAGTCCGACGAAGGGCGACGTCGCGCCGATAGTAGCCAACAGCCCCATGCCGAGCCGGATCCGACGCGCCTCGGCGCGCACGATTTCCGAAAAGCTCGACGCGGCGCGCTCCTTGATGCCGGCGTCGCTCGAGATACCCGCCGACAGCCGCGCCTCGCGCATCGCTGCCGCAAGGAAGGACGCCAACACGCTGCCCTTGGCGCCCAGCGCGAACTGCGCTTCCGCCAGCGAGCGCGCATCGGCGATCTTGGCCAGCGCCCGGCGCACCTTGCGCCGAACCACACTCAATTCGATCATCTTGGCGATGAAGATGGTCCAGGTCACCAGCGAGGCAAAGGCGAGACCGATCATGACCGCCTTGACCACCACGTCAGCCGACATGAACATCGTCCACGGCGACAATTCCTTGAGTTCGGCGGTCGGCGCCTTCAGCAATTTGCTCTCGCGTTCCGCCGGCATCGCGGCTGCATCCGAAGGTGCGGCCGGCGCAGCCGCCGGCTGGGGCGGCGTGGCCGGGACCTGCGATACGGCGGGCGCCTGCTGGGCCGCAGGTGCGGACGGCTCCGCAGGAGGCGTGCCTTGCTGGGCCGACGACGGCGCCGCCAGCGACAGCATCGCCAGCGCCGACATCAGCGCAAATAGCATAACGCGAGAAGGAGACTTGTTGTTCATACTTCGGCCCAGTAGCGGATCAGGTTGTAATAGATACCGGTCAATTTGACCGTTTCGGGGTCGTCTCGCCCAAGCCGCTCCACCAGGGTCTGGATCGAGGTGTCGGGATCGAAGATCAGGCTGCGGGCGTAGGCATCCCGTACCATGCTCTGGAGCCTGAAAGAAGATGCCACACGCATACCCGCGCGACCAGATGCAACTAGACGCAGGACACGAGGTCACCGGCCGCGAACTTGATCTGGCGGGAACCGTGGAGGTCCGCGACCACCAGCTCGACGCCGTCGCATTCATCCGACTCCGAAAGGACGTGCCGCTGACTCAGCTCGCAGCAACCGACCGGCGGCAGGACAAATCCTGCACCGTAGGTACCGAGCGAAGCTTTCGGGGTCAACGCGGTTGGGGCGAGACGCCGCTTGAATCCATCCAGATCAAAACGATTCTAATTTGTGGTTCGAAGCCGTTCGACAGTCGGTAATGCGAATGAGGTTGCGAACCACGCAGGCATCATGCCGATCCTCACGCTGCGCCGCCGCAACCTTTCCAATTGTTTAGGATTCTCAAGCGCTCGTGCGTGTACACGTCAAACGCACCTCCTATATCTGGAATCCGCTGGGAACCGTTCTGAGCACCGTTGCTCTGGTCCTGAACCCATGGGTCAGCATGTCGAGGTCGCGCATTATCACTTGGGTATTGCTGGTCGCGGCGATTGCCGGGCTGGGTTATTTGGGCTGGGAGCGATTCCACGGCGAGGAACGCCTGGCGCAGGCTGACGCCGGGAAGCGCGCGCCGGCCCGCGTCGCCGTCCCCGTCAAGACTGCCCCGGTCGAGAACGCCGATTTTCCGGTCTATCTGACCGGGCTTGGCACCGTGCAAGGTTTCAACACCGTCGTGGTGCGCAGCCGCGTCGACGGCCAGATCAACAGGGTCGCCTTTCAGGAGGGCCAGTTCGTCAAGGAGGGCGATACCCTGGTCGAGATCGATCCGCGGCCATTCCAGGCCGCGCTCGATCAGGCCAAGGCCAAGAAGGCGCAGGACGCAGCCAACCTCGCCAATGCCAGTCTCGACCTGCAGCGCTCTACGAGGCTCGGGGAATTCGCGACACGGCAACAGACCGATACGCAGCGCTCGACCGTCGCCCAGCTAACGGCGCAGGTTGAGGCCGATACGGCAGCGATCTCCAACGCCCAAACCCAGCTTGATTACGCCACCGTCAAGGCACCGATTTCCGGTATCGCAGGCCTCCGACAGGTCGACGTCGGCAATATCGTCAACGCCGCAACACAGACCGGCATCGTCACCATCGCGCAGATCGAGCCGATCGCGGTGATCTTCACCGCACCGGAAGATCAGTTGCCGGATATCAAGGCCGCACTCGCCGCCGGTTCTCCCAAGACCATCGCGCTCTCCACCGATGGCAAGCGGGTCCTATCCACCGGCACGCTTTCCCTGATCAATAACCAGGTCGACACGTCGAGCGGGACAGTCAGGCTCAAGGCGGTATTCGACAACAAGGACCACGCGCTGTGGCCCGGCCAGTCGGTTTCGACGCGGCTGCTCGTTGCGACCCTGAAAAACGCCACCGTGATTCCGGATGATGCTGTTCAGCATGGCGCCGATGGTCTCTACGCCTACGCGGTCAACCAGGACAACAAGGCCGAGCTCCGCAAGATCAAGGTGACGCGCTCGATCGACGGCCGCTCGGTGGTCGATGAGGGGCTGTCGCTCGGCGAGCAGGTGATCACGGCAGGTCAATTCAAGGTTCAGCCCGGAGCGCTCGTGACCACGGCGGTCGCCAGTTCCGATCCGGCCCAAGCCAAGGTTGCCCGGGAATGAGCGGCGGAATCTCCGCGCCCTTCATTCGCTACCCGATCGGCACCTCGCTGATGATGGCGGGGATCATGTTCGTCGGCCTCGTTGCCTACCCGCTGTTGCCCGTCGCCCCCCTGCCGCAAGTCGACTTCCCGACCATCCAGGTCACCGCCAACCTGCCGGGCGGCAGCCCGGAAACCATGGCCTCGTCGGTGGCGCAGCCGCTTGAGCGCCAGTTCGCGCAAATTCCAGGCGTCGCGCAGATGACGTCTACGAGTTATCTCGGCACGACCGCAGTCAACATCCAGTTCGATCTCAACCGCTCGATCGACGCTGCCGCCAACGACGTGCAGGCCGCGATCAATGCGGCCAGCGGCCAATTGCCGAAAAATCTCCCCTCGCCCCCGATCTATCGCAAGGTCAACCCGGCGGATTCGCCGATCCTGATCCTGTCGGCGACTTCGGACACACTGCCGCTCACGACCGTCAGCGACTCCGTGGATGCCCAGCTCGCGCAGCAGATCAGCCAGATCTCAGGCGTCGCGCAGGTCATCATTGGCGGCCAGCAGAAGCCGGCGATCCGCATTCAGATCGACCCGGCGAAACTCGTCGCCAAGGGCCTGTCGCTGGAGGACGTGCGCAGCCAGATCGCGATCACGACCGTTGACAGCCCCAAGGGCAGCATCGACGGCGAGCGGCGTGCTTACACCATTTACGCCAATGATCAGTTGCCGGACTCCAAGGACTGGAACGACGTCATCATCGCCTATCGCAACGGCGGCCCATTGCGAATTCGCGACATCGGCCAGGCCGTCACCGGCCCGGAAGACGCCAAGCAGGCGGCCTGGGCCAACGGCAAGCGCGGCGTGTTCCTGGTCGTGTTCAAGCAGCCTGGTGCCAACGTCATCGAGACCGTAGACCAGATCAAGGGAACGTTGCCCCGGCTGCTCGCCGCACTCCCGCCGGCCATCAAGGTCGAGGTGATGAGCGATCGCACCATGACGATTCGCGCCGCGGTCGAGGACGTGCAATTCACGATGCTGCTCACGATCGCGCTGGTCGTGATGGTGATCTTCATCTTCCTGCGCAATTTCTGGGCGACGGCGATCCCCGCGGTGACCGTGCCGTTGGCGCTGCTCGGCGCCTGTGCGATGATGTGGGTGTGCGGCTATTCGCTCGACAATCTCTCGCTGATGGCGCTCACGATTGCCGTCGGCTTCGTGGTCGACGACGCCATCGTGATGCTGGAAAATGTCACGCGCTATGTCGAGGAAGGCGAGAAGCCGATGGCCGCCGCCTTCAAGGGCGCCAGGGAAATCGGCTTCACCATCGTATCGATCAGCGTCTCGCTGATCGCGGTGCTGATTCCGCTGTTACTGATGGGCGGCATCATCGGCCGGTTGTTCCGCGAATTCGCGGTGGTGCTCGCAATGACCATCTTCGTGTCGATGATCGTGTCGCTGACGCTGACGCCGATGATGGCCTCGCGCTTCCTGCGCGCGCATGGCGAAGTCCGGCACGGCCGGGTCTATCAATGGAGCGAGCGCGGCTTCGATGCGATGCTGCGCTTCTATGAACGCGGTCTCGACCTTGCGCTGCGCTGGAAATTCACGACCCTGATGGTCTTCTTTGCAACGCTGGGATTGTCGGTCTACCTGTTCGTCGTCATTCCCAAGGGGTTCTTTCCGCAGCAGGACAACGGCCTGATCACGGCCACCTCGGAGGCTGGTCAGGACATTTCCTTTGCCGAGATGAAGCGGCGTCAAGAGGAGCTTGGAAAGATCGTGCAGGCCGATCCCGATGTGGCCACGGTCGCGATGGTGATCGGCGGCAGCGGCCGGGCCGGCAACAACGGCAATCTCTACATCACGTTAAAGCCGCGCGACGAGCGCAAGGCATCCGCACAGCAGATCATCGCTCGCCTGCGTCCGCAGTTGGAGAAGGTCGAGGGCGCCCGTCTCTATATGCAGGCAGCTCAGGACGTTCGCCTCGGCGGCCGGCCGACGCGAACCCAGTTCGAATTCACGCTGCAGGACGCCAATTTGGCCGAGCTGAACGAATGGGCGCCAAAAATCCTGGCGAAGATGCAGACGCTGCCGCAGCTTCGCGATGTTGCGACCGACCAGCAGACCAACGGCACCACGCTCGAGCTGAAAATCAACCGCGACACCGCCTCGCGTTACGGCATCCAGCCGCAACTGATCGACGACACGCTGTATGACGCGTTCGGCCAACGCCAGGTGACGCAGTATTTTACGCAACTCAACACCTACAAGGTGGTGCTCGAAGTGCTGCCGGAATTGCAGGGCAGCCTCGACACCCTGAACAAGATCTACGTGAAATCGCCAACCACCGGCGACCAGGTGCCGCTTTCGACCTTTGCCACCTGGACCAGTGTGCCGGTGCGGCCATTGTCGATCAGCCACCAGGGCCAATTCCCGGCAACCACGATCAGCTTCAATCTCGCGCAGGACGTCGCGCTGGGCCAGGCGACCGACGCGATTCAGAGGGCGATGGTCGAACTCGGCGCGCCGACGACGCTCAATTCGAGCTTCCAGGGCACCGCGCAGGCGTTCCAGCAGTCGCTCGGCACCGTTCCGCTTTTGATCCTCGCAGCGCTCGTTGTGGTGTACCTGATCCTCGGCATTCTCTACGAAAGCTACATCCACCCGCTCACGATCCTGTCTACGCTGCCGTCCGCGGGCGTCGGTGCGCTCGCGATCCTGATGCTGTTCGGATTCGATTTCAGCCTGATTGCGCTGATCGGGATCGTTCTTCTGATCGGCATCGTGAAGAAGAACGGCATCATGATGGTCGACTTCGCGATCACGGCCGAGCGCGACGAGCGTCTGGAGCCGGAGGCCGCGATCCGCAAGGCGGCGCTACTGCGATTCCGCCCGATCATGATGACGACGATGGCGGCGATGCTCGGCGGCGTGCCGCTGATGCTCGGTACCGGCACGGGATCGGAAATCCGTCAGCCGCTCGGTTATGCCATGGTCGGCGGCCTGCTCGTCAGCCAGGCGCTGACGCTGTTCACCACGCCGGTGGTTTATCTCTATCTCGATCGGCTTTCGAACGCGTTTGCGCGATGGGGCCGTTCGTCCAATCCTAACCATGATGCGCATTTGCACGCTCACCGGTCGGTCAAACAGGCGGCCGAATGACTTGACTTTGGGCGGCGGCCGACACATCCGGAGGTAGTTCCCTTCGGAGCCAGTTCAGTGAAAATTTCAATCAAACTTGCAGTCGCTGTCGCCTCGATATTCGTGCTGTGCGGCGGCCATAGCCACGCCCAGGCGCCCAAGACCAAGAATGCCGCGCCTACGGCGCAGGCAACGCCGGCTCCCGCCGCCGCGGCCGAGGGCGCGAATACGTCCGCGCCTCCAGGCTGGATTGCACGGTGCAGCAGTGCCAGCCGCGGCGCGCCACTCGAATGCGCGATCGAACAAACAGCGGTTCTGACCAAGACCGGCCAGCTCATCGTGCTGATCAATGTCCGCGTGCCCGCCGACACCCGCGCGCCGATCGCCCTCGTGCAACTGCCGCTCGGGCTCAACCTGCCGGCCGGCGCCAAGCTCCAGATCGACGATGGCAAGACGTTCGATCTGCAGGTCCAGACCTGCGAGGCACGCGGCTGTTACGCCAACGTCCAGATTTCGCCTGACAATCGTAATCGTTTCCCTGGCCATATTCTGGAACGAGACCTTCAACTGCTTGCCGGATTTCAACGCGGCCAGCAACATGCGCTTCGATGGTGTAGCTGCGGCTGCGGACATCGGGCGGCATCTGGGCAACGCCGCCGATTTCCGAGGGTGCCTTGATGCCGATCAGGTCGAGCAAGGTCGGCGTCAAGTCGCAGGCGTGAACGAATTGATGGCGCACCTCGCCTTTCGCTGCAATCTTGTTCGGCCAGGTCATGATGAAGGGATCGCGGATGCCGCCGCCATGGGTATTCTGCTTGTAGCGCCGCAATGGCGTGTTCGACGCCATCGCCCAGCCATGCGGAAAATTGCTGTGCGAGTCGGGCCCGCCAATATCGTCGATCCGGCGCAGCTTCTCCGCGATCGGCTCGGGACGGAAATTATATGGCCCCATTGCGTTGACGAAGCCCCACGGCCCGCCCTCCTGACTGGCCCCATTGTCCGACAGCACCAGGATCAGCGTGTTGTCGCGGATGCCGGCCTTGTCGAGAAAGCCGACCAGCCTGGCCAGATGCCGGTCGGCGTGATCGAGCATGCCGGCGAAGGCCGCCTGCAGGCGCGCGAACACGCGCTTTTCGTCGGCACTATGCTCATCCCAAGCCTTCACGCCATCGTTGCGCACAGGCAAGCGGGTTTCCTGCGGCACGATTCCCATCGCCTTCTGCCGCGCGATCCGCTGCTCGCGCTCGACGTCCCAGCCATGGGCGAACATCGGATCGTAGCTCTTGATGATCTCGATGGGCGCCTGATGCGGCGCATGGCAGGCGCCGAGCGCCACCCACGTCAGCCAGGGAACATCAGGACGGTCGGCGGTGTGGTCGGCGATGAAGCGAATCGCCTGATCGATCAGATCGGACGTCAGGTGATAGCCGTCCGCATAGATACCAGGTGGATCGATATGGGTATTGTCGGATACGAGCTCCGGCGCAAACTGATCGGTCTCGGCATCCAGGAAACCGTAGAACCGATCGAAGCCGCGCCCCAGCGGCCAGCCGTCAAACGGCCCGGTGGCGCCGCTTTCGGTCAGCGGCGTGACGTGCCACTTACCGACTATGTAATTGCGATAGCCATGCGGCTGCAGCATTTCCGCCAGCGTCCCCGCCTCGCGCGCGATCTTGCCCCGATAGCCCGGATAGCCGCTATCGAAGTTGGCGAGGCAGCCGACGCCGACCGAATGATGGTTGCGCCCGGTCAGCAGCGCCGCGCGCGTCGTCGAACACATCGCGGTAGTGTGGAAGCCCGAATAGCGCAGGCCTTCGGCGGCAAGCTTGTCGATGGTTGGCGTCCTGATCGCCGAGCCGTAGCAGCCGAAATCGGAAAAGCCGACATCGTCGAACAGCACCACCAGAATGTTCGGCGCGCCTGCCGGCGGCTTGGCAGCTTGCGGCCACCAGGGTTTTGAGCCGGCCACCGTCTTGCCGATCGTGCCGCCGAACGGTTTTGCGTTACCTGCCGCCATGCTTTTCCTCCCGGTTTTGGATGCGACCGCGGTTGATCCGCTGTTCGCCCGGCTCACGGCGATGCGCAGTCGATGCATTGCCAAAAACCATAATCCGAATTATCATTATGATTACTTCGAGTGGAGACGCAAGTTCCGAATGCAGCAATCGGCCGAACTCGACCTCCCCGGCGTCACACCGTCGCGGCAGAAGCGCAGCCGCGAAACCACGGCCGCCCTGCTCCAGGCTGGCGCCGAGATGTTGCGCACGCACAGCCTCGCGGAATTGTCGATCGAGGCGCTGTGCCGGCAGGTCGGCGCGACCGTCGGCGCGTTCTACAGCCGGTTCGAGAGCAAGGACGCCTATTTCAATGCGCTGATGGCGCTTGCCGCGCGCGACGGCGAAAGCCGGCTGTCGCGGATGAAGGAGGACAAGCGGCTGGCGGGTGCCGATCTTGCCGATCTCAGCCGCCTCCTCGTCCGCGGAACGATCGGCTGGATACGCAAGCACGAAGGCGTGCTGCGTGCCGCACTTCAGCATGACGACACAAGGCCGGACCGGTGGTCCACCTTCAAGGGACTGGCGCGCGCCAACGTGGCGGACGCCACGCCAATCCTGCTTGGCGCCATGGGCCGGAGCAACAAGGCGGCGAAGACACGCGCCATCGCCTTCGGCTTTCAGGTCGTGCTGGGAACGCTGGTCAACGCCATCCTCAACGATCCCGGTCCGCTATCCGTTCACGACCGGGAAATGGAGGAGCGGCTCGGCAATTGCCTGCTGCTGTTGCTGGAGGCCGAGATGACGGCGCCGCCAGCTCGCAGTTCGCGCGGGCGCAAAAAGCCGGTTCGTCGTTCGCAGCGGTAACGCGCGGACCGCGGCAAGTGCGCCCGCGGCATCCTGCAATTCGCACGAAAATGCCCCACCTTCCACGCTTGCCAAGGCCCGGACCGAGCGAGTAGAACGACGCACTAGCGAAAGCGGCGATTTGCATGATCCCGCTCCAGCCGATTGCCCATGACATCCATGTAAGACATTGATGTCATTGAGCAATTATTGGGGAATGGTGTAACGGTAGCACAACGGCTTTCGGGCTAGGTCGTTGAAATCTCTCATCTAGTTTTGCAAATGCCCCACGTTTTGATCCGGCTATTTCCGGCCGCTTCCGAGACGTTTGCAAAACTCTTCTCGTTGTCCTCGGTGTTGAGCAGACTAGCTACTTTCCGGCGCAAAAATCGCTCGGCTTGGAGCGTGCCCAGAGTCGCGTAGTGGAGCGAAAACTGCAAGCTCGGACGGATTGGCGTTGACTTGGGGCGGCGGTACTGATTCATTCTTATGAATGATTCGTGATCGAGCCCTTCAAACGCGCGAGAAGCTTGTCGGCAAGCTGCCGGTCACTGGTGAGCTGCTGCGCGGTTCGCTGCTGGAGCGCACCGTTCGTCACAAGAGCGGCTGCCCGAAGTGCGCGCGCGGCGAAGGGCACCAGGTGCATGTCCTGACGGTGAGCTATGCGGGTGGACGCGTGCGCCAGTTCAGCGTGCGCCGTGAGCGCGTTGCCGAAGTGCGCCGTTGGCTGGAGAATTATCAGAAGCTGAAGGACGCGATCGAGGCGATCTGCGAGCTCAATCACGACCTGTTGCGCCCTGATGCGGCGGTGCCGCGGGGCGGGAGGAAGAAACGTGATTGAGATGCGCAGAGCGCAACTGAGCTTCGGCGACGGCTTGATCGCCGGGGAAGTGAGCGATCTTCGCGAAGGTTGGATGGCATATGCTGACCGGGTTCTGGCGGATCAACAGATCGTGGGCGCGGTCTACGAGGCGCTGGCGAGACGACATCCCAAGAGCCGCAGTCGTGGTCGGCTGGGCGCACCGGCCGAGGTGGTGTTGCGATTGTTGATCCTCAAGCACGTTCGCAACTGGAGCTATCACGTGCTGGAACGCGAAGTGCGTGCCAATCTGGTGTATCGCGACTTCACCCGGGTGGGCGGCGGCAAGACGCCGGACGCGAAGACGATGGGGCGCTGGGGCCTGGCTGTGGATCCGGAGACAATCAAGCAGATCCACGACCGGATCGTGCAAATCGCGCAGGAACAAGGGGTGACGCAGGGACGCAGAATGCGCGTGGATACGACAGTGGTGGAGACCAACATCCACCACCCGACCGACAGCTCGTTGTTGGGCGACGGGGTCAGGGTGTTGATCCGCACCATGAAGAAGATCACCAGGATCGCGGGCACGGCCGGAACGAAGCTGCGCGACCGAACGCGAAGCGTAAAACTGCGCCTGCTCGATATCGCGCGAACCGCGCGCGCCAAAGGACCGCTCAATCACGAGAAGCTCAAGCAAGGCTACCGGCGGCTGTTGACCTCGACGAGCCGTGTAGTGGGGCAAGCGAAGCGCTTCTCCCAAGAGATCTCCGCAGGCGTGAAGCGGGCCAAGGGCATCTTGAAACGGCTGGCCCTGCAAGGCTTGCGGCAGGAGCTGGAAACGATGATGCCGCTCGTGCGACAGGTGATGCGGCAGACCCGGGAACGCATCTTCCGCGGCAACACGCGGGCAGAGGACAAGCTCTTCAGCGTGTTCGAGCCATCGACGGAGATCATTCGCAAGGGCAAGGCCGGCAAGCCCAACGAGTTCGGCAAGATGGTCAAGCTGCAGGAGGCCGAAAACCAGATCGTGATCGACTACGAAGTCTATGATCGGCGGCCGAGCGATTCGGACCTATTGGTTCCGGCCATCGAAATCCACCAAGCCAAGCTCGGCCGCACGCCACGCCTGGTCGCGGCAGACGCCGGGTTCTATTCCGCCAGGAATGAAGCCGCGGCGAAGGCGAGCGGCGTCAAACGCGTCTGCATCCCCAATCGCTCCACCAAGAGCGTCGCGCGCAAGCGCGAGCAGAAGAAGCGCTGGTTCCGCAACGGCCAGAAATGGCGGACCGGATGCGAGGGGCGCATCAGCGTGGCCAAACGGCGGCACGGGCTCGATCGCTGTCGCTACAAAGGCAGCAGCGGAATGAAGCGCTGGGTCGGGCTCGGCGTTGTCGCCGACAACCTCATCAGCATCGGTCGCGTGTTGGACGAACAGTCACTCCAAAGGTAGTCCACTTCCAGCGCAACCTTGGCCTCACATCGCCCCGCCGGCCCCTGGCGGGGCTTCTCGTTGTCTGCGGGGTTGACCGCGGCCCTTCAGAACCCGGATTTTTTGCGCCGGAAAGTAGCTAGGCGTTGCCAGCCTGCTAAAATTACCGAATGGAACGCGCGGAGTAGGACCCTCCTCGAAGCCGTGGAAGCTGGTCGAGCGCGCCGAGTCCTTCGAGGTTCAAGACTTGGCCAGCCGAACGCGAGCCTTCTTATTTCTCCGACGATCGTGGCGCTGCGTCTTTTATCCGTGCTCCGAGCCTCGGACGAACGCAAGTCCGCGACCGCACTTCACTGAGTCGGACACGAACGGGCCCACGCCGAATGTGGTGATGGCTCTATCGGCACGCCATCCCAGTGGGAGCGCTTCGTAAGCGGCTCCCCACGGCTTCAGCATTTTCCACTCGGCCGAACTCAAGAGCCGCAGGGAGATTTTGCCGGCTGGACGGACGAGCAGGCGCGAGCCTTGATCAATGATTTGGTGGCCATCGTGCGAGACAAGCCCACCTTCAACGCTCCGATGCGCACGCATTGTTTTCTTACCGGCGGAAAGCCTAACTCGCTCAGTGGTACCTTCACAGTCCGCCTAAAACCGATCAACTTAGCCGAGCGATTTCAACTGAAGACGTGGATTTATGGTGCGCTCGGATGGCGTCGTATTCGCTGTCATTTCAATAACTTAGCCTGCCCCTAGAAAGCTAAAGGTACGTTTCAAGTGCAAGAGTGCCTTTAGAGAGTTGGCGCTTCGGAACGACTCTGGGTCGCCGTCCCCCGCGCGAACGCTTTTACCACTAACATTTTCAGGCCGCCTCCGCCTTGCATAGCCCCAACGACGCGACCTCCCGACCTCTTCAGCCGGTCACTGCACATGACAAGAGGTGTCAGAACTAGAACACTTGACGAACACTCAACCCAACGATATCGTTGCGTCATGCTTCCTGATCGACTCATCGACCAGCTACCTGCCCCCCGGGGCACATGAAGCCCCCTGGAGCGAGGTCGCCCCGCGTTTCGGCTGCAATGGTCACCGCACCCGCCTCGTCGGAGGCCTGCTGGCGGCTCTGCAAAATCTCGCGGGGGCAGGCTGTCGGTCGGTCCTGCTCGACGGAAGCTTCGTTTCACAGAAGGACCTGCCGGAGGACTATGACGGCGCCTGGGATACACGGGGGGTCGATCCCTATCGTCTGGACCCCGTGCTGCTTGATTTCACAAATGGTCGCGCAGCCATGAAATCCAAATATCTAGGCGAGCTCTTTCCGGCATCGTCCCTCGCCGCCCCCGGTGTGCTCTACCGCGACTTCTTCATGAAGGACCGTAACGGGGTGCCCAAAGGCGTCATCAACATCGACCTTGGGAGCCTGCCATGATCACCAACGAACGGCAGTACAAAATTACACGGAGCGAGGCCGACCGTTTTCGCAAGGCCATCAGCGAGACGACCAAAGGCCCGTCGAGAGCAGACGTGCATCCGCGCCTGCTTCAGGCCGAGCGCGAGGCCATGGAGAGCCAGCTTGCTGACCTGCAGGCTGAGCTTGCCGAATATGATCGCCTGAAGTCCGCCGACCTGTCGGTGATCTCGATCAACTCGTTCGACGAACTGGCCGATGGCCTTATCCGGGCACGGATCGCGAGCGGACTCAGCCAGAAGGCTCTCGCCGACCGGCTTGGGCTTAAGGAACAGCAAATCCAGCGTTACGAGGCCGAGCGCTACGCATCCGCCAGCTATCAGCGCCTGCGGGAGATCGCCAATGCGCTGGGTGTGCGCATTAAGAACGACATCCTCCTGCCTGTGGCTCCCAACAGCTTCGGCGGGCTCGTCAGCAAGCTGCGTCAGGTCGGACTTGATCGCGAGTTTCTTCTGACGCGGCTGTTGCCGTCGGTCGACGCGGCGCGTGCCAGCGGCGAGGTCGCTAGCGAGGACGACGACTATACCTTGACCGCCAGAGCGGGCACGGTCCTCGAACGCGTTTTCGGCTGGACTCGCGATAATGTTTTCGGCCCGCAGGCGCTGGTCGCGCCGCGCTTCGCTGCGGCCGAAGCACGGTTCAAGATGCCCGAGAATCGCGCGCAGGCAACAACCAGCCTTTATGCTGCTTACGCGAACTATCTCGTCGTCGTCGCGCTCAAAGGGGCGCGATCGCTGCCCAAGGCCGAAATCCCAACTGACCCGGCGGTCATGCATCGCCGCATTCAGGAGACCTACAAGACCATCGATCTTAAGAGCGCGCTTCATACCGCTTGGGATCTAGGTGTCGTTGTTCTACCGCTTCGCGATCGCGGTACTTTTCATGGCGCCTGCTGGCGCTATGGCGGCCGCAACGCGGTCGTACTGAAACAAACGTCTAAGCATGAAGCCCGATGGCTATTCGATCTGCTGCACGAGCTCTTTCATGCTGGCCAGCGCCCAGAGGTCGATACACTGGAGGTGATCGAGGCGGATGAGACCTCCGCCGAACGACGCAACTCGAATGAGGAGATCGCCGCCAGCCAGTTTGCCGGCGAAGTCGTGCTCAACGGCAAGGCTGAGACCTTGGCGCAGGCATGTGTCCAAGCTGCGCGTAATTCGGTGGAGCGATTGAAGAGCGTCGTCCCGACAATTGCGGCGAAGAACGGGGTGAGCGTTGGTGCGTTGGCTAACTACCTCGCCTTCCGTCTCTCCTGGCAGGGCGTGAACTGGTGGGGCACGGCGGCCAACTTGCAGGCGGATAACAGCGATCCCTGGACGATTGCGCGCGACGTCTTCGTCGAACGCTTCCCCTATGACATCGACAACGAGCTCGATCGACAGCTGCTCGATCGGGCGCTGCATTGAGGTCTTTCCATGTCCGAATTTCAGAAACCCGCGCCGCTCGACATCAAGTGCACGTCGACCGATTGCGATAACGACCTGCACTGCTTCAAGCAGCTGAAGAAGATGACGCCTGACCAGCGCGGCAAATGCCGAGCGTGCGGGGCAGATCTGGTCGACTGGAAGCGTCTGCACCGCCGTGACAAGGGCGATGCAGCGCACACCTTCGAAGCGCTTCAGCATGAGCTGATACGTCATCACTTTTTCCACCGTCCCGTTGACGAACAAGCTATGCGCCACGCGCAACGAAAGGGACGCATCGCGCTGAAGGGCGCCGCCCGCGACCGCCTCGGAAAATATCTGGCGG
Source organism: Bradyrhizobium icense (assembly GCF_001693385.1). NCBI lineage: Bacteria > Pseudomonadati > Pseudomonadota > Alphaproteobacteria > Hyphomicrobiales > Nitrobacteraceae > Bradyrhizobium > Bradyrhizobium icense. Next base: position 4,977,772 of record NZ_CP016428.1, read on the forward strand.
TCGCCGAGCCGCCTCGCGACGGTCGCCAGACCCCCCTCGAAGGCAATGCGATCTATTACGCGCAGCACGCGACTGCGACATGCTGCCGGACATGCCTTCAGTATTGGCACAACATCCCGAAAGGCCGGCCACTGACGGCCGAGGAATTCGATTATTGCGCCACCCTTGTTGACCTCTTCCTCGATGAGAAGCTGCCCCATCTAGCGGATGAGCCGATGAAGGTGCCGCCCCGCCCCCGTGGCCTGCCGCCCGAACCGGAGGGGCCACATCCGTGACAAGCGCGGCCAAGCCCATCGATACCAAGCGATTCGCCACGCGACTACGCGGACGGGCGATCGACGTCGAAGGCGGCCGCATCTTGATCTCGCGCCTCGCCGGCTCGGGCCAGGAGGCCGACCTCACGCTTCCGGCCAACTGCAACGGATACGGCCGGGTTCGCCATTTCCGGTTGGCGACGGCCAAGGGCTGGCCAGCGAATCCGCTCCCGCTTGCGCCGGCCTGCCGCGCGCTAGGTATCGCGCCGATTCCGGACATGATGACCGCGCTGGTGTTTCAGAACGCTGCTTGTGCATGGCGCTGTTGGTACTGTTTCGTGCCGGAGGAGCTACTGAAAGCCGATCTCAGCCGCTCAGCGTGGTTCACGGCAGCGGAACTGGTCGACCTATATCGCCAAATCCCGGACAGCCCTCGGATCATCGACCTCTCGGGAGGATCGCCGGACCTGGTGCCCGAATGGACGCCTTGGATGATGCGAGCGCTCGCCGACGCCGGCCTCGCCGAAACGACCTATCTCTGGACGGACGACAACCTTAGCACCACCTATCTCTTCGACGTTCTGCCGCCTGACGACCTCGCGCTTCTGCGTCGCTACCGCAATTATGGTCGCGTTTGCTGCATCAAGGGCTTCGACGGCCGCTCGTTCGCATTCAACACACGCGCCGCGCCTCAGGATTACGAGCGCCAATTCGAGGTGCTTCAGCGGGTGCTGGATCTGGGGCTAGACGTCTACGGATATGTGACGTTGACGTCTCCACACGATGATGGCGTCGCTCACGGCGTAGCCGACTTGATCGATCGGCTGCAGGCAATTGATCCAAACTATCCGCTCCGCGTAATTCCCTTGCGGATCCAGGTGTTCACGCCGGTCGAACAGCGTCTCGCCCGTGATGATGCTCGTGAGAGGAGCCTCCTCGTCCAAGAGGAAGCTATAGCAGCCTGGATCAACGAGCTTGAGCGCCGCTTTCCTCCAGACCTGCGTGCGTTGCCGATCTGTGACGTGTCGCTTCGCACGAGGCCGGTATGATCGCTTCACGCCGCTCCTTGTCGCAGGCCGCATTCGCAGCACGGGTCGATAACCTTACCAAGACGGCGATCACGGATGGCGCGATCAGCTTTGCGGCGCTCTTGCGGGGGCTACCTGGCGTTTATCCGACCGAGGCCTTGGCGTCGGTCGATCGGCTGGCAGGCGACAAGGCAATTGACCCTGCCGTTGCGGCCTCAATCCGCCGAGAGGCGGCCGTCACCGCTACAGCGGTGGTCGAGGGTCGATCGCTATTACCGCTTCCGCACCCATTGGACTACGAATGGCGGGTCACGCCTGACGCTGCACGTTCGCTACTCAATCGCGCCGCCGACTTAACACCCGCGGAAGGCGACCTGCTCCTGTTCGGAACGCCGGGCCTTGCCGTCGAGGCGTTGACCTTGCCTATCGGCCGGCGCCTAGCCTTCCTCGCCGAGAGCAACGGCATCACTTATCGTGTCCTCGCACTCAATCGCGCCACTGGATCTCCGCTGTCCATCGCGTTCTGCAGCGGCGGTCTACCCCGCGAGAGCGCCGACGCGGTCCTTCTCGATCCACCCTGGTATCTTGATTTCGTGCGTCCCATGCTTTCGGCCGCTGCGCACGCGTGCCGCCCCGGAGGCGTCGTGCTGATCAGCCTGGCACCCAACGGCGCGCGGCCGAGTGCGGAGGCCGATAGGCATATCACTATAGGGTTCGCCCGACGGCTCGGACTCGCCGTGATAGACCATTCACCGCTGGCTATCGGCTATGAAACGCCTTTCTTCGAGCGTAACGCCCTGGCCGCCGCGGGCATCTATCCGCCGCCGCAGTGGCGCCGCGGCGACCTTGTCGTGTTCAGAAAGACGTGCGCACCGACAAGGCCGCCGCCGGCATCGTCGGTCCGCCGTCGTGAATGGAACGAAGTTGGCATCGGCCGCATGCGACTATTCATAAGGAGAGCTGACGAGGCGAGCTCTGACGAGGCAAGTCTGACATCGTTGGTCGACGGCGATATCTTACCAACCGTAAGCCGCCGCGATCCACGCCGTCGACTGGCCAACGTCTGGACTTCCGGAAATCGCATCTTTCACACAGACAATCCACAGCTTGTGCTTGAGGCGGCGATTTCGTGCGCTGGCGAAGCGATAGGATCTGGTGTCCAACCTCGGCTCTGGGGCACTACCGCGAGCATGAGACGCTGGAGCGAGTCGCAGCCGAGCTGCGAGCTCTCGCAGCGATCGAGGCGCAAGAAGAGGGTAAAGCGCCGACAGTTGCGACGGAACGGAGTGTGACTTGGAGGTGGAGCTCAACGAACTATTGGAGCAGGTCGACGGTCACCATTTCTGGCTGACCTATCTCTCAGACGCAGCCCGACCGACGAGCCGGATCGGCATTCATCTTGCAATCTTTGCCGAGCCGTTCCTCTCCATGGTCCTCTCCGGCGAGAAGACAATCGAGTCCCGCTTCAGTCGCAATCGGTGCGCGCCTTACGGTGAGATCTACGATGGCGACATTATTCTCCTTAAGGAGGTGGCTGGGCCGATCTGCGGCCTCGCGCTCGCGCGTCGTATCTGGTCCTTTGACCTCGGCCACGAGCCGCTCGACCACATCCGAAATCGCTTTGGCGCGGGCATCCGCGCCGACGATGAATTCTGGTCCTCTCGTGCCGATGCTCTTTATGCAACCTTGATTGAACTCGATGCACCCACTTCAATCGCGCCGGTAAGCTGTGATAAGCGTGACCGGCGGGGCTGGGTGTCCCTGCGATCGCGTCAGATGACGTTTAATTTTGCATGAGTTTACTCCTCTGTTTTTCAGGCCAAATCGGCAGCGGCAAGTCCTCTGTCAGCATAGCGGTTGCCGCAGCGCTGGGCTGCAGACGGACGGGGTTTGGCGATTACCTGCGAAGCGAGATCGCTCGTCTTGGCGGCGATCCAAACGACCGCAAAGCGTTGCAGGACCTTGGTCAGAAGCGGGTCGAGGACGATTCAGCGGCATTCTGCCGCGACGTACTTGCTGCCGGCGGCTTTCAGGCTGGCGACGACTTTGTGATCGACGGCATCCGGCATGTCGCGATATTTGAGATACTTGCCACGGTGGGTAAGCCATCCGAAGCGCGCCTATTGTATCTCGGCGCCCCCGAGACCACGCGCAACGTCCGAGTTCAATCCAGGGACGATGCCCAAGATTTCGTTCGTGCATCCACCCATCACGTTGAAACTGAGTTGCAAGACGCGCTCCCGCAACGTGCTGACGCGGTGATTGACGCGGACCAACCATTCGATCGGGTCGTAGCTGACTGTCTCGAATTGGTCCGCAGCTGGCAGTAGCGTTACTGCCGCATCATGAAGGGCCGTTCGTCGAGCAATATCGGCCGCTCGAACTCGATATCCGAGACCAGGGCCGCGTGAGCGCGATCACGGCACATGGGCAAGCCGACGAGCCGCCGATTTGTGCGCAGGACTACGCTACTGCTCCATCGAAGGGAAGCCGCTTTCCTTGGCGCGGCCCTCGTTCAAGTAGAGCGGCGACCACCGCAGAGCGAACGCTGGAAGTACACCGTTACGAGTAACAATGCGGGAACAGAAATTTCGAAAAACTTTTCGTATCAATAACTTATGACCATATGGTGCGCTCGGAGGGCGGTCGCATTTGTTGCGATTTCAACAGCTTATCTGGAGGCAGCAAACCGAAAAGTGCCCATCAAGCCCAACCGTACCTTTCACCCCCATACTGATCGAGTTGCTCGCCCATCATTGAAGGCTTTCGTTGCCGGCGTTGTAGAGATGCGCCCCAATATGACAAGAAAGGTACTGACAAGGCACCGAAGAACATTTGAAATGCCCATCGAGCCGTACCACCTGAAACAAGGTCCATCGGTATCTTTTGAGATTTTCCGATAATCCAAGGGCCAGCAAGGGGCGTCGTGACCGATCTAACCGAGGAGCCGGACGGCCCGACCGACCAACCGGAGCCCAACCAATTGAACCACCGCGAGGAAGCCCGCGCGCGCCGCGGTGTGCTTCTTCCGGTCGAACGTCACCTCAGTTACGAGATAGAGACGCATCACCGAAAACATAATTGGAGCGTGGAGCGCGGTGGCCTGATCGGACGGGCCTGGATCGAACGGTTCTGCGATCCGAAGGACGCGGATTATCACTTCCAGGACCGCAAAGTTTTCTTTGTGATCGAGCGGGGTGACCGACGCATCGCGGCAGGCACACTGACAATTTGGCGGGGCATATACGATGAGGATGGCGACGGCTGGGACCTTGAGGGCTTCGTTCGGCGCGGCGATATCAACTCGCAAAGCGAGTATGATATGGCCGTCGCGGTCGCAAAAGTTTGGGGCAGCGATGATGAAGAGAACTGGTGGACTGACGACCCATTTTGCTACGGCCACCTCTGTAGCTTCGATAGGCTGGTGATCAACGCGAAGACATCGGCTGACGTCGAGGCTGCATGGCAGATCATCGACGCCCTTCTCAAGCGTGTTCGACGTGGCATGGCGGTCATGGTGCTTAAAGCGTTTCCTCTCGACTATGAGGGCGGAGTGACGGCGGAGAACCAGCCGGCTTTCGAGCGTCGGCAGCGCGCACTTATGCGCCTTTATCAGCGTCGCATCGGTTTTGAACCAGTGCCCCATAAAGCGCTGGCTGATGAAGGCTGGATGCTACGCTTGTTCAACGAGGGCGCACGGCCAGACGTCGAATGATCGACCTCGTTCGCCCAGTGGGAGATCAGAGAACATTCAATGTCGAAGACACCAAATAGGCCTGGTCGGGTCTGCGCCGCAATCGGCCGCGCACTCGATGCCTTCACCTCCGAGGAATGCGCCAATTACCTCAAAAATTCAGGCTATCGAACTTAATGCCATCACGCTTTAGGATTTGGGTGGCCGACCGAAGGAGACGCCACAAAGGCTAGCGGGCTTTCTTGACCGAAGCGCTGTCGGGATCGATCGGGCCGGCACGGTCCCCGATCCGTTGTCTAGGGCTTTTTCAAGCTCTTCACCAAGCCACCAAGGATTTCGTTGATTCGCGCAGGGGGGAGGAGAGCCGTCATGTCGAGTCGGATCGCGAGTTGGCCTTGGCCTGATCTGAACGACGCGTCCACAATCGTCGGATTGAGATCCGCATACTCCTTCGGAACGGAAATCGTCAATTTGTTGGGATCAATCGCCCGCTCCAGGGCCTTCTTGGCCTGATCGTTGATGTTGATGCCCGCGATGCTGAGAAGGCCGTTGGTTATGAAGACAAATTGCCCGCCAAGCTTGACGTTCGGTTCGCCCAGGACCAAGCTCAGCGACGCATCTCCAGTCTTCTGAAGTTTGACCGGCAGTGTGGCGTCGAACGGCTGGGTGAAGCTCTTGTTCTTGATGGGGCTTGCTGGTCGGGTCTTTGGGCAGCCGAACACGTAGTGCCCACCGAACGGGAGGTCACCACGGCAGCCCGTTGAGTCCCAGTACGTTTCTGGAACGGGGTTCTCTACGCAGGTCCAGCCGTCAACGTCACCCGACAGCGCAACCACCGCAGTGTCGCCCTCGCCCTTTAGCGCGCGAATTGTGAGGCTTACGACAGGGTTTACCAACGTGTAGCTTTTGCAGTTGTCGCGCGGCAGCGGAAGCGTGCCGACGATTTGAGCGAACTTCTGCTGCAAATCGACAAGGCTGGCATCTAGGACAAGGGAGAGGTGCAGGCCGTCGGACTTCGTTTCGACCGCAAAATTCATGGCAACCGCCGTGTTGACAGTAATGCCCTGCACGTCCTGGCTAAGCACGATCGGCCCGATAGCTATCCGATCACTTTGCGAGACCGAGGAAGCATTGGAGCCGGGAGCGGTCTCGGCGATCGCCGCCGTGCAAAGAGAAAACCAAAGCACCATCAGCAGGACGCGCACGGCACACACCTCTCCCGTCAATCTCGTTTTGAACATAACGAAGACCCCCGGCTACTTCAACCAGAGCGTTTCTGTTACTTTTGGCTCGCGCGCCGATCAATTTGGACTTTTCTCGAGACGAGGGATTTGCCAAATTGGTGATCATCACACTCTAGTCGATGCACGATACAGGCCATCGAATCCGCCCATGCTTCCCCTTGCAAAATTCTGGACTTGGCTCGGCAACTACTTCGTCCCCCTCGCTGTTGCGTGGGGTTACTTTGTCCGCAACGGACCTGATCAAGGCGTACAGATCTCGAGGGCATATTGGGGTCTGGCTGTCTCACTGCTTGTGGGCGTCCTGCTGATCTCCACGCTCTCGCTCTACATAAAGAAGGCTCGGAGCGCCAAAGCGATCGCCATCCCTCCGAATACCACGTTCGAGAGCGAGTCCGACCGCAACCTCGTCCTCTCCTGGGGCAGCGCCGTGACGTACATTCTCACCCTGATCACCGCGCTGATCGTGTTTGGCAAAAGGTACTCGGACAGCAAGATCCACGCATGGGAAAAGAACACCTCTCTGGTCGATTCGTTCTGGGGAAGCCGTGCAGTGACGTTCACCCGGAGCTGTAACGAAAGCTCCTGCTACGCCATGGGAAATCGGTTTGGAGCCGATGGCAAGCCGCTGGAATATGTCGACCAGTACTTGCCGTACGTTACTGACCCCGCTCTGGCCCTCCTGGGTCTGCTCCTGTTCGTGTCGATTGTTGTCCTGTTGGTCACAATTTTCCGCAAGCCCCCAGCGTCGCTCGAACAGAACGATTACTAGGCTCGCTTATTCGGATGAGACCCAATTTGCTTTTCCACGTGATGACGTCTCTCAGCCAGCACGTGTGAGACAAAGAAGGCCTGCCCGATCCTCAATGGAATTCTACCAAAGCCCAAGCCGCGAGAGATGTCGCAGCCTAGTTTCGGGAACGCGTTTTCTCCCCCTAAGGGAAGTCTCCCACGTCACGTCCTTGATTTCGATTCCTGCAGCATTTCGCAAGAACTTGACCGCTTCATTGTTTTCACCAGGTCCTTGCGTGATGTCGTGGATTGCGTTGTTGACCGCCACGACAATCGAATTCCCTGAAGCAACCCGATCCGCCAATGCCCTTCGAAAAGCATTTGCCAAATTCGTTAAATGTCAGCCAGCCGGCGGTGCACGCCGCCGCCGTGACCGGTACGCCTCCAGATGACGCCGCGCACTGCGCCGCGATCATCCATTCCTGATTCATCTTTGGTCCTGCAGCGCGAAGCGCGAGCCCCGCATAGCTCGAGGATTGCGTTGCGCAAGTTAGCAGTCGCCGCTCCTCTGACGAAGCTATTGATTAAAGGGAGTTTTTGTGAGCGCACCAAGTCTTGAACCTAGGCCCGCTGATTAAGAGTCAGCAGCTCCGACGGTTCGTCGTCGCCGACGACGAACTAGCTCCTCAGGGTCGACATCCAGAGCTCGCGCTATCCGCTCAAGTACTAACAGAGATGGATTTCTCTTGCCCGTTTCAACGCCACTTAGATAGGTCTGATGAACCTTGCACCTGTCGGCGAGCTCCTCTTGGCTGAGTTTCTTTGCTCGGCGCAACTCCTGAATGTTTAGGCCGACTCGGTCCTGCAAGCGCATGCAGGAAATCAAGAGAAACAGCGCTATCAGCCCATAGACTATGAGTCATAAAGCGACTAGTTTAGGAATTGCTGATGGAAGTTTCAGAGAGCTATGTCACCAGAAACAGTTGACCCCACCTTAGGCGCCTTCGCCAAATACGGCCAAAGCACTGCAACCGTTGGCTACCGTGACGCGTCGACAGGACGAGTGATAGCCTCTATCGAAATTCCGGCCCAAGTGATCGAACGTGCGGTTCTCGAGAACGCTTCCGTAGAAATCACCTTGCTAGGCGACGGCGAAATTGCCTCCGCCGTCGCCGGATCGGCGTCCGATTGCTTTTCGGCAAGGACGAGCGTCCCCGTTGACCATCTAGTGGACGTGTTCGTGAGCAGCGGTAACCTGCACAAGGAAGAGGCCACGGAAGCGGACCTGAGAACATTGCTCGAACGCCTTCAGAGATCCGTTCAAGCGGTAGAACGCACGATCAGCCTCCTCAAACGTGCGGCGAAATAGAGGCAAAGTAGCAAATTAAGATGAGACGCCTATCGATTCGTCGTGTCTTCTCTTGCTGCCTTTCCGAAAATCTACGTCACTGTCAAGGAATGCCTCCAGCATAAACGGCACTAGCTCCGTCACTTCCTCCCGGCTGCCGTAAGTCTCGGCATAAAAATCGGCATACTCACGCAATCGCCTCGCAAGGCCCGGAGCGAGCACAACGTTCATCTTGACCGCAGTCCGATCAGGTAGTTTCGCGAGCTTCATCCCTCACCTGCCCTTCGCTACCGTCTGAACGTCCAGGTATGGCTTCAGCACGAGATCCTTCGAAACAATCACCCGCAACGGCCACCCCGGCCGAACCGTGATTGTCGGCCGGACGTCGAGCTCGCGCTCCACCAGACGCTGGCCGGCACGATTGGTCGTTTGCTGCGAGCTTGCCCGCAGTGCCTTGACGAGATCGCTCTCGTCGTTGCCAATCGATAGCTGTGTTCCCACCCCGATCAGGGTCGCCAGGGCCACACCCTTGAGCAACTGCCAAGTATGGAAATCCACCTGGTCCTCGAGCCCGGCATAGCCTGCAACGTCTGTAGCCGGAAGATTCTCGATCACGATCGAATTGCCGTTCGGCAGGATGAGCCGTGTCCAAACGACCAGCGCCCGCTTCTGGCCAAAGGCGACGACGCTATCGTATTTGCCCACGAGCCGCGTCCCTTGAGGGATCAAGAGATGCTCGCCCGTGACGGTGTCGTACACATTCTCGGTGACCTGACCGATCGTGGCACCGGGCAAGTCCGAATTCAGCCCCGTGACGAGGCTCGCCGGAATGATCGACCCTGCCATCACTGCATATTTGGAGGGTGCCACCGTCAGCCCGTGACGGTTGGTGGTGTCCGTGTCGGCTTTAGCACCCACAAATGCAAGCTTTCGCGCCTGTGATGAGGGGATGATCTCGTTGGAGCGGTCGACCATCATCCGCGCTGCCTGCGCTAGTTCAGCAGCAGAGGGCCCTTGATCGCTCACCGGCGGGCGGAATGAGGAGGCCGGACTGGCTGCTACCTCGGTAGTGCTCGCCTGCTTTCGCTTTTCCTGCTTCTCCGACAGCCGGAAGAACAATCCAGACTCCTTGGCCTGTTGCGCGATGCGCGCCTGGCGGATGCGTTCGGCTCTTTCGGCGTCCTCCTCCGGATTAGTGCGGAAGCCTGAATCCGACGGCGAAGCTGTGCCGGCCTTCTTTTCGTTCTCAGCGAAGGCTCGTCCAATATCGCCTGGCGACGGCGGCCCTAGGCGCGGCGTTGAGGGAGGCAACTCCTCATAGGACTTTGGCAGCTTGTTCAGACCCTCGGCCGTTTGCTTCCGGTCCGTGTTATAGAGCTCCGACCGTTCGGCCTGTCTGAACGCGCGCGGCCGAAGCGCAATGATCGTCGCTCCCGCAATGAACAGTGCCGCGACGGCACAGCCGATCATGATGGCGCGGCTGTTGAGACGCCGAATTGGCCGCGGCCGTGCTCGCAACTCCAGTGGTTCCGTCGGATCCTGATCTGGCCCATTCGTCATGAGGTTCTCCCGATGCCGATGGCCTGCGACACCGGCCGCGCGTCGGTACGAATGATCCGGACGATGCGCTGGGGAACCGCGCCAAGGCGGAGCTCGGCTGCGCCAAACATTCGATCGACGATGTAGTACGAGCCTCGGACGCGGTAGTTCACGAGATTTGGACGGCCGTCGGCGCCGGCAACGAACAATGGTGGCGCTTCGCCCTGGGACAGGCCGGAAGGCATCTGGATATAGACCTTGCGGCCGTCGTCGAACGCGCGCAGCGGCCGCCATGGCGGGTCGTCGCCTTCGATGCGGTAACGGAAGTTCAAGCTGTCGAGCCGGACCCCGCGATCCGCCAACCGCTCCTGGTTCGCCTCCGCCACTGCGTTTTGCTTGTGAAGCGCAACCAGCGTATCCGTCGGATAGGTCCAGGAAATCGAGGCCATGTAGGTTTGCTTGGTCGAGACAAGCTCCAGGTGATAGGCGCGCCGGTCCGTCAAGACCACGAGGTTGGTCTGGATATCCGGCAGTGTGGGCTTGATCAGGATGTGTACCCGCCGGGCGCTACCCTGCCCGCTTGCGGTATCACCAACGACCCACCGGACCGTATCGCCTGTCGAGACGTCGATCAGTTCCTCACCTGTTTGAAGCGCGATGGTCGAGACCTTCTCGGGGCTTGCATACAGCCGATAGAGTGCTCCCTCCGTCCAGGGATAGACCTGGATGGCATTGATGTATCCGGCACGCGTTGGCTCCATCCGAGCCGCCTTGTTAGCCTTCGCAATCGCCTGCTCCGGTGGCAGCTTTTCCTCTTTTCCGCCCTTCGTCGGATAAGGCTTTAGCTGGCCGGGCAGTGGTAGGATCTTTGGCGTCTCCACGACCTGGACCGCCTTTGGCGGGTCCCCCTCTGGGACCGCTTGCTCAAAGGTCATCTCGTCATAGGGCGCTTCTAGGTTGAGCTTGGTGGCGCAGCCGCAAAGCAGCAGCGATAGGGCTAGAACGCTGGCCGACGCAAGTTTGCTAGTGGCAGCAGAACTCATTTGGCGTCTCCGATGAGGTCGCGAGACCAGTTGAGGGAATGGACGTAGAGTCCGAGGGGATTCTTGCGCAGCGTTTCGGCGTCTGCCGGCGGCTTGAGAACCGTGGTCACGAGCCCGGTGAAGCGCTCGGTCTTCGCAATCGAGCCGTTCTCGTAGGTGTTTTCCTTCCAGCGAAGCTCAAAACTGTCGCTGGACGCGCGTACCACCGAGGTGACTTCCGCCGTGACTGTTTTCGAGCCAATTTTCGCGAATGGGTCGGCTTCACGCGCGTAGTCGTTCAGGGCAAGTGCACCGCGATCGGTGACGAAGTCGTAGGCGCGCAGCCAGTTGCTTCGCACGATGATGGGATCGATCGACAAGGAGCGCACGTTTTCGATGAATCGCGCCAGAAAATGCGAGATCTGGGCATCTGAGGGCTGATAGGTTTCGAGCGCGGGCCCGACGGCGCGCACCTCGCCAAGGCGGTCGACTTCGACCACGTAAGGAACGACTCCCGAGCGACCGATCACGACCAGGAGCGTCAAGCCGAGAATGCCGGACAACGCGGTGGCGGCCAGCGCCGCAAGTCGCCAATTGCTCGCCTGCACCCGCGCGGACCCCAACCGCTCGTCCCAGATCTGGGCCGCCTTCTGATAGGGCGTCACGGGCTCTGGCGTTTCGCCGTATCGAACAGAGACACGTTGAAAGGGATGACTAGCCATACGTCAGTCCTCCCCCAGCTTCGGACCCGACGAATGTCCGCCCTTGTCACCATCCTTCAGCGTATGGGCGGCCACCCGTGCAGCTTCGCTGGCCCGCTGCCGTCCAGTTGATGCTGATGGCTGGGCGGAAGATGCCGCCGCTCCACCGCCTGCACCACCACCGCTTGGACTCGACAGTTGGTCGACGGCCGAACCTCGTGCTGCGCTGCCAGCTGTCGAGCCGGGTCCCGCCAACGACGCTGCTGACCGGACCGCCGTCGTTGATCCGCTCGCCGTAGCGCGGAGCCCGCCCATTGCCGCGGCGCCTCCTCCAATCGCAACAGCGGCGGCGCCTGCCAGCGTTCCGGCCGCAGCACCCGCACCCAGTTGAGGCGCACCCGAAACAAGACCTGCGGCAATGCCCGGACCAAAGATTCCAAGTCCAAACAGAGACAGGGCCGCAAGCAGAAGGCTCATGGCCGACGCAATGTCGATGGGCCGTGTCAGGGTGCTCGCGAGTTGACCGAAAATGGTCGAACCGATGCCGATGATGATTGCCAGCACCATCACCTTCACGCCAGAGGCAACGACGTTGCCGAGCGTCTTCTCGGCCAGAAAAGCGGTTTTGCCCCATAGCGCGAACGGCACCAAAATGAAGCTCGCAAGCGTGGTCAGCTTGAACTCGATCAGGGTAACGAAGAGCTGCACCGAGAGCACAAAGAACGCCAGCACGATCAGGATCCAGCAAAACAACAGGATCAGGATCGTTGGCAAATTGGTCAGCACATCGAAGCCGGAGAACTGGCTTGTCTCCTCCAGAAGCGGATGCGCCGCAGTAAATCCGGCGGAAGCGACAAATCCCGGCCGGGTCAGGTCGGCGGCACTAAGGGTGCCGCCGGATGCCTTCAGGCCAATGCTCGAGAACGAGCTGAAGATGATATCAGCGAGGCTTTTGAAGTTGACAATAATGAAGGCGAACGCGCCAACATAGAGCACCTTCTTGGCTAGCGTCACCAGGATCTGGTCGTCGGCCCGCACGCTCCAAGCAAGTCCTGCAAGCGTGATATCGATGACGACGAGCGTCGAACTCAGGAACGAGACCTCGCCGGACAGAAGGCCAAAGCCCGAGTCAATGTACCTCGAGAAGGTTTCGGTGAAGCGATCGATGACGGAGAGATCAGCCATGGCGCCCTCTCCTATCTGCGGCGGGCGTAGGCTTGGCCATCGCCGATGAAGCGGATGAAGCGCTCCCGGGCGGCCGCAACGGAAGCCTGCTGCTCGGCGGCTCTTAACGTGTCCGCGCGTGCCTGGGTTGCCAGCAGAGCCTGCGTCTGCAACGACTGCTTGATCTGCAAGGCGAGCAGTTCATTGCCCGACTGCTGGGCTTGCAGCGAGCCGATCGCTCCCGATGAGCTTGCCATTAACGTGCGAAGCGTCTGGCCATCCTGGCCCAGGGTACTGACGATCGCCGATTGAAGCGTGAGCGCCTGTTGCAGTCCCTCATAGCTGTTGTCCCAGCGTGTGGTGGCGTCCTGCACCATCTTGTCGGACGACGTGGCCGCCCCATACTGGCGAGGATACAATCGTGCAAAATCCTGCTGGGTTCGTTGAACATCGAATGAGATGCCCTTCGCCTGAGCAATCAGGCTGTTCATCTGACTGATCGTCGAAGCGAGCTGACCGACCACGCTCGTTGGGAGAGCGGCAAGGTGTTTGGCCTGATTGAGAAGTGACTGAGCCTGATTTTGCAGGCTCCTGACTTGGTTGTTGATTTGCTCAAGCGCTCGTGCGGCAGTCAGAAGGTTCTGACTGTAGTTCGATGGATCGAACACGATGACTTGCGCTCCAAGCCGCCGCGATCCGTTCACGGCGATGATGAGAGATAGAACTATTGTTACTGCTGCTCCTATGGTCGTGTTGGAGCATAGGCGGCAGATGCCCTTGAGCATGAGTTACTCCGAAGGTTGAGATTGAGCTTAGGCCTTGTGAGCCTGTTCGAAGGTACTGATCAGGTTCGCCGCCCAGTGCAGGTCTCGTTCAGCGAGATAGCGCTCGGCAAAATGATGGTGGCCCGACCGGGCCAGGACCGTTTCGATGCTGCGCTGATCCTCCGCCGAGGATGCTCCGACGAGCGCAAGTGCGACTGGCCCAAGGCCAAGCTCGAACAAGCGATTTCCGGCGCGCGACTGCAGATAATAGTCGCGCTTGGGAAAGGCCTCCGCGATCAGGCCGACTTGCGTGCAATTTAAGCCAAACCGCCGATAGGTTTCGGTCTGGGTCGCCTCAAGCGCGCGTGGGTTCGGCAGGAATATCCGGGTAGGACAGGACTCGATAATCGCCGGCGCAATCTGGCTGTCGGCGATGTCGGCAAGCGACTGTGTCGCAAAGATCACCGCTACGTTCTTCTTGCGCAGCGTCTTCAACCATTCACGGATCCGGCTCGCGAACAGCGGATCGTCCAGAAAGACCCAGGCTTCATCGAGCACCAGCAAGGTTGGGCGGCCGTCAAAGCGCGCCTCCAGAGTATGGAAGAGATAGGTGAGAACGGGTGCGACCAAGCCGGGCAGCGCCATCAGTTCCTCCATCTCGAAGGTCAGAACGTCGGCGCTGGAGAGACGGTCGGCGTCCGCATCGAGGAAACGGCCGTATGGCCCTTCGAGGGTGTACGGCTGGAGCGCCTGGCGCAGGGCATCGCGGGCAAGCAACGCCACAAGCCCGGTCATCGTGCGCTGGGAAACAAGCGCCGTGCCGAGGCTCTTAAGTGCTGACCAGACGGCTTCTTTGACCTCCGGCGTCACGGTGATGCGCTCGTGCGCAAGCACGCCACAGAGCCAGTCGAGCGCCCATAGCCGCGCACCCTCCTCCGCAACATCCTTCAGCGGCTGAAACGCGATGCCGCCCTTGGCACCAAGCTCATACCAGGCCCCTGACAGGGCAAGCGTTGTCGCACGGGCAGAGCGGCCCTTGTCGAAAGTTATTAGCTGAGCATTCGGGTAACGGCGGAACTGCAGGGCAAGCATCGAAAGCAGCACCGACTTGCCCGCGCCGGTTGGCCCCACGACTATGGTATGCCCGACGTCTCCGGCATGGAGTGACAGCCGGAATGGGGTGGCGCCCTTGGTTTTGGCGATCAGAAGCGGCGGACCATCGAGGTGCTCACAGCGTTCCGGCCCGGCCCACACTGCCGACAGCGGACACATATGGGCGAGATTGAGCGTGTGAACGATTGGCTGGCGAATATTCGCATAGGCCTGGCCCGGAAGACCGCCAAGCCAGGCCTCGACCGCATTGACGCTTTCCCTGATCGTGGTGAAACCGCGGCTATTGATGACCCGTTCGACGAGGCGGATCTTGTCATCGGCGGCGCGCGCGTCCTCATCGCTGACGGCGACGGTTGTAGTCATATAGCCGAATGCCACGAGATCATCGCCAAGCTCAGTGAGCGCAGCATCCGCATCGATGGCCTTGTTGCTGGCGTCCGTGTCGATGAGCGCCGCCTGCTCATTGAACATGACCTCCTTCACGATTGCGCCTAACGATTTGCGCTTGGCGAACCACTGACGGCGATACCGCGACAGCGCGGTGTGGGCCTGCGTGCGGTCGAGCGGCAAGAATCGCGTTGCCCAGCGATAAGCGACGCCGAGCCGGTTCAGTTCATCGAGCAAGCCGGGAAAGGTCACGGCTGGAAAACCGAGCACGGTCAGCACGCGAAGATGATTTCGGCCGATCGCCGGCGACAATCCGCCGGTCAACGGCTCGTCGCTGAGGAAACAATCGAGATAGGCCGGAATTTTGGGAACGGCGACGGGGTGTCGCTTGGTCGAGACGCAGCTGTGGAGATATGTCAGCGTCTCTTCATCGCTGAGCGGCCAGATTTCGGGCAGGACGGAGGATAGGAGATCGATCGCCCGGTCCGTTTCCTGGACAAAGCGCTCAAGATGGTCCCAATAGCTGTGCTCACGCGGCGGCTGAGCCCGATCATCTTCAATGACGGTCTCAGAAGCACCGTCGTTTTGCTCACCATCGTCTTGTCCGGCCTGAGCGGTTACCTGAGCACGTTGCTGACGCCGTCTCCGTTTGCCGGCCTCCTTCTCTCGCGGGCGCTCCAGAAACAGCCCCTCCAGCCGCGACACGCGCTCAGCCGGCGGCAGATACATCAAGGTGAGGTGCAGAACGCTTTCAAAATGCTGTCCGCGCGGACGTGAATGATCGTTCCAGGATGCCTCGGAGGTGTTTTCGAAGGCGGCCCGCCGCTCCTCATCGACGAGCCAGGACACCGCGTCGGGAAACGGCGAGCGCGGGTATTCCGAGGCCTCGACCCGCGTAGCGTCAAAGAACAGCGCCCAGCCCGAGCCAAAGCGCTTCAAGACGTTGTTTATCCGCGAGACCACGCTCATGAGCTCGGCCTCGGTCGCGCTGTCGAGGTCGGGTCCCCGGTAACGGATGGTGCGCTGAAAGCTGCCGTCCTTATTGAGGACTACGCCAGGCGCGATCAGGCATGCCCAGGGAAGCCAATCGGCCAGGCGATAGGCATGGCTGCGGAATTCTCTCAAGTTCAGCATGCGAGCCAGCCCTTATGCTTGGTGTGGCGGACGGCGACCTCCACAAAGGCGGGATCGCACTTGGCAAGCCAGACCGCGATGCCGTGGCCGACGATCCAGAACACCAGACCCGCAAGCCAAAGCCGCAAGCCGAGCGCCAGCACGGCCGACAGCGTGCCGATCAGAATAGCGGCCGCACGCGGCGCGCCACCGATCAGGATGGGCTCGGTCAAGGAGCGGTGGAGCACGAGTTCGAAGCCATCGGGGCGCATCAGATCAGCGCTCCGCCGCCGAACGAAAAAAACGAAAGGAAGAAGGAGCTCGCTGCAAAGGCAATGGAGAGGCCAAACACGACCTGGACCATCTTGCGAAACCCGCCGGAGGTATCGCCGAAGGCCAGCGATATCCCAGTCACGGTGATGATGATGACGGCGACGATCTTGGCGACCGGCCCCTGCACGGATTCCAGGATGCGCTCGAGCGGAGCTTCCCACGGCATGCCCGACCCGGCCGCATGGGCCGCCGAGGCCGTCAAAAGTACGCAGGTGACGGTCCCGAACTCCGTGAGGAGTGGTTTGTGAGCCAGGGAAAAGAAGAAACGCGTAGTTGAACGCAGCGAAACGAGCATGTCGCACTCTCCGTGGGTCTTAAGGCCGATGGCTGGTGTTCGGAAGGCCGGGCGGGGTTTCCAGGAGGTAGTCGCCCGAGGGATCGAGGCCCTGGAGCTCGGCGACCGCCTCGATCCGGCGCGCAGGTCCCCGCCCCTTGATGAAGACGATCACATCAATCGCCTCGGCAATGAGCCGGCGCGGCACGGTGGCGACGGCTTCCTGGATCAGTTGCTCGATTCGATAGAGCGCCGCGCGCGCCGAATTGGCGTGAACCGTGGCGATGCCGCCCGGATGACCCGTGTTCCAGGCCTTGAGCAAGTCGAGGGCTTCGGCTCCTCTCACCTCGCCGACAATGATGCGGTCAGGACGCAAGCGAAGCGTGGAACGCACCAGATCAGCAAGGCTTGCCACGCCCGGCTTGGTTCGGAGCGTCACGGCATCCTTGGCCTCGCAGCGGAGCTCGCGTGTGTCCTCGATCATGACGATGCGCTCATCAAGGCGGGCGATCTCAGCGAGAAGCGCGTTGGCAAGCGTGGTCTTGCCCGACCCCGTGCCGCCGGCAACCAGAATGCTACGGCCTTCTGTCACCGCGGCGGTGAGCACCTTGGCCATCAGAGGCGAAGCAATCTGCGCCTTGACGTAGTCGGAGAGACGGAAGGTGGTCGTCGCGGGCTTGCGGATGGCAAAACACGGCGCAAGCGAGACTGGCGGCAGGACGCCTTCAAATCGCTCTCCGGTTTCGGGAAGCTCGGCCGAAATAATCGGTGATGATCCGCCTGCCTCTGCCCGGACATGGCTCGCGACAAGGCGGATAATCCGCTCGGCCTCCTGCGCCGTCAGCACCACGCCAGTATCCGCACGCCCGGACCCGTGCCGGTCGAGCCAGAGCCTGCCGTCGGGATTGACCATCACTTCGACCACATCGGCCTCTTCGAGAGCCAGCGCGATCGCCGGCCCCATCGCGGTCCGCAACATGTCGCGGCGTCGCTCGCGGGTTTCGGGCGAGAGAAGATCAGACATAACCGACCTCCTCCCGCCCTGCCGGAGACGGCCCCGGCTGCTCGCCCGTCGCGTCTTGCGAACGGGATTTGTCATCAGCACGAGGGCTGGCGCCAAGCGGGGCGCCCTCCTCGAGATGTCGCATGAAGAGATCCGGATTTGACGTTGAGACCTGCTCCATGACGTCTGCAACGAGCCGGCCGCCTGACGCCACGCGTTTGCCGACCTGGGCGACGAACATCTCGAACCGCTCGCGTCCGAGCGCGCGCGCCGCATCCTGATCGGGCGAAGGCAGAGGCGGCGTGATGGTCAGGTAGTAGCGGACGAACAACGCAATGGTTTCCGCCATGATCGAAAGATCGCGGTCTGTGCGATCGAGCTGCCGGCTCATGCGATCTAACCTGCGGATCAGCGCCGCATCACCGCTTGCGTCTCGGTCCGGATTGAGGAAGCGATCGAGCGCAGCATCGATGATGGCCGATTTGTTGGTGCCGGGCCGCTTGGCGGCGAGCTCAAGCCGCTGTGCCACGCTATCGGAAACATAGGCAGAAAGTTTAGGTTTCATGGGGAATTCCCGTTAGAACGCAGGAAGGAGGTCATCGTCGTCGCGGGTCACGGCATGGGCGCTTCGGATGGTGTTCGAGGCGCTGGCCGCGCGCTGCATCTGATTGCGATCCGCGGCTACGTCTGCGTCATCGTCGAGCAAGCGCTCCTCGGCGAACCTCGTGGCCTCCGCATGGGGAACGGTTTCTTCAAACAGCGGCAGCTGCTGCTTGAGGCCGCCTTCCTCAGCTCCCGCGTGCATCAGGTCGCGGAACGGCAGGGTCGCTAGCCGAAGATCGAGGTTGCGGATTTGACAGGCCCAGTCGTTAGGACGTGCCGACGGACGGTCGTGATACTCCTCCGCGGCAAGCTGCGGCGGCGAACGCAGACGCCCCACAAAATTGGCGTCCTCATAGTGCCGGAGCTTAGAGGCACGAACCGGCGCTAGACCCGAAACCAGTACGATCGCCTGGTCGGGCGGCAACTGCATCACCTCGCCGGGAGTGAGCAGCGGCCGCGCGGTTTCCTGGCGGCTGACCATGACGTGACCGAGCCACGGCGCGAGCCGGTGACCGGCATAGTTCCGCTGCGCTCTTAGCTCCGTTGCAGTGCCGAGCGCGTCCGAAATGCGCTTTGCGGTGCGCTCGTCGTTGGCCGCAAACGCGATGCGGACGTGGCAATTGTCCAGGATCGCGTTGTTCTCGCCATAGGCCTTGGCGATCTGATTGAGCGACTGGGCGATCAAATAGGCGCGGATGCCATAGCCGGCCATAAAGGCGAGCGCGCTCTCAAAGAAATCGAGCCGGCCGAGCGCGGGGAATTCGTCCAGCATCAACAAAAGCTGGCGCTGCTTGGCTTTGCCTGCTTTCGTGTTCAAGGATTCGGTCAAGCGGCGGCCGATCTGGTTGAGGATTAGCCGGATCAGCGGCTTGGTGCGGCTGATATCCGAAGGCGGCACGACCAGGTAAAGCGTGACGGGCTTTTCGGCGCTAACCAGATCCGCAATGCGCCAATCGCAGCTTTCGGTGTTCCGGCTGACAACGGGGTCGCGGTAGAGACCCAGGAAGCTTACAGCTGTCGACAGCACGCCCGAGCGCTCGTTCTCGGACTTGTTGAGAAGCTCGCGCGCGGTGGCGGCAACCACGGGATGGACCTTCGGCTCGGCCTCGCTTCCGAGATGGTTTGTGGCCATCATGATCCGCAGCGTCTTCTCAAAGGACTGCGCGGGATCGGCCAGGATCTCGGTCACGCGGGTGAGGGTCTTCTGCTCCTCCGCATAGAGAACATGAAGGATCACGCCGACCAACAGGGAATGACTGGTCTTTTCCCAATGGGTACGGCGTTCCAGCGCGCCTTCTGGGTCGACCAGGATGTCGGCGATGTTCTGGACATCCCGAACTTCCGCAGCGCCCTTGCGGACCTCCAGCAACGGATTGTAGCGGGCGCTTCTCGAGTCGGTTGGATTGAACAACAGGCAATGCGAGAAAGTTGCGCGCCAGCCGGAAGTTAGCTCCCAGTTTTCACCCTTGATGTCATGCACCACCGCCGAGGAGGTCCATGACAACAGCGTTGGCAGCACAAGCCCCACGCCCTTGCCCGAGCGGGTCGGCGCAAAGCACATAACGTGCTCCGGGCCATCGTGACGCAGATAATTGTTCTCAAGCCGTCCAAGAAAGACGCCCTTGGTCGTGTAGAGGCCGGCCTCCTTGATCTCTTTGGGCGTCGCCCAGCGTGCCGAGCCGTAAGTCGTCACCAACTGATTTTGCCGCGCCCGCCACACGGAGTTGAGAACGGCAAACATTGCGCCTGCGATGCCGCCACCTGCCGCGATGGCACCACCCTCTTCAAAGATTTCCGGAGCGTAGGCCTCGTAAGCGAACCACCATTCGAACAGCCGCCAGGGCAAATAAACCGGATAGTCGGCAATCAGGAACCAGGGCGCACCGAGCCGCTCCTGAAAGCCGAGAGCTGCCGCGGTCCATTGCGTCGCTCCCCAGCTCGACACAACGACGATGCCGAGTACGATCGTGATCTGACCGACATAGATTTTCGCTGGATACATTCGCCGTCCCACTCGCCCGCGCTACGTCGACAGCGCGATGAAAACGGGGAAAACGGCAGGCCTTCAATCAAAATAAAAAATCGCGCTGTCAGCGAGAGCGCGATTGATCAAGCCCGATCAGACCGAGGGTTTGAGTATCAAGTTGGAGAGAGCGTCATCAAGCGCCTCAACAACCCGTGAACTATTGGCGCACCTGGGATTTCATTGCCGGTTTGCTCACGGCATCGGCGCCATCGCATCTTCAACACGGCGGAGAACAATGCGACTCGCTTCCAGGCGAAAACGCGACAGCGAGACGCGACGTGATAGAGCTTCTTCAACTATGCTCACGCCGCAAAGCGCATAACTTACCCATGCAGATCACCGATCTCCGTCGCCACTTCACCGCGGCCTTGGGAAGCCGAAAGTGCTTTGCCCGATACGGAGGACAAGGTTAGAGGTTTTATAATACCTATAATCAGTTTGTAAAAGTTAACAAAGTTGCATACTCTCCCAAATATTGGGATTGGAGCTTTCCAGCCATGGCAAAGACGCAATCGAAACCCTCTTCCGCTTCCAGCGCTCGGTCCGTCCAGGAAGACGGCGTGATGATCGTGCTCGAGAAGCCGGCGGGCCTGAAGAACGTTGCTCTTCCACCGGATGCAGCGATAGCGATTGTCTCCAAGAGCGGAACCACTCTGCAAAAGCTCCGTCAACGCCACAAGAAGTTGTTTGGCTACCAAGTCCGGTACTTCTCAAAAACCCGTACTGCCAAGCCGACCGTCGTCAATAAGGCTGCGTTTGAACCCGATGCACGCGCGCTGGCCGTTCTCCAAGGCGTTCGTATCGCCCAGGAAGACCTGCGACGATCGGGGGGCGCCTATGACCTGGAGCAGGTCAGGACGCTGATGAGGGGCATCTCCCGCCAAGCCATCGACAAGCGGGTGCAGGAAGGCAGCTTGCTTGCCGTTCCGGGCCCAAGCAATCACCGCAGCTACCCGACCCTTCAGTTCAACCTGGACGGCTCCGTCGTGGACGGCCTCAAGGCTATTCAGGAGGCACTGCCGACCGACAATCCCTGGACCGTCCTGAACTTCCTGGCTCAGCCTGATGATCGGCTGAACGGCCGTAAACCGATCGATCTGCTCAAGGAAGGCAAAGTCCAACTCGTGGTTGAGGCCGCCCGGCGAATGGCTCAGCAAGGCGCGTGACTGCACCGCTGCCGCCGGACGATCTGGTTCGCCGTCGTCCCCGCTCGGTCCGACTGCGGCGAGGCACGAACGTGCATCGGTTCTACACGGCCGAGTGCGATCCGATCTTTTTCGACACGTCGCGTCTCGGCAGACTGAACGCCCCCGATGAGAGTTACGGTGTTCTCTATGCCGCTCGGGAAACATATGGTGCCTTCGCAGAAACGTTCCTCCGCGTGCCGGGACGAACTCTGATCGATGCCAGCCTGCTCCGGCGCAAAGCATACGTTCGTCTCGAAATTACAGAAGACCTTGAGCTGATCAGGCTCGCTGGCCCCTCGCTTGCGATCCTTGGCGCGACTGCCGAGGTGGTGCATGGTGGGCTGCCTTACGATGCGCCGCAGGCCTGGTCGAAGGCGCTATTCGACCATCCGCTTGGAGCCGACGGCATCGCCTACTATGCCCGTCACGACGACGAAGGCCTTTGCTACGCAATCTTTGATCGCGCGCGGAGCTCGGTCCGCGAAGTCGGCCGGGAGACCAACTTGGATCAGGATTGGTTTTGGCGGCTCGCGCGGCGGTACAAGGTCGGACTGGCGCCGGGCTGAGGCCCGGCGAAGTCCGCCAATCCGCAATTTGGGCCGAGTTGGGTATGCTCGCAAGTTGACGAAACGTCGACGTGCTGGGTCGGATTCACTCACCGTTCAGCCGAACTGCGGAAACCCCCTGCAAGGGCAAGTTATACTATTTTCGCAAGAATAGTATAACTAGCAGCAATTTCAGAATCTTAGAGCATGTTCCTGAGAAAGCTTCTCGGAAATAGCCCTGCGGGCAAATGGGAGCCAGCCGAAAGAGAGCGTGGGCGAAGACGGATATGCTCCGTGCACTAGCGTCCGATGCCCCGTTTTATTCCGATCGACCAGGAAATCCCCTCGCCGCCGACGCTACCGGTGACGAACTGCCCGCGCGCCCGCTCGAGAACCGGCCGCCAAGGCACCAACACAAACGCGTGGGACCGCTCAATCAGCGCATACCGGCCGCTGTTCAACGTCAGCATGCGCCGGTAGACGCCGCTGACGTTGTCGCCCGCTTTGACCTCGAAACGATCAAGGCCGGTTCGCGCCGAAATCTCCGCAGCGGTCTGGCGGAGTTCACGAGCCTCGAGGGTTCGGAGCAAGTCCCGCGCATAGCGCAGCTTCCCGTCCTGTTCGCGCGCGAGCCCCTGCTCGATCAGCCATTGCCGTCTTGCCCGCATTGCTGCCTCGACCTCCGCACCCGTTCCGCTCGGCCCAAGCGCCTCGGGGGTGCTGGCGACAAGCTGGCGATCGATCCAGGTGGCGCCCACCGCCTGTGGCAGATCCTCGAGCCTCTGCCATGACAGCACCGCAAGGCGAACCGGATTGCGGGAGCGCTGGCGGCTCTCGTACTGCATCGCCCGGTCAAGATAGTCTTCGCCCACCGTCCAGCTTCCGTCGGCGAGCCGGCTGACGATACCTTCCTGCCGCATCGCTTCCAGGCGCCGCACATGCGATGCGACGAACTCGCCGGAAGCCTGCCGGTCGAACTCATGGTGCAACTGCTCGCTGTAGCGTCCGCGATGCGCGGCGGCGATCCTTGCGATGGTCCGATCGATCTCCCGCGGTTCTGCAACACGCGATCTGAGTTCCACGATGGTGTTCCGGACAGGCGCCTCATCGCCAGCCGAGAGGCTGCCGATCTCGGCGTAATGCGTCCGCCCGTCGATGCCATCGAGGACCACATAGCGACGCTCGCCGAGTCTGATGTACGGAAGACGTCGAGGAACGGAGCCTCGCCACTCGGCGATATAGTCTTTCATAGCCCGCCGGATCAAGGCGAGCGACGTCATCGCGCGTACGGCGGTGCGAAGACATGATGGGATGGTTCAGGGCCTGCCCCAAGCTAGAAAGCACTTCGGAGCGCTGATCGTTTCGGCCAAATGGGGCAACAGAACGGCCCAGCGGGTACTTTCGGGCGCCGATTGCATCAGTCCGCCAGTGTCCAGATCATGCCCGCGCAAATTTTTGCTGGTGTCTTTGCGGATCGCCCAACACCGGATCACATACTGCCAATCGGCCGTGGTTGCGAGAACGCTTCTCTCGCCCCCGTGCTGGCCAACGGCAGACACTCGAACGCGGTAGCCCCACGAACAAGACGTCTCAATGTCAATCTTGCAAATTCCGTGGTATGCTTTCTCGTGTGGAGGCCGATTCCGGTCTGCGCAGTAAGCGATCTCATTTGAGATTTAACGGAGGGGCATATGGCCAAGAAAGCGAAGAAGGCGAAGAAGACCACTGTGAAAAAGGCCAAAAAGAAGAAGATGAAGAAGTAAGTCTTCGACGACCTTCTGCTCGTTCCGAGCAAGATGCCTGCTTGGCAACGTTTGCACTCGTCGACCTCGCTTTGATCTGAATGGACCGATCAATGGTTGGGCCGGACCGCATGGCGCCTTGGGCACCGTGCAGTCCGGCTCTCAAATTCTTACAGTCATTTCCCGCAGCTCTGCCCTGAGTTGGCCGAGGCCTCTAATGCAATCCATTCATCACCGTCAGGACGTTCGATAGCAGGACGCCAGTCGACATCAGCGCGGCAAGGCTGATGATCATTTGCGCCAGGCAAGTGCGCTTAAGCGTCACCGCTTGTGGATCGGGAAACAACATGAACGGACTCGCCATCGTCAGCTCCGTGAAGCGGTGAACGCGTTTGTAGTGGCCGAGAAATAGGGTGAGTCGCGCCGATCGCGATGCAGTATATTTGTCACCTATAAGGTTGACTCTTCACCGACTCGGCTGCGGCCAACTCGGGGGCACGAATTGAGACGCCGCGCCGAATCGGTTGGCTTAAGTTCAGGTAAACAAAAGATTAACGGCTTCCGTCGCGCGGCTAAAAGGCCCCGCCCGAGTGGGTCGGGCGGGGCTCGGTGGAGAGAACCTCAGTCGCCGTTCTTCCGCGGCCGCGACCAGAGCAGGGCATGACCTTCGCCTTCATCCTCGAACAGGTTCGCATAGATCGGCGCGTTGAACGAAGGATCATCGAGCTTGAGCGAAAGGTAGTCGCGGCCCTCCTCTGAGCGCTTCGACCAGGCTGCCCCGATCTCGGCCCGGCCGACGTAGACGCGGTGGCTGGGCGCGTTCTCGTTTGTGCGGTTGGGCTCGGCGACGATGCGGACGCCCTTCGCCTGCACGCTCAGGGTGACGATCTCGCCCTGAAAATCGTTGCCGACCTTTTTAAAGGAACCGATGTTAGCCATGTCACTTCTCCTTGAGTTTTCGAGCCCGCGACCACCGCAGCCTCGATGGCGATCGAGAGGCCGAATGACGATCGGCGACGCACCCGCTCGCGGGCCGGAGCGTAGCGAAGGACGCTAGCCGGAAGACTTTCTTGGCTCGCGAGGAATGGGCGTCAGCCCAGGGGAAGAAAGTCTTAACGGCGGCGTTGCGGCTCAGACGATCGAGGCGGAGCCGGTCTTCGGCCAGATCCAGCCATCAAGAGGCAAGGTGCGTCCGTGCGCTGAACAGCCTTAAAGGAGACGGGCGGCGGACGTCGGTCGTCCTGTACAAGAGGTCGAGAGGTTCAGGCGAAGAAAGGAAACAACGTACGGGAAAAGTCGGGCGTTGGCCGCCCCGAAATAGCCGTTAGAGAACGCCCGCCTCGACACTCACGGGGTCCGCGAATGATCGGCATAATGGCCGTGTAGTGCTCTGAGGAGACCGCCTCTCGCTGCGATGCCCGTCGTTGGCGATCTCGACGCGCCTAATGATCGAGGAGAACCCTGGGCGTCGAGCCGAAGGGCTATAACCGCCCTGGCCGCGAGAACTGGTTGACGTTCGGTTCGCCCTGCCCTGACTGACTGAAGCGGGCCAAGCTCGGCCAAGACGGTCATGCCGCCCGCCCCCGTGTCACCGATGAAGATCGAACCGATGCAGCAAAAGATCTCGCGCCAGACCGGGGATGGCATCCCAACGTACGATATCCGAGAATCACATGATAACCGGCAACGGCCGCCGGAATGGCAAAGACTGCCGCGATGACGGCGCGCAAGACGAATGACAGCGCCAGGGCAAAGGTGATCTGACCGATGAGGAGCATCAGCGCGGCGGCAGCGATGCCGACGAGCAACCTGCCGATGGTGCCCCGCGCACCATGAAATACCATCACGCCGGCAGTGAACCTAACCAGCAATGGAAGGGCGTCTACAGCGAGAGCAAAGATCGGAGTAGAATAGGCCGATGCGAAGGTATTGAGGAAGTCCGAGAGCAATTCGCGCCTTCCACCAACACCTGGACGCGAGGTTACTGAAGCCGGAACTAGTAAGAAGTGCGGCTCACTGTCTAACCACATTCCAGGTGGCGAATGTGCTCGGGGGCGCGATTGCGTCGGTTCCGACGCTTGCCCTATGCAGGGAGTTTTCGAAATCGGCATGGACGGCGATCACGCGCCGCCATCGCCAAACTTCCAGACCGGGATGCCGAGCCGTTTCGCCTTGTCGGCGAGATTGCTCTGGATGCCAGTGCCGGGGAAGACCATGACGCCGATCGGCAGGATCTCCAGCATCGCGTCATTACGCTTGAACGGTGCGGCCTTGGCGTGCTTGGTCCAGTCGGGCTTGAAAGCAATCTGAGGCACCTTGCGATTGGTCGCCCATTTGGCGGCGATCAGTTCGGCGCCTTTCGGCGAGCCGCCATGTAGCAGCACCATGTCAGGATGCTTGCCGTGGACCTTGTCAAGTCGATCCCAGATCAGATGATGGTCGTTGAAGTCGAGCCCACCGGTCAGGGCAATTTTGGGGCCGGCCGGCAGCAATACTTCGGTCTCCGCCCGGTGTTTGGCGACGAGGAAATCCCTTGAGTCGATCATCGCCGCAGTAAGCTTCCGATGATTGACCAGCGATCCAGAGCGAGGACGCCAGGGCGAGCCGGTATGGACCTGGAAGTGCTCGATGGATTGATCGCGGAAGAGTTCCATGCAGTTGCGACGTTCGACCAGCGTGATGCCTTCGGCCGTGAGCCGCTCGAGTTCGACCGATCTGATTTCCGAGCCGTCCTGCTCACGCTGGCTCTTCCGCTGCGCTTGCTCGTTATCGTCGAGCTCGCGCTCGATGCGCTCTGTTGCACGGTGGAACAGGTTGACCGTCGACCAGAGCAGGTCATCGAGATCCGGCTCGAGGCGAGTGTCGCTCAGGGTTGCGACGAGGGCGTCGAACATATCGGCGACAGCACCCGCGATCATCTTGCCTTCGGGAAGCGGCCTCGGGTCTGGCTCGTCGTTGAAAGGCCGG
Source organism: Bradyrhizobium icense (assembly GCF_001693385.1). NCBI lineage: Bacteria > Pseudomonadati > Pseudomonadota > Alphaproteobacteria > Hyphomicrobiales > Nitrobacteraceae > Bradyrhizobium > Bradyrhizobium icense. Next base: position 5,004,552 of record NZ_CP016428.1, read on the forward strand.
TAGCCAAAGAGCTGAAGTTCGCTAATGACGTGATCCATCGGGAATGAGCCGTGCGTTGGTTCGAAATCGAGGTCGTTGCGATCGGTTGTCATGGTCGAGGTCCTTTGCCCGGATCGGCCGCGCCCATCGCGGCCTTCGTGGCGATCACCTGACGGCGGGCGGAACGGACCAGAACCCGAAGCAAAGCGAAGGGCCGCAGCGACAGCGGAGGATGGCGAAGTCCGGCTATTTTGCTTCGCGATGCAAAGGCGCGTGGCGGGGGCCCCGCGAAGCTTTCTTCGTGGGGTGAACACCGCCGGCGGAAAATAGCCGGGCGCAGCCATTGCCGGTCCGGTCCGAATGCTGTCCGATCGCCCTCTAGAAGGCCAGGGCGCGGCCTCTCCTCGGCACCATGGACCTCTACCATCGACCTACTGTGAGGACGTCGCTGGCAACGCCGGCTGTTATCCATTCTCCGCCATAACCAAGAAGCGGGTAACGTCCTGCGGCGCGAGTTGAATGCGCATAGCCGCTCGAAGCTCGTGGATGCCGAACGTGCGGAGATCGTCATTAAAATCTCCCAACCGAGGAGACAAAGCGATCGCCACGATACCAGCAGCCTCCGAGCGCTGCCTGAGGGCAGCCGTCGCCGCGTGTCCCGCTGCATCCGCATCCCGGACGATGTAGAGGCGACGCAGCGTCGGCGGGAGCAGCATGGCAGCGAGGTGATTGGCCGATAGTGCGGCGGCCATTGGCAAGGTAGGCAGTGCGTAGCGCAGCGACAGGATGGTTTCGATCCCTTCGCCCGCGACAAGCACATCATTCGCCGTACCGAAACGAACTGCGTTGCCGAGCAGATCGCCCATTGCCCGTCGTGGTGTGTCGATCGGCGCCTTGCCGAGCCTGATCGGGTCAAACCCCTCAGGATTGAGCCAGGTCCGGTGCGCGCCTGTTATCCGGCCATCGAGATCGGTGACGCGGGCAATCATTGCAGGCCAAATCTCGGTCCGCGCGTCCTCATCCGGACGATAGTAGCAGCGTGGGTGGAAGCGCAGGCTCGCTCCGTAGTGCAGCTCGAAAATGGCGCGTCCGCGCAAATATGCCTCCACGAGGGTCCCATCGATCGGCCGAGATATCGCGAACAGCCGCCGCGCCGCTTCCGGCGATCCTGCCTTTACTGTTGCGCCGACCGGCTTCGTTGGGAGATCTGGGTGCGGTCGAGGGAGCTTAAGGAAGCGCGTTGCCTCGTCCACGACATCGCGGAATTCTATGAAGCCGCAGGTTTCGCGGATGATGTCGAGGAGATCACCATGTTCGCCCGTGGCGGCGTCGGTCCATTTGCCCGCAGGTCCCTTCGGAGATTTCTGTAACCGCACGAACATCGAGCGGCCTGGCGTGTTGCGGACATCGCCGACCAGCCAATAGCGCCCCATGCGCCGACCATTGGAGAGATAGTGGCGGCACACCGCCTCGGCCTCGCGCGCGAGGCGGTGTGCCAGTTCGGAAGCGTCGAACGGCATCAGACGGCCTCGCAGTGGGCGGGTTCTTCCGCCGGGCTCGAGGCGAGATCAGGCAAGAACGCGAGCAGATAATCCGCGACTTTGCTGGCCTGCGAAGCGGCGCGGACGATCGCGCGATTGTCTTCGCGGAGCACCTCAAGCCACGAACCAATGTAGTCCGCATGCCGCACGGTCGGCACGATGCCGAGCGAAGCACAGCAGAATGCGCCGGATATCTCCGCGATGATTTCCTCGAAGGCGTATTTCTTGGTGCCGTAACTTCCGGATAGATCCCGGTTGAGCCGTGAGAAATGGCCGCTGGCATGAGCCAACTCGTGCAGAGCCGTGCGATGCCAATTGATCGGCTCAAAGTAGGCAGCCGGAAATGGCACCTGAACGTAGTCCTCAGAGGGACAATAGAAAGCTCGGTTACCTCCGATTCGAAGATCGATGCCGCTGGCACTAATCAGCGCTTCGACTTGCGGCTCGATCATGTGAAGTAACGCGAGAGGCGCCATAGTCGACACCTCGGCTGGCAGCCCGTCACATTGGTCGGTATTGAAGACCGTAAAACGTTTCAGAAAGGGAATCGCTTGGGCTTCGTCGGCCGCCTCAATCGCCCGCTTCCTCTCCTCTTCGGGCACGAAGCGGTCAGCATAGACGACGGTCGTTCCTCGCTCTCCTTTGCGGACGTGGCCACCCAGCGACAATGCCTGCCGGAAGGTGAGCCAGCTCTGGCCGGAGAAGCCCCGCTCGACCACAGCGCTCCAGAGGATCAGGATGTTAATGCCGCTATATCGCCGATGTGTTGCTGCATTGTAAGGCATGGCAAGCGGCGCCTTCGCCGCAGCCGTTCCCCACGGCTGGACCCAGGGCACACACCCCGCCTCTAGTTCGGCAATGAGTCTATTCGTGATCTCGTCATAAAAATTGGTCCGGCTGGGGCTGCTCTGCGAAACTTGGTTGTGCCTGGACATCGCGGTTCTCCGCGACGGGCACCGCGAGCCTCTCTCGCGGCCATAAACCCGTCACGGCAATCCAGGCCGCCACTCTTGGCTCTCTGGAGATCTCCTCGTCTCGGCCATCTCGGTGCGTCTCGACCGTGAATGCGATCCAGAGTCCCATCCTTCTCAAAGCCCAGGTCGTGGAAACCGTGTGACCTCCTTCAACGCCCGGCGAGTGGGTTACGCGATAAGGAGATGAAGCTTATGTTGCTGACATCGAAATCGTGCGCGAGTATCGCGACGTTCTGACTCTAAGTGCGAATTTGCGATCCGATCGAAATGCGTAGCATGGGCACACGCCGATGACGCACGGGCGTTGTCTAATTGCGGGCGCAGGGTCAACTTTTGTGGCTCTCAGCCCCCCGAGACCATAGACCTCGGCAGCATGGACGGGCGGCCTCAGTTAGTTTGCTGTAAGCGCGGCATGGACCGTGAAATACTCTTGCAGCAGTTGGCGGTAGCCCACCGCAAGTCGCCCAGGGCGCCGCGCGCATTGCCAAAAAAGGAAGTGCCTTCAACCTGGATTAGGTCGTGGGGCAAGGTCCGGATGCATCAGCCCCTCGATCGTTGTCCGCTTTCTGACAGCGGCACACAAACCTGTGAGATTCAAAACATCGTGCACCGTTTGCGCATCGCGAACTGTTTCAAAGCACAATCAGGCGCTTAATGCGCGCGAGGAGCGCTGGCACGGCCGTTGCTCTATCTCACCGTAGGGCAATAAGGACCAATGAACATGAACGGCACGACAGGATCTTGGATCTACGGAAGAAAGCGCTGATGCCGAGGAAAGAACAGACCAAGGCCAAAGAATTTCGCGGCACTTCGATCCAGGGCGGTTTTGGGAGCATATCACAGAACGCGATAGTTGCGGCTAGAAGGGCCAGGCAAGACAATGACGGCCAGTGCCGTTGACGTATGCGTCGTTGGGAGTGGTGCCAGTGGCTCGATAGTTGCCCACGAGATCGCTCGAAACGGATTCCGAGTGCTCGTCCTTGAAGAAGGCCGGACGCTTCTCCCCGGCGCCTCACTGGCGACTGTCCAAAGTGGCTTCGATGACGCCTTGGTGCCCTCTCCTGCCGGGACGTTGACGCCGTTCGGGCGCCCCTGGAGCGTGTCGGCACTCGGCGGTGGAATGACGCTGTATGCCGGGATCGCCTTCCGTTATCGGACCGTCGATTTTGACGCGCGAGCGCATGTGGCCGCGGACGCGCTCGACCCAGTCTGGCCGATCGACTACGCCGAACTACGCCCCTATTACGAGGAGCTCGAACGGCGGATGGGGGTGGCCCGGCTCCCTGGCGCGGACCCGCTCGAACCGCCCAGCGATCCCGCCGTGCTGCCGCCGCACGAGTACAGCCCACAGGGCCTGTTGATCGCCAAGGCGGGCGGACGCCTAGGCCGGCTGCCGTTCCCCACCCCGCTGGCTATCAACTCGTTGCCCTATGGCGGCCGCCCGGCGTGTCACTGCTGCGGCCCGTGCAATGAACACCTGTGTCCGACCGGTGCGAGGGCCGACGCGCGGTCCCCATTCATTGACGTGCCCCTGCCGCCCGGCGCACTGACAGTCGCCCTGGGCAGCAAGGCCGTGCATATCGGCCTGGGCAACGTAAGCCGCGCGGACTCGGTGGAATGGCTGGACACCGTCACCAGTCAACGCGCTCGGGTCCGCGCCCGTTGCGTGGTGCTCACCGGCAACGCGGTGCAGTCTGCCGCCCTGCTGCTACGGTCGGCGCAGTCCGCGGCGCCCAACGGCATCGGCAACGCCACTGGCATGGTCGGCAGCGGCATCTCGTTCAAAATCAGTGGCTACGTGTCCGGCAGCACCACGCTGGACCGGCTGCCCGCGCGGTCGCCGGGCGGCCCGTTCTCCACGGTCGCAATGTCGGATCACTACCTCGACGACGAGGCGCCCTCCGGGCTGGGCGGAATGATCTACGAAGCCAGTCCTGCCGAACAGGCGGTTTGTGACGGCACTATAGCGCTACGGCTTCATTTCCTGGCGGCCGATCAGCCCATGCGCAAAAATACGGTCCGACTGGCCAACAGTCGAGATCGGCTAGGTCTGCAGAAAATCATTCTTGAATACTGGACTCATCCGCTGGACAAACGCCGATTAGGCTATTTGTCCCGACGCGCGTCGGAATTGCTGGCCGAAGCCGGCGTGAAAAAAGTCGATTACCAGGATTCCAACTATCAGTTCGGTCGCGGGCATCTGCATGGCGGCTGTCGAGCAGGGGTCGATCCAACAGAGTCTGTAGTCGACCGCTGGGGTCGGGTGCACGACATCGACAATCTCTATGTCGCGGACGGCGGGTTCTTTCCGTATTCCGGAGGCGTCAACCCGACCTTCACTATTCAGGCGAACGCGCTGCGGATCGCTCGAAGAATCGCCACGCAGCTCGCCTAACCGACCATGGGCGGAGAATCAACCGGAGATCGTTCATGTCCATGAACACGCCCAGTGGCACCTTGGCCGCGACCGACGCGCAAAAAACCGCACTCCGCCGCGCGCTGCGGATCACCGCGTCGGAGAAATGGGATCTCAACCGGCGTTTTCCAGTGGTGATGAGCCGCGCGTCCGGCGCGCATGTCTGGGATGTTAATGGAAAACAATACGTGGATTTCACCTCATGTAGCGGGGCCGCGCCGTTGGGAGCCGGATACGAACCTGTGCTTGCGCACGTCGCCACGGAAATGCGCCGCACCGGCGGCATCCTACCCGGGCCGTTGTCCGTGCACCGGGTCGAGTTGGCCGAACGGCTCGCGGAAATCTTCCCGGTCGCGCAACGCTCGGTGTTCTTCCGCACCGGCTCATGCGCCACCACCGCCGCAGTCCGCCTCGCCCGCGCGCACACCGGCGTCAACCTGGTGCTTACTAGCGGATATCACGGCTGGCACGACTGGCACTTACAGGACCGGCCAGCGATGGGGCTGCCCAGGCGGGACCCGGACAGCGTGGAGTTCCGCTACGACCTGGACCTGCTTGAGAAAGTGGCCAGCGCCCAGCGCGTCGCCGCGGTGATCATCACCCCCGAGGTCAACTTCTTCCCTGCCGAATACCACCGACGATTGCAGACGCTGGTGCACCAGCACGGTGCCCTGTTGATCCTGGACGAGGTTATGACCGGTTTCCGCTACGCCCTCGGCGGATACCACACCGCAGTCGGCCTCACGCCCGACCTGATCACGCTGAGCAAAGGACTGGCGAACGGCATGGCGCTATCTGCGGTGGCCGGTCGGGCGGACGTGCTCAACGCCACCGAAAAGACCTACCTGGGCAACACCTATCAGCGTGAGGTTACCCCGTTTGCGGCCGCGCTGAGCACCCTAGACGCGCTGCGCGACGGGACGGCGCTGGCGCGGATGCGTCAGGTTGGCGAGCAACTCATCAACGGGCTCAACGAGGTCTTCGTCGGCCAGCAGGTCGAGGCGTGGGCGTTCGCCTGGCCCACCATGTTCGACGTCATGTTTGCCGACGCCGAACTCGGCCACGCGTTCTTCCAGGAGATGTGGTCGCGGGGCTTCCTCATGCAGTACGGCGGCCGGTTCATGCCATCCGCGGCACTGTCCGACGCTGACGTACGGGCCGCGATCGAAGCCGCCGGACAGGCTTTGCCGGCGGCACTGGCGCGAGTGGATAGCACCGGCAGCGACCCGGATCCGGTGGCCGCCGCCGTGCGGTTCGCCGGTGATCATTTCGTGGCGACCCCGGATTCCGTCCGGCTCTGGTTCACTGCGCCCAGCCGCCCATGAACACCAGCTGTCAAACAGGGGACACCGCTATGTCCGAGGCCAACCCATTTCCCACTTCGCCGGTTCTGCTCGGCGGCGACAACAGGTCCGGCACGACCTTGCTGAGCGTCGTGCTGGACTCTCATCCCGATCTGGTGATCGGGCCGGAGATCGACTTCCTGGAGCCGCCAAATCTCGGTCCACACATCCTGCGCGCGATTGACCTGCTGGATGCCCGCGACCCCAAGGTGATCGGCACCACAAAAAGCACGACCGATCCATTCTGGTACGACGGCGTGCACTTCGCGGTGCAGTGTCGACGCTTTGGCCTGGAGTTCGACGACGTGCGCGAGCTGGTCACCAAGGTAATGGCCGAGGTGGCCAATGACATTGTGTCGTTCGCCGACCGGTGCCGGCTGATCAACGAGATCGGTGAGTTCCGCAGGGCTCAGACCGGAGCCCGGCGGTGGGGACTAAAACTACAGCGCAAGATCGCTCAGGTCGATTCTTACGCCCGGCTGTGGCCGAGGGCGCATTTCGTGCACATCGTGCGCGACGGTCGGGACCTGGCCGCCTCGCACCTGAAAACCGTGCCGGATTGGGGTTACCGGACCGCCGCCGAAGCCGCGCGGGGCTGGCTTGAAGTGGTTTCCCGGCCGCATCGGGTCGCGCCGCCGGACCGCTACCTCGAGCTGCGCTACGAGGATCTGGTAAGTCGTCCTCGACCCACCCTGACCCAAATCCTGGACCACCTCGGCTTGCCTTGGGACGAGGCCGTGCTGCGGCACGCCGAGTATCAGCACGCGCTCTTCGACCATCCGTACGGCCACCCGGCGGCCGAATCCGCTGGCAAACCGCTGCACTCGGGCCGGCTCGGTCGCTACGCCGAGGATCTGACGCGCGCTCAGATCGCGGAGTTCGAGCGGATCGCCGGCAGTGAACTGGCCCGGCTGGGCTATCCATCGGCCCCGACCTTGACCGTCGAAGCGTGAGCCGCGCCCACTGTTCCGCCGCCCTGCTCCGACTGCCGCGCGGCTACCTGGCGCTGCTCGTTGGCCAGACCGTGTCGTTGCTGGGCTCCCAGGTGACTATGCTGGCGCTGCCGCTTACCGCGATCACTCTGCTGGGCGCGGGACCCGTGCAGACCGGGCTGCTGCTGGCTTGCGGTCGGGCGCCGTACCTGTTGGCGGGCCCGTTCGCCGGCGTCATCGTGGACCGCCTCCCGCACCGGTGGATCCTGTTGATCGCCAACTTCGTGATGGCGGCAACGCTGGCCACGATTCCGCTGCTGGCCGGCCTTGGACATCTCGGAATGGTCCAGCTGTGTACGGCGACGGCGCTGGTCGGGGTGGCGGCGGTGAACGCCGAGGTGGCCTATCTGGCGTGCGTACCTACGGTGGTGGACCGGACTCAGCTGGTCCAGGCGCAGAGTTTGTTGGAGCTCAGCCAGGCGAGCGCGTTGGCAGCGGGTCCGTTCTTGGCCGGCTGGTTGGTGAGCGCGTTCTCCGCGCCGACCGCGATCCTGGCCGACTCGGCCTCGTTCCTGCTCGCCGCCGCGTTGCTGTCGCTCGTGCCGATGCGCGCGGCCGCGCGATCAGCGGCCGGGTCGACCCAGCTACTCGGCCAAATGGCCGAAGGGCTGACCACCGTGTTCGGCAACCCGATTCTGCGGGCAGTCACGTTGGCCACTGGCACCTTCATCTTTTGGTACAACGCATATTCGGCGGTCTTCCTGCTGCACCTGACGAAAGATCTGGGTTTGGAGGGCGGGACTGTCGGCGTGGTGCTCGGCATCGGTGCACTCGGTGGCGTCGTCGGCGCAGTCACCGCACCGTGGGCGGGACGCGCGATCGGCCTCGGGCCGGTGCTGATGGTCGCGCTGGCGCTCAGCGCTGGAGGCATGAGCGTGGCGGCGCTTCTCACCCGGCCGTGGTGGGCCGCGGTGGTGTGCGTGGCACTGTCTCAGTTCCTGCTGTCGGTTGGCCAAGGGATTTACAACGTGCAGCAGGTCCCCATTCGATATGCGCTGGCCCCGCACCGGCTGCAGGGCCGGGTGAACGCGAGCATCCGGAGCGTGGTGTGGGGGCTGGCGCCACTGGGCGCGCTGGTCGGCGGCGCGGCGGGTGCCGCATCGGGCCTGCGTGCCACGTTGCTGGCCAGCAGCGTTCTGGGCGCGGCGTCGGTGCTGTGGATCTGGCGGTCGCCGCTGCGCCACACGCACAGTTTGCGTCTCTGACCAGCGGACAGGACCGCTTATGGAGATCAAAACACTGGACGAGCTTGGCCTTCACCCGGGCCGGCTGACTGTGTGGCGGATCAAACGTGCCCGATCCTACCTGGCGCCCCGACCCGCGGGCGACGGTCTCACGTTGCTTCCACTTCGCGATAGTCTTCTGGCCCTCGCCTCCGTTCAGATGCTCCCGGGGCAGCAAAGATGCCAGCGAGTAATTCTAGCTGCCCGTCGACTTCTGGATCATCTCGTAGACGATGACTCTAACTCCCGATCATCTACCCACCGCGCCGCATGTCCCGCGACGAGAGCGGGCCGCTGCATCGACGTGGGCACGAGCAAGTTCGACGAGATGGTCACTGACGGCCGCATGCCACGCCCTAAGCGCGTTAACGGTCGTGTGATTTGGGACCGCTTATGGCTTAACACCGATGCCGCCGCCATCCCTGAGGACACAGAACTATGTCCAACATTAGGAGGGACGACGAAACAGGCTATGTTGGCCTCGCCCTCACCACCGAAAACAAGGACCCTAAGGGGCTGAAGAGATTCGGCGACTTCGTCAATTGCGAGGCGGTAGCAATCGGTCTCGGCGGCGCTCTCGTTCCCAATAAGGCGGAGTCGGTGCGGCCGCTTGCGCTTTAAGCAGCCGGCCCTTCTTCGCCGTATTTGCACGTCGCCAGGATGGGCAGGACGGCAGATCTTCAGTGCGGACCAATGGACTTTAGCAGTTCGCACTGATCAGTGAAGTTAGCCCAACGTTCGACTTTACATCAGCAACTCCGATTAGTTTGAGACCCGCTCCTGAAAGCCGATCCCGAAGAGGGCACGAATACGATGCATCAAGTTGTACACGCGGGCGGCGACTACGGCGGCGAACTGACCGACGCCAGCTGTGCAAGCGGGCCGACCGCCGCGCGAGACTTCGATCCGTGCCCTTTTTCGCAGAAGCCGCGATGATGACGCGCAGAACAACCTGAGAGCTCCGCTCCAAAAATCGACTCCCGCTCAATGGCTTCTTCATGCACGACCCCCACGGACCAAGCGATAGGGGCCGACACCTTGTGCGGCTCGAGCCAGTCCCTGCCGCACGCGCATCAAAAACCCTTTCGATGAGCACCTAAGCTCGCGGAAGCGATACCTCTTCTCGAGTCATCGTCTGCGCATCGTAAATTCTGACCTGAAGCATTGGAAAGCGCTTCTTCAGATCTTCTGCCCCTGTCTTTGCTCCGACTTTGGTCATAAATTCGGCTTTCAATCGACCATCCACTTCAAGCGCGTACCCTGACGTGGGCAGTTCGCGGGCGGCAGCAACCATTTCGTTTCTCCGTCGCACTGGGATTGTTGGAGGATAATAGCCTAGCGTGAGTCGCTCAAATCGCGCCAGCGGCAGAATGAGTCTGTGTGTGAATCGTCGCGAAGCTGTAGTTTATGAGCAAATTGGCCTTCCGACCTTCGATACTTCGGGGAATTCCCTGATCTCTTTGCTGAGATAAGAACGAATGGATGCCGCCCCTTCCAGCGTGATCGCGGCACACACCGCGGATATCGAAGATGGCCGCCGACGATGGGAAAGCGCTTGAAGCCAGCGATGGAGCGATCGGGCTCACACTAGAAGCGCCAAGGTCACGAAGCTTGCCGCGACGAACATGAGTAATAGCTCACGAAGCCGAATTTGCGGTGGGACCTGCACGGCGATCTCGCCGAAGTCGCCGCGCTGGTCCCGCCGGATCAGCAGCGCCCGGCCATGGTGGTAGCCGACTAATTCAAGCGGACTTTCAGTTACCGATGCACGGCAGACAAAGTTCCTATAGATCGCGCCATCCGTGAATCTGAGCTGAACCCCAGTTGTACTTTTGAGGTCATTCTTCGCATTTCGAGACGCGAACCATTCATTTCCGGAAGGCGATATGGACGCACGCAGCAACGACGATCGGCATCAACATGGATAGGAGAGAAATTGAGGATCTGCTCGGTTTTGGCTTCCACAGAACGGACATAACCAAACACCATTGGCTGGAGGCTCACCACCACCGCGACTTTGGCCCTGCCCGCCTATTCTACGGTCACCGATTTCGCGAGATTACGTGGCTGATCGACGTCCGCTCCCATTACGACAGCGGTATAGTAGGCCAAAAGCTGCACCGGAATGGCATAGACCATGGGTGTAAAGGTTGCAGCCATGTCTGGCAGCACAATGGTCACGAGCGAATCCACCGTCGCTTCCGAAGCCCCTGTCGCATCGGTCATCAGGATGATGTTGCCACCACGAGCGGCGACTTCCTGCATGTTTGAGACGGTTTTTTCGAAAACTCGGTCATAAGGAGCGATCACCACCACCGGCATGCTCTCGTCGATCAGCGCAATCGGGCCGTGTTTGAGCTCGCCGGCGGCATAGCCCTCGGCGTGAATATAGGAGACTTCCTTCAGCTTCAGCGCGCCCTCCAACGCCAAGGGGAACGATGTGCCGCGGCCGAGATAGAGCACAGCGCTCGATTTGGCGATGTCGCGCGCGAGCTTCTCGATCTGCGGTTCGATCGCGAACGCCGCAGCGATCAGCCGCGGAACTTCGATCAGCTCTTCCACGAGCTTCAATTCATCGATGTCGGACAATTCTCCGCGCCCTTTGCCTGCGGCGACCGCAAGGGCGGCCATCACCATCAGCTGACAAGTGAAAGCTTTGGTCGAGGCGACGCCGATTTCCGGGCCCGCCATTGTCGGCAGCACGGTTTCGCTCTCGCGCGCAATCGTCGACGTCGGTACGTTGACCACGGAAACCGTGTGCAGCCCCTGCGCCTTGGCGTAGCGCAACGCGGCCAGCGTGTCGGCGGTCTCGCCGGACTGCGAGATGACGATCGCGAGATCCCCCTTGCGCAAGGGCGCTTCGCGGTAGCGGAGTTCGGAGGCGACATCGATCTCGACCGGCATACGGGCCAGCCGCTCGAACCAATACTTGGCGACGTGACCGGCATAGCTTGCGGTACCGCAAGCCGTGATCGAGATGCGCCTAATGTCATTGAAGTCGAATGGCAGTTCGAACGGCAGCGCGATGCGTTTGGCGGCCATATCGACATAACGCGCCAGCGTCTGTCCGACCACTTCCGGCTGTTCGTGAATTTCCTTGGCCATGAAGTGGCGATAATTCGCCTTGTCTACCAGGAGCGATGACGCGCCGGATTTCAGCGTTTCCCGGTGGACGATGGCGCCGTTCGAATCATAGATGACGCCGATCGTGCGGGTAAGCACGGCCCAGTCGCCGTCTTCAAGATAGGTGATTGTATCGGTGAAGGGCGCGAGCGCGATAGCATCCGATCCTAAATACATTTCGCCGTCGCCGTGCCCGATCGCGAGCGGCGACCCCCTGCGCGCGCCGATCATGAGATCGTTATGACCTTTGAACAGGAATGCCAGCGCGAACGCGCCGCGCAGCCGCGGCAGCAACGCTTTCACTGCGTCCTGCGGCGAGTAGCCATTCTTTAGATAGGATTCGACGAGATGCGCCACCACCTCGGTATCGGTCTCGGAGGCGAAGTTAGCGCCATTCTGCTCTAGCTCAACGCGCAGCTCGCGGAAATTCTCGATGATCCCGTTATGGACGACGGCGACATTGTTCGTCACATGCGGATGGGCATTGCGCTCGGTCGGCTTGCCATGGGTGGCCCAGCGCGTATGACCGATACCAATATGACCCGACAGCAGGTCACCGCGTAGCCGCGCCTCGAGATTTTTCAGCTTGCCCTCGGCACGCCGGCGTTCGAGATGGTCGCCTTCAAGCGTCGCGACGCCTGCGGAGTCGTAGCCGCGATATTCCAGTCGTTTGAGTGACTCGACCAGCTGCCCCGCGACCGGACCACGCCCCAAGATGCCGACAATACCGCACATGCTGATCAATGCCCTCCAGCTTCAAGGAAATCATCTTCAAAATCGCAGAAACTTAACCAAATTCACTCGTCTGAACGTACTCAATACTCATTGCGGATGGCGACATCGTTGGCGGTTCAACTCTGGAATTCGCTGTCAGAGCAATTAGTCTCGCCGCGTGCACACGCGCGAGCTAGGTCTTGGAAGTTTCAACCATCATCTGTTCGCGCAACCCCAGCGCGGCTTTGGCGACCACGATCGAATACCAGTAGGAAGCGGTAGCCAGCGCAGCAAACGAGCTGAGAGTTTCGAGGTGAGCCAAGTACTCAGGCGCGAGTCCATGGTCCCGGGCGACAGCGAGCCATGGCGCAACAGACTCTTCGTCCGGTAGCGAAGATAGCAATCGTAGTCGCAATAGGGCTGCTGGGTGGAGATATTTCGCTGGTAGCCTGACCCCAGGGATCGACGACACTCGATGCAGATCGACGGACCGCATGACGTCCTGCGATAGAACTTCATAATCGTCGGTCACCTCGTCTTATTTCCTTGCGCCGAGAGCCATTCAGGACGCTCCGGCCCGATTCTCGACGAGACTAAAACTATTGCGATTGATGGCTCAATTGAACGTAGGTAAGCCTTCGATATTGAAAGGGTTTTGAGAGCTATACGAAGGTTTGTAATCCGCCTCTCCTCCGTCAGTGCTGATGTCAGCGGTCCACCTTGCGCGGCCGGCTTGCGCGATCCCATTAGCGGAAACAGTTTGTCATGAACAGCCTCGCGCATTTTGCCGTGCCACCTAGGCCGCGGGATCTGTTACGGAGTTGAACGCACGGCTGCTCCTGGGCGCGCCTAGTACCTCGACAGAGGTTTTGACTGATTGGTTTGGCATCCAAGACGGGTAGCTGCTGAGGAGGGACCGGCACTTCGATGCTGCGCGGCGAGCCGGGTTGGCGCCTGATGAGGCCCGCATGTTCGAGGGTCAGCACCACCTCGAAGTGCCGTTGCATTGATTTAATCGATACCTGCCCGGAGCGCCCGCCGAGCAATTGACGTGAGCGTTCTGCGAGAAAAAGCCATGCGACGCTGCCCTCGACAGTACACTCGGATTCGTTTTGGTGATCGAGTTGACCGAGATCAATGACGGCCGGGCTGGGCTTGTAATTGAGCCGCAAAGGCGATGCTTCAGGCTAGTCTGAAGGGGTGCGGCCTGGAATTGCATCCCACCAAAACAAGGAGGCGACAACATCTGTGTGTAGCAAATATGCTTTGCGAGCGTTCGGGAAGAAATGCCTCTGCCAGACCGCTCGTACCATTCGTGATTCGGAGGAGTCGGATGATCACGCCGGTTCGACGGAATTGGTGTCCCAAAGAATTGTTCAAAGCTCTGACGCCGGTGATGTTCACCGCCGAGCCATCCGTTCTGCGCGCACGTTGGAACAAGCTGTGGCCAGAATTGTATACCGAATATGACGCGAGGCATCTGAAAAAGGAGTTGGCCATCCGCAACTTGATCGCTACCGAGGAAGCTGCGGCATTCTTTGATGCTTGGGCCGCGGACGAGGAGCGTCACGCCGAGGGCTTTATCCAGATTATGGAGCTCGTCGCTGATGGATCCGAAAAGGATCTTCGGGAGAGATTGGACGCTCGATCACACAATTTTAGTGCAATCAATGAATACCTGAAAGACGAATTCTCTGTGATGGTTATGATCGCCTTTGATGAAATGTGCACCTGCCACGCCTACGCTGCGGATAAGGCTTTTTATGCCGGACTTGGGAGCGATAGATTCGTTCGTTGGCTAAGGGAAGTGACTGCCGACGAGGCAGTTCACTCGATGAACGCGATTAACGTTATCCGCGCCCGGTACTCCGATCGCATCCGCGAAGTCGGCACAATCCTCGACGGCCTAACCGGCGGTGTCGCCGATGAGTCGGACTATGGCGGCACCTTCGTTCTCGATTACTTCGGCGAGAAGTACACGAAGGAGATGCTAGCTAACTGTCGCGCCACGATCATGAGAAATGTTGCCAAGCCGCTCACGACCGCAGAGCGAGATGGACGGAAACGGTCGGCCAAGTTGACCTCAACGCCGTCACACCGGCTGCGGAGTGATTCCGGCGCCCAGCCTGCTCCTTCGGCTCGTACATGAGCGGCTGCCGCGCAGCGGAACAACGAACGTCAAATGACCGCGGTCGCTTCAGGAATCGATGGGTGATCGTTGTGCTGTTTCAGCCTTCCACCTCGCTGAGTTCTCTAGACCCAAAATTCCGCCAGACCTTGGATCAGCGACCGTTGGCCTCAAGGTCGTGTGGTCCTGTAGTCCAGCATTTTTTGTTCGGTTGGCGTCGAATAAAATCGTCGAAAAATCAATAATTTAAGAAACTTCGCTGAGTGGGCCCAGAGCAGAGGTCCGAAGTCAGGGCCCCCAATAGGCCCTAGACCATTCATCCTTTCATGGATGCTGACATTGCAGCGATCGATGACACAAACGCCTCGGCTACATCTACGCGCGAGCATTGAATGCGCTCGTTCAATCCACCGGCTGAGCGGAGATCGATCTCGCCATAGAGACACATGGGCAACTGCCTGTTGTTCTTAAACCGCCGGTCTGGACCTCCCTTGCGGTTCACGTAACGCCAGGTCTGGTCCACGACAGTTGCGTCCATGGGCAGCGCTTCCTCCTCAATAAAACGAGTATGTCGGAAAGTGACTTCAACATCGCTGTAGCTAAATCCAGCGACAGCATTACCAGCGGTAACCAGAATGACGTCGGGCGTCAAATATATCGTTTCTTTCCCGGCTGGGAGCTTGAGAAAGTTCATGTTGGTGGTGACCAGCGGCGGATTACCGGTGGCCAAGTGGATTTGCTTTCGTTCTATTAACTTCGATGCGCCCGCGTTTCGCTTCCAGTCGGCTTCCCGTTTTTCTAATGGAATATTCCAAATGCGACCGCAACGCGCCATCTCACTAAACGCGCGGGTCAAAGCCTCAAACCGCTCGGATTGATCCGCAGATAGCTCGTAGTCGAGCAACAAAGTGTTTGACTGGCGTCCGTGAAGGACGAGCGATCCAAGAACGAGTACCGATCCAGCAGCCATGGTGAATGCGGCTATTGGTGGAATGGCCGCTCCCGAACCGCCGATCATGATGGCAGCGACGACAAACAGCGCCGAGACGATGGCAATCAGTACCTTGTACGTTCGCCATCGCGACTCGCAGGCTGCCAATGTCTGCGCAATCTCAATTGTCGAATTTGCAACCAATTGATCGATAGGTGCGCTATCGATGACCGTGGTGCCGGGATCATCGAAGGGCGTTGGCTGTCGCGTAGCTGTATTGTTGATATCCGGTAGTGGAGGAGGCGATCCGCCTGTGGAGTAAGGCTGATAGGCACGCGCGAGCTGGTTAGACGATTGGCGCAAAGACGGTGGCCAGACCTGCTGCACCTCGACAATCTCGTCGCGGATCGGCAGGCACTCCAACGGCGATTGCGGGCTGATCCAAGCCTGGGCTGATGAGGCTGGCTGGAACGGCTCTCGCCGACACCAGGCTGCGGGGGTCGCAGGCGATGCCCCGCGCTGCCTAGCCTCCACACACCGACGATTATGCAACTAAGTAGACGCAGCTCGGGCGACTCGGCGCCGGGGTATTTAGGGCCAAATGGAGGCGCTGTCCCTACCGCCCGCGCTGCTAGCTCAGTATAATACCTGATCGTTGATTCCACCATCGTCCGAGCCCCCATCAGCACGCTGCCGGGGCTAAAAAAGGGGGCCTGAAGATCGAGCCATCGGCCGTTCTCGCGATGGCCTGAGCACCAAGATCCACATGGCCGTTCGAGGCTTGGGATGCCCCGTGCGGTTCACACGGGCTGCGGGTCAGAAGGGTGATGCACCGCAAGCCGCAGCCTTGATAGAGGGATTGTCCGCCGAAGTCGTCATGGCTGACACGGCCTATGACGCGGACCACTTACGCCAAACCATCGCGCCAAGGGAGCGCTGGCTATCATTCCCAACAACCCGTCAAGGGCGCTCAAATATCCACTCGACAACCATCTTTACGCTCAGCCACATCTTGTGGAATGCTGCTTCAGCAAGCTCAAGCAGTTCGGGCGCGTAGCAACCCGCTTCGAAAAAACCGCCGGAAACTATTGCGCCGTCGTCACTCTCGCAGCCATCATGCTATGGATGCGATAAGTGTCCACACGACCTACCGGCTGCCGCAGTTGACCGTGCTCTACGCCTACACGCGTGGCTCGTGCTGTCCCTACCCGAAGATCGAATTGGGATCCAGGCTTCCGGATGGCGGGCTGATATGGGGCTGATCGACCGGGATCTGCTGACTGTAGACGAGCAGGCGATCAAAAAGAGACCCCGGGTTGTGTGAACGATCTTTCGTCGGTTGCTTAGAGGCCCAGAGTGAATGCCGCCCAGTTGCCGGCGCGCCGCTCGACAAGCGCCCTCGCCGCCCGCTCCGCTGCGTGCGCGGAGCGAAAATGACCGCCATCAAGGATGTCAAAAGTGCGCTCCGACGAGAAAAAGCGAAAACCGCGCTCTTCGCGGACGACGATGCCCACGGTTCGATTGGATACTTCGATGGCGTAGGCTTGGGACATGAGTGCTCAATCGCCGGACTTCGGCGCTCCTGTCTGATTGTCGACTGTTTCGATTTGTCAGTACGATCAACAACAGACGCCGGTCACCGCCGGGGAGTAGCGATGGGGCATGCGGCTTCGCATGTCGCGCATCAAACTTCGGTCATTCGTTCTCATTGCGGTGCCCCTGAGAAGCACAACGGCTGATAGCGGAATATCTGGCGGATCGGGCGTGCCCGTCAATGAAATGGGCAACCAAAGTTGGAGCATTTGAGCGATGCCGCGTTCGCCGCAGATTGTAAAAGAGAAAATCATTGCGCAGCAATCAGGCGATCTAACCGGCAGAAACGCGGTCGCTCCCGCGATCAGCACAAACTTTGAGGCTCGACACCGACGACGATCCACGCCCGATGGCCGTTGCCGCCTAGTACGAATCAAGCGGGATCTGGAGCCCTGTATCGACCAGGTGTACGAAGCGTTGTGGTTGGTCCTGACGGCAAGCGCTTGCCGATTGGACTCTCGTTCTTTTCTTTCATCGGCTCAAGAAGTTCGGGCAAGGACGGCAAATTCGGCAAATGCTAGCGATCGCCCACGATTGCGCGGGCCATCAGTACATCGAGAACGGCTTCCGCCAATTGCTCCGGCGTCTGCCCCATGGTCCTGAGATGAATTTCGGGGCTTATCGGCATTTCGTAGGGCGCATCGATGCCGGTGAAGTTCTTGAGCTTGCCGGACTTCGCCTTGGAATAGAGACCCTTGGGATCGCGCCGCGCGCATTCTTCGATCGGCGTGTCGACAAAGACTTCGATGAACTCCTCCTTAGCAACCAGGCTGCGCACCATGTCTCGCTCGGCCCTGTAGGGCGAGATGAACGAGCAAATCACGATTAAACCGCTGTCGGCCATCAACTTGGCGACTTCGCCGACACGCCGAATATTTTCAACACGGTCGGCCTCTGTGAAGCCTAGGTCCCGGTTTAATCCGTGCCGCACGTTGTCGCCGTCGAGCAGCATGGTGTGGCGCGACATTGCGAACAGCTTTTGATCGACAACGTTGGCAATTGTCGACTTGCCCGCGCCGGACAGGCCGGTGAACCAGATGATGCAAGGCTTTTGATCCTTCAGCGCGGCGCGCTCCCTCTTACCCACAGAAAGCGGTTGCCAAGCGATATTGGTAGCCCGCCGCAGCGGGAACGCGATCATCCCGGCGCCGACCGTCCGGTTGGTGTAACGGTCGACGACGATGAATGATCCGGTCTTGCGATTGACCTCGTAAGGATCGAAAGCCGCGGGCAGTGCGGTCGCGACATTGCAGAATCCAATCTCGTTGAGGCTAAGCGTCCTAGCTGCCAGGTGCTCCCGTGTGTTGACGTCGATCCGATACTTGATAGCGGTAATAGTACCGGCGGCAAAAGTCTGTGTTCCAATGCGCAGGATGTACTTGCGTCCAGCAACGAGCGGCTCCTTGTCCATCCAGATCAGATGAGCGGCGAACTGGTCGGCGACCTCCGGCCGCTCGGTCGGACGCGCCAGAAGATCGCCGCGGCTGATATCGATTTCGTCTTCGACGACAATGGTGACGGCATCGCCGGCCTCAGCGCGGGTAAGATCGCCATTTTGGGTCACTATGCGCTTGACACGCGTAGTCCGTCCAGACGCCGCGACAACGATCTCATCTCCTGCCGAGATGCTCCCGGAAGCCACCGACCCGGCATAGCCGCGGAAGTCCAGGTTGGGCCGGTTCACCCACTGGACCGGAAAGCGGAAAGTCTGGCTCGCGGTGTCGGACTGGATATCGATGCTCTCCAAATAATCGAGCAGGCAAGGTCCTTGGTACCACTGGGTGTTGCCGGAGCGGTTGATGACGTTGTCGCCGTACCGGGCGGAGATCGGGATCGGAACGATCGAGGTGAAGCCAAGACCGGCAGCAAAGGCAACATAGTCCCCGACGATCCGGTCGAACACATCCTTCTTGCAGTTAACGAGGTCGATCTTGTTCACTGCCAGCACGACATGGCGAATACCGAGCAGCGAACAGATGAAGGAGTGACGCTTGGTCTGGACCAGCACGCCCTTGCGGGCATCGATCAGGATGATGGCGAGCTGGGCGTTCGAGGCGCCGGTGGCCATGTTGCGGGTGTACTGCTCGTGGCCGGGCGTGTCGGCCACCATGAACGAGCGGCGCAGGGTGGTAAAGAAGCGGTAGGCCACATCGATCGTGATGCCTTGCTCCCGCTCGGCTTCAAGCCCGTCGACTACCAGCGCAAAATCGATATCATTGCCGGTGGTGCCGTGCTTGGCGCTATCGCGTGCCAGTGCAGTCAGCTGATCCTCGTAGATCATCTTGCTGTCATGCAGCAGCCGGCCGATTAGCGTCGACTTTCCGTCGTCTACCGAGCCGCAGGTGATGAATCGCAGCTGGTCCTTCGTTCCGGCCTGGACAAGCTCGGTTGTCGCTTTCGAAGGCATCAGAAGTAACCTTCCCGCTTCTTCTTCTCCATCGAAGCGGCTTCATCGCTATCAATCAAGCGTCCCTGGCGCTCAGATACCGTCGCAGTCTGCATTTCCGCGACAATATCCTCGATCGTGGTCGCGTCGGAATCGATGGCCCCACTCAAGGGATAGCATCCCAGCGTGCGGAAACGCATCATACGCATCTCCGGCTTCTCGTTCGAGAGAAGCGACAATCGCTTGTCGTCGACCATGATCATTGCGCCGCTTCGCCGGACCACGGGTCTTTGCTTTGCGAAGTAGAGCGGGACGACCGGAATCTTCTCGAGCATGATGTATTCCCAGACGTCGAGCTCGGTCCAGTTCGACATTGCGAACACACGCATGGTTTCGCCCTGGTTGATTCGGGTGTTGAAGAGGTTCCAGAGCTCTGGTCGCTGGTTGCGCGGGTCCCACACGTGTCCGGCCGAACGGAAGGAGAAGATCCGTTCTTTCGCGCGGCTCTTTTCCTCGTCACGTCGTGCTCCGCCAAACGCAGCATCGAACTGATAGAGATCGAGCGCTTGCTTCAGGGCGTCTGTCTTCATCACCTGCGTATGAAGAGCTGAACCCGAATCGATCGGGTTAATCCCCCGCTCGATGCCGTCCTTGTTCACGTGGACGATCAGGTCGACGCCGAGGCGCTTGGCCGTCTCATCCCGGAAAGTGATCATCTCGCGGAACTTCCAGGTCGTGTCGACGTGAAGCAGGGGAAAGGGCAGCTTCGCGGGATAGAATGCCTTGATGGCAATGTGCAGCATGACGCTCGAATCTTTGCCGATCGAATAGAGCATGACCGGCCGCTTGAACTCGGCGACCACATCACGCATGATTTCGATCGATTCAGCTTCGAGGCGACGCAAATGTTTCGGTAGCATATGGTCTTCTTTGATGCAGATCTGTTCGTTAGCTGCCGTTTGACGCAGCGCGTCCGCCCCAAGCGACAAAGTCACCGTTGCGGAAGTCGGGCTTGCCATAGCGTATGTTCTGTCCACCGGGTCCAACAACCCTGCCGCCGGCCGCGAGCAGGACCGCATGCCCGGCAGCCGTATCCCACTCCATCGTTGGTGCTCGGGGGTAGACATCCGCCTCGCCTTCCGCAATTAAACAAGGGTATATTCGGGAATTCCCCTGAACGAATTCCATGATTCCGTCGAGAGGATCGACGAGCACGGCGCTCGCTTGCAAGCTTCGAGCCGCATGTTTCTTCGGTGACGATCGACGATTCGGGAAGCGTTCGCGCAAGACACGAACGGATGATCTGGTCGGCTTCAAGGTCCGCGACTGTCACTGGCGAACCATCGTCCTTTTGAGCAGAGGCGCGGACATTCATGATCGCATCGCCGGCGCACACCGCGATGAGGCCAAAAAGCCGCGCAAGCCTGTCGAGCTCATCCAAAGTAGGTTTTCCTCCTTATCGGACTAGGTGGGGCCCTAGCTCTACATTGCCGCCATCGCGCCAGCCCTTTCCTAGCCGCTCGAAATTGACCATTTGCAAATGGTAGCAGACGGCGCGCCTCGTTCAATTTTGAGGCCCGTTCATAGTATAGCTCGGGTCGAAGCGAAATGGTTGGTAGCGTTGAATACTTTGGAAGCCATTTAGTCCTTGGCCCTTTGATGTGTCCCGGTGGGCTTGCGGGGCGGCGCTAAATGTTTGGCGCTCATTCGGCGGCTGCAGGTTCACGAGAACGGGTGCCCCGCCTTTAGGGGTCCGATGGCAATCCAGATCACGATAGAAGCTTCTGAACTTTTTGCGTCAAAAGCGGATCATGCAAACATACCGCCCATTCCAGCAGCATCTGGCGCACCGTGGTCGCCAAGATGCCATGAAGCGCCATCCGATCCAACGCAAGTGATCGATCCGCATCGACACGCGTCGCGATAAGGTCCGACAGGAGGCGTACGTCATATCCACGCTCGGCGGCTTGCAGCGCGGCAATGAAGACATCCTCTTCGAGCCAACCTCCTCCAAAGAAAATGATACCGGTTTCGCGTGAAGCCAGATTGTCCGTAAACCGCCGATCGTGCCAAATGGAAAGAGCGTCAACGTCCAGCTGCGCCATCGAGTGCACGAGTTGCTGACCCTTTGTCCCGAACGGCTGGCATTCGCCGATGAGGGTCGACGCGACGGCGAACATCTCCAGGCCCGTCTGCAGCAATGAGAAACCGACATGCCGCGGGGCAAGTCCGGCCGAAGCCGGCGTCTCGCCGCGCGTCATATTGATCAAAACCACCCGACTATGTCGTGGGTCTGCGAGCATTTACGTATTACTTTTGCTGGATGCTGCTCGCGGGGCATCAGGCGGCCGCGTCAACAAGGTCCGCTGGCACAAGCACGGGGCCGTTGACGTCGGCTTGTTCGTACATCCTGTGAAGCGTTTGTTCGGACATGTCGAGAAAGCCGGCGACCGCCATGGTCGATCCGACCTGCTGCGGAGCAGCGATCCGTCTCAATGGCCAGCCCGCTCGCCGGAGAATGCGCTCCATACGTGTATCAGTGACTGTCACGATGCTGTCTGCGCGCGCGCCGCGTGCTGCCTCCATCATGGCGGCAAAAAGGATAAACGTTGCGCGGTTGAGACTATTGGCCGCCTGCTCCGCGACAAGACTGGTGTCGACGCAAAAGCGTGAGCTTTCGAGAATTCTTTCGTCATGCGGCGCTGGCGTCTCGCCGAGCAGAACGGGAAAGGTATCGGCCAACATGTTTGGTCCGGTCGTCGGAAGCAGACGAACCGAACCAACCGGCTCTCCGGCGTCTGCCACCAGAATGAGATAAGTCGGTCCGAGAGTGTCATACACATCGAGCTCGAATTCACCCGAGACCGACACTGACCAGTCGAGCCTATCCTTGAATACGCGGCGCCGCAGCCGGTACATCGCCGCGAGCAACTCCAGATGACGACCAAATTGAGAGGTGTGAAGTGCGATGGCATGCATAGCGACCTCCTGAAATTATCGGGAGGCCTCAAAACCAGAAAGAGAGTTGCTAATCGCCTGTCAAATTTTACAGGTACCTCTTGTTCAGTTTGATTACGTTAGACCATTTTGGACAGAACACAATACAACATGCCCGGCGCGACGAGCGCCAGGTCTCTTGTGCATCTCGCGAAATGAGAGGGTGTGGATGATTAGGACAGCAAACCGCGCCGCAGCGCCTCGGCGACGCATTGAGCAATAGATGCTGCACCTAGTTTGCGGCGCGCGTTATCAAGATGAAACACGACAGTTCGCGGTGCAATTTGGACCAGCACCGCAATATCGGCGATAGTTTTTCCGCGCGCGGTCCATGCAAGGCATTGGAGCTCGCGCTGAGTGAGTTCGCTTGCGGCGAGTTTACTGGCAGAGAATACGTCAAGTCTGGCGGCGACATAACAATGAAAGTGCAACCCGACGAGTTGTACGAGATCCTTCCCGTCGGCCACGAGCCGCTCGGGGTGAAGATCGCGGTCACCCGTCGCCAGCGTAAATGCAGCCATCCGCCCAAATCCGCCCCTGATTGGCACAGTGATGCCTGATCTAATCCCGAAGGTCGTCGCTTCATCGAAGAACCGGCGCTGTTCGCGATTTCCGGCCAGGGCTGACGCCTCGCCTCCCCAGCTGAATAGCGCGTGCTCGGCACGCGCGCGGCGCACCACAGGATCGAGCTGCTGATATCCTAGTTGGAAGTACCGGCTGGTCCAGGATTTGGGATAGGACGAGATCAACATCGGCGTCTCGCCGGTCAGGCGCAGATAGGCAAATCGCTGGAAGCCAAGCCTCTGTGTTAGCCGCGTTGCGACGCGCTCGAATTCATCCGCGTTTGTTGCGGTTTGGATGGCATCAATAAATTCCTGGAAGATGCTTTCCACCGGGATCCTTCCGGCTCTACCATTTGAACATAATCGACGTGCTTCCTAATGACCTCACCCTCGCCTTTGGCGAGGAAGCTGCTCGGCCTACCAGGTCGCGCGAGCTCGCTAGAAGAGCCACGCGCTCGAGACCGAGTGGCCGAGCTGGAGGCGCACATGAAGACCCTGCCCGTCGATGTACCGGCATCATTCTATGCAACCCATTCGGACAGGGTTTCGGCAAGCTCGGAAAAGCGAACGGCGAGCCCCGCCAAGAGAGTAAATTGCCCATCTAATCCTTATTTTAAGTGAAAACCTGCAACGCAGCCTTAGAAGAGCTAGAGAATCTCTTACAATCAACGCTATCGTCGTTCTCCTTGAAGACTTTCAATCGCCCGAATTAACGGCGTTTCCGTCATCTTGAAAGTATCATTTCTTGAGATCCATGTTAGAGAATCTAACAGCTAGGCATGCGCAAAATTCCACCTTTCACCGCTCTTCGTGCCTTTGAGGCGGTGTCACGCCATGAAAGCGTCACGCAAGCTGCCGCTGAACTGAATGTCAGCCACAGCGCTGTCAGCCAACAGTTGCGGCTGCTGGAAGGATATTTCTCCCGCAAATTGGTGCGGAAGGTTGGCAACCGCATTGAATTGACGCCTGCAGCACGTTCTTACGCTCATGATGTACGCAAGAGCCTCGATCTGTTGGCCGTTGCTTCGGAGGACTTTGCCAGCTCCGGCTCCGCACACTGCATCCGCATCAACGCGACGCCATCGTTTGCGATGCGATGGCTCATCCCCCGTATCGCGGCTTTTCAGCGACTGAATCCGCGTATCGAAATCCGACTTGAAACCTCTAACACCGATGAGTTCGAATCGAGCGTCGACCAAAGTGATCTTGTCATCCGACGCCATCCTATGAAAAAGGCCGGACTAGCTTGCCGTCATCTTCTCGATGACGAAGCCGTGGCGGTCGTCTCGCCGGTGCTGCTGTCGGAATTGAAAGTACGCCATGCTAAGGATTTGACGCGGTGCCCGCTACTGCACATGAAAAGCCGTATCTCGGCCTGGCCGGACTGGTTCCGCAAGGCTGGTATAGATATCAGTCAGACGCCACGTGGCCAAGTCTTTGACCACTTCTTTCTCTGCATAGAGGCAGCGATCAACGGCTATGGTATTGCTCTTGTGCCGGAGGCTCTCGTTTCGCTGGACATTGCAGAACGGCGCCTTGGAATACTTTTTCCTCAATCACGCATCATTGGCTCTGGGTTCTACGGCCTATTCAACCCCTCAGCGCGCAAAGCAAGAAGCGTTGAACAGTTTATCACATGGCTGACGCAAGAAGACTAACTCCACGTGAAGACGTCGACTGGGGTTGAGTGAGCTCTGCCTGTCGCGCCCCGGCATTAAAAACTTCGCAGCAAAGCCGGGCACGTCAGGTTGAAGAGCCCCCACATGGACCCGGATCCCGGGGGTGCCGCTTTCGTCCACATCTTCTAGAGCAGCTAGAGCGGCCCCCTGCTCCCCGCACCACTGCCTCGTCCCTCCGATAGGGGCACGCGGATAATAAACCAGAACCATGCTCCGAGCTGAACTGCAAGGTTGATTGCAAAGGCTGTCTGGTAAGCAACTTCCGGGTAGTGGCCCTGCTGAGGCGTCCAGTACTGAATCACGAAGCCCACCAGATACTGGACCAGAAACGCGCAACCGATGTGAAAGACATTGAGCGCCGCGGTGGCACGTCCAGCAAGCTCTTTTGGGAAAAAATCGGCCAGAATCGCGTAGCTAAGGACGGTCGCCGCTCCGCCGGCAGCGACGATCATCCACGGAACAGATGATGGCAAAGGTACTCGCAGGATCACTGCCAATTGGGCTACGAAGAACGGAACTGCGACCAAGCCCAAGAGCGGTCGTGGACCTATCCCGTATCGACGAAGCTTTTGAGCCGCAACGCCTAGAACCAGGGCGCCCGCACTCGATGCGATTGCCATGGCAAAGAGATTGCGAAGCAATTCCGATCGGTCCAGGCCCTCGACATCGGAGAACCACTGGGCAGCCCACAACCCTTGTAACGCCCAGGCCGTACCAATGCAGGTCGCAGAGAGCGGAGCCAAACGCCAGAAGCGAGGATCTGTATAAATTATTCGTAGTCCAACGGTAGTCCCCTTCGCTGCCAATGACCACCTGCCCTTTGGCACGAGAACGAAAATTGCAAGGGCGCATCCAACCGATGCGATGGCTAGGAGCTCAAACAATCCCCGCCAGCCGATCGACACGAGCAGGTATTCGGCCGGCAATGTTGCCGTCACGGCGCCAAAGGACCCTAGCATGATCATCAGGCCATTGAGCAGTGGCACCTGCTCGGCGGGAAACCAGAGAACGACGGCTTTCAATCCGGCCGTCAATGCTGCAGAAGCGCCAAAGCCGATTAACGCCCGGCCGAGAAGAAGAAGCCAAAAGTTGTCGGCGACGGCAAATAGCGCTGCCCCGGCGGCTGCGGCCATCAGCACGACACTCTGAATTTTCCCTGGACCGTATCGGTCCACTAACACCCCGATAGGAATCTGGGCGGCTGCGAAGGTCAGGAAGTAGATGGACGTCAGGAGACCGAGGTCATCGGCACCCAGACCAAACTCATTGGTCAGTGGTGCAGCTATGGTCG
The DNA here is from genome assembly GCF_001693385.1 of Bradyrhizobium icense. Lineage (NCBI taxonomy): Bacteria > Pseudomonadati > Pseudomonadota > Alphaproteobacteria > Hyphomicrobiales > Nitrobacteraceae > Bradyrhizobium > Bradyrhizobium icense. The sequence goes on from NZ_CP016428.1 coordinate 5,030,425, forward strand.
CGTTGATGGTACGAAAGAGAAAAGAAAGGTAGTAAGCTGCGACGAAGGGTAAGAAGACGCGCAAAACTAAAAGCCAATCTGTGGAGAAGGCTCGTGACCGCTGCGGCCCCGTAGCACGCCATGGCGCCAGAAGCGGCCGCAATATCGCGCCAGCCATTGTTTGATCTGCTCTTGTATCGGGTTCGCGCTCGAAGGCTGCGCCTCGAGCATCAGGCGGAGATTGTGGTTTGTTGCCCGCGACAGTCGCCGCAACGCCGTTTGGTTCCTGGTGTGTGGAGCGGGTCGCCCCTTCTTGCCTCACCGGTTGTGTTGCAAGATGCGCCGGATCAGTCGAATTCACCCGCTCGATTGTTTCCTTGATGAGCGACGTTCCTAGATGGACCCGCCTTGTCACCTGTTCAGCAAATTCGTCGAAGCGCGCGAGTCCCAGGGTACAGGCGGCAGGTTGGTCGGCGGCTGCAAGCGGAGGCGTGACGGCGAGAAGAAATCGAGCCTGAAGTGCAACAGCCTCGCTCACAATCCGCAACTCTTGATGAAGCTGTTCGAGGTTCCGGTTGATGGCGCTCAGCCGGCGATCTACCGAGGGCTCTTCGACGTCATGGTCTGGCTCGAAGAAATGAGCGAGGGCAGCCTCAATGATCGCCGATTTGGTGGCCCCGGGACATTGCGCTGCGACTGCGAGCCGCGCGGCGACGGGCTCGGAAAGGTAGACACCGATCCATGGCTTCATGGAAGCGCTCCGTCGAAATGCAATCGAGCGGCCGTTGACTTCTCATGTCCCGAGACGGACTGTTTCCGTCGGTCGATATGACCCCAGCTTCCTCGCTCGACGGCGCTGAAGAACGCTTCAACTTGCGCGTTGAAGGCCGCAGGTTCTTCGAGATTGATGGCATGGCCCGTATTGGGGCACACCCAAATGCCAGCGGCGGGAATTGTGGATTTGAGCAACAGGCCGGTTTCTAAACATGGCTTGTCTTCGTCACCCACGGCGAGCAGCACCGGGACCGTCATCCGTGAAAATTCATCGGGGAAGTTGTGCAAAGACGGTCGCACGGCTTGGCACTGGAGCAAAGTATTGGCCATCCCCTGCGCTGAATGCTGCTTGAGCCGGTCTACAAACTCTTGCCAGCCCTTCGGATCCTTGTGTTTCAGTTGAATTCGCGTGAAGTGGCGCGCCATTTTCTCTGCCATGGCATCCATACCTCGCGCCGCCAATGCGCGCGCGAGAACAGACGTGTTCTTCAACCACCTTTCACGATCCGAGGCTGGAGATCCCGCCCCTGCTCCGGCTGCGACGATCGCGCTGCTCCTTTCGCGGTACCGCAACCCAAACAGCAGAGCAGCATAGGCGCCCATGCTAGATCCAACCATGTGGGCGCGCCCGATCGAGAGGTCGCGCATGACGATGCCGATGTCTTCCACGGCGACCTCCCAGCCGTACATGGCAGGATCATCAGGAACGTCGCTCGGTGGATATCCACGCGCGTTGTAAGCGATGCACCTATAGCCGCGCGAAAAATAACGGATCTGCGCTTCCCAGCTGTGCAGGTCGGATTCAAATTCATGAACGAAAATGACTGGATAGCCCCGCCCATATTCCTCGAAATACAGCCTTATTCCACCTGAATCGATATAAGGCATCGCCACCCCTTTTCTTGGAGCGCCGGCAAGACGCTGCCGCGCATCGAGTGGCGTTGTGGATGAGCAGGGATAAGAATGGAGGTGTCGATTACCGGCGGATCGGATTTCGACACACATCTCTTGTCTGACGCGCCTCGGCCAGGCCCTCAGGTCATATCGGGAGCAACTCCTAAAGCTTTCCTGAGAGCACGATGTGGCCAAGGCGTTCAACTATTTCCTGGAGCGATAGGAGGCGAGCTTCACGCTGTTCCTCGAGAATGAGTGCGTGTGTCTGTTGAATAAGCCCGCCGAAAAGGGGGCTTAGACGCGTCGCGCTTGGCGCCCTAGCCGTGCTGCCGACCCAAGCACGATTCCCGCATCACGAGGGCAGTTGATGCTTGCGATCGCGTCGTGTTATGCGGGGAGGAATGGCGAGATTCTTAGTGGCTGTCTCCAGGGTGGGGGTAGCCTTTCGCCTGAAATCCCCGACCCGACATGTTTTGCTCTCGCTGATGAACAGCGCGGAGTCGCTGGCGTCGGCTCGCGGTGCGAGGGCTGGCTCGGTGAGCCCCATTCCGGACCATATTAGCGGGCGGCCTGAAGACATCACTTCACTTACGACCGGACTGATCGCCTTCGACCATAGCGCCAAGAACGACCTCGACCTGTGTCAGTGTGGGCGACCGTGATCGATGTCAGTCGAATATGGGAGTCCTACATCGCCTTACATGGGCTGTCCGGGCCGACTCGAACTACACATTCTAGCACGATTAAACAAAGTACATCCGGTGCTTCTATATCCGAATGAACGCCGCGGGCTTCCGAGCTTCTTGCCTCCCGAGGCGCGCGACATTGCCGGCAAGAAGCCGCACCATCGTCATCTGCCGGGCCATCAGCAGGCAGCAGATTTCGGCCCATTGAACCACTCTCCCGAAGTCACAGGTGCTACAGCTAATAGCTCAACACAGTTGTTTATTGCACAGTTGCGAGGAGGCTGGAGCAAGAGACGAGCTCTTCGCAGGAGCGTTCACCTATTCAATCCGCCAGAAATGCCCTGCGTGCGGCATGCCCCGTGTGTCCGACCTCAGACGCGCGGCTTGTTTCAAAATCCACCGGTCTTGTTGCGAAGACAACATCGCGATCGAAAAACCTCAGGGAATGCGCATCGCGTCCGCTGGCCTAGATCCTGCACACCACAAGCGACGCCGTGGAAGCGGCGCCAACAACGTCGGCCATTAGGCCTTCGTTGCAAGTTGGCGCGCGTCATGTGTTCGTGAGGTGAAATGCGATCTGAACTTCCTTTTTGCGGTGCCGCAACAGCGGCGCTCGTTGCAAGCGGTGCCGTCAATTCGGCCGATCTTAAGCCGGCGGTAAAGGTCCCGCCGGCCCTCTGGAGCTGGACCGGCGGGTATATCGGCGGGCACGTCGGCGGCGGCTACGGGCTGACATCATTCAGTGATCCGTATGGTCCGTCACTCTATGGGGACGTTGTCGACACCCCTGTGTTCCTGGCCGGAGGTCAGATCGGCTACAATTGGCAGAGGGAGCGTTGGGTTTTCGGCGTTGAATTGGATGCAAGTGGCGCTGTCTCGCACGGTACAAACACCTGTCTTGCCGTTTCCGGCTTTGTCGTGAGCGCAAACTGCAACACCAGTCCAAGCGCCTTTGTCACCGGGACGGGTCGCCTGGGGTTTACGTTTGGCCCGCAGGGCCACACGCTGGTTTATCTCAAGGGGGGCGTGGCCTGGCAACACAATCGCGGCGATGTCGCCAACAACCACGAATTCCCTATCAAAAGGCGCCGTGGCTGGGCGCCACAGACCCATTTCGATTATGGTGATGTCGGTGGCACAATCGGCGTGGGCGTCGAGCAAGCGCTCACGCCTGCATGGTCCGTAACACTTGAGTACGACTATTTGAGGTTCGGCGGACCAAGTGTAGCAACCCCTCCGACCCTACGGTATCCGCCCTTGGCAACGGTCCCGGCCAACATCACTAGCCTATCCAGCAGCTATCACGTCGGAAAGATTGGTCTGAACTACCATTTTGACGCCGCCCCATGGACACGGGCATGGTCAGATACGCCGCTATACGCGACAAAGCCGACGGTCAGCGGATCGCCGATTGCCTTCGCTGATAGGTGGTCGTTGGAAAGCGGCACACGGCTCTGGTTAAGCCGAGGAAAGTTTCAATGGGACCACGGGGGTAGTCATCTCGTATCAAGACTCACCTATCATGGGCTGGATGGGATTTCCGGTGAGTTGTTCGAACGGCTGGACAGCCCCTGGGGGATCTTCCTGAAGGGCAATATCGGGTTCGGGCGCTTCAACGACGGAAATGAGAATGATGAAGATTGGGGCATGGCCGATACCTCCGGGAGACCCCGCATCGCCTACGCCAACACGATATCGGGTCAGGGCAACGGAAGGTTTACCTACTACACCGCCGATGCCGGCTACAATTTCCTGCGCGGCAGCACCTATAAGGTCGGTGGGTTTATGGGCTGGAGCTACTACGGCCAGAAGTCTGATTCGATAGGCTGCGTTCAGATCGCCTCCCCCAAGTCTGCTCCATGCCTTGTGCCGGGCGATAGAAGGACTGTCGGCAGCCAAGACACTGATTGGAATGCGCTGCGCATCGGCCTCAGCGCTGAGACCATGTTGCTCGATCGTTGGCGCGTGAGTGCCGACGTTGCTTACCTGCCGTGGACGGATTTCCACGGGCGCGACAACCATCTGCTGCGCCCTTTCACGACTTTTGACGATCAACGCGGGAGTGGTGGCAATGGTGTGCAGGTCGAGGCAGTCCTATCCTACTTCATCACTGAGAACTTCAGCGTTGGCATCGGTGGCCGTTATTGGGCCATGTGGACTCCAAACCAGCGTAAAGAACTCGCCACCGAAGCCAAGACGGCGCGCAGCTTTCCTGTTACCGAGGGGCCCTATCCTGCGAACTATAGCATGGAACGATGGGGCACGTTCCTGCAGGCCTCCTACAAGTTTGACTGAAACTGTTCGCTCGTCGCTCTAAGCCTCGGAAGCCGAACTATACGTGACGAAACCGCGGATCCTGTGGGCTCGATTCACGCGGAGACCGGGAATAAAGCTGCAAGCTTTTGGGCCGTTCAAGCCCGAAAGCTTGCATCGATCTAACCGAAGGCGAAGGCCAGGCGCCTCGGAAGTGGTGCAACGTTCGATCCCGCCAGGCTTGAGGCGTAACTCTGGAAGTGGACGTCTGAGGCAGTTCCGCCATTCGGAAGTTCGATCCCTCCGCTACAGCCAGCCAACCCCTAACCATTAAGAAGGCTGTCGGCCGGGGGATTGGTCAGCGACTGTATCGCCCGTAGCACAGGGGATCAGCCGGTCGACGCCGGTTCGAGTCCGGCTGGCAGTGCCGACGTCTTCCCGTAGCTCAACCGGATGAGCAGCGCTCTACGAACGCGAAGGTATGCAGGCTCGGGTCCTGCCGGGAGGGCCAATTTCAGGCGCAGGGTAGCGGCTGTCCCGCCGGTTGTGGGATATTGTCGGTTCGAGTCCGACCGCCTTCACCAAAACATCCGTTGACTAAGTTCGAGCGTCATTGTCGAAGCGATCAGCGGTGTGAGTCAAGAAATCGCCTGCACTGATTGGTTCGGATACTTCAGCCATCATACCAGTAATGCGCCTGACGCCGCGTCGTCCGAACCAGACACTTGCCAGGCGACTACGGCCCTATTGCGGGATCGGTGCTGAAGAAGGTTTACTTCGCTTTGGGAGCGAGAGGTCGCTGGTTCGAATCCAACTCGGGAGAAATCCCAGTAGCTCAGTGGTAGAACGCTTGCCGTTCCGGTTTCGATACTTGCCCGGTCCTGCAATAGGGCGACCTTTTCGGCATCGTGAGCATGACGCTGACGGAAAGCGGTTACTTCGTCGGTTCGATTCCAATCGACCCCGCCTTATGGGGTCGACGCCCAGTTGGTCGGGCATACCAGCCCGGCCTCGTAGCTCTTCACAACCGGCAAATCCCCCGGAAACTGCTTCAGTTCCTCTGTGAGTTCTGCGACCTCCATGGCTTGTCCGCTGTTCACGAGGTGATCGCAGCAGCCGTGCTCGCTTGTTTATATCCACCTGTTTGAGGACGGCAATGGACGTCTTGACGTCCACGTCGCTTCACAGCACCGCCGGCACACCGAAATTCCACGCAGCTGTAGGTCAAGGGATTACCTCACGGACGAGGAGATCTAAAGGGCACTGCGCAAGGGGCGATTTGGCCGAGAAGGCAAATCCGTTCACCTGAAGCGGTTTAGAGAGCCTGACATCCTCGACCCATTGCGGCACGCACTGATAGTCCACCCAGAAAACGATGACGCTTCAAAGCCCGAGCTAACAGCTCGCTGAAAGTTTGAATACGCTACTGCAACACGGCCGGACGTATCTCTATAGAGCGCATTGATGTCCCGGCAATTTGCCCCTTACACGTGATTAAGTCATTCTCCTTGAGAGACAAGACGTATTGCTTGGCTGCGTCATCGGAGAGCCTCACATAGCAGAAGGTGCTAACGAGGCCGGGACGCGATTTGGTTTGTACTACATAGTAACCGTGGCGCTCGGAGACGTTATAGACTGGTAACCTCCATCGAACGATTTTGCCCTTGATCTCGCGCTCTTTTTCGTCTCGCTGAATTTGGGTGGCATTTGAAAAGAACGAAAACATTTCGGCAAGCTCGCCTGTCGGTGCAAGGTCGGAAGCGTTTTCCGAAGCTAATCTTGCATCCGAGGCTACAGTAGCTCCGTCAACACCGCTTTGCTTTGGCAAAATTGTGTAAATCAAAGCCGCGAATACGGGGACGCCGATCAGTACGACTACGCACCAAAAGACTACCTCAAGCGTTCGTTTCAAGCTGACTGAGCCGCCGCGCGGCCACCCCCGATTGTGGCAAGCACGCCACCGATGAAGGCGAGTAACATAAATATTGCGACTAACGTGCCACCTAGGATGGCTCCAGCAATAGACGCGAGTACCAAAAGCATCCCGGGGATACGACTGTTGGAGCCCATTGCGACGGCCCCGAGCACGATAACCAAGAATGAAAAGCCGACCCCACCCCAGCCAAGGCCAACAACTAACTGGGCGTCATTTGCCTGAACCGCCGAGCCCACACCACCTACTAAAAGTGTAATTCCGGCTGCAAAAATCCCGAATATTCCAGCTATAAGCGCCACAATCCCACCAGCTTTGCGCATGCTTTGGTCCCCTTTTTACCGTCTAGCTACACCTTGAACGAACGTTCCAAACAGCTGCATCATCTGCTGCTGATTAACTCGATTGATGCGAGCCTGATTGACCTTTTGTAGTTCGAGTTCGTACCCTCTTTGAGCTCCCGAATGCCCCAACTGCGCTGCACGGTTCAAGAGAGCTAGCTTCGTTTGCTCTGGATCGGGAGTTTGCACCAATCCCTATTCGATCAAATCGACAAGACTAACCATTGAGTCGGCATCATCCAGCGCGCTACCGCGCTTAAACAACTGAATAGCGCTGGCAGCATCCTTGCGGTCATAAAGATACATGCCACCGAGGTTATCGAAGGCAGCCGCATAGTTTGCTTGGACCAGCCGCGTGAAGATATCGAACGCCTGCTTCTTGTCCTTGAACTGCGCCGCGCGGCCAAGCTGATACTGATACCGAAGCTCGGATGGGAAGGTCTGCGTCGCGCGCACGCACGCATCGAACGCTTGATCAGCTTGGCGCTTCAAGAGATCGAAGGATACACCCTCCCCGATCTTCCTCGCGTCAGTAGGATTTGCCGCTAGCCGATCGCATTCGTTCGCGCTTTGCTGCTGTTGTCGCAAAGCTTCAGCAGCAGCTTCCCTTGCAAGCCGTTCGCGCTCGGCGACTTCTCTTGCCTGCTGCGCTTCACGTTCGGCGCGTTCCCGGGCTTCCTTCTCCCGTTGCTCCTGCTCCGCCCTCTTCTTCGCTGCAACATCCTCCTGCTGCTGGCGCCATTCCGCGATGACGTCGCGAGTGACGATCTGGAATTGATCGCCGGATCGAGGATGAAAGCCGGGGCCGTCGTAAAATTCATATTCTCCGTTTGCGCTGCGCCAGTACCAAACTTTGGCCGATCCAGTGGTGGGATCAAAGAACCCAAACTTCTCAGGATCATCAACGCGAACCGGTACTCGTCGGATTATCTTTGCGGCCTGTTGCTTCCAAGTGTCAACGATCGGTCGGGTGATTGGAATTAGCTCCTCACCAGTTTGCGGATGAAATCCCATCAAATTGAATAATTCGATCTCATCGCGCGTGTTTTTGGAGTACCACACGACCGGCTCACCGGTCGTCGGATCGAAAAACGTCGGGTCAGTAGAAGTGATCTGCTTCGGCCGGTGACCGCTTCTATACTCCGCTATCTTCTCGACAATTTGGGGCGTGAGCGGGCGGCATTCACGACCAGTTTCAGGATCAATGCCAACGCGATTGAGCGTCTTGATGCTTGTACGGGTCATCACGTAGCATTTTTCGGCTCCGCTTTTCGAAAAGTTCGTTTCGATCCTTCCCAACAAAAGCGAATGTCCGATGATGAGCGAAAGGAGACCCGCATACCCAATTCGGCGCTTCTGTTTCGAAAAAGAAAACAAAAAGCCGGCACAAACGGCGATAGCTGCAAAGCTCGCCCAAAGGATTGCTCGCGTAATACCGCGATTTAGATCGTAGGCGTCCGCAAGCTCTTCGGCGTAACTGCGGGCAAGATAGTAATAGACAAGCTCATTGCAGAGCCAAAAAAACAACCCGCCCACGAGAATGCAGGCGACGATGACTATGGCGATCTGGGTCACGGTATGAAGCCGACCCAGCGTTTGCGAAGCTACGCTTCGCACCTTCTCGATTGCTTGCACTTCCGACGCCCCCGCATCCGTATTTATACGGATGTCGACTCTTCAACCCAGCATTGACGTTAGGAACTAAACTTCGGAAATGTCAAAGCCGTGTAAATGAGACGAACGACTAAATTTGCGGAAAACGGGTTTTCCAAACCCACGACCTGCCATTCCTCTCGGGGTGATGTGCCTCAGCTGTCTTGGCAGACAGGAGCCGATACCCAACGTGGTGGACAACCGGCAAGATCACGAAAGATTTTTTCGGGGCCAAAGCAATCGAAAAGCGGGGTATCAACTCGGGGTACGGCGAACGGCCTTCGCATTGTTCCGCAACAATATCAAATACTTATCTCGCACCGATGGCTCCAGCCCGGGGATCCATTTCAAGATATCCCTTTTGATTTCTCATGCTTTAGGATTGCGAGCGACCATTCGGGATTACGGCGCAGGCGGGTCACCGTCCGAAGCACATGTTCCTTAAGCGGCCGAAGCTCCTACCGCGATTGTGCGAGATCGTGACGCCGTTATAGAAAGCGGTCCTAAACCGGCCTGTGATGATTTCATCCGCGAAATTTGCGATTTCCGTTCCGGCGCAGGCTATGCCGCCGCCCGATCTTCCTTATCCGCGCCGCGCATGAAGATCTTGAGCGCATCATCCGGCAACGGGCGTTGCAGGACCTTCGCCTCGTCCCATGGCGCGCGCATCCAGACGTCGCGTTCTTCATCGGTCGTAAGGATCACTGGCATCGCCTTCGGATAGATCGGCGCAACAACTGCGTTCGCCTCAGTGGTGAGGAAGCCGTAGACAAGGTGTGGACCCGGAATCGGCTTTGACTTGATGCCTCGGTCGCCCTTGAACTCGGTCCAGATGCCCCCGAACGCGAACAGCGGCCGGTCGTCGTTGAGTGCGAACCAGACGACGTCCTTTTTGTTCGTCTCCGGATTCGGCTCGGAGGCATACTCAGCAAAGCCGTTGACCGGGACCGGGCATCTGTTCTCCGGCTTGAGCCACATGCGCCAGTGTGGCGATGACGTGTTGCGGATGTTCGTGACCGGCGGACCGCCAGTGCGCGGTGGTGGCGGCATGCCCCACCGCATCATCGCAATTTCGCGCTCTTCGTCGGCATTCCGGATCACCGGAGCCGGATAGTCCGGGAACACACCTGGCATCGGCGGTAGGTTGCCAACATAGCGGTTGATCACGTCGGAACAGCGCGCGAATGGCTTCTGGTTGGACGTGATCGAATAGAGATTACACATTTCAGCCGGGCCGATTATTCCAAAACTCAACGCCGTCCGGAGATCACAGGCTCGGTGTACGAACTTCGCCGATGATCACCGGGTATTCAAACGCGACGCCTTCCCGATCGTACTCTTCTAGCCAAGCATCAGCGACCTCGCGCGTCGCAAACACCCTAAGATGATCTGCGTCGCCGACCTGCTTACTGGTGTCGACATAAATCCAGACTGTTCTCATTTGACCATCCTCACATTGAAAGCTTGCGCGTGCCCAACGTGGCTCTTTGCCCTTGGGTTGTATTCGCGAATGTGGTTGCGGTTCAATGCCCGCATGATGCCGATCCGTGCGAACATCGTGAGCCCGCCCCACCCGCAAACCAGGATCAGCGCCTCAATGGCCGCCTACCATTCCGGCAGTTCGGCCTCATCCTTCGGCAAACCGGTGATGTAGTTTGCGGCGTCGCGCAGGTCGTAGTTTCCCTGCCGTCCGGCAACGGGCTCGGCTCGTCGAACTCATCGGCCCCAGCCTGATGAACGCTCTGGCATCTCCGCGTCCCGGGATATCCAACCCGACGCGGCTGGGCGGGGCAAGGCCTAGGCCAGATCCCGAATCTCGAAGCTATCTGGTAAGGTGCGCCAACATGGCTTCACAGGCCTTCTCGGCTTCGGCAAACGTCTGAAAGGGTGATCCACCGACTCTGATCGCAGGCCTGTTGATATTGACGGGGCGCCAAGAGGCTACAAAGCCGGGCCGCCCGTGAAGTCCAGGACCGCTGGTACTCTCGTTACTGATTACAAATGAGAAGCCGCGCTCGCTCGCGCTCCATATCTCCAGCTCCTCTGTCGCGGGAGCAACGCGGCTGAAGTGCAGGGCCATTGCCACGATCCACCGAATCCCTAAATGGCCCCGTCATGGGCGACATCGGTCCATGTTGCCACTTTTTCTCTAATCTTAACATATGTGAAGGCAATGAAGATCGTGCGGCGTAACCTCGAAAATCCGGGGAGGCTAATTCATACTTTGTAATCGATTGTAACCCGGGGGCCGCTGGATCTACGATCGGCGGCCTTTCGCTGGGCTGATGAGCATGACCCGTCACGACGTCCCATTCGTGGTCTCGCTAGTCTGGCTGGCCGCCCTTAGCGGCGGACTGATCCTCCTGCTTTTTGCGTGAATGCCTTGACCAGCGAGTCCCTTTCGGTGGCGCTGTAATCGTCCGCCATCATCAGGAAAAGCCGGGAGGTAATCAGGGGTGGTCGCATTATGGCCGCTGAATACGCGCCAGAGGCGCCCGGCGGCGGTGCCGCCGGCCCACTGCTCGTGTGAGCAAACGCGGCATCGTGCCAATACGGCGCCGCGTTGCTTTTGAACAGTAAGCGAACCTGAGACCGTTAATCGGGTCAGGTGGATCGACGGCTTCCACCATGGCCATGATGTCGTCGGCGCTATAGTAGAAGTCATGCTCGGCGACCAACCGCTCGACGTGAGGGCGCATTTCTGCCCTGGTCATAGGAAGAGCGCGGCGAAGTCACGACAGAATGCGATCTCTTTTTCAGCGATCTGGCGCCCGACAATGCTGCCGACAGCCTCATTCCAGATTTTGCTGACGCGAGCTTTGGTTCTGGATTCAAGAGGCTGCGCAGATCGTCGGCCGGCGGATGCCAAATGACGCGCTTCACTCTTTCGGCCTTTTCGTCGATCACTTCTTGCCGGATCATCGGCTTGCCGTCCGGCGTGTATTGGTCTCAGTCATAGCTTTCCCGGCGTTGCGCTGGAGACATTTCAGGCACTTATCGGCAGGACCAAAGAGTCTGCCAGTTCTCGTCCATCGAGGCCGTGCATTCCTTTATCATGGTGCCGTGGAAGAGGCCGCCGAGGCTTTTCAGTTCCGCCAAGGCCTCGATCTCCAGCTTCACAAAGCCGACCAGCTTTCGATCGTTCTCTCGGATCAATTGAACGTCGATCACCTTGAGACCGTCACGCTTGCTAAACTCAGTCCGGATGTCTTCCTTGATCTTGTCGACGTCCTTCTGGGCGAAGGCGGCCGGCTTGGGCCACAAGACCCAAGCTCCAACAGCGACGATTGCCGCCACTGTGAAAAATCCGCCGTTCGTCATCGGACGCTCTTGCTGTAGTTGGTAAGTATAGCGGTGATCATGTCCCCTGCCTTAACCTTCGACCGGAATCGGTCGCGGCCGAGAGATATAGGATGTGGGTCCTGATGGTAGTGGGCCGCCAACGCGATTCCTAAATCGTTGGCGGCCCCTGCTAATCACTTCCAATCGCCCTGCCATCGACAGAAGCGGTGAGCAGCATTCGCGCGAACGTATTCAGAAATTCCGCCCTATCAATCCGGGGGACTACGGAAGCTGTTGTAGTTCATTGGTCGGCCTTCAGTGCCCCGAATGCCGCGCACAACGCGTGGCCGACTTTGAGCGCTGATGGCTGCCTGGAGACGCTGGAAATCGGCGTGGCGCCCTGACGGGCTCGTTCGGGTCACCGCTTGCGTCGCTTGAACCGGGCGGTTGGTTGGAGCGGCGGCGTTGCATCGGGGTAGATGCGGATTCCGATGATCTCGCCTGGGTGTACCGATTTGATCTCGCCCGGGATTCCGAGCTGATCTCGCCCACCATTCCGATTTGATGTCGCCCGGGGCGCGAGGCGTTCTGACTGGCTCGTTTCTGGCATCGGCGAAGCCGCATGGTCAATCTTGAATCGCGGCGTGAAGGACCGATTTTTTTGCTGCTGCTCCTGCTGTGGGCATGCAAGCAACACGCTTGCGTTGTCCAAGCGCAGCGGCATGTCCACAGCCCCACTTGCTCAGGCCTTCGGCTGGGTTTGCAAGGCGCGACTTGGACGAAGATGGTGGCACGGCTTGAAGACGCGCCTTTGCCCCAGCCTGCAGTCTCCCCTTCAGATGAACAAGAAATCGCTCGCGTGGAGCTGATCCACGGTCGTATTCTTGACCTCAATCGTGCTGTTAGCGTCTAAGGTGATCACGACGCTGGTGCCAACCTCGGCCATGTGCGATTGCAGCGCGCTGAAGTCGGCAAACACGGTTTTGCTGAACTGAATGATATCCTGCACGCCATCGGTGTTCTGGAAATCGGCGACGGTGTCCTTGCCGAGGCCGGGGGCGAACACGAACGTATCGTTGCCGGTGCCGCCGGCCAGATAATCGTTTCCGCCACCGCCGATGAGCCGGTCGTTGCCGCTGCCGCCATACAGGAACTCGCTGCCGGTGCCGCCGTGCAAGCTGTCGTTGCCGTCATCTCCAAACATTTGGGTTGCCGCCGGGCCGCCTTTGAGCTGGTCGTCGCCGGCGTTGCCGTGCATCGTATCCAGTCCGCCGCCGCCGGAGAGATAATCATTGCCGTCACCGCCATTCAGGACATTGGCTACCCAGCCGCCATAGAGCTGGTCTTTGCCGCTGCCGCCGTCGAGCAGGGCGCCGGTATCGCCGGTGCTGGCCTTGATGACGTCGTTGCCGTCGTCGCCATAGAGCTGATCGGTCGCCGTGGTGATGCCGGCGCCGCTGTTGATGGTGTCGTCGTCTGCCCCGCCGCGGATCACATCCGCACCGGGACCACCATTGATGCTGTCGTTGCCCGCGCCGCCCTGGATCGTGTCTGTCCCGGCGCCGCCGTTAATCACGTCCTTACCTATTCCTCCGTCGAGACTGTCATTGTCCGTCGATGACCCGAAGAACAGGTCCTGGCGGCCGGTCATGTCGTAGTGGATGGACTTGTTCTGGTAGAGGTTCCACGTCCCCGGCGAACTCGGATTGACCCCTTCCGACACGGCAAGGTGCTCGCCGTTGACGGTGATGTCCTTGATGTAAAGGTTGCGGTCGCCATTGGCGTTGGCGATATCGTTGATGAAGGCGAGATCGAGGCTGGAGACGGTAGCCGGGTTGGCGAATGTAAATGTGAAAGTCTGGAAACCCGATGGATCGGTCGCGCCGCGGAATTCGACCGTGCTGCCGATCTGCTGCCCGTTGATGAGGAGCTGCATTTTGGCGCCGATGCCGTCGACGACCGAGCTGTAGCCCGTCACCGTGACTGATGTTTCCGTGAGTTTCGGAATCGTATCGGGGCCGCCGGTAATGGTGTCGTCGCCGCCGCCTGCCTTGATCGTGTCGTTGCCGACCCCGCCCGACAGCACGTCATTGCCGCCGCCGACATCCATCAAATCGGCGGATGGAGAACCCGTTAGCGTCTGGCCGGGCGGCTGGTGCTGACCTCCATACCATTGGGTAATCAACTCCTGCGCAGGCTTGCCTTGGGGCGAGTAGCCGATCGGCGAGTATTTGTTGTTCGTGTCCCAGTTCCAGATCGACGCGCCCCTGAACCAGCTTCCGCCTTCGGATCCCCACACCTGAAAGAAGGCGTTGAAGGCATCGTATTGCTCCTGCACATCCTGCGTCGTGCCTTCGGCCCAGCCGCCCGGGCTGATATTGGTTCCGTCGAGGCTGCGGTAGCCGGTTTCGGTGAAGAACACCTGCTTGTCGTACTGCAAGGCAAGGGAATGGAAGAAATCGACCGGCGACATGTGATTCATCACCTTCGCCCAGTAGTCGTCCGTGGACATGCTGTTCCACGCATTGACCATCTCCTCGACGGTCGGATCGGTTGTCGTCGTCAGCGGCGGATAGGCATTGATGCCGATGACATCAACCTGGTCCCAAAAGCTGACATTGATGGCTTCGTCGGTTGCGGCCGCATAGGTGATCTCGCCGTGGAACACGGCGCGTACGGAATCGATGAGGTCGACCCAGTAGCTTCGATATTGGGGTCCGGAGAGTTTGCCCAGCTCATTGCCGATCACAAACATGCTGACGCCTGCTTGTTCGGCGAGTTCCGCCATATGAACCATGTGGCTCTTGTAGGAAGCAAAGAAAGCGGCGGGATCGCTCGGATTGAGCACGTATGCAAGCGAGCCATCGAGGGCCGAGACCATGGGCTTCAGCGTGACCGAAAGGCCGAGCGCCTGCGCATTTGCCATGGCCTTAAGAATATTGGCGTCGCTCTCGGTCTTGTTGGGATCGGCGAAGACGTCATTCGACGTCCTGGTTTGCATGAAGAGCCGCGGCGCGAGCTCGATCGAGTTTGCATTGGTGCCCGAGATCGCCTGCATCGCGGCCAGCGCGGAACTGGCGACGAATGCACCATTATAGTTGGAGAGGAACCCAAACCCTTGAACAGGAAACACGCCGGCCATCGTACAGCTCCTCTTTCTTCTTTCGCAGTTTCTCTTGCTGCCTGGTGACCCGGTTGCTTGCGCCAGACGCGGTCTGCGTGTTCCGCGTATTCAACGCAGCAGAGCATTCCACTCGCGCGCAGCGATGCAGCACGCCGCAGATACGCGCTCAACGTGAGCGTGTTGTGACAGAATAAAGTTGATCTTGCGATTGTTGCTGTGCGTCGTTGCAATGTGAAGTGGATCTCAACTAAAACTGGAAACGACTTACTCAAAAATTCGACCCCCTTCACGCCCCACGCCAGGTCAATGGCTTTGGTGATTCCGATTCTCACACCCACGACAACGTGGACGTCTTGCGGGCGTGCATGGAGCGAGAACGGTGCCTGATCGAGCGGCAGCGCGTTGTGCTCAACCGTGATGCCGAGCGCTTGGCTGCCCGCTCAATGCACAGCGCCAAATCCAAAGGTTGCGGCACTGAGCAAGATTGTCTTGCCATCCCAGATGGACTTACATCAGCTCGGCGACGGTTTCAGCCGCATCGTTTCCATGCCGGACAGGCTGGTCCGCTGCGCTGGACCAGTGCTCGGACCGCCTCAGTTCGCTTCCGAGCCGCATCAGGCTGTACTGCAGGCAGATCCTTTCCTGCTTATCGCGCTTGCTGCGCTGAAACAACGCCTCAGCATAGATGCCCCATCGCGGTAGAAATACCTAGCCATGTCCCACTCCGATGCCGCTTCGCCGAATTGAGATGGGTTTGACCGCGCGATTGTCTTTGCCGACACCCAAGACAGTCGGGCTGGTGAAACAGGGTTACGCTTGACCCTGCATAGTAACGAGATATCGATACTGATCAATGCAATGTGTCCCGCGTCGGCGCTCAAATTCTCCGGTCCCGCGCTTTTTTCGACCGATTTCACCACACCGAATTGTCCATTCTTGCTTGCGGCAACCCGCCACCGCGGCGGTTTTCGATTTCAGTGACGCCAAGGTGATCCGGAGTTCGCCGAGTGCCCGAACGATCTGAGCGCGCTGTGGGTTCGCGCGGACAGCATTGTCCGTATTTTTAATCTGAGGTAGGGACACGACCCAAAGGATGAACTGCTGACATACGATGCCTCAGGATTTACGCAGCCCAGCACGAGCGGTCGACAGTAGCTCTGCTGAGAGTCAGGAGGTGGTCCGGCGATTCATGTGGGACATAAGATCGATCAATTTATGTCTGGAGGAACTTCGCCAATTCCGGGCCGATGTACTTGGCATTACTGGGCCACAGTGGATGATCTTGATGGCCTTGACGGAGTTGGACAGAGAAAACGGTGTTCCGGTCAACGTGGTGTCGAAATTTATGCACGTGGACCCTTCATTCATCACGACCCAATCAAAGCTGCTGGAGAAGAAGGGCTTCCTGCGGCGTAGGCCCTCCACAAGCGACGCCCGGGTCGTCCAGATGTCACTGACGGACAAGACTTACAAGCATCTCGCTAGCGTCGCTGCACAACAGGAAGCACTCGATGATTTTGTTTTTGGTGATTTCGGTCTTCACGAACTGAGTGAGTTAGCTAATAGGCTCACTGCACTCAGGCATCGTCTAGAGAAAGCTCGCTTGAAAGTCGCTCTGGAGTCCTGAGGACCAAAACGCATAATCCTCATGGCGCGCTGTCTTGATCATATCTGAACGAATTCCAACCTTCAATGTTCCTTAAAGCAGCACGGGCAAAGTCCGAAGGATAGCGATCCCGCTGTGTTGCGGGCGAAAGTGGCGTCTTCTCGGGCACAAGGAGCCACGCTCACATTGCAGAATCCCTGTTACACCGATCTCATGCTGCATCGCTTGTGAACGCTTGCGTCGGATTGTGTTGAAGAAGTCCGCGAACTGGCGATTTTGGATCGGACAATGCGACCGGCGCACGGGGTGCTTGACTGCGCCTAAGCGGGTGGAGCGCGGGGATGGGGACCAACTTTGCGAGCTTCCGGAGGTTCTGGGCGGTGGCAGCAAAGAGGTACTCGTCTCGAGCGCCCAACGGGCCTCTTAACCTGAGACAGTCGAGGCGCAGGATGCGCTTGAGGTGCGCAAAGAGCATCTCGATCTTCTTCCGTTCGCGCCGGGACGTGACATAGGCATCAGTCTTGGCGATTTAGCGCGCAAGGTCCCGACGTTTTTGTGGATTGAACGTGAGACCTTGCGGGCGGGCATCTTTGGACAGCAACTATGCTTAAGCTCGCAGGCGTCGCAATCATGTTTGACGGCACGATAGAGCAGTGCTGCCTGACCTGCCACTGAGTATTTCCTCCAGAAGGAGTTAGAGTCCGGCCCGAAGAAGGACGGACAGATGAAGCGAGCAAGGTTCACGGAAGAGCAGATTATCGCGGTATTGAAGGAGCATGAGGCTGGGGCGAAGACAGCTGACCTGGCTCGCAAGCATGGGATCTCCGAAGCAACGATCTACAATTGGAAGGCCAAATTCGGCGGCATGGACGTTTCCGAGGCGAAACGGCTGAGGGCCTTGGAAGAGGAGAACGCGAAGCTGAAGAAGCTTCTGGCCGAGCAGATGCTCGACGCGGCCGCCCTTCGCGAGCTGCTTTCAAAAAAATGGTAGGGCCCGCCGCCAAGCGCGCTGCGGTCGCGCATCTGCAGGCCGTCATGAGCCTGTCGGAACGGCGGGCCTGCTCGATCGTGGGCGCGGATCGGAAGTTGATCCGTTATCGCTCCAGCCGCCCTGCGGACGCGGCTCTGCGCGGCCGGTTGCGCGATCTCGCCAACGAGCGGCGGCGGTTCGGCTACCGCCGGCTATTCGTCCTGCTGCGACGGGAGGGAGAGCCCTCGGGGATCAATCGGATCTACCGGATTTATCGCGAGGAAGGGCTCACCGTCCGCAAGCGGCGGGCTCGGCGCAAAGCTGTGGGGACCCGTGCCCCGATCCTGATCGAGGCGAGGCCCAACGCGCGCTGGTCGCTGGACTTCGTCCACGACCAGTTCGCCAACGGCCGGCGCTTCCGCATTCTCAACATCGTCGACGACGTCACTAAGGAATGCCTGGGCGCCATTCCGGAGACGTCGATCTCAGGACGGCGCGTCGCCCGCGAACTGACGGCAATCGTCGAGCGACGCGGCAAGCCAGAAATGATCGTGTCCGACCATGGCACCGAGTTCACCTGCAACGCCATGCTCGCCTGGAGCAAGGAGACGGTCATCGATTGGCACTTTATCGCGCCGGGAAAGCCGATGCAGAACGGCTTCATCGAGAGTTTTAATGGCCGGATGCGCGATGAACTGCTCAACGAGACCCTGTTCTTCGATCTGGATGACGCCCGCGCCAAGATCGCCAACTGGGTCGCCGACTACAATATCCGGCGGCCTCACTCGTCGCTGAAATACCTGACCCCCGCGGTCTATGCCGCCCACCTCACCGCAACGGACGATCGGCTGCGCAACCCCGACCAGCTCCGCCGATCGTCCGTTGCTCCACCCGCGCCACTTGGCGTACAAAACCCCGAGACTCTAACCGCTGCTGGATGAAAATTCAGTGGCAGGTCATGCCCCATCATTCACCAGGGTCCTCGTGGAGGTCAGCACCTTGCCAGCCGGGCTGATGTAAACGTCGTTTTGTTGATCGTAGGCGAAGTCTTCCCGCGAGAACGTCCCATCGGCCTGGCCGACTTGTCGAACACGGGAATGTCCGGCTCGATTGCGCGCGCGTTGACCAACCAGCCCAGCATCTCGGCTGACCCGTAGGCACTGTCTGCGGCCAGGCGCTCGGGACATTGCGCGGCCGGATCCGACTTCGAGATGAACTTCGGTACCGTTTCGCTCGCCGCGCCCCAGGCAGCCTCATCCAGAGTGTCGAGATACTCCCGGACGGATCGACGCATCCCGGCAATGGTCTTCCAGTCAACCTCATCAGAACCAGCAGCAGAAGGCTGCTTGTTGGCATCAGCGGCAATCAGGCTGGCATCGACCGCAAAAGCCGCCCCGTCGACCAACCCTTCTGCCATGCAGCGGCGGACCACGGCTCGAACAGTTTGCGCAGCAAATCGCAATCACGGAAGCGGCCATGCCTATTTTTGGGGGAAATCGAGTGGTCCGGCACCTCGCCGCCCAGCCCGAGCCGACAGAACCAGCGGTAGGCAACATTCAGGTATACCTCCTCGCACAACCGCCGTTCGGAACGAGTGCCGTAGCAGTAGCCAACCAGCGGCATCCGGACGAGCAGTTCGGGATCAATCGAAAGCCAGTTGAGCTGTAAAATGGCGCCAAGTGGCTCCGAACTCGGACAAATCGACGACCCCGGTCGATCGCCCACAGCAAGTGAGCGGCCGGGACATGTCGTTCAAGTGAGAAATCGTAGAACAGCGCCTCCTGATCGACCTGCCGCGGACCCATCATCAATTCAAGTCTCCCGCCCACACAGACAGAATGAGTCAGCGATCTCCTTCGGCTTCAACTGTCGCGTTTTTCAACACAATCGTCGCAAAGAAGACAGTCGACAGAGGGCTGAGCTGACCAATTTAGGCTGCTCTTTTCTTTGAGCCATTTCACAAAACTGTGTGCCCGAGCGGTGTAGCTGAAGCGGGGGCGGTTTGATCGAAGGTAGATCAGGTGATGCCGGCACACCAGGAATTGTCGCCGTTGGAAAAGCAAGCTGCGGACGCTCTTCGTCGCGCAAGACGGCAGCCCATTGGACCGAGTCGAAACGATCTACGCCAGCTCGCAAGGGGGCTTCTTTGGCTGCATCGAAACGGTATGGAAGCTCTGGAGCAGGAGCGCTCCAAAACGGAATGTGGACCGAGATGAGATGAGTTGCTGGAGTCTGCGCTGACGGTTACTCGATGGCTAGGAATGGCGTCGGCTCTGGTCAGGCTCGAACACGGAGGCGCCTTCGGCGCCCTTCTCTTCGCGACGATCCATTCCAGCAAATCGTCGAGCCGGTTTGACGACGAAAAAAGCACGGCGATGCCTTGGCGGAGCAAGTAAAGGCAAACTCGCGTCGCCGACGCCCGCCCCGCCCTGAACGTGCTGTACAAAGGGCAAAAGAACTCGAAGACATGGCCTTGCAATTACAGCAAGGCTGAGGGCGCAATTCTTTGATGAGAAGAGCTCAAATCATTGCTGACGCGAACCACCTCGCTAAGATCATCCCAGTCGGTAGCGCTTAGATAGATTAAACTTTTGCGACATCATTCAGCGCAAATCAAAAACGGCGCCACCAATGATAACAACGACGACAATGGCAAGGGCCGCTAGAAGCCACGGCATGTCTCGACGTTCGCAAGGCGTCACAGCGACCGACCTAGACACGGTGATCCGAGATCTCCTGGCGGGGCAACACTCATCGAGCTCGTCGTCTCGAAGCATCCGGGACCGATCCGCGTGGTCGCTTTCAACACCGCAGAATGCTGATCGGAAGAGGTTGCAGAGGATGTGGCCCACAAGCTGCGCCGACGCTGCGATTTGCAGCTACCGTCTTCGCTCTGTGACTTCGTGGAACGCCATGACAGGTTGATAAGCGCCAATTGGCGTTGCGATTGGCCTGAAAGCAT
The DNA here is from genome assembly GCF_001693385.1 of Bradyrhizobium icense. Classification (NCBI taxonomy): domain Bacteria; kingdom Pseudomonadati; phylum Pseudomonadota; class Alphaproteobacteria; order Hyphomicrobiales; family Nitrobacteraceae; genus Bradyrhizobium; species Bradyrhizobium icense. The sequence continues at coordinate 5,050,882 of NZ_CP016428.1, forward strand.
TCGCGTTTCGACGCCAGTGCAGACCCGGTCGCCTGCCATCAAAACCTGACGGCACTTTCCCCGGTTCCATTGATTGTCTATGGTGGCTTGGGGCCCTAGACGGGTGCGTAGATGACAGGAAATGGTCAATTGGCGGAGACACCACGGGACCGCTTTCTAGAAGCGGCCAAGATTGAACTCGCGGCCTTCGAGCATCGCGAGCGCGAGTTTCTCAAACGGGATCGCGACGAGCGGAAAAGACAGCTATTGCGCAGCATGCCAAAGAGCGAGAAGCGTCAATAGCACGGCCGCAATCAATCCGTCAGAGACAAGCGCTAAATTCTACCAACCACCCCGTGATGGCACATCAAGAGGTAACTTTAGGCCGTCCTTCAGCGGGCCTTTTTGTTGGACTTCGATTTTTTTGTTGGACTTCGATTAATGACCTGCCTAAGCAGATCGACTCCTAGGTAAGCTTGACCTGGAGGCTGCGGCCCGTCTTGATCGCGGACCTCAATTGCCGTCCGAGTCCTTTGGGGCTGTCGCTCGGGCTGGCGCGGCTTCTTGTATCTGCACATCGAACCAGCCTAGGTCCCTTAGCTCGCGTGCTTTCTTTTCGGCTCCGTCCCGACTATCTCGCTTCAATACAATGCGGCTTGCACCGTCGCGGGCAAAGATCAAATAGGCCATTCTTCAGTTCATATTTGGTCTGAGTCCGAGCGAAAAGAGGTCGCAGGCATTTTCGCGCTGCGACCTTCGGGGTTAAACAATCCGTTATAAAAACGCTCGATCCGCCTGCCCGACATTTGGATACTGATCTCCGCAATAAGGACTGTGGAGTCATATTTGCTGTTCCTAATGAGGAACAGAACGGCTGTTGCAGCACTGAGACACGATTAATGCAGAGCCCATTTACCGTGGGGCTTATTTAACAAGGTGGCGTTCGGGAATGGTCATCGATCAGATGACACTTAACAGGATCATTCCGGCAACCGTACCGATGCGTGCGAGGCCGGCCCAATGGCGCTCGCCCTCGTAACGTGCGGCCGATCGCCAGACGCCGACCGTTGCGAGGATATTGTAGGGTACTGTAAGTGCGTAACCGACGACAAAGGCCGCTACAATACGATCGCCCATGATCAGTGCCAGAAAGAAAATTGACGTGAGCACGTTGACCGCAATTCCGCCGGCCACCGCCCAGTTCCAGAACGCCTGCCGCAGCGGCAGGTCCCCTTTCCAAAGGCGACGCAGGGCGTTCATGTGGACCAATCCGGTATGGGACGGCAATACCTCGAAGGAGGCTGACGAAGACTCAGTAGATCAAACGCCGGATGTCAGCCTCGCGCTACCAATGCAAATTGGAATATTGCCCGACTATTGGCTTCCCATTTCCACGCGTCCGAAGATTGTGACCTCCAGGTCGGCGCAATCAATAAGTATGGCATTCGCCCTTGTGGATTTCCGTGTCGGAAGACGTCGGTCGGCCTGGTTCAACGTTTAAGGAGACGAAGCGGTTTATCCCACGCATTGGCGATCTGGCGCACAAAAAAGTCCACGAACCGCACGGCAGCCTAAACGATCCCAGTAATTATACGGATCTATTAGAACGTGGACATTTGGTTCGGAGGTCAGGCCAAGAAGGCACGGCACCGTCGCAGAGTCCCCTTTAGGGTATTTCGCAGGTTGCGGCGCGCGACCCAGCATCATCTCGCCAACCTGGAAGTGGGTTGTCCGACTCACCAGAAAGTTGTTTAATTCGACTACGCCCGCGACGGGCGGACGAGCCGTGTGCCTGTGCATTGCTAGTAACCAGTTATTGCGTGCTCCCCTATTTCGACAGCAAGAGTGATAGAGCCCGGTCAGCGGCAGGGCAAAGTCTGATTAGCCTTGCTCACTCGCAGAGCGCCGGGATGAGACACACACGTCCCAAAGAGTGGACACCGCAAGAGCTGGACCGGCTGCGGCGCATGGCCAAGCAGCGGTACAGCGCGGATGCTGTTTCAAAGAGACTGGGCCGTCCGATCGCATCGATAAGGACAAAAGCCCGGGCATTAGGTTTAATTTTATTTAAGAAGATTCCCCGAAGCACGCAACTATGAGCAATCATTGAGCACTGCAACACACCGTGAGCGACAGTTTATGCAGCACCTTCGCGGTCGCGGCTGGGTGAAGGCGTTTCTTTTGCCATCGAGCGAGAAACTCAATCAGAACCTGCTCGGCAAAGGTTGGATCGAGCAGCATAGGAACGAGAGCGATGTAGCATATAGAATTACGGAAAAGGGCCTAGACGCGAAACAGGCTCCAGTTCGGCTTTTGTAGCCTTGTTTCACCGCCGCTTCCGCTGGGATAGCTGTGTTTGTTGGTCCCCGCACGTGCCCTTCCACATCCTGGACCTCGTCGAATATTTCTCTTCCGTGCGAACCTCGAAAAGAGCGGCGGGCCGACGATTTGCCGGGATCGTTATCGTGCGCACGTTGAACCGGTTCGTTTTGAGCAACGACGCGAAAACCCGGCCGCCAAATAAGCAGCCGGGCGAACGCAAATATAGATTTCATGGAAGCCGCGATTATGCAACGCTCTAAGGCGCTTCTATCCGGCCAATACGGAATTAGACAGGCGGTGCTCAGGCGTGCCCGGCGTCTCGCGCCAGCATCGGTTCCCGCCGCACCACCAATCGCAAAGTAGTTTGGCATACCGGGCATTCAAACGACCGCATGTCATATTCTTTGGTGATAAGTGCAGTGGCTGTGAGCCTTCTCTCCACGTTGCAGGCGGAGCATATCGGTAACCTCGTCATGGCGCTCTCCATTCGCTTTGAGCGAGGCACGCGATCGTATCTTCGTCCGGCAGCGCTGCGGTTAATTTTGTGAACGTAGTAACACCGTCTCCGGCAAGGGCCGTGAGTGTTTGCCGGTTGTGCTGCCCAGCGCTTCCAGACTCCATGTACCAAGCACATAGCCTCAACAGCCGACGGTGGGCTGTTCGGGTACAGCGCTTGTGTAGCGCGATAGGCAAACGCGTTCCTGACGAGCGCAAAGGAACTGCGCCTCTCGGCGAGTAGCGCGGTCGATGGCGCTCGCGATCGAATTTGGTAACGAAAGCTCCGGCGACCAATTAATCAGTCAGAGACCGCCGCTCGCCGGTAGACAACACGGCGCAGGTCGCGGATAGCCAAAGGTCATCAAAGACCGCTGTTGTCAAAACAGCGCTCGCGCTGGTGCCAGGTTTTCTAGGCCGGGATGCGCCTCAGGATATCGGCTGGGCGCCGTTGCTGGGCAGCAGCAACGTCAATCACGGGCTGCTGCTCCTGCTGCACAGTCACGAGCATCAGGGATGTTCGTTACTGGGACCGTCGCGAAGCAGTCGTGAGACCGGGGGACCTTCTCCGCATCGCCCACGTTGATTTCCCAACAGCCGTGAGGCCTTGCGCCAACTGGATGCCGATCCGCTATCCGCGCGCCCGCCGACCCCAGCGGACGTGGGAGCTCATACCAATTACACCTAATTGCGCTAGGCCATTTTCGACAGTATCGTTCCCGGACGCATATGTCTGCGCAGGTCAATGCGAGACGGGCAGACAACACTGCCGTCGGCAGCTCGTCTGCAAGATGCACTGAACGCCTGGGCGATTTGCTAACCGCCCGCTCTTTTGTGAGGGACTCAGACAAGGGCATAAGCGCTTGAAAGAAGCTTGTAACAACCACATGCCTTTTGCTCGAGACCCTTGCGTTCATGGATCTGCAAGACGCCTCGCATCTTGCGAATTAACCTTTGTTCTTCGAATCGGATTAGCGTCTCGGTTACGCCAGCGCGGCGCAACCCCAACGCGAACGAAAGGTAGTCATGGGTGACTGGAAGCACGTGAGAGCCCAGAGCATCACTCGCCAAACAGAGCCAGCTCGCGAGACGCTGTTCACGATCGTGCCGAACCCCGCACAATCCCGTCTGAGCGCAATGCAAGGTCAGCGCTTGAACGTACCGAAAAAGATGTTCTCGGATTTCAGGACGCTCCTTCGTCACCCGACGCAAATCCTCGACACAGATCCTGTGCGCAGTTCCGGGAAAGAGCACAACAGATTGGTGCGTCGAAAGATGCCCTACCACTAAGAGCGAAGCGCCGACCGCACCCCAATGTCCTATCACCGCCGTTTCAATGATGCTTTCCGCCGCGACAATTCTCAGCGAGACGAGGCCCGACTCGATAAAATAGACGTAATCAAGATGCCTTTTCGGCTCCTGCAGGATCATGCGTTCTCTCAGCACGATCGGCTCAAGGAACTCCCCTATTGCCGCGAGGTCTTGCAGAGAAAGACTGGCGAGAATCGCATTTTTGACAAAGGAGCGCGTAGGAGCACGCACCTTAACAGGCCGGTCAAGCGTCGGCTGTGTGCCGGACACCTGCGTGAGAGCTGCATCTCTGGAGCCGTCAAGCGCTTCGAGGACGGCGGGCACGTGGTCGGTCATAGTGCGGCCCCCTCTCCTGACATGCGGCAGTCACCCCCGCTGACCGTAACGAAAAATTGATTGGGACTGTAACAACACTTTCATCCTGATTAATGCAATGAGCCTCGTGTTAACGCTCAAATCCCGCGCTCCAGCGCCCTTTCCCGATGGATTTCAACACCTCCCCTGACCGTGCTCGTAGGGTGCGCGCAGGCACTCGCCTTGGAGTCGTCAGCGTCACCTCGTTGCCTTTTCGCGCATGCCGTCAGATAAGCGCGCCAGCCGTTTCAGCCTGGTGCGGGCTGCGTGAGGCGATGACAGCGCCATTGCGGCAAGCGCCCTCCGCAGAGAAAGTTTCGGACGTAACACGAGATGTTTGATCATGTGCCGTTTGTCGCGAAGTTCGTTTTCGCCACACGACATTGATTCTGATGTTTCGCGACAATCAAACAATGCTTACTCAACAACTCATTCCATGAAGGAATGCTATTCTCTCGTCGCGAGCCCGATGGGCGGCAACTGGCCTATCCCCCCGTGTCGCGACGCATCGAGACGATCCGTTCACCCCTCGTCGAACTGCTCCTCAAGTGCGGTGGCGGCCAGGCGGCCTCAGCGCGCCAACGCGAGCGTTGCCCGGAGCCACCGCTCGACGGATCCCACCAGCGGTTGACTTTTCTGTTGCCGAAGGAGACGGCGCTCCTCGGCGCTACAGCCACGGATGTCCTTCTCGATGGCATAGAACTCTGCGATATGCTTGAGCGCCTCGCCCGCAATGGGCGCAGGACCAGGGGCGGCAAGTTCGGAGAAGTTACGCCGCATGCCGATCAGCAGAATGCAAGCTGAACGTCGTCACGTCGGCCAACTTGCCATAGCCGGCGTAGCCATCGACCTGCAGGATCCCCTTTAATCGCGAGGTGGCGGTAATGTGAAGGAACGCCGCCGGATGCGGGATTGATACCGTTTTTGATTGACGTTCCTTCGCATTATTTCAGAGCGTGTCGAGCCAGGCGAGCAGGCTCGTCTCCCGCTTCCATGACGGGGGATGTCGTGCCGTTTCCGGAGGGCTGACCCGTTCCAGTGCCTTGCGTTTCGTATCGAGATTGGCCCTGGCGTAGTGATTGGTGGTGTCGAGGCTCACATGACCAAGCCAACTACGGATGACGGTAACGTCGACGCCTGCCGAGATGAGGTGTACGGCGGTGGCGTGTCGGAAGCTGTGCGGCGTCACATGTTTAATCCGCAACGTTGGCGTGGTTTCGGCCGCCGCCTTCACATAGGCCGCAAGCCTTGAACCGAACGCCGGATGCGCTGAGCGGCTTGCCATAGCGGTTGACGAACAGCCGCTGGTCCAATGCACGCGGCTGTCGCTCCAGCAGCTTTTTCAGTAACAGCACAGTTTCTGGCCAGAGTGGGCAGATGCGTTCCTTGCGGCCCTTGCCGGTCAGACGAACGCAACTTGGGCTATCGAACCGGACCGCCCTGGGACACAGATCGAGAGCCTCCTGTATCCGTGCCCCACTGTTGTAGAGGAACGAGAGCAGTGCGTGATCGCGCATGCCTTCGAGTGTGGAGCGGTTTGGCTGGGCGAGGATCGCTGCTACCTCAGCTGGGTCCAGATAACAGGGTTCCGACACCGGCGCCCGCTTGACTGGGATATGAAGGATTTCCACGCACTGAGCGATCGATGCGGGATCCTTGGTTGCGACGAAGTTGAAGAAGCTGCGGATCGCGGCAAGCCTGCAGTTGCGCGTGCCGATCGTACCGCCGCGGTCGTGCTCGGCGTGACCGAGGAAGGCAGCCACCCCGTCGGCAGTCAGATCGGCCAGCGTGATCACCGCCACCTTCTTTTCCGCGCGTTGTGCGGCGAACCGCAGGAACAGCCGCCAGGTGTCACGATAGGATCGGACCGTGTGGATGGATGCGTTGCGTTGTTCGACGAGCCATTCGTAGAAGAACGCACGCATCAGATCCGGGAACGCATTCGCCTTGCTCATGGCCGCACCTCCTGCCTCAGATCGAGGCATGGGACGCCCAGCGCCCGGAACCGCTCGTTGGCGTGATGAAGCAGGTCCTGTGTAACGGTGATGTAGGTAAGGGTGGAATGGATATCCTTATGGCCAAGATATGTCGCGAGGAACGGCAGCCGATCTTGCAGATTGATGCCCGAGCGGTACCATTCGAGGATACGGTGCACGACCATCGAGTGCCGCAGGTCATGAAGACGGGGACCCGTTCGCCCTTCTGGCGGCTTTAGCCCTGCTCGACGGATCACGTCGACGAGCAACAAGGCAATGACCTGCTTTGTGTAGCGGGCGTTGCGCCCCTCATGCCAGAACAGGGCGGAGTGCGGGTCCTGCGGTGCACCGGCCTGCCGCCGCGCATCGAGATAAGCCCGAAGCTCGGCGATCACGCTGACGGGCAACGGCAGGATCCTCGTCTTATAGAACTTGGTCTGCCGGATTGTGATCGTACCGCCGCGGAAGTCGACGTCGCCGAGATCGAGACGCGCAAGTTCGCCACGCCGAAGACCCGCGCAATAGGCCAGCAGAAGCATGGCATGAATGCTCGGCGCACGCAGCGGGGCCCGTTGCGAAGGATAGGAACGGGCAATATCGAGCATCTGCCGTATGTCGGTCGGTGTATAGATATAAGGCTTGCGCCACTGCTTCGCTAATTCCGTCTGCGGTCGCGGGTCCGGGCGGCGCGGCGGGAGTGACGGATTCTTGTGACGCAAGACCCTCGCAAGGATCCGCTTCAGTCTCTCACATTCCGCAGCGTGATTGAGGGTCGGCTTTGCCTTTCTCCAATGCTCCAGCATCACCTCAATCGATTCATCCTGCAGCGCAGGGTTCAACTGCAGGAAGCGGTCGAACCGCAAGAACCACACGGGCTGCGAGGTGTATTTGTATCCTCTGTTGCGCAATCAGCGCGACGTGCTCGGCCATGATCGCGCCCAGCGTGCTGCCGAACGGCTTGGGCTGGCGGAGGTCGACCAAGGCCTGTTCGGGGTCATGCGTCGCCAGTGCGCGCCAGACCGGCCGACATCGCTTGATATTGCATGCCTCGCACAAGGCGGTGACGGGATTGCGCTCGATCGCTCCGGTTTTCACAAGATGATCGAGGAACCGATCGATGATGCGGGTTCGGTTCAGCAGTGTCGTCGCCATCCAATGGTCGGACAATGCCTGCAGCCATGCAATCAGAACATCCTTGCCGAGTTCGGCATGGCATTCAGCGGCGTCCTGGAAGCTGCTCAGCACCTGCTTGTAATAGGCGCAGCTTGCACGGCGCAGGCCAAGGCTCGCCAGATAGCGCACGATCAACCGCCGTTCGGGATCAGGCCATGTTGTCATGACAGCACCTCCGCTTCCGGCACGTCGAGCGCGATGGCCCTGAGGTCCTCGGTGGCAAGCTTGAGATAGGGCACCGTCGACTCCGCGGACCGGTGCCCGAGCAAATCGCCGATGACCTTCTGTGGAACCGATGCGCGCAGCATCTCGACCGCGCGTGCATGTCGGAAGACATGGGCGCCGCTCTTGCCCCGTGGCTTGACACCGGCGTGGCGCAGCCGGCTTCGTACCACGCTGTCCAACATCCTGAGCTTGCGATAGGGCGCACGCGCGCGGATGAAGATTTCCCGAGCGTCGTTCGCCGGCCGCCCCGCACGTAAATAAGCAAGCACCGCTTCGCCAACCGGCTCCATCAGGGGTAGGAAGGAACAGGCCTTGGTCTTGGTGTGCCGGATGCGGATTGATTCCGCCCGCCAGTTGATGTCCTCAAGCCGCAGGTTGCAGAGTTCGCTCGACCTCAGGCCATAGGTCGCGAGCAGTTGCAGGATCGCATGGTCCCTCAACCCCCTCGGTGTCCTGTCCTTTCTCACAGCCTTCAGGACGGCGGCAACCTCGTCTCGCTCCAGGATCGAGGGTACCCCCTCATAGGCGTAGATCAGCGGACCGATGACATGCGGCGACAGGTCGATCGCGGTGCGGCCGATCCGGTGTAGATGCCGCAACAAAGAACGCAAGCGGTTTGCGACGGCGCTCAACGATTTGCGCGTCAACTTCGGTGCGCGCATATCCATATAGCGATCGATGTCGTCCACCCCCAGGCTCGTCAGGCTATTGTCACCGTTCCGCTCGAACTGCCAGGTCAGGAAGTGCCGGGCCTCCCAGATCAAATCCTTGATGCTGGCGGGGCGAGGCCTCGCGCCTCATGAAGCCAGATCTCGTATTCGTCGCAGATCGCAAATCGCGCCGCCTCGGCGGCGCAGGCTGCTTTTGGAGGAGGCGGCCACTGGCCCTGCGCAAGCCGCAGCACCGCATGGATTCCGGCGCGCGGGATCGGGTGCTGGTATTGCCCTGATTGACCATGGTGTTTGCGGACCGTCTCACTCGCATGGCCTATGTATGTCGATACCAGCGCCTCGGTCACGTCCTCAACCTGGATCTCCCGCCGTTCGAGATAATCGAGGAATCTGCGCGCGCACCTGCAGTAGTTACTGATCGCCCTTGAGTGATAGCGCTAGCCGGCCAGTACGGCCTTGAGCTCGGCGATCAGTTCTTCATTGGATTTCAGCATCATCGACTCCTCTGCTGGTCAAATGACCGCAGAGGTCGCAGAGAAATGAAATAATGCGGAGCAAAGCCGGTACCGAATCAGCAGAATTCCTCGATATCCTCGTGTCGAACCGGCGTTCCTTCACATTACCGCCACCTCGCGATTAGCCGGCTAATGCTCACCTCTCCATTAGCCCTTGAAGCCCGGTAGATGGGCGATTGGTCGGTCGGCTTTGCGATCGGGGGCATAGACACAGACGACGCCGGGCGGATCGGCGCCGCCCCGTGGGCCGGTCGTCCGCCGCATAAGCCCAGAGCTGACCGGTCTTGGTGCGCCCTCGGCCGGGATCGAGCACCCGGGATCGTCGTCTCGTCGGCGAAAAATTTAGCCGTTGCCTGAGCTTGCCAAGGAGGCGCTCATGCAACGGACGTAGGCGGAAGGCTGCCTGCCCCGCCCAGTCTGCCAGCGTCGAACGATCGAGCTGAATGCCTGGCGGCCGTAATTTCTTGAAGATCTGACGCAGCCGTTCGCTCGCACCGCTCGGCAAGCAGCATCGCTTTTCAGAGTCTCGGATCGTCAGGCAGGGCGTCGCTCCCACCCGATTCAGAGCATATTCGCCGCCATCTGGCGACGCGTTCGATGCTCCTGATTCACTTCGGCGCAGCGAAGCCACCAAAGAAACGAAATGGACAAGCGATTTTTTGTAGGAAAGAAAAACTCGTCGACACGTGGCCCGCAAGTCCATTCTTTTGTTCGACCGCACCGCCGGCAATCTTCCGTCCCACCACCCATCTCGCCGGCCGCCGCGCGCAGGGCGGTCAAGGCTGGCCGAATTTTTGCACCACCGAAAGGCTTGGCCTTGGCCGGGCCCGAGCACGGCGGCATCCTGGATCGGGGCCAGTAAAGACACAATGGTTCACCGGGCCAGTGTCCGATCGGACAACTGGCGCTAGTCGCGGCACTGATCCGTCTGCTCAAAATCTCGCCGCTACCAAGTGCATCAGTCATGCGAAGTCTGGCGAACGGGTTTCAGCTTGCACTTCAGGTGCTTGCCTTACCGAAAATCGAAAGGATGCGAATGGTTCAGGGGAATCTATATCCGACTACACCGCCTTGACCGGGGCTGATTTCCGAGGTTCGCACACACGCCGTCACGAGCGCGAGGGAGGTGAAGCCCGAGGTGCCCGGATGGAGATGCATTACTCGTCCGGGATCGGGAGAGAAGGCGGAGAACGATGAAGCAGCGTCGGCCAGCATGATCAAATTGAACGGAAGCGAGATTGAAGTACGACCATCTTTGGTGAAGCGAACGCCACCATCAACTCGTCGTCGGGCCGATGCCCTTCCTCATGCTCTCTAAGCTGGGTAACACCTGCCCGTCAGCTCGCCGTCAGCTTGCCTGAGTATTAATCGCAGCAGGGCCTAAGCAACCCGAACTCACTGCGACGCAACCTACGCCGAAGGGAAACGCGAATCGCCATGTATAATCGAATCAGTGGCTCATCCACACGCGCTAGCCAAGGTGACGAACTGAGTCAGTCGGTCGACAGCGACAGTTTTACGGAAACACTTGCGGATCTCGCGCTGCGGAGGAACCTGCCACCTGGAGAGTTGCCCGACAAAATGGGGCACTGCTGCAGCAAGCCACATACCTCGGATGCAAATTTCTACAGTTCAGACGCCTCCAATCCCAGTACATCCTCTTCGTCCTCGGACCCCAGTACATCCTCTCCAGCGAGGCCGAGCACCTCCCTGTTCCAATACAGGACGGCCGAATTGCCTCAGGCGAATGTAGACGGCATCTGCGTTGGGTTAACTGCGGAGTGGCTCGGCAATCTCAGCAACAGCCCGTCAACCCGAATGAATGCGCTACTGCCCGGATCGGAAAGTCACGCCTCAGCGGCTGGGCGGCAGCGGCAGTATGAGGGTCTCAAGCGTCTGTTGCGAAGGGAGGGAGCAGGAGCTTCTCAGGCCGACCTTCAGGCACAAAACACTATGCTGCAGGAAGCAGGCTTGGCACCGTCCGGAAGAGAGAAGAAATACAGTTTCGGCGAGCCTTCGAGCTTCTCGCGCATGCTGGACAAAATCACCGAAGACGGGTCGAACTATTTGCTCAGCTTGTACTTCGCCGGAGGTGACGCACACACAATTGCGACGACGGCGTCGAATGGAATGACCACGCTCTTCGATCCTAACTATGGAGAATTTACTGTTCAATCAGACCAGATGGCTGGATTGTTCCAAAGCCTCGCCAATCGTTACAGGAACCCCAACGGACAGCATTTGTCGACGGTCACCACACAAAAAATGTACTGAGTGGGGCCTGCAGGCCGCCGGCGATTGGCGTCTTCTGTGAAGGCGAGATGCGTCCTCGACCCGATACTTTATCAAGCGGCAAGCAAACCATGCTATCCAAAATACGAGCTTCAGCCCCTTGCGAGTCTGACCTCTTCCGCCCGAGGCGCGAAAGCGGCAACCGCCGCACCGGAATCGAATTCCTGGAACAGCCTCGTGCCGCCTAGAACGCGACATTTATTCCCCGCGTCCAGCACACTTGCCGGTTGCGGAAGGCGGAAACCGCGGGCGTCGGGTGAGAGGCGGCGCTGGCTGCGAGCTTGGGCGATGCAATTGGGATAGCCGGTACGGGCGATTATCATTGTCGTGCGCGGGCGACCTCGTGGCGAAGATCGGCGCGTCGGCGGATTGAATCGAACTTCGTACTGAGCTTAGTGCCCTACCCCGTTCACGGCTTGCAGCGATAGCATGCGAGATATCCGCCATCATCAACCCGTATTCTATGGCGGTAGCTCCAGACTGATCGCGTAAAAAGCGAATAACTAGCGTTTCATAGTGCACTCCTTCCATCAAGACGACCATGATCCTAGGAAATGTAGGAGAGTGAGCATTTCTATGGTTCCGTAATGAAACATGAAGGCCGAGATCTCACAACTCGCCGGTAACAAGGGGCTCGTCCGTTGAAGCTTGTTCGCGTGGCCGTATTGGCACTGGCGACTTCACGAGTGCTGCTACACGCGCCCCATCGGTCCAGGCGGTTGAAATCCATCGAAAAAAGGCGCCAGAACGCAGAATCTAACCGAAAATGCGCTGCTCATTGCATTAATCAAGATCTAGATATCCGTTAAAATCGGCCATCTGCGCGAAGCACTCCGATGGAGCGAGCCGCTTCGCCAAGAAGGCACATCAGACTTGGCATCGCTGCACCTCACCTGCGGGCATGGTGAAGCGGTGAAGACAATGTAAGGAGGCTATCGACGTAATGCCGACTGGAGGCGAACATGCGCAAAGCTTCCATTTTGGCTCGATTGAGAGCATATGATCTGTGGTGGCTCGAGATCGGCGCGCGAGGCTTGCATCCATCGATGCTACCTTGGTGGCATGGATGCCACTGTCGGTCCTGATCTTCCGGTCATCCCAACACACATCTGAAACATTCGTGATGAAGCCGCGAGTCAGTGTGTGGCTTCGCCGAAAGACGACACTGTTGATAAGTTTTCGAGGGTTAGTTCCACACTGTGTCGGCATCCATGAGGACTTCGATTGATGATAGCTTAAGTGAGATCAGATCAGTGCGGAACGAAATTTGGCGCTGTCGTAAGTTGCTTCAAAGCGAGTTGCCTGATGAGCAGCGAAAAATCATCGAGCAACGCCTGGTTGAACAGTGTTCTGCCTTCGAACGGCTCTTAGCGACCACATTTCCTTTCGCGTTGAGGCTCAAGTCAACTTCAGTGCCTGTGCCGCTCAACACGTAACTAAGTCTAACCGCCATGAGCCCCTCACCTCCTTATCCTTCTCACCTGCGGTCCAGCCTAGACTGAGTTGATCAGTGGAGGTGAAACGGTGGCAAACGCGATGCATGATACTAGGCAGGAAGTTGATTCCTATCGTCGCATCGAGGTGATCGCCCGGGGGCGCGGGCAGCAACGCGGCAACGATGGATAGGCGAGAGAAGGCCCGGATCGTGGAGCAGCGTTTTGAGAAGGGTGCGAACATTGTAAGCGGTCTTTGGCGCAATCGCGTTGCCCGCGGAAGGCCGAGATCGGCCGCCAGCTTGAACAAATCGTCAGCAAGTCAGAGCCGAGAGGCCGCAACCTCCGGAAGCCAAAAGCCTCGCAAGAAAAAGCAGAGCCAGCTTGAAATTTGACCATAGGCGCTCCTTTGAAAACGAACGGTCTTTCGCGCGGGGGAGCAGCAGGTGATCGCACTAACACCTCATACCATTCACACGTCGACGTTAACGTTCACTGGCTGCTCTTCATCCGGCAGGATGATCCGCTCCTGGCGGAGCAGACTTACCACCAGCGGCCAGGATGGTGCGATCGCCCACGCGGTCATCTGTTGAAATCATCGCATGCATTTGGGATATTTTGGACGATTTCCTGCGCCACGCAGGCATTTCGGGATAAAGTTCACCTCAAGGCCGGGGAGCCGATTATGCAATACGATCGGATAGACGCCCGCATCCTCGAGATCGTGCAAAAGAACAACCGCTTAACTTCCGAGGTGATCGGCGGACTGGCAGGGCTTTCTGCTACCGCGTGTCAACGACGACTGAAGAGGCTTCGTTCGGAAGGCATCATCGAGGCCGATGTCTCAATCGTTTCGCCGAAAGCGGTGGGCAGACCTATTCAAATGCTTGTGCTGGTGACCCTGGAGCGAGAGCGTTCAGATATAATCGATAGATTCAAGAAGGCCATCAGATCGTCAGTTGAAGTCGTCAACGGCTTCTACGTCACCGGCGACGCGGACTTTGTCCTATACGTTACCGCGCCCACCATGGAAGATTATGAGGAGTTCACTCGGCGATTCTTCTATGTGAACCCGGACATCAAGAGCTTCAAGACGATGGTCGTATTGGATCGCGTAAAAGCGGGCTTTGCTGTTCCAGTTGAGACACCAGCCGGGTGATGCATTCATATTTTCTGCCGGCTCAACGAGAAACGTTTTGTCTTCAAGTCGATGTTGCATCCGCCCCCTCAGAGTAAAAATGAATTCCGTTCCGGGATGCTGAACCGCGAATGACTATCGCTCTGCTTGTCCACATTGATGAGGAAGGGTTCGAAAAGCTTTCGTACTCCCTTTCGGTACGACAAAAAGCGATACGTGTGCCCGTACCTAAGCGGACGACCTCTATTTGATCAGAGGCCTTGATAGATCGGGCGCACCTTTGTTCTTGGGAAGTGTGAAGCTGCAAATCTGAGCTCGCTTTATGGTAGCTAGCCTGAGATCGCAGGCCACTCAAGGCCCGCAGCGTCAGAGACGAAGTCATGCTCTGCGACCTCGATATTCGACGGGGGGATCGGTCCGATCGAGCGTGCATCGGACGAGCTCTGCGCTCGACGCGACCGCCTTAGAGATCGACAGCGGTTGACTGATCGACGCCGCGGCGCGTTGCCAGAAATGGATCGATTAGGCGCAGTCCCTCAATTCCGGTGCCGATTCCGAGATCATCGTGCGCAACGTACCGATTTGATGGCGCGCGGGGTTCCGAAATGATCGCGCGCAGCATTCCGAGCATTCTCCGCGCAGCATTCCGATTTGATCGCGCGCAGTTTCGGATGGTGTGAGGCCTGATCGTTGGTCCATTTCTCCGGTTGGAAACAGCTTGGAGAATTGGATGCCGACGAGGAGGGTTATCATGCGCCAGGTGCGCGAGATTGTGAGGTTGAGCCTTGAGGCTGGGCTCTCGACGCGCGCGGTTGGCGAGCGTGTCGGCGTCGGGCCGACGACGGTACGCGACACGCTGAAGCGGTTTGCGGGCGCGGGTCTGACCTGGCCAGTCCCGGAAGCGATAAGCGACGCCGAGCTGGAGCAACTGCTGTACGGGGTGCCTGGCGTGAAGCCTGGTCGCCGCAAGGTGGCCGAGCCTGACTGGTCCGTTATTGCCCGCGAGCTCAAGCGCAAGCATGTGACCTTGCAGGTGCTGTGGGACGAGTACATTGCGGACCATCCGGACGGGTACCGGTACAGCCGTTTCTGTGAGTTGTTCCGCAACTGGGAGGGCCGGCTGCCGCTGGTGATGCGCCAGCATCACGGCGGGGGCGAGAAATTGTTTGTCGACTATGCCGGCGACACGGTGGCGGTGGTTGACCGTAAGACTGGCGAGGTGCGTGACGCGCACATCTTCGTCGCGGTCATGGGCGCATCCAGCTTGTCGTTCGCGCTGGCGACGTGGACCGAGCAGCTCGACGACTGGATCGAGGGACATAACGCGGCCTTCAGCTTTTTTGGCGGCGCGACGCAACTGCTGGTGCCTGACAACGCCAAGGTCGCGGTGATCAAGGCCTGCCTCTATGAGCCTATGGTCAACCGCAGCTACAGCGATATGGCGCAGCATTACGGCACGGCGATTTTGCCGGCACGGCCGCGTCGCCCGAGAGATAAGGCGAAGGTTGAGGCCTGCGTCGGAATCATCGAGCGCTGGCTGCTGGGGCGGCTGCGCAACCGAACTTTTTACAGCCTGGCCGAACTCAACGGTGCGATCGACGAGTGGCTGGCCAAGCTCAATGACGGACGGGTGCTGCGCCAGTATGGCCGCACACGGCGCCAGCTGTTCGAGGAAATTGACGCGCCGAATCTTAAACCGCTTCCCGGCGAACCGTGGGTCCATGCCGAATGGCGCCGATGCCGGGTCGGGCTCGACTATCACGTCGAGATCGAACGACACTACTACTCGGTACCCTATCGCTTCGCCCGTCGCGAGGTAGAAGCGCGGGTCTGTGCGCGAACGGTTGAAATCTTCCTGGGGGGCGAGCGTATCGCCGCGCACATGCGCGGCAGTGGCAACGGGCGGCACACGACGATCAGCGCCCACATGCCTTCCAGCCACCGGCGCTATGGCGAGTGGACGCCGGCAAAGATCCGCAGCGAGGCAAGCCGGATCGGCCCGATGTTGCGCCTGCTGGTCGACCGGATCATCGAGGATCGGCCGCATCCCGAACAGGGCTATCGTTCGTGCCTGGGTATCATCCGGCTCGAGAAGCGCTTTGGCGCCGAGCGCCTCGAGGCGGCCGCGCTGCGCGCGATTGAGATCCAGGCTCGCAACTACCCGAGCGTCAAATCGATCCTCGAGAAGGGCCTCGATCGCGTCCCAACGCCTGCGTCCCCCGAGTGCGAGCCGATCATACACACCAACATCAGAGGCTCGGGTTATTACCACTAAGGGAAGAAAATGCTGACACACCCCACACTCCACTTGCTTACCCGGCTCGGCCTTACCGGCATGGCCGAGGCCTTCACGAGCCTCACCGACAA
The DNA here is from genome assembly GCF_001693385.1 of Bradyrhizobium icense. Taxonomy (NCBI): domain Bacteria; kingdom Pseudomonadati; phylum Pseudomonadota; class Alphaproteobacteria; order Hyphomicrobiales; family Nitrobacteraceae; genus Bradyrhizobium; species Bradyrhizobium icense. Next base: position 5,067,133 of record NZ_CP016428.1, read on the forward strand.
CGAGGAGGTCCAGGGGCTCGCTCACGCCGAATGGCTGGCGTTGCTGCTGGACCATGAGGCAACTTGGCGTAACAATCGGCGCCTGGCGCTTCGTCTTCGCAAGGCAAAGCTGCGTCATCATGCCGTGCCCGAGGATATCGACTACCGCGCTCCCCGGGGGCTCGACCGCCGCTTGTTCGACATGCTGCTCAAGGGAGACTGGATCAAGAACCATGAGAATTGCGCCATTGTCGGGCCAACCGGCGTCGGGAAAAGCTGGCTTGGCTGTGCGCTTGGTCACAAGGCTTGCCGGGACAACCACTCTGTACTTTACACCCGGCTGCCGCGGTTGTTCGAAGAACTGGACCTTGCCCGAGGCGATGGCCGACTCGCTTCGCGGATGAAGAGCATCGCCGCCGTCGAGCTCCTAATTTTGGACGATTGGGGCCTCCAGGCCATCGACGCCAATGCCCGTCATTATCTGCTCGAAATCCTTGAAGACCGCTACGGCCGTCGATCAACACTCGTCACCAGCGAGCTTCCAATTGCCAAATGGCATGAGCTCATAAATGACCCAACTTACGCTGACGCCATACTTGATCGCCTGCTTCACAACGCTCACAGGCTCGAACTGAACGGTGACTCCATGCGTCGCCCGCCGGTTCTTCCTCGGCCTTGATTAATCGTCGGCCGATGAAGACTGAGACTGCAGCCCGCGAAGCTGACCGGCCGCTACGGCACTGTTGGGGGTGCGCGTCCAGTCAGCTTCGCTCCGTCGAGCGACACGATCAAACATCAGACGTGATCTCTTCGTCAGCCGCTTGACCACGGGCTAACGATAGTGCCAATTGCATTTAACGATCGGGTGCTTCACATGCGCGCGATCAGATTGGAACGCTGCGCGGCATCAGATTGGAATAACTGCGCGCGATCATTGGAATCCGCATTCGGCAAGAAGCCCGATGCGCTTCATCGTCTCGCCTGGAATCGCCGGCATCAAGACGACTTGTTATCTGAGGTACCAGCTCGGCTGGCTGACTCCATCCATGGCCGAACTCGTCAGCATCGTACGTGATCCAATCGGGCTCTTGATGCTGCGCCGGCTCGGCCGCGGCTGCGATCGCAGCGGCCGGATCGACGTGTGGCGATGAACGTCTATGCGGCATCAGTTTTAGGCCCGGCGGCCTCCGACTCGAAAGTCGACAGTGTGCCGATCGCCGAACGTGATCGAGAACCGGCGCCGGATTCTTGGCCACTCTCGCCGACGGTTTCTCGCTGCCGGCCCTTCTCGCGCCACACCTGGCGGACCGAATTGCATCACAGTTGTTGGGACTGTCGCAGAGTGCTCGGAGTGTACGGGTACGGCCTTCGAAATTCAGGTGAGGCAGAGGTCGGGGGCGGATCGGTACCCCGCTTGTGTAAGTCGAGCAGAAATCATGGAGTCTATGTGGACCTAATGTGTGGGTCCGACACCCTATAATGTCGATTAACGAGGGGTGACTTCGTGCTGCGCGCGCGCGAGGAGTTTCGTCCGTTCGCTCACTGTATTGGACCCGTGCCGCGACCGATGAATTCGAGCACCGACTGCGCCTTGTGGATCTTACGTGAGACGCACTTGAAGATCCGGATCGCAGATGCAAGCGTGACGATAAGTCCAACCCTCTCGCATGATAGCTCAAAATGATGTGCAACCTGTTCGTTAGTGGGTGCAATGCCACTTTGCAGCGAGCTGATCGTTAATGAAGCGAGCATGTGCTCGACCACGTCTTTTTCGGCCTGAATCAAGACCTGCTTCCTTCTGAATATTGGCTCGCCTGTAAGAGTCAGGCCATTGATCTTCGGCGAGTTGTGGTCGCCGTTGAAAGACCGGCCAAAGCCATTCCGCCTCGGCGCCTGTGTTGCCACGACGGTCACATCATGCGGGCTCACGAAACGTGGCGCGAGACAGCTTCCGTCGACTTCCATACTCTACTTCTGGGCTGCGGCTCCACATCAACTTCGATGTTGCCCGACTTGAACTTGGATGACACCACATTTGCGTCTCGGGCACTGCATCTACCGGAAAGGATCGCTATTTTCGTTACCGGGGAAAACCGCTTCACACTATCCGGATCTGCTCAAGGCTTCCACGTCAGTGTCTGCACCGGTGAAGGCCGACGGTTAGGAAGCGATCGAGCATGGCATTGACCTGATCTGCAACCTCGATTGTGTTGTAATGTCCGGCGAGCATCGTCTTCGCTATGACCAGCTGTGGACAGATCTCCTGGAGCCGGTCGAGGTCGCGCGCCATATTCACCAGCGGTACATCGGCTGAAATATAAGCCATGGGAATCCGGCAGGCCTCTGCAGCCGGGACCGGATCATAGTTCAGGATCGCGTTCCGCATCATCGAATGGGCCACATGCTGTGGCGTTCTCTCGCAAGGCGGAAGTACATACGTTTCGTAGATCATCTTTCGCCGGGCAGGATCTTCGAAATTGCAGCCGAGCTCCCACGCGTTCGCCTTTACGATCGCCAGATAATCGGGCCCGCCGATGCCTTCCAGCAGCGCTCGAACTTCGGGAGATTCGCGCAAGATCGGGGGCGGCATGACAATGGTATCGATCATCACCATGCCTGAGGCCAGATCCGGATAGCGGCCGCACAGTTCGAGCGCGATCCGGCCTCCCATGCTGTGACCGATCACAACCGGGTTGCGCAGTCCCAATTGATCGCATTGCCAGGCGATGTCGTCCGCAAATCCTGCGATGGTGTAGTCTTGCTGGGGTGCATCGCTGGAACCGTGACCGCGAAGATTGACGGCCACGACGCGACGGCTTTGAGCGAAGTGGGCGATCTGGGGCGTGAAGATGCCGTGGTCACCTGTCCAGCCATTGACAAAGAGCAGCGGAGGGACTTGCGCGGCTGCGGGTCCGGCCTCAACATGTGCCAAACGTACACCGTCGCGGCTCAACAGAACGGGATTCAACCTTTCATAAGAGATCACGGTATTTCCTCCTGAGGTGAGCTGGCCCGAAGCGGCGCCGATCATTTGCACGAAAGCTCTTGCGGCACTGATGGACCCCACGATTTCCGGTATCTGCCGCACTGCCTCGTTCAGGGCGTGCGGAGAGATCAAGCCGAACGACAATGCGACACCGACCATTACCAACATCACGACAACAGCCGGTTTGTCGCCCGCGAGCGCCATAAGAAGCAGAGATGCGGCCAGGATGGTTGAGAGTGCGAGCCCCGCCGCAATTGACTTGCGCGGGCGATAGCCCCACACCGCTGAGCTTCCTGCTGCCCCGGGTGCCGGCCATGACCGACAGCGAACTTGCTCCGAAGGCCACGCCATATTCATACGGCTTGAGAACCAGAGCATTGATGAAGAACAGGGATGAGCCGGTGAAATAAGCAAACATGGCTCCAGCAGCTGCTGGCATTGCAAAGGATGTTGCCCGCGCAGACGGGATGCCGCAGAATGCGAAGATAGTTCCGGACGATCGCCGCAGGGCTGATCCTAAAGTTTGGATCAATCCTCGCGCTCTCGCTGAAGCCTGACATTGCCATAAGCAGCACCAATCCTCCTGCGATTGGCACAAGGTAGATGGCCCGCCAGCTACTGAGCGCGAGGAGCGCCGCGCCGATGGTTGGTGCAATCGTCGGGACGACGTAGATCGCCAAAACCACGTTGGCCACTTTGCGGCTGCGGCCTCGCCGTCGGAGATGTTCCTGACAATTGCAAAGGCAGCAATTGCAGTAGCGGAAGCACCGGCGCCCTCGAGCGCGCGAAAAATCAGGAACTGCGGCAGCGAAATGGACAGCATGCAGCCCAAGCTTGCGACGACAACAAGTACACAGCCAAACAGAACGATCTGCTTGCGGCCGACGCGATCCGGTATCGGTCCATAAGCGAGAGGGGTCGCTCCCAAGCTCATGAGATAGACGCTCATCGCCAAACCCACTTCGGCCGAGGTCGCTCCGAGATCGTCTCCTGTCGCCGAAAGGCTTGGGAGGATCGTGTCAATCCCAAACGTCGGCAACGAAGCCATAAGACCAAGTAACAAGGTGAAGGCGAACGAATCCGGAGGAATGCGCACGACCAGGATTTCTCTTTGATTAGCGCGCGCCAAGGTTGCGCCATGCCGCGGGAGATGTTTTCACCAGCGCGTGGCAATTCATCGCACAGTTGCCGTTTCGCTGATCGTCAGGCCAGTCCACGGCGGACTCAATTTATGAGTGGCGACGTCGCTGACGTCCGACAGCGGCGAGAAGCTCCATCTCGTTGACAAGGCCAGATGTATCGATATCGGCCTTAATAGCCTCGCCAAGCTTCCGGGCTGCGACTTTAAATTGCGGTTCCGTGATGAGCCGGTTTATCGCTGCCGCTATCTCCTGTTCGGAAACCGTCGGTCCCAATCGAAGTCCCACACCCCTCGCCTCGACTCGCGCAGCATTGGCCAACTGGTCTCGTGCGATTGGCAGAATGAGTTGCGGCAAAGCGTTGATCAGTGAACGGGTGACGGTGCCGTGGCCGCCTTGTGATATGACCAGAGAAACGTCCTTCATGACGGAGTCATGGGGAACACCGCGCACCAAATGCACGTTCTGCGGAGCGCGAAAGTCGGCCACATCCAGATTCGGACCTATTGTGAACACAGCATCGATTTCAACCATTCCGACCCCGTCGATGACGCGCTGGAACAGATCGCGCTGGTTCTGCGCACCTGTGCTACAGGCGATTAGCGCGCGGGGACGATCAGACTGCGCTGGCCATGGAGCCTGCCACGACTTGGACCAATTCGGCACATCGAGCAACGGTCCGATATAGCGGAAGTTGTCCGGAAGAGAGGTGGCTTCAAAGTCGAAGACCCGACTGGTCGCGAGCAGAACTCGGTCAGCCCGGTCGAACAGATCCATAACGTCCGGAAGAACGGGAAGTCCGAAATCAACGCGGGCCCGATTTAGGATAGGAAGAGACGCATTCATCGCGCCATCGAGAGCGGCACAGGCTGCCGCCACCTCGGCGCGCTCCTCTGGCGTTTTCGGCTGGCCCAATCCGGAGGTAGCTGGCGGCATTCCTGGCAGGATGCGAAGGCTGACGTGAGGCGAAAGAAACGCGAAAGGCACGCCGGACGCTTCCGCCCCAAGCGCCGCTCCGAACAGAAAATCGAGGCTAAGAACGGCATCCGTTGGTAGGCGGCCAATTTCGTCCCGAATATCGGCCGCGTAAGCAGAGCAAGGCTCAAAGATGACCCTGCGCATACGATCTCGGAGGTTGGAGAGATCTGCCGGATCCGCAGCCTCACCGATTGGGGCGCGTCGCCATGACACGAACTCGAAATCGGCGGCGTCGACTTCTGCACGCATGGCGGGGTCCGCAATTACCCGAACGTGGTGACCAGGCCGGCGCAACCGCCGGGCCGCGGTGAGCAGAGGACTGAGGTTTCCCAACGTGCCCCACGAGGCGAGGAGAAAGCAGTAAGACATCACAGAAGTTCAGCTCCTTCGCAGTCGTACCGCACTTCCAAAGAATACGGCGCGCTCGACACTTGCATACCAATATCGGCTGCGCGTGCGCGACCCTAAGAGAAGACCGCAACGTGCCACGCGGCCCAGCCAGTGCGGCGCAGGCCTCACCCACATGGGTGACTCTGCCTTACGGGAAGCCGGCCGCCCCAAGCGCTTGCACGGACTGATCTACCTCCACGGTGCACCTGTACGAGCCCTCTTGGATTGTAGATCTTCGATCCTTGACTTCGATCTGTTTCGACCTGCTATCACGCGAAGTGACTCAGCCTCTCGAAACGCACACTGACTGAAAGCGTCACGAGGGTGCTCGCGAAGACACGAATCTCTCAATGCTAACGTTGCGAGGCACTCAAATTTGAGTTGCCAATGAGCAATCGACGCCTGGGTGGGTGTGGCTTTTGTCAACATTTTTTCAAGCCTACAACCTGACGCCACGTGAGATTCAAGCTGTTTCTGTTGGTCTCCCAGAACCTCATTCGATTCCGCCGCGAGCAAGGTGCATCTCCTCGCACTCTCATAAGCTGCCAATGCAAGCCATCGCGATCGCCGGACCAACTCCGCTGCGTGGGCTGGTCCATTCCAAAACCATTTTTCAGCAGCGCTGCGCGCTCAACATTGCTAGGCTTTCCGGAAACTCGCGTTGAAATGCGATCGTCCACGACAGGGAGTTACCGGTGAGGCAATCGGCAAAAAGGGCCGGCCAATCGGATGCGATTGTGCCAGGTTACATGTAACCAAACATGGAGGACAGACGGTGACGGCCCAAGCGTGGTCGGGTGAAGGTGCGGGGAACATCGCGAAAGGCTGCGGGCACAGGGCTTGCGGCCCATCGAGATTTGGGTACCCGATGTGCGGTCTCCATCCTTCCGCAAGCAGGCTCATCGTCAGTCACTCGCTGTTGCGGCCAGCAGCCATGCGCGCGAGGATCAGACTTTCATCGACGACGTGTCCGACCTAGACGAATGAGACGCGGCAAGATCTGGACCGTCGCTGGCGGCAAGGATTATGCAGGCAAGCCGCGCCCGGTCGTCATCATGCAGGACGACAGTTTCGATGCGACCGACTCCATTCCCATTTCTGCGTTCACCACCGATCCAACGGATGGCCGTTGTTCCGGCTCATTGTCGAGCCGAATGAGCGCAACGGCTTGTTCTCGACATGCCGGCTGATGGTAGACAAAATCACAACCGTTTCCAACGCCAAGGTCGGCAGGCGTGTTGGTCGTTGCGACGACGAGGTTATCGTACGGATCAATCAAGCGATGATGGTGTTCCTCGGCATGGCCGTATCACCTAGGGGCGAAAGAATGAGGCCGCGGCCGCTGCCAAAAGCGCCGAGCTGCCCACATGGATTGCCATTTCCCAGAGGGATGGACACCTCAACACGAAAATCAGGATAGCCTCGTGCCAGTCAACCTAATCTAAGCTAATGTTCAACCATGGCTTTAAGAAACCATCTCCAAAGAAGGGCAAGCGGCCGGGTCTGTAATTGGCAGCGGCCGATTCAGGAAATCAAGTGCGGTGGAAGGGATCCACTATTCCCCCAAGATGAAGGGCAGCTCCGCAATCTCGAAGACCAATGCTCTTACCCCTGAAGAGCGCCGGACGACCATTATCAAGGGCTATCGCAAAGCGTAGCCCGGAATTGTATGCCGCTGTTGCCGACGGCTTCTGCTATCCCCGCACAACTGTCCTGAAGAAACAAGCGCGATCTCCGAGAGCCCCAAGAGTTCGCGGCCTTCGAAGCCGAAGTCAGCGACACCAGGGCGATGAAGAACTGCCGGCCGGCGAACAGGACTTCAAGCACTTCATTCAAAGCGATTCACCGACACCTATTTTAGGGTGTCTACAACTGGGCGGGAGAAATAATACCGTCCGCATATCGAAGGACAGCAGCGTGTTCTGCTATCCATTCAAAAGCGGCGAAGAGCCTTCGCGAGTTCTTATCGAAGAGCTGATCGCAGGCCAGTGAGGATTCATCGCCGGAACCGTGGCGTCCATCTCTCGATCAGGTCTGTTCATCCTCTTCGTCGTGATCCTGCTCGCCGACCGAACTGCAGGTAAGCACGGTCAGCGTCCGCCCATATTGCCCGACGCCGACTGCCTCTTCGGCGACCTTGTACATGCGCTCACCACGCCTAATCCGTCTGCTAATGGATTCTACAATAGAGGCTGGGTAGACCTGCAGCAGGAGAGAAGCAGAACTGAGCTCCTTCTACAGGCTCGTGTTCCTAAGCAAGACATCACCCTCGACTCCGTGGGGATACTGGGTCACGACCTCGAACGAAGGTAACAAGTCAAGAATGGCTTGCAGGGACTGCTGCCCTTCATAGAGCTCCTGGTCGCTGTATTCCGTGTAGATGAAGCGCGTGTTGGTCAAGGTATGCCTGCCGCCAGCGATCACATCGGACTCGGCTCCCTGCACGTCCATCCAGATGAAATCGATGTGTTTTAAGTTCGCCTCGCTGCACCAGTCATCCAACCGTCGAGTTTCAACTGAGATGGGATTATCAAACCGAACCCAGTCATATTCCACGAGATGATTCTTGGGTCGGCGTATTGAGCCGGAGAGATCCCATTCCTTTGCATCTCCATTTCCATTGCTTGGATGGAAGTCGATCCTGCCATTTCGATCACTGATCGCGATCTCAAATAGCTTCACCTTGTTGAGGTACAGATCCATATTTTTCTTGAAGCGAGCAGCCGCTCGGGGATCTGGCTCAAAGCAGTAGAGCTGAGCCTGCGGGCAGAGCTCGAGAAACTTTCGCGTATCGGTTCCGTCGTTGCAGCCGATATCCAAGATAACGGGATCCGGCTTTTGAAGAAGAGAAACAATCTGCCGATGTACTGTTAAGGAAGATGTTGGTTCCATGGAAATATGCGGTCTCTCAGAGAAGGCCTGCCGAAGCCTAGACAGCAGTCCTGTCGAGAACTTCTGGAGCGCTCGGCAGCTACCTTCTTACATGGCCTCGCGGAGGTCCGTTGAACTTTGTCCTCGAATTCTCACGCACGCCCTCCCTGCGCAATGTATATCAATGTATACATAGTGCATGCGCCTGCGTGACGATAAACGGACGGATTATGCGCGCCTCTCGATCAACTCGTGGCTTTTTAGGATACGGCCGCCGGCGTATCTCGGGCTCTTCAACAGGCGCGTCGTACCATGTCATTGCTGCCGAAATGCAAAGTAGCTCGTCGCAATCGCACCACAGCACAAGGCAAAGGGCGGGCTCCAGCAATTCATTGCCCGGGCCGATGCTGACTCTACGGCGGCCTGATTTGAATCGGCCTTCAGTTAGACTTCGCAAATGACGGCCTTCGCTTGCGCGTAACCGGAGAGAGAATGACGGCTCTGGACTCAAAACAGCGCGTCGCGCTGATCACCGGCGTCACCGGCCAGGACGGCGCCTACTTGGCCGAATATCTGCTCGGCCTCGGCTATGAGGTTCACGGCATCAAGCGGCGGTCGTCCTCGTTCAACACCGCGCGGATCGACCACCTCTACCAGGACCCGCATTCCCGCAAGCTGCCATTCCTGCTGCATTACGGCGACATGACCGACTCGACCAACCTGATCCGGCTGATGCAGCAGATCAGGCCAACCGAGATCTACAACCTCGCCGCCCAGAGCCATGTCGGCGTCAGCTTCGAAAGCCCGGAATACACCGCCAACGCCGACGCCATCGGCGTGCTGCGGCTGCTGGAGGCGATCCGCATCCTCGGCATGGAGCAGGAGACGCGGTTCTACCAGGCCTCGACCTCGGAGCTCTATGGCCTGGTCCAGGAGGTGCCGCAGAGGGAGACCACGCCGTTCTACCCGCGCTCGCCGTACGGCGTCGCCAAGCTGTACGGCTACTGGATCACGGTGAACTACCGCGAGGCCTACGGCATGTTTGCCAGTAACGGCATCCTGTTCAACCATGAGAGCCCGATCCGCGGCGAGACGTTCGTCACCCGCAAGATCACTCGCAGCGTCGCCCGCATCGAGGTTGGCCTCGACGAGGCGCTCTATCTCGGCAACCTCGAGGCCAAGCGCGACTGGGGCCATGCGCGGGACTATATCGAGGGCATGCACAAGATCCTGCAGGCCGATGCGGCGGACGATTTCGTGCTGGCGACCGGCGAGACCCGCTCGGTGCGCGAGTTCGTCGAACTCGCCTTTGCCGAGGTCGGCCGCCGCATCGAGTGGCGCGGCCAGGGCGCCGACGAGACCGGCATCGACGCCCAATCTGGCAAGACCGTGGTCCGCATCGATCCGGTCTATTTCCGCCCCACCGAGGTCGATCTTCTGGTCGGCGACGCCAGCAAGGCGCGCGAGAAACTCGGCTGGAAGCCCAAGACGTCGTTCGCCCAGATGGTCAGGGAAATGGTGGCGAACGATCTCGACGAAGCGCGGCGGGAGATCGCCAATGGCAAGCCTGCCGTTTGAACTGAAGGGCAAGACGGTCTACGTCGCCGGCCACCGCGGCATGGTCGGCGCCGCGCTGGTGCGCCGGCTGGCTGCGGAAGGTGTCGAACTGCTGACCGCGCCCCGCAGCGAAGTTGATCTGCGCGATCAGGCCGCGGTCAATGCGTGGTTTGCTGCCAACCGGCCTCAGGTGGTGTTTCTCGCCGCCGCCAAGGTCGGCGGCATCGTCGCCAACAACACGCTGCGCGTCGAATTCCTCTACGACAATCTGGCGATCGCTTCCAACGTGATCCATGCCGCGCATGTCCACGGCGCCGAGAAGCTGATGTTCTTAGGCTCGTCCTGCATCTACCCCAAGCTGGCGCCGCAGCCGCTGCGCGAGGATTCGATGCTGACCGGGCCGCTGGAGCCGACCAACGAGCCCTATGCGATTGCCAAGATCGCCGGGATCAAGCTGGTGGAGGCCTATCGCAGCCAGTACGGCGCCGACTTCATCAATGTGATGCCGACCAATCTCTACGGAAGCGGCGACAATTACCATCCCGAATACAGCCACGTCGTCGCCGCGCTGATCCGCCGCTTCCATGAGGCGAAGCAATCCGGCGCCAAGGAGGTCGTGGTATGGGGCACCGGCACGCCGCGGCGCGAATTACTCTATGTCGACGACCTGGCGGATGCCTGCATCCATTTGATGAAGACCTATTCGGATGACGAACTGGTCAATATCGGCACCGGCGAGGACATCACGATCGCCGAATTCGCCCGCGTCGTGGCGGCAACCGTCGGCTACACCGGCGAGATCAGTTTTGACACCTCGCGCCCGGACGGCACGCCACGCAAGTTGCTCGACGTCAGCCGGCTGGCCAAGCTGGGCTGGCGGGCCAGCACCAGGCTCGAAGATGGCATCAAGCTCGCCTATCAGGCCTTCCTTAGCGAGCACGCGGTGAACACCTAGCTCGCCGAGAGGCTTTGTCGGCCGTATTTGTCGCGCCAACGTTTCACTCCTTTCGGCGAAAACCGGTATCCATTTTTCCAGATCATGCTTTAGGATGCTCGCGTGGTGCGCCCGCCGCGCGAGCGAGCCGGTCAACGCGTAGAGAATATTGCTCCACACGCCTTGGCGGCTCCAGCGGTTGAAGCGGTTGTAAATCGTTGTGTACGGCCCGTAGTCTGGCGGACAGTCTCGCCAGCGTGCACCCGATCGCAGCATGTGGAAAATCCCGCTGATCACGCGCCGGTCATCCACGCGGTGCGCCCCGCGTCGCCCGCGTGGCAACAGCGGTTCGATCCGCTTCCACTCCAACTCGCTCAGCCAGCACAGTTGCTTCGCCCCCTTCGCTTGGGAGCTTGAATCACAAATAAGGCCAGACCGGAATCTTATTGAGTACAGACCCTAGTCTAGTGGCGGTGAGACTGCCCGGCGGGGAGCTCGCCCTCCATAGGCTCTCCGGAGCGATGACGTGCCCTCGCTTCGGCAGCGCCAGGCGGATCGTCGACGCGCACCGCCCTCGTAAGGGCCAAAGATCGAAATTTAGGCGCGTTCCTACGCCCTCGGTTACGTCGCGGCGCGCGCTTCGTTCGGCGAGCCTGCCGTTGCGGCGACACGCGGTCACCGGGGCCTTGCTCGAAGTGGCTTCGACCAGCTCGGGTTGCTCCGGCTCTTCCGCTTGCGGAAGTTCTAGCGCCTCCAGAATCGCTCGACCGTCGTCCATGATGCGCTACTCTTCAGCTTGGCGGGACGTCCAAATGCTGACTGAAGGTGTCGAGATCTGGCGCGAAAGCAGTCAGACGCTTCATGCGTGCGACCCAATCCGATCCGCTCGTGTAGAAGATCTCGAGATATTGCTTTATGACCTGGATCGTGGCGTGCCCCTCGTGCTGCCGGCTAATATCTTCAGTACGGATAATTGAAAACTCACGCGCCGCTCAGCATGAGATGAGCGTGCACAGTAGGGCTTCCTGACCTGCGGCGCGCGACCTATGTGCCGTCAACGTCGAAGAGTAAGCTTAACCTCACCCCCGCGACGCAGTTCTGCAAAAATATTCAAGAGAATCCTGGGGGACGCGTGGCGGCCTCAGGATCCGGGTCCTTTTCGGGCTCGTCCTCGGCATCGCTTTTCAGATTCCGCAGCATGTCGCGGCAATAGCCGGCGACGTAGTCCGAGATTTGCTGGTAGACCGGAGACTTCTTCAGCGCGTTCAACTCTTCGAGGACGGACGGCAGTGCATCGAGGACAGCCTGAGACAATTCGCCGACGCGGCGCCTCACCTGCGCGCCGGAAAGCTGGTTTTCCTCCGCCATCCGATCCCAATGTCGGGCGTAGATGTAGTGACCGCGGTTCTTGCCGGCGATCTTCATCGCCAGATTTCGCGTGACGTCCGGATAGATGTCGCCGTTCATGACGTCGTAGAGCGGCGCCATGGAGACGGCGCCGCTCGGCTGCAGCAGCAGCGAATAGTTCTTCGAATGCGCATCGACGTTTCCACAGAGAACGTTGAAGACAAAGAAATCGACGAAACGGGCGGCGTTGAAGGCGCCTGCCTGCGTGTTCCGCAGAACGTCAAAGCAGTCTTTCAGGGTCGGTCCACGCAGCTTGGTCGCCGGATTGGATTCGTATTTGGTCGACGGGATGTGCCCCGTGGCCTGGCAGAAATCCTCCTGATGGATTCTGCGGAGGCTGCGCCCGTGGGGCTCGCGGTCGTAGCGCTTCACCAGCAGGTAATCGAGATCCTCCGCCTTTCCGATCGTACATTCGGCGACGGGCAGCTTCACCTTGGCCGCCAAGCGAAGACAGAAGGCCTCGTTCTCGACGGCGTTGCTGAAGTGCTTGTTGGCCGGCTTGAGGATATGCGTCGTCGGCGCGCCGTCGAGCGCGAGGCCGACGCCGCCGTCCGGATACTGGACTACAGGAAGCTTGTCCTGCGCGCCGGCCAAAGACATGTGGATGCCCTCCTCGCCGACGAGAAGCGGCTTCTCCGGAAGGCGCCGAATGGCGGCGGCGAGCTCCGCTTCGGTGAGCCGCTTATAACGCGGCGTCCGCTTCGGTCGCTGGTCGGCGGGCCGGTAGACTTCGAGTGCGCCCGGGAGATCCTCTCCCAACTCCTCAAGGAGCGCGAACACGTTCGCCTCCGGAATCTTGAGGATGGTGCCCACCGTCCTCAGCGTCCGGCCTTCTGGGAGTAGGTTCAAAAACCATCGGTACACGACGTCCGGCTCGTGAACGCGCTGAGCGAGCGGCATCCGGATCGAGACGGCGAACGCCTGAGGATCCTTCACCCACGCTTCATCGTAGACGAACTCGATGTCCTGAATTTGCTCCGAGCGCCGGCGCAGCAGCCCGACGAGCTTGTCGCCGCGCCGGACTTCCAGGGTCTCGCCGGCGCCGCCCGCTTTCGGCTTGCTCGTCATGACGGCGTGAAGTTATCAGGGTCGAAGGTTTCGGATTCCTCGCTGGCCGACCGAGCCGCCGGCACAGGGCTCATTTCCGCCGCCAACCGAATGCCCAGCGCGTGCAGCAGGCGGAGGACCAGACCGACCTGGCTTGTCTCCTTGCCATTCTCGATGTCGACGATAAACCGGACGCCGACGTTCGCTGCCAAGGCGAGGTCCTGCTGCCGAAGACCTAAGGAGGTCCGCCGGTTCCGGATCGTCTCGCCGAGTTCTGAGGTGGTCGTGATGGTCATGTCATTTTTCCCGAGCGGGAATATTAGCCTTGAAAGCGTGTTCCAGCAAGCTGAATTTACCGAGCGGGAAAACCACTGCCCAAATGGGGGTTCCGCAAGCAAAATTTCCCGAGCGGGAAAATATCTACTCAGAGCCGCTGCGACACGATCCAATTTACCGATCGGGAAATCTGATCCAAGTCTATCGGCGTTGAGTACCGCCACGATCATGATCGCAGGTTCCGCGGCAATCATGCCTCACCACAGCGGCGTGGTGCGGGCCAGCACATGCTTCTTCGGACTATGAGCGATTTCCTCGGTGGCTCGGCCACTAACCAACCCGCCCATTCGGGCAGATCCCTCGTGGTGCTATCAGTCGACATCGGTCGACTTGGCGAAGGACTCGCGTGAAGCCATCGGAATGGCGCCGCCGCGGGTCGGATCCGCGAAGGTGCCACCCGCCGTGGCGTAGTCCTTACCTGTACAACGCTCGAGGACGATGCCAATCGCCTCGACATTGGGGATGTCCGACTCGCTCAGCTCGGGCATCGAGTGCTTGCGGGCAAGTGCCGCCTCTACGTAGGGAGCGAGCTCCTCTTCTTTACGTCGGACGCGCTCGTCTTCCCCTTCTTTGAGAGCAGGCATGACCTCTTTGGCGAACAGCTCGAGTGCCTCACAGATATGCTCGTGCTTATTCATGCCGCACTGCTGGATAAAGATCATCTGGTCGATACCGACATCAGCATACCCCATGAGATGCTCGCGAACACTCCTGGGCTGTCCGATGCTGCCTGAGCCTGGCGTCTCCTTCATCTCGTCCTTGATTGCTTGGAAGCGCCGCCACAAATTCGTGCGCCCAGGACGGTGTTCGCCATATACCGCATAATGCGCGATCGAATAACCGAAGAACTTGAAACCATCGAGTCCTCGACGCATAGCTTCTTCGGCGTTCTCATGAACCATCATACCGTTGAGAGTGGCGATATTCGCGTTTACCGAATGCCCAATGGGCACGCACTCATCGGACTTGATGATCTGATAATACTCGTCGCGCCAAACTTTCGCTTGCGACGCCTCCACAAATCCAAAAACCAGCGCCCCTACCCCGTGACGCGCGGCACGCAAAATACTGTCGCGCCGGGAACACGCCATCCAGATCGGTGGGTGCGGCTTCTGGACCGGCTTTGGTACGATGTTACGGGTCGGCATTGTGAAGAATTGCCCGTCGTACCCGGGATACGGCCGCATCGTCATCATATTGGCGGTCTGCTCGACCCCTTCCCGCCACATGGCACTTTTCTGCTCGGGCTCGATCCCAAAGCCATGCATCTCGATCAGCGACGCGGATTCTCCGGTCCCCCACTCGGCGCGCCCCCCAGAGATCAAATCGAGCGTCGCCAGACGCTCCGCCACCCGCGCCGGATGGTTGTAATTCGGGGACGACAGGCAAATACCGTGACCAATGCGAATAGTCTTTGTACGCTGGGAGACGGCACCCAGAAAGACCTCGGGTGCGGATGAGTGGGAGTATTCCTCGAGGAAATGATGCTCAACCTCCCACATGTGATCGAATCCGAGCCGATCGGCCAGTTCGATCTGCTCCAGCGCATCACTGAACAATTTTCGCTCGCTGCCGTCCTGCCAAGGCTGCGGCAACTGGTGTTCATAAAACAGTCCAACCTTCATCCGCTTTCTCCTGGGCAACGACGGTCACAAACCCGCTTCAAATTTGCTAGCCACGGCGCAGCACCACGCTGTGGCAGTTGGCTTGGCACCATGTGTTCCGTTCTCTCCGTTCAAGAATCCTGCGCGCCGATCGGAGCTCTCTGTCTCACCTCGACACGCCCGATCTGCTGGAACGGCTCGCCGCCCCCCACGCAGGTAGTGCGCAGCGCCTCATACGCGACCATTCCGGACAAGGCCGACTGAAGGGCGGGCTCGCCAGCTCGCCGCCAAACCGAAGCCCCACCTGGATGCGCCTCTCTGTCGACGATCAGACGCGATAGGAACACTGCCGCTGCTGGCCGAGTGACAGCGGCACCACGAAGGACGTGGCTTCAATTGTCGTGACCGCACTCGAAAGTGCAGCAGTCATGGCGTTGATTTGGATCAACTGAGCAAGTCTCATATAAACTCCCGGGCCGGTGCCTGCGATATCGCCATCGTCGATTCCTCACCGTCGCCGAGCAATCGGCGTGCCACAGACCTTCTGTGCGAAGCTGCTTGAAGAAGAAAAACCATGTGCTTCGCGTCGCGCCGACGGACTACTACCTGCTCAGTGTCGGACTCTGGAAATTGACGTCTTCAACCGGACACGGCTGAACACGACAAAACGTGCGTCAAACAAAGACCGTCGGTCTCGTGCCGAACTCAAATGTCTGCTCGAGGATCATGTTCCCTATGGCGACTTCACGTCCGGGGCGCGCTCGGCATCGGAGCATGACTTGGTATCTTGCAGTAGGCGACGTGGTGATCTCAGGCATTCTTGGCTCGGCAGCTCGCGGCCGAAAGGCTGTGCTTGCGCTACGTCGAATACCCATTCGGCTACCCGATGGCGGATGTCCTTGACGGTGTGCAACCTCGTTGCTGATCTTTCGCAGGCGCTGCTCGAGCTCCTCGGCGTGCGCTTGATCCAGCGTATCTCTGCTCCCCTGCTGCGACTCTTTGTGGGCATCGTGATGGAACTCTTGACCTTGTAGCTCTCTGGCGATGTCCGCTATCGCACGGTGGCACACCGCCTCTTCCGGCCATGTACTGAAACCGTTCACCAGGTTCGCCAGTCCCTGCTGGCTAAACTTAGAGAGCCGGGCTGCGCGAAGGACCTCACCTGCGATCGCGACTGTGGCTTGGCGACAGGCCGCCTCTTTCCGCCACTTGCTGAAACCGTCCACCAGGTTCGCCAGGTCCTGCTGGGTGAACCCAGAGAGCCGGCCGGCGCGGCGAAGGACCTCACCCGCGATGGCGACTGTGGCCTGACGAGAGGCCTCCTCCGGCCATTTACTGAAGCCGTTCACCAGGTTCGCCAGGTCCTGCTGATTAAAATGAGAGAGCCGATCGCCGCTTGCTGATTGAAATGAGAGAGCCGGTCGCCGCGGCGAAGGACCTCACCCGCGATCGCGACTATGGCTTTGCGAGAGACGGCCTCTTTTGACCACTTGCTGAAACCGTTCACCAGATTCGCCAGTCGCCGCGGGGCAAACTCAGAGAGCCGGGCACGGCGGTCTGCGCGGCGCAACACCTCACCCGCGATTGCGATCGTGGCTTGGCGAGAGGCCGCCTCTTCCGGCCACTTGCTGAAACCGTTCACCAGCGATGCTAGGCTTTGGCTGTTCAACTCCTGAAGCGCTCCGCTTTCATCGCAACAACATTCGGCGATTCTGATCGTTGCATTACGGCATTCCGCCGCCCTTGAGTGTCGACCGAATGATGATGCGAAGAACGAAAGGGCTCTGAGCCCGACTTCCTTAATCAGAGCGCTATCAAGCCGCGACATACATGCAGCTATGCGCTCGCAAGCTTCGATACCTGCCTGACCTCCGGCCTGCCGGCTCACCGCGTTGCATGTCGTGGCGTACTCCCACGATTTACCAGCGCAGATGTCTTCTTCGAAGCATGCCACAAATCTAAGTTGGAAATCCGCGGCGGCCTTTTGCAGGAACATTGCGTGGTCCACCATCCGCAGCTGCTTGCCGTGCTTCAGCACTGCAGTTGAGAATTCACCGATGTGGCGAGTGCAAACAATCTCGCTTAGCGCTTCACTAAGTGTCATCAGAACGTACACAACGTCATTACGAGACCGCACCAGGGGCGCTCTGCGCGGCTACACCGTCGGAGCGTCGCCTTCCCCGGGCCGGAATCTCGTCCGGACACAATTGCCTATGCAGCGGGAGCGCGTCTGTTCGCGCGCTTCTGGTAACTTGATCGCGGCGCGGGAGGTGCGCGACCTGCACAATTGCAACTTACATCACCAGGCATTCAGCATTCGTATCATTCGACACTCCCAGGCCACATTGCGACTTTGCTCGCTTTCAGTGTCATTTCAATAACCTGCGAGAGCGCTTCCCATCCTGGCACAAGATGTACCTGAATGATCGGTCATCATCCGCAAGCGAGAAGGTCGACTTCGCAAGCCATGCCGCTCGAATTGATTTCTCAAATGAGCCATAGACGCCTGCGTGGTTAGCCTTGGTCATCGTTCTTCCAAGCCTACAACCTGACGCTACGTGAGATTCAAGCTGTTTGATGCTCATCGATATAACGGCGATGTACTGCTGATGATCGTCGCGTTGATCATCGCCGCAGTGGGCTTTTTTCGAGAACAGACTCGTTCGCATGTTCACAAACCTGACGTGGAACACCGCTCACAGCAACTAGTCGTGCCTATCCCAACGTCACTGATGGCTCGCATTAAGAAATCCCCACCAATTCGCATTGGTGACGCGGCAAAGATTCCACTATCCCTTGTTTCTGCCATGTTCGCATCCAAAGCAGAGATTTGCTGATTGCACACGTCGCGGTCGGCGGTAGCGAGTGCTTTAAGGGGATTCCATGACAAAGCCAGTTGTGATTGTGGTGGGTGCGGACAAGGGTGGGGTCGGCAAGACGACCGTATCCCGAACGCTTCTGGACTATTTCAATACCAATAACGTGCAGACACGCGCATTCGATACTGAGTCGCCGCGAGGAACGTTGAAGCGATTCCACCCCGAGATCACCGAGATCGTCGACATGACCACGACTCCGGATCAGATGAAGATCTTCGACACACTGAACTCAGGGCTATCCGTCACGGTGATCGACGCCCGCGCAGGCTTGCTGTCCCCGGCGCTGGCATCCTTGCGCGACATCGGATTTTTGGATGCCGCGCGGTCCGGCCAGATCACCTTTGCCGTATTCCACATCTTGGGATCATCCATTGCTTCCCTGGACGAGATCGCCGAGACCTCCAGTTTCATGACTGGTGCAAAGTATTTTCTGGTCAAGAACTTCATCAACGACACTCAATTCTTCCAGTGGGACGAGTCGACCTACAACTCCTATTTCCACCGAATCAAGAACGCGACCGAGCTGACGATCCCCAAGCTCAACCAGATGGCCTATGAGCAGGTCGAAGTTGCTTCCGTCCCGTTCGTCAACTTTGTAGCCAATAAGGGCCGGAACGAGGATGCCGCGAACCACTCCTTCGTGCTGCGCGGCTATGTTCGGCACTGGCTCGCGAATGTATGGCGCGAATATGATCGCATTAACTTGACGGACTTGGCCGGCGCCAAGTCAGTGACCCGCGGTGGTGAAAAATAGTCGATCGTTCGGCGATCGAACGGGCTGAGCCACGTATGAAGTTCGCTTAATATTACTGCCAATGTTAGCTACGCCCGTTTACATCATCTGCTCGCCTAGCCCGCAGGTCGGTAAGACCCTCGTCTCTCGCCTCATGAGCGAGTTCTTGCTGCTGAAGAACGGCACTGCGCTCTCCTTCGACATCAACCTGAAGGAGCCGTCACTGGTCGATTACCTGCCTGACATCACTGAGACGGCGGATGTGATCGACACATACGGCAAGATGCAGCTGATGGACCGGCTTATCCTGCACGATCGGGTGGCCAAGGTAATCGATCTTGGCTTCCATGCCTTTGATGAATTCTTCAAGATGTGCGAGGAGATCGGATTCATCAAGGAGGCGCTCCGCTGCCATGTTGCCCCCGTCGTCCTGTTCGTGGCCGGCACCGACCGCACCTCCTCGCGCAGCTATGAGATGCTGAGGTGGCGGATTCCCCCAGGAGCGCTAATCACCGTCCACAATGAATTCATGCTGCGCGGCGAGTTACCTGAAGCCATGGATGGCGCGCGTGTACTCCGCTTTTCGGCGCTACCAGTATTTCTAAAGACCTACGTCGACCGACTGAGCTTTTCATTCACAAGATATATGCGCAACGAGAAGGATCCCTCCACCGAGTTGCATCAGTGGATCTGGCGGAACTACGTCATGTTCCGCGATCTCGAATCAATGACGATGCCACAGCCCTCGTCTTGACTCGGGCTCCGCATGTGAAGAATTCCCGAGATGCAAGCGTCCTTCAAGCTTCGCCGTATCGCTCCCGGACATAATGTCCGAGCAATCGGCAAGGCCGTTTGCCCGCTTCGTTTCGAAAGGGCCTCGTGCGCGGCTTGGGCCAAAAATGACGTGGCGAGTATGCGGCAGCTTTCTGCGAAATCAACGCGGTCGCCATTGGCTCATTGTGACATTCTGAGATTCGTCAGCTTCTCAACAGGTAACTCTCCTAGCATGAGAACGTCGATACCTAGACGGCGACGTCATCCGTCATAAAGGAAATGAACACCCGATTGCTTGATCTCGGAAATCGGAGGAGCGTGGCGACGGTCTCGGGCCGCGGCAAATGATTATTGATTGTCAGTTGGCTTCAGGCTTCGACAGTCGGACTCTCGGCCGAAGGCTCCACCGCTTCCACTCAATCACCCTACCGTGCGCCGGATAAGAGCTTTGCTATGGGAGTGAGGTGCCATGGAGCGAACGAATAACAATTTTAATCTGTTTGATTTTGATGTGGAAGGATTCGCACAAGCGTACTATCAACAGTCCCGCGCGGGGCAGCAATCGGGCAATACGAGCGAGCAAGCTAGCTTTGAGCAGCAGATGGGCGAGTTGCAACTCAATTCGCCTGATGAGAGCTCCGTAACGTCTAGTTCTCCTGATGAAAGTCCCAAAAGGGGCGGTGGAGAAATCCGGCGCACTGACCTCGGCGGTTCGATGAGGATGCCGCCACATTCCCCGCTGATGGACAACTCGTTCAGCAGCACGCGCCACAGCGTGGACATCCCCCGCGCTCGCTTTCGAGATTCGGCCCAAGTACCGCCGCAGTCCAATTTGCGGGATGATTTGTTCAGCAGTGCGCGCCACACTTTGCAATCTGAGGAGCAGCCTGCCGTTCAGACGAAGAACAGCAAGAATCGCGGACTATGGTCGCGTATCAAGTCAGGTGTCGGAAAGGCGCTTGGGGCGAGGCGCAGCGAAAAGCCGTCCGGTTCCACGGCCCAGGATGAGGTCCTTTCAACGAAGTTTCGCGTAGATTACGCCAAGCAGCCCGGCCGAACACGCGGGGTCCCTCAGGAGGACGAGGAGCTGTTTGAGGACTTCAAAAGCAAAGCCAAGGTCACCCGGGACGACGGCACCGGTAAAGCAGTGGGCGACGGCACTGTCAAAAACGCGGTAGCCGATCTGCGAAATTTCAGCGCCTGGCTTAGCCAGAACGGGAGGCCATCAATCGCAGATCGTATTGGCAACCCGGAGTTAGAAGCTGGGTTGGATCGCGATGTAGAGGCCTACGCGAAGGATTCTAAGAAGGATCCTAAGCTTACGAGGAGGCGCACCAACGCGGCCTTGAAAAAGCTCCGCGACGTCGGCGCCGGAAAAGCCTTGTCCGCCGATATCCGCCGCCTGATTCCTTATGCCACAGACGCGACCCTCATCGACATGTTGGCCGAGGCAGAAAAGGCGACAGCCAGGATTGAGCCGAAGACGGTGGATAGGCGGGCGCGCCGTCTTTATAGGCTGAGTGATTGGCTGCAAACGCGCGAAAGAGGGGCCATGGCTGGCCGACTGAACGACGCTGGGCTGGCCAAAGATGTTGAGGAGTATGAGCGCGAAACCGAGGATACGAAAATCAACGCCGATTTGCTCAGACTTCAGCGCTACCAGCAAGTCCTCGAGGCGAACAGAGCGCTGGGGCTGGCTCCTCCTGAGAGCGCGCCGCCGTTCGCCGCGGAAGGCGCTCGGCAGCCCGCCTCGCCGCAGGAGCTTCCCGCAACGCCAGCTACCCCGAGCGAGGGAGCTTGGGATTGGTTTAGGAATCAGATGCGAGATCCCGCGTCGTCCTCATTCACACCGCACCATGGCCCGCAGCCGAGCTCGCTTCAGGAGCTTCCGGCAACGCCAACCACCCCGAGCGCGGGAGCTTGGGACTGGTTTAGGGAGCAAATGCAAGAACCCGCGTCATCCTCGTTCACACCGCAGCAGGGCCTGCAGCCGAGCTCGCTTCAGGAGCTTCCGGCAACGCCAGCCACCCCGAGCGTGGGCGCTTGGAATTGGTTTAGAGAGCAGATTCAAGAACCCGCATCACCATCATCTGCGAGGCGTCCCTCGTCAGACGTATACGGCGGTCTTGAGCCGCTGGTTAATTTGAATCCGCCCACACCGTATGAATTGCGTGACGATGCTCACTCTGTGCCGGCGCCCGACCTCGCCAGACCACCGTCGTTCGTTGGACCATCAGGGGCCCCTCAGGAGCTACTGGATATCGGATCTATCGTTGGCGAGGGCTGGCGCCACGGCTCTCAATCGGCCTCGGACGTCCTCATCGATGTACTGAGTAACGTCAATCTCATGCCGAACCAGTTCGGCCCAAGCCAGTTCGCGATCAACGGTGAGCATTACTCGGCCACTTTTGGGCCGGGAGGGCGCAGGGACGTTCGTCTCATCCATCATCCTCGCGCGAGGCCGATGAATGAAGCTGGGCCATCGCGTCAGCCCATAGCGGATCTTGGGTTTCTTATCCGCGGTGGATGGCAGCACCGCGAACGCTGGCTTCCGCCTTACCTTGTCCGTGCACTAGAGGGGGAGCACCTCCTGCCGGAAGCCGGGCGCCCGACGTATATCAACATCCGCGGCGTGCCTTACAGGGCCGAGTTGCTGGAAACGGACGGCGGCTCACGCGTTCGTATTTATCCTGAAGCTGGTTGAAGAACGCGCTTGGGCTGCAACCTCGGGGGTCAGCGGGGCGGCGCACCGGGGAATTATTACCGCCAAAGCAGCGGCATTGGCTTGGTCGCACCAGGGGCACCTACGGGAAATGCGCTGCGCAATATGCATGAGCGTTCGGATAAGAGGAGATGGCGAACGCGAAATTTCAACTTACCTATTGCCGAGGTCTGCGCGGCACTCGAGCGGCTGATCGATATGCTGGCAGACCTTGAACTTGCCCACCGCCACGGCGACAAAGTCCGGCTTGGCCTGAACCTGATTGAGCGCCCGCGCCGCCCTGAGCTCGACACCGTCGGAAGACGTCTCGCCGAGGCAATGGGCCTTGCGTATTGTCCGCTGATGCAGGTGGTAGATTGCGGGGGATCTGTCGCCGAAAGATTGTCGATCGCCTTGGGGCGCTTTGCCATGATGGCATCAGTCTCGGCGTCAGCTCGTGCCCTGCCCCTCGCTCTAGCGCGAACTGAGCAAGGTGAGCGGCATCGCCGGTCCCGGCAGCGTTGACTGGAGCCTTAGGCACAAACGCGGCCTTTCGCTCTGACCCGCAGATCTCTGCGATGGAACGCGCGCGACTGCGATGCGCGCGCTGGGCCGTGGTTGTAGCCGATTGAGCTCATAGCTCGGACACATGATGGTGAGCTGTCAGAAACGTCGCGCCGCTTGCTTATATCCGGTGACGTGATGCAACTCTCACCCGCGCGATGGCTTATCAATTTGCGTCGGTGCACGGACGACGTCACCGGATATAAGAGGGCAAAACGTCGGACGAGAGTATGAATCGAGCGTCAGGGGGTTTGGCCGCTTATATTCACGTAACGAACTCTCGGAGGACTTAAGTCGTACGCGGCGTCAGATTGTAGTGTTTCCGACACAGGTCGCGACAATACTTGCTGACAAATAGCAAGGAGCGCGAAATGTCTCAAACCGCCATGACAGGCATCGGTTTCCGTCCAGATGACAACGAATGGAGAGTCTCGCGGCCAGAAAAGGCTCTCTAGTTCCCGTAAGATGCTCTGCTATTGATGCGTCGCGGTGCTTTTCATTGGTTTTCCGCGTGGAAACCTCAGCAGGCCTGCGATTTATAAAATATTCCGTGCCACGAGCTCTCGAAGGGACTTGAATCGCACGTAGCGTCAGATTGTAGGGTTTCCGACATCAGTCGCGACAATGCGTCGCGCGCAACACTTCCTGACAGGTAGCAAGAATTGCGAATGTCTCTAACCCGTAGGGCCACGCCGCCCGACCCCGTCACACTTCTCGATCAGTCCACCGGAAGGCCTGTTGGCAACGCCGCCTACGCGCCGGAGGGGGTACCCGCGCCAGCCAAGTTGAGGCTGCAACAGCACGATGAGCTGAGGAGCAGTACTCGCTGTCTTGGCGTTCCCGTTGTCGGAGCGGAAACGAAGTTGACTCCAAGTTCGGCATCTGCCGCCGTTCGTTCCGAGAGGTGGAATGCAGGCGGCGGAACCACCCAAACCACACGCCTGATAACGCCGCTGCGAGGACGGAGCCGTCATTCGTCGGTGTGCCAGATGGGCCGCAGCCTAGCGGGCGCGTTGGATCCGTCTGAATGCCGGGTTTCGCCCGCTCCCGATGCACGTCATCGCCCACCGAGACAATCTTTTCATAGCCCGCGGCGCATTGGTTGTTCGTCCCACGCTAGCGGCATCTAGAGCATCGGCCCGCTGCGGGGGTGCGATCCGTCTTCACGCGTTCAAGCTTGCATTTGCTGTGACCAAACGACCTCACAGGTCGATGGCATAGCAAGACTCACCGCAGAGTCAGGGCAACATGGGAACCTTCCAAATGTCTCGTATCAGTTCGGATGCCAATCCAGCCATTCTCTCTTGTGCTGTGGTTTCGAGTGCGCGTGCCGGCGATGCGCTCGCCGAGCCGATGACCAGAAGCACTGCCGCAATTGGCGCGAAAATGTACGAGGGCCGAGCCACAGCGCTCGCTTTTACTGATTCTGGCCTGATTGCCGACATCAAGACCACGTTGAGCCTTGTCGAGGACGTATGCGATCCTCAGCAGACGGCCGAAATTGCTAATCGGCAGGCAATGGGCGGAGTGAGAGTTAGCCGTCGGCAACATTGCTCTTCTTCGTCGGTACCTTCTCCCGACGTTTACGTTGAAGCTGGAGAACTCAATTTCGCCCGACTTCATGATCGACGGTGATCTGCTTGGTAGTTTTGGCATGAAGAGGTAAAAAATGCGAACGCTACTGGTTGATCATGATGAGCACCTTGCGCGCGCTGTGCAAGGAGCGCTCTCGGATTGCGGTTTCGCCGTTGATGTGGTGGGCACTCTGGATGAAGCGGCGACCGCTCTGGACTACGCCAAGTACGACATTCTCCTGCTCGAGTTGGCTCTACCGGATGGAAACGGTTTGGACTGGCTGAAGCGGTTGAGACGCGACGGACATTTTATGCCTGCCATGGTGATGAGCAGCCGCGATGATCTCGGTAGGCGGATCGCCATTTTCAATGGTGGTGCAGACGATTTTCTGCCCAAGCCCGTGTCTACTGATGAACTCATCGCTCGGATGCGAGCCATTCTGAGGCGATCAACGCAAATGACAGCCCCCGTCGTTGTGTTTGGTAATCTAAAATTCGATCCGATCGCCCGGCAAGTTTCAGTTGGTGGTCGGCCGCAAAAGATTGCACGCCGAGAAGTGTGCATTCTTGAGCTTCTGCTCAGCCGCGCAGGCCGCGCCGTGCCACGCGCCTCGCTGGAGGATAGCCTCTATGCGTTTGACAACGAGGTCTCTACCAATGCGCTTGAAGTCGCAATCTATCGCTTGCGCGGTCATTTGAATCAGTCTGGTGCGACGCTACGGATCACGACAGTACGCGGCATCGGCTATATCCTTGAGTTGAATAGCGCGGCATCGGCCGCGTAGTCGATCGAACTTGAAAGCAAAGATTACCTTGAAGATCGCTCTTGATAATGAGGGTGGCAGCGATCGACGCTCGATCGTCGCTAGCGCCCTGTGGTCTGCCGTTTATCCTTCTCTTTCCAACCTCCTGTGCGCGGTCGCTTTGCTATCACCACTTACTGCCGCAGCTCAGACGATGCGGGACGCTAGAGGGGGGCTGCCGCGCGCGGCTCCTAGCAGCATCAATGGGACGCTGGACCTTTCCTCCTCGCTCGGCAAGACAGTTCATCTGCCCGGGCCGGCGGCGAGCATCTTTGTTGCAGACCCAACGATCGCGGATTATCAAGCGCCATCGAACACGACCATCTTTGTCTTTGGCAAGAAGTCCGGACGGACCAGCCTGTTCGCTTTGAACGACAATGGGGAAGCTCTCGCGGAGTTGCGTGTTGTCGTTACGCAACCGATCGAGGATCTACGTGCCATGCTGAAGGCCCAGGTTGGCGACTATCCGATCCAAGTCAGCTATACCCCCCGCGGCGCCATCCTTAATGGTACGGCTCCCAATGCCGATGTCGTCGCCACTGCCGTGAGGGTCACAGAGCAGTTTCTCGGTCCGGGTGCGCTGGTCGTCAATAAAATTCAGGTCGCCGGGTCGTTACAGGTCAATCTGAGCGTTCGCGTCGCGGAGGTCTCACGCAGCGCCATGAAGGAGCTCGGCATCAACCTCTCCGCTTTGGGTCAGAATGGCACTTTTTTCTTTAGCAGCGGCAAAGGTGCTGGTTCCGGCACGGCTACCGGCGGCGGCAAGGCAGGTATCGGCTTCAGCGCCGGTAATATCAACGTCGGCGCTGTTCTCGACGCGCTCGCGAGCGAGCACCTCGCAACCGTGCTGGCTGAACCGAATCTCACCGCAATGTCCGGTGAGTCCGCGAGCTTCCTGGCGGGCGGCGAATTTCCAATTCCGGTCATGCAGGACAACCGACAGGTTTCGATCCAATTTCGTCACTTTGGAGTGAGCCTCGACTTCGTCCCGACCGTTCTTAACAACAATCAAATCAATGTCCGCGTGAAACCTGAGGTCAGCGAAATTTCGAAAGAAGGTGAAGTCAAAGTGAACGGTATGGCCGTGCCTGCCCTCTCTACGAGGCGTGCGGAGACCGTTATCGAGCTTGGGAGCGGACAAAGCTTTGCAATAGGCGGGCTAATCAGGCGTACCTTCAGCACGGACATCAGTACTTTTCCTTGGTTAGGCGACGTGCCGATTCTCGGTGCACTGTTTCGCTCTTCGTCCTTTCAAAAGCAGGAGACGGAGCTCGTTATTATTGTCACGCCTTACATCGTGCGGCCAGCATCGAACCCGAACCGGATGAACGCCCCCGCCGACCGCATCGGACCGCCCTCAGATATTGGGCGCACCTTGACGAACACGTTGGCAAGCCCGCCGCGAGGCCGCGACGCTCCGCGCACCAGTGTACCAGGCGCGACAGGCGGCGCGGGCTTTATTATCGAATGAGGACCGTCGAATGACTTTACGAGCCCTGCCCCATCTGTTCGTTCTGATGGCAAGCCTAGGAGGCTGCACAAGCACTGCTCTGGTCAACACCGGGCCGGCTGAACAAGCAACTATGGTGCAGCAGCGGAGCAGTGTCTTCGTGCTGCAGAGCCTTCGTAGCCTCGAGCGGTATCGACTGAGGGATTTTATTGCCGGCGCCAGCCGGGGTCGGTTTGATGCGCTCCATCTCGATATCACCGGCTCGCCCCGGCTCGCGGCGCAGGTAGCACGCGAGGCCCGCGCAATGGGCGTCGCCCCTTACAACGTCCGCCTGTTCGGCCCCCGCATCGACCGGCCTGTCGGCTTCGCGGTGCGAATCGAGGCCATTGTCTATGAAGCACGTCCTCCCGTCTGTCCGTCGCTTTCGATCATTGGTCCTTCAGTTAACGATAATTCGTTCGACCAGACGCTTGGCTGCTCAATCCGCAACAATCTGGCAGTCATGGTCAACGATCCGGGCGACCTGCTGGACAATAGAGCTGTCATGGCAACAAAAGGTGATCGTGCCGCCATTCCTGTTGCGACATATCGGTCCATGGGGCGGCGTAACAAGAGCGACTTGGAAGATGGAATTGGCAACAGGTCCTCGCCAGAAGCCGGGTCAACGGCGACGAGGGATATACAGTCGCCTCGATAGTGCGCATCGGGTGGCGCAAATCATTTGCCTTAAGCAATGTCTAGACCAGCCCGGCGGAATAGAGTGCTCTCGCAACCCCTTCAAAGTACTTCCCAGGAACGGCGTTGCCCAGCATGGCATTCCGGATGAGCTGACGCGCCAGGGCCGGGTCCTGAACAATGCTGAGGCGCAGCGACTGCGCCTCAGCAAGCAGTCGTGAGGCAAGTTCGCCCTCACCACGGCAAACCACGATCGGCACGCCGGTCTCGCCACGAATGTAGCGGAGCCCAATCAAGATCGCCTGTCCTGTCACTATCAATGTGGCGCGATGCACGCCAAGCGGAGGCTCGTTCGCCGTCTCCTGGCGAAGGCGACGGTGTTCTCGTTTGACCTGCGGATTGCCCTGCTGTTCCTTGGACTCGCGCTTGGCCTCGGTCTCCGTCATGCGCATGTCCTGTAAAAACAACCAGCGCTGGATAAGAAGATCGGCCAATCCGGCGATCAGAAAAGCACCGGCAGCAATTTCGGTCAGCAATTTGATCTCAGTGAACACGAAGCTGAGACACCCCATACCGCAGGTTGGCAAGTATACCAGCGCCTTCCAACTTGCGATAACCGGGAGTAGCAAGCTTGCGCCGAGAAGGCACAGCTTAAGAAGCGACTTCGAGAGTTCAATGAGCGACCGCTTAGACGCAATCCGCTTGAGCCCCTTCATGGGATCCAATTTCTCGAATTTCGGCTTCAAGGAGTCGAAAGAGACGTTTAGTCCACCATTGGCTAGGACTCCCGCTAGAATACCGGCAGCAACACTGGCGCCGAGGAATGGACCAACGGCCGCAAAAAACAGTTCGATCAAGCCGCCCAGCGCCTGCTGGACCGCGCTCGTGAACGGCTGACCCTGCAGTTTGTCGATTAGCCGTACCGTTTCACACCACTTGGCCTCAATGAGGCCCGCTCTTAACCAGAGGCAGCAGAAACCGGCGCAAACACTGACTGCGCTGACCAAATCGGTGCTGCGCGGACTCTGCCCTTTCTTGCGCGCATCTTTTAGCTTCTTGGGAGTGGGAGGGAGCTTCTTCTCTTCGCTCGAGCCGCTCATTTAAGGAGCTTCTTGAACAACTCGAGCACGGTGTTGGACTGACTGATTTCCGATCCCATATATTCGACGAGGAAGGTGGCGTAACTTACCATGATTATTCCATACGCCAGATTCTTCATGGTGGGAGAGACATCGTTCAGTTTGAGTTGCGGCGCAAACCGTCCGAGTATCATGACCGATACATCGAGTAGCAGCAGGAATGCCAACACGGGGCCAGAGACCAGTAGCGCCGTATACATGATGTGACCGAGAAGCCCCAGAAATGCCATCGCGCCTTGCACGGTCAAACTAGGCATCAACTGATACACGGGCCAGATCAGATAGCTACCATAAAGGCCCCTAATCATATTCTCCAATCCCCCGGCTAGAACGAAGATCGCAATCGCGGTGGTACCGAGTAAAACCGCTGTCGCCGAAGCTTGGCCGCGCGTGGCGGGATCATCGGAAGCAACAGGGTTCGTAATCCCCCGTTGGGTATCGATGATCTCACCCACTGCCTGGATGCTCCATAGCGGAATACTGAGCAAAAAGCCGATGAGCAGGCCGACGAACACCTCCTTCAAACCGAGCAGCGTGATACTGATCAGCCGTGAGCCCTGATCCAGCGACTGCAAGCCGTGCCTGATCTGCAACAGGCATGGCAGTCCCATCGCAAAGGTCACGCAGCCGCGGATCAGCCCGCTGATGCGCGGCAGCGTAAATACAGGAAGGACCAGCATAATGCCAAGGGCGCGGGCTGCCGCGAGCCCGGCTGCAAGCACGAGTTCGATCGCCTCCTGGATCAGAGTTTGCGTCTCGGTGAGTGACGGGACGTTCATCTAACGTCGGCTAATACTTGCTGTGAGTGCGGGAAAGTCGGTAAACACCTGCTCTGCTTCCTTGATCAGCGCAGCGCTGAGCACCGGAGAGAACAAAGCGATCACCGCGACAACGACCAGAAGCTTCACAGTCAGTGGCAAAGTTTGATCCTGAAGCTGCGTTGCCGCCTGGATGATGCCGACGACCAGGCCGACAACGACCGCCGCGATAAGCGGTGGCAGAACCCAGATCATGAAGAGCACAAGTGACCGGCTCATATGAGTGAGAATGCTCGCCTCA
The DNA here is from genome assembly GCF_001693385.1 of Bradyrhizobium icense. Taxonomy (NCBI): domain Bacteria; kingdom Pseudomonadati; phylum Pseudomonadota; class Alphaproteobacteria; order Hyphomicrobiales; family Nitrobacteraceae; genus Bradyrhizobium; species Bradyrhizobium icense. The sequence goes on from NZ_CP016428.1 coordinate 5,096,712, forward strand.
TCCATGCTCAGCCTCCCGGTGTTGTGTAACTGAGCACCAGCCCGTGCATGAGCCGCGACCAGCCGTCGATTGAGACGAATAGAAACAGCTTGAAAGGCACGGATATCACCGTTGGCGAAACCATCGACATACCCATGGCCATCAAGATGGTCGTTACAATCAGATCGATGGTGATAAAGGGCAGATAGAGAAGAAAGCCGATTTCGAAGCCACGCTTGAGTTCTGAAATTAAGAAAGACGGCACCAGAATGACCAGGTCATCGGCGCTCACGTTGCCGCGCATATTCTCGGGCCAGACCTGTTCGGTTGAAGCCAAGAAGAACCGGCGCTGCTCGTCAGCGGTGAACTTCTTCAGATGATCACGCATCGGCTCCTGCGCCTCCTTTGCGGCGCTCAGCCAATCATCGACCGTTTGGTAGCGGAGTTGTGGCGCAGAAAGGCGATTATAGGTCTGTTCAATCACTGGCGCGCTAATGAAAACTGTCAGGATCAGCGCCGCGCCATATAGAACTAGGTTCGGTGGGATAGATTGAGTCCCGAGCGCGTTGCGAACGAGGAAGAGCACGACGGACACCTTTATGAACGCTGTGCTTGTTACGACTAGGAATGCAAGCAGGCCAAGGCCGGCTGTGAGCGCAAGGAGTCCAAGAATTCCCGGTTGAATGTCAGTCATTGACGGCCAACCTACCTCGCAACCTGACGCCGAGCTCCCCGCCGATGCTTACGATGTCGCCGCGGCCGATGCGGCGGCCGTTAGCAAGGATATCAACCGGTCCGTCGAGCGGCCGGCCAAGTTCGAACACATGTCCCTCGCTGATATCCCTCAAGGCTCCGAGTGCGACAGTCCAGCGGCCGCATTCGAAAATAAGAGTTATCTCGATGTCGTCGAGATCACTTTCAGACGGCGGCCGGGGTTTTTCGGATTGGGTCATCATATGTGCACACTCCAGGGGATGTGGTTGGAGGCGGAATGCCCCCCGCACGATCAAGCGATCCTCTGCAACATGTGCCGGAGCCCATAAGGTTCCTGCGCTGAGGATGGCTTGGCCGCGGGCGAAGGGTATTACGTCCGGCAATAGAGCGTCTCCTGCATTTGCTTTTTCCAGCAGCGCGACCGTCGCACGGAGCGAGCCGATCTCTCCCTTAACGATGAGAGGCAATTCTGGGGGAAGCTGGCTTGCCTCTCGCGGCAGCTGCCTGAGCAGTCCGCCTAACGCCCGAAAGGCAGGTGGAACTGAACCATCGAGAGGCGAGAACAGGAACAGGCGCGCTTTGCCTTTGAATGGGCCGTAGGTGATTTCGAGCTCCAGATAAGGACCCCTAGCCGTTGCTTCGCTCAAACAGATCCGCTGCAACTTCTGCTGTGTCAGGCACTCTAGTTGATCGAGCAACGGATCGAGTGCAAATTCGACGAGGAGCGAACGCGTGGGCTCGGCAGGTAGGCCAAGCCCACTCTGCACCGTCGCGATCAGCCCTTCTACAACCGGACGGGCCAACGATAAGATGATTGTTTCATGTCCGATGGCCCAAACGCAGTCGAGCATCGATACGGCGCACGGCTCCGGCTCCCAGACAAGCCGTTCCATCCGCACGGATACCGGCTTATCGCTGAGACGACTTTGCAGAGGCTTGCGGGCAGCAGCGATCTCGTTGAGCCAGGAGACGACGGCAGGGGACAGGGTTAACGCCGGTTTAAATCCCGATTGTTCGCCCGGAGCCATGGTCGCAGGCTCGTCTACAAGACAAGGCGCTTTCTCTAGCATGAGAGCAGAAGCCATCAAATTCAGTCGCTAGCCGTGTGGGTACGCGAACCACTGCCATACCGAAGCAAAACCTCATCATCGGCCTCTATCTCGGCTTCCGCATCCGAATGGGCATCACTCGCGCGCTGAGCGTCGCCTTCAATTTGCTGCCATTTGTGACTCGCCGCCGAGCACTTGGTCAAAGTGGTCCGCGCCTCGAAGACCGCCGCCTCGGCCCGCTCTTGAGCGGCGCGCGCTTCCTCAAGCCTTCGGCGTGCTCCTGCGATCTCAGCTTTGAGCCGTCCAATGACGATGTGACAGCGACGATCGAGCTCTTCGACAGATAGCGAACCAAAAGATGCCAGCTCTCGGTAAAGCTGCGCTTCGAGCGCCGCTTGGTTTTTCTCGGCCGTTGCAAGATCCCGGACAGCTTGTTCCACCGCTTGGAGCGCGGTGCGGCGTTTGGCCTCCATGTTGGACACCTCACGAAGGGCGCTCTGCTGTCTCATATCCTTCACTAGCCGCAATTTCGAGGCATGGACACGATTCACGCGGTCAGACGCGACATCCATGTGACCGTCTCCTCAAAGCTTGACGCCTCGTCTCCGCCCTGACGCAGGAATTTCCGCAACTCCTCGATCGAATTAATTGCCCGGTCTGTCAGAGGATCACTGCCGTGCTCATATTCGCCAACCTTCACCAAGAACTCGGCCTCGGCGTAGCGCGAGAGCAGATCACGGAAGAAGGAAGCCGCCTTTCGATGCGACTCAGACACGACCGCATTCATCACGCGGCTGCGGCTTGATAACACGTCAATAGCTGGAAAATGCTCGCGCGCAGCCAAAAGGCGTGAGAGAACAACGTGGCCATCAAGAATGCCTCGTGATTCTTCGGCGATTGGATCACCCGAGCCGTCGCCTTCGACAAGCACAGTATAGAAGGCCGTGATTGAGCCGCGCTCGCCCATGCCGGCACGCTCCAACAGCCCAGGAAGCATCGCAAAAACCGATGGCGGAAAGCCGCGCCGCGTCGGCGGCTCTCCTGCCGCAAGGCCAATTTCGCGCATGGCGCGGCTAAAGCGCGTCAATGAGTCCATCATCAGGACGACGCGAAGTCCTTCATCACGAAAATATTCGGCGAGTGCCGTCGCCATGTAAGCGCATTGCGCTCGCTCCATTGCCGAGCGGTCGGAAGTCTCAACGACAACGACGGTGCGGCGAAGTGCTGCCTCACCAAGGTGCTGCTCGATGAATTCCCGCACTTCACGACCGCGCTCACCGATCAACGCGACTATGGTGGCGTCGGCAGCCGCGCCTTTTACGATCTGCGACAGGAGCGTCGACTTACCGCACCCTGGGTCTCCGTAGATGCCGATCCGCTGCCCCTCGCCACATGTCAGAAGCCCATCCAAGACACGGACGCCGAGTGGGAACGTTCGCTCGATACCGCGCCTTGTCATTGGGTTGGGAGCCTTGCCGCGCAGCGGACGAGTCTGAGCGGCGTTGATTGGCCCCTTTCCGTCGATCGGACGGCCGAAGCTGTCGATCACCCGGCCAAGCAAATCGGGGCCGACCGGCACTTCATGCATTCGTCCGGTCGCGACCACTTCTGCTCGGCTGGATAGGCCCGCCATGTCACCAATGGGAGTGAGCAATACCCCATCCTGCGATAGGCCGATCACCTCAGCCTCGAGCGACCATCCGGTGCGGGGATCCTGCAGCAGGCAAAGCTCCCCTATACGCGCCTCTGGCAAGACGGCATGGAGCAAGGTGCCGACCGCCCGTGTGATCCGCCCTCGTACAGCGCGCGTGTCGATATGCTTTGCTGTAGATTTCAGAGACGATAGCGCAGCGTGCAGATTCCTCTCTCCGGCCGCATCTGTCGCTGATGTGGTCATGGCCCGTCTTCCTTTGATGGCAAACCCAGGCCAAGGCGTAGAGCTCGGAGCTGAGCGGCAACGCCAATGTCCACATTGCCAAATTCGCTCCACAACACGCACTGCTCTGTCGTTAGAGCCGGATCCGGGTCAACCCGCACCTTCGGCCGGCCCTCCTGTCCATCGCACGTAGCGAACTCGCGCGCCAGCGCATCGGCTTTCAGAGGAGAGACATGAAGGCATATTTCCGCGCTACCATATTTTTGCTCGATCGCGTGACGAACGGTCCTCACCAACATCTCGCCTGGATCAAACGCGCCCAGAAGATCGCTCACGATCTCCATGACGAGCTGCGGCAACTCCTGCTCCAGAATGGCTTTTCGCTGCGCAAGTGCGGAAGCAGCCTGCGCAATCAGCCGAGACATTTCCTCGGCGCCGCTCTTGAAGCCATCCTCACGGCCGCGCGCCCGCTCCCGCTTATAAGCTGTCCGTCCCCAGCCGCGAACGCGCTGCAGATGCCGCTCGGCAGCCGCGCGTGCTTCTACGGCATCGCACCAGATCCCGATCTCGGCAGCCGGTATGAGAGGCCCGAGAGGACGTATCTCGGGGGCCACTGGCAGCGCTGGGTCATCAGCTGTCATGCCGCGGCGTCTCCCTCGACAAATGGGCTATCACCAAGGAAAGCACTGGGCCCGCGGCATTGCGGTGTTCGGCCGCTGGATTCTCGGCAGCAGTGCCCATGGGCAAGCGTAACAGCACGCGCGTGCGATCAAGTGCCGAGGCTTCGTCGAGCCAAGCACCTAGGCAGGCATGGCCATCGTGTTCAATCTGTTGCGAAAGTTGCTCCGGATCAGCGGTAGTGGTGATTGCGACCGCGCTGGCCAAGTTCCGGATACCGAAAGCGTGCGCTTCTGCCCCGATACGGTCGAGCAGCATCGCGAGATGCTGCTTTGAGACGAGCTTTAGGAGCGAGCGAGCATGCCAGATACTGCCGGCAAGCAAAGCAGCCCTATTCGGATCATGGCCGAGCAGAAGATCGTCTCCCCAGTTACGGCCGTTGGAGTCCATTTCATTACCAAGCAGCATTTCAGCAAGTCTTACCTGCAGCCTCGAACTCTTCTGTAGCCGGACCAAAGTCGAAGCCGACAGCCGCGCGTCAAGACGGGCAGCAAATCGGGTCAGATGGGTCGAGGCAGCAAGCTCGCGCAGACCCTCAGAGGGCCATTCGGACCACGTATGAGAACCGGCGGATGGCAGCGGCATGGGCATTTGCACACTCCTATGCCTTATCGGAAGCGATCTTTTTACCGGGAGGCGCGATAGCGGGCGTGTTCGAACGGTTGCCAAGTCTGGATCGCGCGCGCGACAGCTGGGCGCGCTGATGCATAAGAGAGCCCAGGAATATGTAGCACAGAAGGCCAAGCGCAGCGCCGCCTCCCCCAATAGCGGCCGCAAGTAGCGGGTCTGAAATGGATTTGGTCGACTGAGCGGACGCAGCTGGCGGGGCCGGACGTTCAAGCGGAGCCCGCTCGACCGGCACAAAGACCACCGCCACCTTGTCATAGGATAGGCCCTCGATGCTGTTGGCGACCAGCATTTTGATCTGCGGTAGCAGGAGCGAGAGCTTTGCATTGGAGTTATGTCGAACGAACACCGACGCTGAGGACGGCATCGTGTCCTGGCGCAATAGATCATTTTTCGGCAAAACAACGTGGACACGCGCGGATATGACGCCGTCGATATCGCTAATCGTACGCGACAATTCTTCGCTCAGGGCATAAACGTAGCGGGCGCGCTCCTCGATCGGCGAGGCGACCAGGCCCGATCCTTTGAACACCTCGCCGAGGTTCTTGAAAGGATGGCGTGGCAACCCTTCGAGATTTAGTAGCTCAATCGAATAGGCTAGCTGCTTCTCCTCGACCTGGATCGTGCTGGTCCCGTCCTTGGCAGTAACACGGACCGCATCGACGCCCTTGCTAAGCAGGAGCGCAAGCATCTCATTGGCCTCGCGCTCCTGCACTTTGGTGTAGAGATCAGCCTTACAGCCAATCAAGGGGAGGAGAAGCGACAGCACGGCAAAAACACGCAACCGCCGACCGCATAGGCGGGCATGGCCGCTTTGTCCATAGATGAAACCAGACGTCAACGAACTCAGCCCGCCGATAGCAATTTGTTCAAAGATGAGCTGACCGCGCTGGTGCTCTTGGACACAAGCGAAACCTCAACGACACCCTTGTAAACGTCCCGCAGACCCGCAACCATCGTGTCGAAGTCGAGCACCCCTTCCGGCCTGCCCGCGGGGTTCACCCCGACTAGCTGCGACCGCGAAAGCGGCTGAGCGGCCGGCCCAGGTTGAACGGTCTTCGAAATGGCGGCCACACCGCCGCTCGTTGCAGAAGGAACGGGATTGCTCCGATACATCGAAGAGAGAGCTTGGAGCACGCGCTCGCCAGGCGGGCTCGCCTGCACTGCTGCACGCTGAACCTCTGACACCGCAGGAACGGGCGCTGCCCTATCTGTGACTGAGGAGGCAGCGTCTGATGTCGAAGCGACATGCAGAAGAGTCTGCTGAAACTGGCTCTGCTGGCCGATAGCTGCCGGCTGGCAGAGCCCGGACAGACCGTCGGCAGGGTTCAGAGAGATCGGCGTAGCGCCTAGCATGATCGAAGGTGTCATTGGTTTGGCGCCGATGAGACATCGCCGTTGTTAAGACTTGATGGTCAATACCGTAAAGAAGCCAGCTGACCTCAAGCTGACGAACACGCGAGCCATAAGGCGATTCTAAAGATCACGCTTGGCTTCCAATTTGGGCGAAGTCTTAATATTTGTTCTCAGGCCGAAGGGACTTGGGAATGCTAAGCCGACGCACGATCCTGAACATTTTGAACCGAGTTGCGGGCGCAGGAGTTTTCCTTTCCACCGGGATACTCACGGCGTTTGGGGCTCCGCTCGCGCTGCCTTCGGCAGCTATTAGCTACACGGTTCTGGATCAGGACCTGTCTGCCCACTGCTGGAATTCGATAATAACCTCCATATCAGAGTGAACATCAGCACCGAGTTGAAGGGCCGGATTCGCGGGCGCATGCCGGATCTGCCACCGCGCGAGTTCGTCGATCATGTGACCACTCTCTGAAATCTTCAATGATACAATGATGGGCGTGCTTTACGTATCTGCTGCAAGCGAGGCGCAAAATCGTCTGCTTGTGTTGAAGCCGATCAGCTTCGATGCGTTCAAAGCGGCGCTCGATGCACTCAACATCTCCGACGAGCGCTATGTTGAGAGACCGGCACCGGGAAATGCGGTCCGCCACGCTTCATGGCGCTAGTGGACCAGACGCTCAACGGCCTTGTGGCCGAACGATAGGCGCGGCCACGCTCTCTCACCGCCGAGAAGCCGCTTGGGCACCAGCGTCTGCGGAGAAAAATGCTACGGATTTCCAGCTTGTAGGCTCCGTTGAGAGCGATCAATGGCTTTGCCATTTTTGCGGCCTAAGCGTTCCTGAACGAAGCTCCGGCTGTCGCAGGATTTCAAGGCAATATCGATCAGCTGCTCGATGCCGTGACACTGCCGAGAGTACCTCCTTCGAGAGCTAGGGCGCTGGCGGAGTTCATGTCTAGTACCGTCCGGGCCTTCCCTATTCGCTGGCAGGTCAGGCCCCAATCCCGTGCGACTTGCTCAGAGCCAGAAGCATCCGCAGAAGACGCCTCCACGCCCGGCGAGATCATTTCGGAATGGTGGCGAAATCATCTCGGAATTCGCAGGCCGCAGCGCGTCGGTACACGCGCGCGAGATCGTCGGAATTCGCAGTTTCGCTGCCATGGGATGTTGAGCGCATCGAAAACGAAGAACTCGGGGACTCCCAGCCCAAGCGCGTTCTTCAGTCACGTTGAGGGTGATAGATGAGATAAACGACGTGGCCGGATCCCAAGATCGCGTTACTTTGCCTGCTCCTCAACTCGGCCGTGTAGAGCTCACCGTTGATGGTGAACTGTATGCGCCGGTTCTGCGGGGTCGGAAGTAGGTTCCATGTGTTTAGTATGTACATCATGCCGCGATGCGAGACCTCTCGGCCCTCGCCTTGATTGTCCCAGCGGTTGTGGTTCCAAGTATCACCGACAAAAGGTCCGATATCCGGTAAATCGGCTCGGCCGCGATAGGTCCCTGATCCGGGAGACGACGCCTGCATTGGCAGAGCATGGTTACGCAACTCGGACTGTGTGATTGGATTGAAATCAACCAGTGACTGAGCACTGCCATAAACGTCTGAGGGAGCGCTGGCTGAGGACGATGACCCAGACTCGTGGAGCGGCTGACGGGATCGCCGGACTTCACTCATCTGGCTAGGGCGCGGATGATGGATCAGTTGAACGTCCCTGCGTCCTCCCGGCCCAAACGTGGCCGAGTAACGCTCACCGTTGATCGCGAACTGGCTTGGGCCGAACTGGTTCGGCAAGAGACCGATGTTACCAAGTATGTCGATCAGGGCGTCCGAGGCCGGCTGGGAGCGGTGGCGCCAGTTGTCGACCAAATGTCCGATTTCCGGTAGCTCCTGAGGGGGCGCTGATGGCCCGATGAACGACGGTGGTCTGGTGCTACCACGCGCCGGCGCAGAACGCACATCGTCACGCAATTCAGACACTGTGGGCGCATTCGGATGAGGCACTGGCTCAAGGCCCTCATGGATGATTGACGGCGCAGCCTTGGCAGACGACGATGGCTCTGGTTGTTGCACCTGTTCCCTAAGCCAGTCCCAATAGCTGGGCTGCGAGCCACGGTACCGCGTGGACGAACCCAGAATGGGTTCTTGCATCTGCTCCCTGAACCCATCCCAAGCTCCCGTGCTCGAGGTGGCCGGCGTTGCCGGGAGCTCCTGAAAAGAGCTGGGCTGCAGGTCACGGTGTGGTGTGGACGACGGAGTGGGCTCTTGCATCGCCTCCCTAAACCAATCCCAAGCTCCCGCACTCGGGGTGGCCGGCGTTGCTGGGAGCTCCTGAAAAGAGCTGGGCTGCAGGTCACGGTGTGGTGTGGACGACGGAGTGAGCTCTTGCATCGCCTCCCTAAACCAATCCCACCCTCCCGCACTCGGGGTGGCCGGCGTCGCCGGAAGCTCCTGATAAGAGCTGGGCTGCAGGCCACTGTGTGGTGTGGACGACGGAGTGGGTTCTTGCATCGCCTCCCTAAACCAATCCCACGCTCCCGCACTCGGGGTGGCCGGCGTCGCCGGAAGCTCCTGAAACGAGCTCGGCTGCGGGCCAGGGTGTGGTGCAGAGGATGATGGAGCTGGTTCTTGCATCTGCTCCCTAAGCCAATCCCACGATCCCTCGCTCGGAGTGGCTGGCGTTGCCGGAAGCTCCTGAAACGAGCTCGGCTGCAGAGCGTCTTGACCGGCGACCGAGCCCGCTTGTTCCGGTGGACCCAATCCCAGCGCTCGGTTCGCCTCGACAGCTTGTTGATGTTGCCGGAGCCTTGGCAACGCCGTCCTGAGAAGATTGCGCAAGCGAACGTCATCGCCCGCAAACTCGTCGGCCTCGGCACGTAAAGCCTCTAGATTCTCAATTCGAGTGCTGATTGAGGGCTTCTGTGTCGCCTGAAGCCAGGCGCTGAACTGGCGAAGTGCCCACAGGTTCACGCCGATTTTCGGGGCCACCTCGCTGAATCCGAGAAAAAGCGCCTCGTCATCCGCGCTCGGGGAAACTTCCAGAGGCGGGAACGGCTGCGGCGCGTTGGCGCGTTGTCGGTAGTTCTGAAGAAGATTCCACGCGCGTGGAAACTCTCTAAGATACGAGCCCTTCCCAGAATTAATATAGCGGTCTCGCTCCTCGGGGCGAGCCTGAGTAATGCTAACCCCGCGCTCGTTGAGCCACCTACCGAAGCTGTTAAGAGCCCTACGGTACTCCTGCATGGTTACCGCCGCAAAGCCGCGCTTAACGCCTTCGTCACACGCAGCGTTGATGAGCGCCTCGTCCTCGGGGACGAGAGCCTCGACCCGCCGGCCGCCCCGCGGCAACGTCATCACCGACGCTCCGAATGCGGTGACGGGAGCCTCAACGGGCCGGCCGCCTCGCGTCAACGTTGTCACCGGCGCTCCGACTGCGAATTGCTCGAGCCTTGTCAACGCTGCCTCGATACGAGCGCCCAAGCGAACATCATTGGCCGCAAACTCGTTCCCCTCGGCACGCAATGCCTGAAGATTCTCTAGTTGGCTGCTGATTGGTGGCTTCTGCTTCGCCTGAAGCCAGGCGCTGAAGTTGCGCAGTACCTCTAGATCCCTTCGGATCGTGCGATCGCTTGGTCCGCTTTTCTTGGCTTCCTCGCGGATCGTGCCATCGCTGGCTCGGCTTTTCTTTGATGCCTCGCGGAATCTAGAAAAAAGCTCCTCGTCCGGGCCATCGTTCTCGCGGCTTCGCTTCGACGGCACTTCAGTCGAACGGCCGAAGGGAGTATGGGGTATGTCTACGCTTTGGCGCGTGCTGCTGAATGAGTGGCCCTGAATGGGCGGCACCTGCATCGAACCGCCGACATCAGTGCGCCGAATCGCTTCACCTCCGTCTGCGGTTTGCCCATCAGGCGAACCCGCTTCTGCGGAGCTCTCATAAAACGCACTGTGTTGCAGCTCGCTCAGCTGCTGCTCAAACCTCGCTTGCTGGCTCGTATTGCCCGGTTCTTGCTCCTGCTGCTGCAGCGGGGCGTTGTACGCCTGAAACTCACCAGGGCTGAATGGGTTGATGTTGTTGCGATCCACTCTAATCGTCCTTGAGAATGTCGATTGTGCGCAAATCCGCCAGCTCAGCTCGGACGTGTGCACGGCTCAAGGCGAGGGAGGTTTCAACAGCAAATCTCGTTTGCCAATCGAAAACAGCAACAACAAGAAATTGGCGCAGCTGCAAGCCGCGATCCTCCGATTACATCGAGCCCATCCGACTACACGGAGAACCGCGCGCTGCCCACGTTCATTCCATTTGCGCTCGCTAGGCGGCCTCGCCCTCGAGAATCCGGTTCTCATTTTAGGATGGTTAGCTTTCTAGAAGCTGACGAGTTCTCAGGATGATTCAATTGTGTGATTCTGCTTCGTCTGTACTGAAGAGCCGTGACAGCGAAAGGCGTAACGGTTTACCCGCGACGAGCCAATCCTACTCGACGATGGGCCAATGCGCGATTATCTCGCCTGGCTCGATCAAGCTCCGTCACCAATGGGCGCACCAAGTAAGTGTTACGTCCTTGGACGCACCATCGGCGCATCTTTAGCGCGCCGATGCTGATGGCGGCTTTAGGCAAAACTGGCTGGTATCACTCGGTCCGAACCATCCCAGGCGAGCACACTGCCGACAGATGGACCTGTATTACTCCGATATATTGCAGAGAGAGTGTGTCTGGAGGACGCGCTCGCCCACCGGGCTCGCCTGTGTTATTGCATGGTGAACTTCCGATACCGACAGAATCTATGCCGATCTATCTACGACTGAGGAGGCAGCGTCTTGAATCGACGCCACGCCACCTGAACAAAAGTCTACTGAAACTGGCTCTGCTCGCCGATAGCTGCCGTCTGACATAGCCCGGACAGACCTTCGGCAGGATTCAGAGAGATCGGCGTAGCGCCTAACATGATCGATGGTGTCGATGGTTTGGCGCCGATGAGACACGCCGTTGTTAAGAATTGATGATCCATACCGTAAAGAAGCCAGCTGACCGCAAGCTGACGAACGCGCGAGCCATAAGGCGATTTTAAAGATCACGTTTGGCTTCCAATTTGGGCGAAGTCTTAATATTTGTTCTCAAGCCGAAGGGACTTGGGAATGCTAAGCCGACGCACGATCCTGAACATTTTGAACCGAGTTGCGGGCGCAGGAGTTTTCCTTTGCACCGGGGTACTCACGGCATTTGGGGCTCCGCTCTCGCTGCCTTCGGCACCTTATAGCTACACGGTTCTGGATCAGGACCTGTCTGCCGCACTGCTGGAATTCGGTAACAACCTCAATATCAGAGTAAACGTAAGCGCCGAGGTGAAGGGTCGGATTCGCGGGCGCATGCCAGATCTGCCACCACGCGAGTTCCTCGATCGTTTGACCAATCTCTACAATCTTCAATGGTACTACGATGGGCTCGTGCTGTATGTATCTGCTGCAAATGAGGCGCAAAGTCGTCTGCTTGTGTTGAAGCCGATCAGCTTCGATGCATTCAAAGCGGCCCTCGATGCACTCAACATCTCCGACGAGCGCTACCTTGTGAGACCGGCACCAGGAGATGGCCTCGTCCTGGTTTCTGGTCCACCACGTTTCATCGCGCTCTTGGACCAGACGCTCAACGGCCTTGTAGCGGAGGCGCAGGCGCGGCCGCACGCTGCCGTCGAAAAGCAGCCGCGGGAAGCGGTCCTGAAGTTATTTCGTGGCTCCTCAACCACGGTCGTTCGCGATGGACGACCGGAAGCTCCCTATTCTTCCGACGCGCCGCGTCAGGACAGCATCGTGCGCGAGCCTGCGCCAAGCCAGAGATGAATTAGAATGCCGCGGCAGCTTTCGGCGGAGGTCAATGCCGTCTCCATTGGCTCTTTGCGAATCCTTTTGACGCTCGTCAGCTTCTCGAAAGCTCACTCTCTTAGCATGAGAGCGGATGTCTAGAGGGCGATGCCGCCTAATCCATCGTAATGGAGATGCACATCGGGCATCCGATGCTCTGCCGGCAGCTCGGAGGCTGCACTCCACACGAGCCTTCGAAACGGTTCTCTGGAGGTCGCAATGCAAATGGCCTTCGTCGAACTAGGGCTCGAGCCAAACTTTCAAAGGAGGAACAGGATGGATTTCAACTCAATCAGCCCAACGAACACAAGCCCGCAGCCCGATTCACCATCACCGCCCGCGGGCCCAGCGGGCTTTGAGCACCAGCTGCGCGAGTTCGAAGATAGTGCTCCGCCACCTGCTGCGGGGTCTCCCGTGCAGCAGGGCGAAGCCTACTCGCCATATCTGGACGCCGGGCATCCCTATTCGCAATATTTGGAGTCGGGGCATCCCTATTCATCACTGTTGGATTGGGACGATGATCTATATGCGCCGGCTGCGCGCTCTCCCGGGCCATTGGTGGCCGCCAGGGAAAGCTCTCCGCAGCCCGGCTCGCAGCAGCCGATTGCTCAAGCCATCGCGGAACTCCCAGAGTTTGATCCTGATCTGATTTGGCAGAATGTGGAAGCCGGGCCATCGCAGGCTGGACCATCGCAAGCTGGACCGTCTCAGGCCGGGCCTTCGCAAGCCGGGCCTTCGCAAGCCGGGCCGTCCTCGTCCGCCGGGGCTCCGCTGTTGGAACTCACAGATTTCATTCCCGAAAACGAGCGTCTCATAGCCGACCACTGGGTCTTCTTTCCCCATACGGCTTCGGATGCCCAGATCAACATACTAAGGAGGGCCGGCCTCTTGCCTAGCAATACCTCCCGGACCACAACTTTCACCATGCTGGGTATGCCCCACACAGCCGAATTTCGACAAGAGGGGTTTGTTCGTATCAAACCGTCGCTGGACGCAGGCCTTTGGCCTGGACAATCGCACGGCGACGCGCCCACCGGGTAGGCATTCCATAGCCCAGCCCGCGGCGCGGACATACTCGCGCCAGCAGACTTTCGCGACGTCGCCGACGGCAGGAGCACCTTGCGACGTCCTTTCTGGCCGGCGTCGACTATCTTGGCTATCTTGGCCTCCCGCCAAGATGAGTGTACTCAATTAGCTATGCGTCCTTTCAGAGAATTGGTCAGGCATTGGCGGCTCAACGGAATACCAAGAGTCCACACGACCTAGCCGCAGGATCCGTGCCCACGTCACTGTATCGTCTCGGCCGTGCGAAGCTTAGAGCGACGAGCGAGCATCTTCAGCCTAACCTGTATGGGGCCTGCAGGAACGTGCCCCATCGTTCCATGCTGTGCTCTTCCCTCGAACATCAGATGGCGGCTTGAATTTGACAGACCATGCCGGTGTGAGAACTTGCTCGATGCGCCGAGTGTGGCACCGACACGACCATAGTCGAAATGAGTGACCCCGTGTGGCGCACGGCAAGAATTCGTTGCTATTGACGACATCGCCGCGACCCAACCGTGCCTTGAAAAAGGCCAGCGTGTGGCCGTGCGGGCCAACGCAGGGCCCGATGAAGAAGACGTCGGGACCTGCTTTGAGTTTTGCGCTCACTCAACGCCGGAGACGGCAAGACAGGTGTTTGTACCGTCCGAGGCAGCGCCCCCGGTATCCAATTCGAGCCAAAAAAAACGCAGTGCTCTCTCTGCCAGTTTTGGCCGATCTGACCTCCAGCCAGGAACACAGGGGTATCGACGACTCACCGTAAATCGACCGACATAAGGATCACTAAACGATCACCGGCCGTCGCCGGCTCCGACGTGCCCGCCGACATATCCTCCGATCCGGCTCCACAGTGCCGGAGGGACCTTTACTGCCGGCCCGAGATCCGTCGCATTGACGGCACCGGTTGCCGCGACCGCAGCTGTCGCGGCCCCCAAAAAAGAAGTTCAGATCGCATGTCACCTCACGAACACAAAGTTAATTGGGTGTTGCCGGCGTTGCGGCGGATGGCGCGGCGCCTGACTGTACTGCCGCTGGCGGCGGCGTCGTGGCCGATGGCGCGGTGGTCGACTGGGCTGCGGCCAGTGGGGAGCGGCCGACGATGACGGTGAGCAGACCCTGGCCCCACAGCCGCTGCGCCGCCTTCCTGGCATCCTCCAGCGTCACCGCATCGACGAGCGCGCTGTGCTTCTCGATATGGTCGATCGGTAGCTTGTCGAGCTGACACTGTAGCAGCGCCCGCGCAAGGTTTGACGAGGTATCGAGCGCCAGCATCTGCGAGCCCTTCAGGTACGACTTGGCATCATCGAGTTCCTGCTGGGTCGGGCCTTCCTCAGCCATGCGGCGGGCCTGCTTCTCGACCTCCTCGACCGTCTCGCCGGCGCGATCGGCGCGGGTGGCGGTATCGCCGATGAACACAGCGGAATGATTCATCCAGAGCAGCGTCTCACGGACGTAATAGGCGAGCCCGCGCTTCTCGCGGACTTCGCGGAACAGCCGCGACGACAGCCCGCGGCCGCCGAGGATGTGGTCGACGACACAGGCCGCCATGAAATCCGGCTCGCTGCGGCGGACGCCGGGACCGCCGAAGGTCACGACCGTCTGCGGCACGTCGAGCGGAGTGAAGACGCGCTGCGGCGGCTTTGCCGCGACCACATCGGGGACCAGCGTCAACTCCGCCTTGGCCGGCAGGCTGCCAAACGTCTTGTCGAGCAATCTGCCGAGCGTCTCTGGATCGACGTCACCGACCACCGCGATCTTGAGCGTGTCCTTGGCGATCACGCGGCGGACATAGTCCTTCAGATCGGCGACGTCGATCTTCGGCACGCTCTCGACCGTGCCTCCGGCCTGGCGGGCATAAGGGTGATCGTTAAAGGCGACTTCGAGGAACTTGCGATTGGCGAGCGTTGAAGGATTCGTGGAGTCACGCCGAAGGTTCGCGAGCACCGCGGCACGGATCCGTTCAACATCGGACGCCTCGAAACGCGGCGCGGTCAGCGCCATTCGCAGCAGGTCGAAGGCCTCGTCCCTGCTGTCCTTGAGCATGCGCAAAGAACCGCGGAACTGATCGCGAGTCGAGGTAAAGCTCAGCTCAATGGCGCGGCGGTCGAGCCGCTCGTGAAAGGTCTTGAAGTCGAGATCGCCAGACCCTTCATCGAGCAGGCTGGCAACCATGTGGCCGACGCCGGGCTTGTCGGTGGGGTCCTGGGTCGCTCCGCCGCCGAAGGCATATTCCATCGCGATCAGCGGGACGGTAGCGTCCTGCACGAACCAGGCTTCGATACCGCCGGGCGAGACCAGGCGCTGAATCCTGGTCGCGGCAAGCGATGGTGCAGAGCCGAGCGTCGCGATCGCGAGCGAGGCCCCACCGAGGACGGCACGCCCTGTGAAGGAATAGGTCACGAGCGCTTCTCCTCACGTTTGGGCGCAGAATCCTTGATCAGATAGCCGGTCACCGACCGCTTCTTGTCGAGCCATTTCTGCGCGGCCTCACGCACCTGCTCGGCGGTGACGGCCCGGATGCGGTCCGGCCAGCTTCGGATATCGTCGATGCTGAGCCCCGTTGTAAGCGCGGCGCCATACCAGCCCGCAAGCGTCGCTTGGTTATCCTGGGCGTAGATCGCTTGCGCAACCAGCCGGTTCTTGATTCGCTCGAGATCCTCGGCGCGCGCGGGATTTTGCGCGAGGTCGGCGATCACCTTGTCGATGGCGTCCTCGATCTGGACGAACTCGACACCCGGTTTCGGCGTGACAGAGATCATGAATTTCGAGGGATCGAGCGAGGTGCGCTGGTAGCTCGCGCCCGTGCTGCTCGCGAGCTGCTTGTCGATCACCAGCGAACGATAGAGATGGGAGTTGGCGCCGCCGCCCATCAATTGCGCGAGCACGTCAAGCGCAGGACTCTCGCCGGCAGCCGCGGTGTGAGCCGACGGCACGAGATAATAGCGGTGCAGGGTCGGCTGCTCGACCCGCGGATCGGACAACGTCACCGTGCGCGGGGCCGCCGCCGTCGGCTCCTGCGGCCGCAAGCGTTTTGCGAGGATCGAAGGCTGCGCGGGAATGTCGCCAAAATTCTTCTCCACCATCGGGCGGATCTCATTGGCGTCAACGTCGCCGGCGATGATCAGGATCGCGTTGTTCGGCGCGTAGAAGCGCTTGTAGAAGGCGAGTGCGTCCTCGCGGTCGAGCTTTTCGATCTCCTGCCGCCAGCCGATAATGGGGCGGCCGTAGGGGTGATTGAGGTAAAGCGCCGCCATCATCTGCTCGGTGAGCCGCGCATCGGGATCGTTGGCGACGCGCATGTTGAATTCTTCGAGCACAACATCGCGTTCGGACAGCACGTTCTCATCTTGGAGAACGAGACCGGTCATGCGGTCGGCTTCAAATTCCATCATCTTACCGAGCTGCTCGCGCGGCACGCGTTGGTAATAGCTGGTGTAGTCCATCCCGGTGAAGGCGTTCTGGTTGCCGCCGACGCGCAGCACGGTCTGGGAGAATTCGCCGGGCGGATGCTTCGCTGTGCCCTTGAACATCAAGTGTTCGAAGAAATGCGCAAGCCCCGATTTGCCCGGCGTCTCGTCCGCCGAGCCGACCTTATACCAAATCATCTGTGTCGCAACGGGTGTGCGATGATCCGGAATCACCACCACCTGCAGCCCGTTCTGAAGGGTGAAGCTTGCTGGTCGTTCCGAGGTGACTGTGATCTGGGCAAGCACGCTGCTGTTTTCAGAAACGTCCCGGAGGCTAGGATTTCTGCTATTATCCTTTTTGTATTCGACTTTGTGTTCGACCGCCAGCGCGGTGGGCGTCGTCAAGGCCATTGCAACAGTGGCCGTGCCTAGCACCTTGGTTGTCACGGAACTCCAATTCTTCATGGCATCGCCTCTGGATCGAGATTCACATTCTGCAACGGACGATCCCGACAAAGCAGGGAGCCGCACGCCGTTTGCAAACAAGGGAGCAAAAGCCGGGCCAATCGCCTGATGCTTCCGCGCACGGACCGCTGCGCGGGCAGCTGGACGCAAAACGAAGCGCCGCACGTTCTTTCTCTCCGAAAGCCAAAGCCGCACTTGTTCAGTATCAGCCAACATGTTGCGAACACGACATTGCACACGAAAACGCACGACAACTCGCCGCCTCGGCTTGCCTAACTCCTGCGACGCCACATGCTGGAGCCTTGATCTCGCGCCAGAGGCACTGCTCCGCCGTTTCGTGGCCGCGCCGGCGCCCGCCAGGATAAATACAAAGCTTGTCGCGGCGCCGCCGCACCAGGAGTAACCGGCCGCGCTTCGACGCCAAGAGCTTGGACGATCTGGCCATTTCTTCGATCCGCGGACCCGAAATCTCCCAACGGATTCGCGACAAGAAGATCATGTGGAAGGTTTCAGGCCCGGCGAATTGATCCACCGCTTGTCCTGGTCCGCACCGCACCTTGAGTTCAATCAGCTCGCCCTCCAGCACCGGCCGATCTACCGTTTCAAGCGCAACTTCAGCGACCTGCGAGATCAGGTGCTCGCATTGTATCGAGGATTTCACGTCTCTCCTCGGCATCACAAACTATTGGCTGTCCTCGGCAATGATGACGAGTGCGCAGTTCATTCTTTGCTCGACCGTGCTCCACCGGTTCACGCAGCGTGTCGGCCTCCATCGTCTTCTTCCCCCAACTTACGTAGGTGCTTGAGCGCCTCAGCCAAATCGGACGCCCCTCCTGGCTGCCACTGCCGAGAGCTGCCGTCCTGAAGGAGCTCTTCTAATGAAACAGGCTTTTCGGATTGCCGCAGTGCTAGCGTCCACCGAGACCCTCTTGCCCACCTCAAAACTCTCCTTCGACCACCACTAGCTTTTCTTTTGCAGACCTCGACGCCGCCTGACGGAAGCATCGATGCGGTCTCTAATGGCTCATCATGAAACGAACTGAGCCTCGTCAGCTTCTCGAAAGCTAACGCTGCTAGCATGAGAGAGTGGGTTATCTACAGACGGTGTTACGAACATGAATGCAGGTGCACCCGATATCGGAGCAACGGGAAGCAATAACGGCGCGACTCTTGACGGAACCGAGGGGGTCGAAGAGGCCAACTCGCAGGCCGCGCAACAACGCAAAGCTTTCGAAACGGCTCTTGGCATGATGGCAATGCGAATTGTCAGCGATGCGCAGGCCGATCTAGACGCTGCCATGGACGACACGGAAGAGGATGTTTGAATCGGACCAGTAGAGTCGGGAACAACGCGCGGCAAACGGCACATCCAAACAACGGTGAGACGAGAGGAAGGAGAGGAGCTTCCCCAGCTGGAGGATCCGCACCACAATGGTGTTGGTCGTTCTAATCGGTTGCGGTAAGCTTGGCGTGACAGTCCTTAGGGTTCTTGTCGCTCCGGGCCACTCCGGTCATCCATATCTCGGTAGCCCAAGACGTCTGGTTCACATATCGAACGGACGCGCCTCGCTTCAGGCAATCGCGCATTTACGAACTTGCAGGTCATAAGGTGTCTTATAGGGATGATAGACCGAACAGGGTCATCCTGTCCTCGCGCGCTGCGTAGCGGCTTGGGGGGACGCGCCTAACCACTCGGCGCGTCGCGCTTGGCCGCACACACGATAGATCGCGCATTCCTGCCGCGTGGTGTTCGCCGCCAGAGCGCACCTGGCCGCCGAGGCGTGCCGCTCTTGTCAATCAATCGACCTTACAATGGAACTACTGGCATAAGCCTGCGCACAGTCGACTTGAGGTTGAACCAGTTCTTGCTGGTCGAGACGCCCCACTCGTCCAGTCGTGCCTTCGTTGCAGACTGTTACCCGGCAGAGATAATGACAGCCAGATCATCGATAGGGGAGAGCGCGGAAAAGCATGGGTACCCCAAGCGAGGCGATTCCCTGCGCGCTCGCAGCTGAAAAGCATGGGAAAGCGGGCGACAGCGCCCGCTCCCGTTATTCTGAACTGTGCTCAGATCGGGCTCACCCGGCGGCCTGCTCATTTGCGTCAATGCTCGCCTGATTGACCTGCCATCCGGATCTATCGACCCACCCCTGACCTTGCTCATATATCGTCTGTGCACCATCCGACGTCAGCTGATCGAGGGTTTGGCCAGCATTGGACTGCGTCACCTTCAGATTGTTGGCACCGTCCTTCTTGTCACCGAGTCCCTCGACAACCATGGCGTTGTCGCCATTCGTGATGGTGAGCTTGGACGAAATGGTCTTGCCCTTGCCGTAATCGACCGTATCCACGGTGATCTTCGTGCCATCATCGAGTTGCAGGGTCATGCCTTTCTTGAAATCGAAATCGACCTTGCCGTCTCCATCAGAATCGAAATGAGGATCGCCATGAATCTTCGAGACATGGCCGGTCTCGTTGTTGCGAACGGTCCATGTGCCGTCCTTCTCGTCCGCCGTAATTGTATACTTATCGCCAAGGTGGATGGTGGCCTTGCCGTCATGGACCTCATGCGACCACACCGGATTAGCTTTAGGTGGCGGGCTCTGGTTCACCGCAACTGGGATCATCGACACAGGCGGGGGCGGAGGAACGAAAACTGGAGTGTAGTAGTACAATGGAGTAGCGAGCGGCGCAGGAGTGTACTGGGACTGAGAGCCGTTGCCCGGGGCGCGCCCCTCTTCACCAGCATCAATACTCGCCTGGTCCACCTCGCGCCCGGCGCCGTCGACCCAACCCTGACCTTGTTCATGGATCGTTTGTGAACCATCGGATGTCAGCGCATCGAGAGTGAGGCCAGCGTTCGACTGCGTCACCTTCAGATTGTTGGCGCCATCCTTGTCGTCACCGAGCCCCTCGACAATCATGGCGTTGCTGCCATTCGTGATGGTGAGCTTCGATGAAATGCTCTTGCCGTTGCCGTAGTCGGCGGTATCCACGGTGATCTTGGTGCCATCGTCAAGTTGCAAGGACATGCCTTTCTTGAAATCGAAATCGTCCTTGCCGTCCCCATTAGCATCGACATGAGGATCGCCGTGGATCTTCGAGACATGGCCGGTCTCGTTGTTGCGGACAGTCCAGGTGCCGTCCTTCTCGTCCGCCGTAATTGTATACTTATTGCCAAGGTGGATGGTGGCCTTGCCGTCATGGACCTCATGCGTCCACACCGGATCGATTGAGGATGACGAGCTCTGGTTCTGGGCGACCGACGCGAACTGGGGAGGCGGCGGCGGGGCGAGAAGGGTTGGGGCAACGTAGGCCGGACTGAGTACGGCGGGAGCGACGACGGCCGGACTATTTACCGGCAGGTACTGGTAGGCCCCCACCGGGACGCCGGCAGCGCCGGCGTACTGCCCCAATGCGACGTTGAACATTGGAACGGCGGGCGCGCCTTCAGGCACGAGCCCTACCGCCGGATTGAGACCGCCCACCACGGGAAGATACGGCATTTTCATTCACTCCTATTGCATTGAAGAAGCGACAGACTGCGAGGACCACCCGCACAATCAACTTGGCACGTTGCGCCGAGGCCCTTCAAAACCAATCCCACGTCACGACCAGCAGCAGGCGCTCTCGCGCCTCTTGTTGCAGGTGGAAACAGC
Source organism: Bradyrhizobium icense (assembly GCF_001693385.1). Taxonomy (NCBI): domain Bacteria; kingdom Pseudomonadati; phylum Pseudomonadota; class Alphaproteobacteria; order Hyphomicrobiales; family Nitrobacteraceae; genus Bradyrhizobium; species Bradyrhizobium icense. Next base: position 5,117,416 of record NZ_CP016428.1, read on the forward strand.
CTTGATCGGCGGACCACTTCTCCTACCCCTCGCCCAACGGCAATTCGGGACTCTCACCTCGAGCGTATCCAAGTCGCAGGAAGTGTATCCGGAGTACCTGTCGAAAAGCTGACGATAGGATAAACCGCCCACCAGAACATCAGCTTTCTGATCACCTGAATGTTGAGAGCATGTGATCGCGACGAACCGCTCTTCGTGATGGGCGTCGGAACAACGACATCTTGGGACGCGCGGCCGGCGAGCGTCCACGCTCTCTGAAGAACGTCGGCCGAGCCTCTCGCGTGAATGCTCGAGGCGGTCTTTAAGTGCCTTGGCCGGCCATATTCTGAACAGACACCTCTTCAAAGTCGCTTCGCTCAAATCGTTGCGAGGCCGGGCCCTTGCACCCGAACGCCACAGTCGCTTTGTCTATCCGCTTGATTGCTCGACGGCAAATGGGCGTTACATCGTCCGCCTGCTTACCGACAAACATCGACATACGCCGCGGCCGGCGAAATCTTGAGGACGTTGTGGACGGCGTTACGACGCACTAGGCGATCCAGCTTGCAGTCAACTGCCCGGAGGCATGCTCCTTGGGACCGACACCTGGCACAGCTCCACTCTAGCGGAGCGCTCCAGCCTACCCGCAGCACTCGACGTCTGAGGTGCAAAACCTGCAGTGCCAACATTGGCCAAAAAAAGAACGGAGAGTACCGACACGTTCTCCGCGAGAGAACAATCGGGGCCACCTCGCCTCATTCCGCTGCCTTTGTGAGCCTCGTCAGCTTCTCGAAAGGTAATCCTCCTAGGATGAGAGTGCTGATCTCTAGGCGACGATTCGTCTACTGAGCTTAGTGGAAATGAACACAGGAGAATGCGATGATTGGAGAAATGATCGGAAGCGCGGCTGGCGGATGGCTCGGTGGACCGTCGGGAGCGGCGATTGGTTCCGCTGTCGGTGGGACACTCGACCAAGCCTTCGAGAAGGTTATTCACAAATTGGAACCTGAGAAGGCTGATGCCGACAAGGCCGCCAAGGACAATGGCCCTGCCGCAGGAAGCAACCCGAAGTGCAACCACGGCAACGGCGAATTGACTCTCTTGAATGATGCGCCAGGCGCGCATGTAATGATTTCATTTCCTGCCGTCGTCACGCCAGCTAGTTAGGCGTGAGGCAGGTCATCAGTAGAAGTAACTTCCAAACAGAAAGGTGACTCGATATGGTTTCTCCCGTTGGCGGTTCCCAAGCGCCGTCTGAAGTCGCGGCGAATCAGCAAACCGGTGCTACCGGGGCTGGCGACTTCGCAGCGCAGCTCGCCGAGCTCGAGCGTGTCAGCAAACAAGCTCAGGCCAACAGCATCGTGATGCGCAGAATTACGACCGAGCTCTCGTCCGAAAAGAAGGTTGCCGACGAGCGCGTTAGTTAGCGCTCCAAGACGGGGGCTCACGGTCGCTCTTTTCGCGTGCTGGATGCCCTCTACAGCCTGACGAATTCGGAACCAGCCGTACGGCAACGCCGTACGGCTTCTCGTTGCTCAGGAGACTCTCTGTGAATGAACCGGCCCCCGTTCATTTCGAAGTGCTATCAGGGCTCTATTCCGGGGTGACCGGTGAAGCGCCCGTCGGAACGAGCCTTATAGGAAGTGGCCTCGATGCCGATATCGTCTTCGTCGAACAGGGGCTCGAGCCCAATCACTTCCGTCTCACGCCCCTGCACGATTCGATGGAGATCGAGGCCCTAGCAGCCGGAGTCAGCATAGAAGGAAACGGAGATATTGGCGTAGGCAAGCGGGTTGTTATTTCTCTTCCTGCCGTCGTTCATGCGGGCACGATGTCCATTCGCTGCACACAGGATTCGGCGCAAGGATCAATCGGCCTGTCGCGCGTCTCGATAATAGCAGCCGCCTTGGTCTTGCTGAGCTCCGTCGGGATCGCCACTCTTGCAATCAGCTTCCTCTTTGACGGCAGTGCCGGTGCACTGAGCCCCGATGCGCCCCCTGTTGCCGCACTTCCACCCAAGCTGACGCTCAATGGTCCTGATGATCGCCCCCTCCATGCGGCCGCCGCACAGCTGCAAGAGGAGGTTAACAAAGCCGGGCTTCTCAACATCAAAATCGGTCCTGGGCCAGGCGTGGTCAGCGCCGAGGGCACAGTGACACCTGCGATAGTCAGTAAATGGCAGGAGGTTCAGCAATGGTTCGATCAGCATACAAACGGGTCGCTGACACTCGTAAATGGAGTGACCGTGAAGGAGGATAAGCCGCCCTCCTCAATTGCTGTCCAGGCGGTGTGGCGCGGAGCCCACCCCTATCTTCTTATTGGTGGTCAAAAGTACTTCGTGGGCGCGCTGTTGAACGATGGATGGACGGTTGATCGAATCGAAGCGGGACGCGTACTGCTCAGCAGGAATGGACGGCTTGCTGCTCTCCCCTATTAGAGCTCCACCGCCGAGGAAAGGAGATCGTCATGACCAAGTTGCCCCAGCATCCTGTCGGACTTGGCACCTCTTCGCAAAGGCTCAACACCCACGACCATGAGCCAGCGAACAAGCCGGCCCTGCCTCAAGTCCATAATTTAGAGATCCATCGCACCGATGGCGGTGGCGAGAAGAGGTACGGGTCGGTTTGGCCGGATACCGAGGCGCCGGATCTGCCAATCGAGGCCGCGCTTGATGTAAACGATATCGATGCCGTCTCGCGTGTCAGTCTCAACGACAGGCGCGTGTGGATAGCTGAGATCGATCCCCGTGCAGCACTCGCTTCACTTTATGGCCGCGGCCTCGCAACTGGCCTGCTCTCCTTCGTGACACCACGCCTGCGTGACCCGGACGTGCTGCGAGCAGAGAAGCATAGTGTTCTTCTCGAGCGCTTGGCCGATAGGCTATGGGCCGGAACGGAGGATTCGGCGGCGCGTGAAGGGACCGGCGCCCTGCGGCAGGAGCTCCGGCGGCTCATCCTGCTCCGGCAGAACCAGAACAGCTTGATTGGGGGCTAGCATGATCGACTCGGGCGGAGCGCAGTTCGCCAGTCCACCGCCGCCGGCCGATGCTTCCAAAACCGGCGACGTCTTCCCAATTTCAGGGCAGGAGCGCGATTTGGTCTGCGCAATATCCTTCGTCCACCTTGTGTGTGGACAGAGCGCACAAGCTCTCGCTCTGTTGCGGCTCATTGCCCATGACGATTCGCAAGACGTCGATCTGCTTCGCATTCTTACCTATGCTCTCATCTCGGAGGGCTTTGGCAATGAAGCACTTGCGGTGCTGGATAAACTAGACACGCTTGATGACGACCCCTCTTCGCGTCTGCCTTTGACGCTTCTGCGCAGTCACGCACTACGACGGGCCGGCCGTATGGACGAGGCGCGAGCAGTCTTTCAAGACTATGTGTCCTTGCGTGGCAGGACAGCCCCAACGCAACAACAATAAGAAGGCTCTCCATGGCAAACCTTCTTCATAAGCTTATCGTGCGCGCGCCATTCCACCCGGATTTCATGGTCGCGTTCATGCTGCTTCTGGCAATCGGAATGATGATCATGCCGATGCCGATCGTCGTGGTCGACATGCTGATCGGCTTCAATCTGGGCTTTGCCGTATTGCTGCTGATGGTTGCTCTGTATCTCAGTACGCCATTGGATTTCTCGTCTTTGCCCGGCGTCATCCTGATCTCTACCGTCTTTCGTCTGGCGCTGACCATCGCGACCACGCGGCTGATTCTCGCTGAAGGAGACGCCGGCAGCATCATTCACACCTTCGGTGAGTTCGTGATATCAGGGAACATCGCGGTCGGCATTGTTATATTTTTGATCGTGACCATGGTGCAGTTCATGGTTCTCGCGAAGGGAGCCGAGCGCGTTGCTGAAGTCTCAGCACGATTCACGCTCGACGCTCTGCCAGGCAAGCAGATGGCTATCGACGCGGAGCTACGCAACGGTCATATCGATCAGCACGAGGCACGCAGCCGGCGAGCCTCACTGGAGCGAGAAAGCCAACTTCACGGTGCAATGGATGGCGCCATGAAGTTCGTGAAAGGGGATGCCATTGCCGGACTCATAGTCATCTGCATCAACATGCTGGGAGGAATCAGCATCGGACTGCTCTCCAAGGGCATGTCCGTCGATGAGGCGTTGCATCAATATACGCTGCTCACCATCGGCGATGCGTTGATTTCTCAGATTCCGGCGCTCCTGCTGTCGGTTACGGCCGCAACCATCGTCACACGTGTAAATGGGCCTTCCAAGCTCAAGCTTGGTGCCGATATCATCAACCAACTCACGGCCAGTACCCAGGCATTGCGGCTAGCAGCCGGCGTCTTACTTCTGATGGGTCTGATACCTGGTTTCCCCTTGCCCCCGTTTCTCATGCTGGCCGCACTTTTCGCCGGGGCGAGCTATGTCAAAGGCGGTGAAGGTGCGAACACGGGCTCCAAGACGGGCGCCAACGTTAGTGCTCCGACCTCAACTCCAGCGCAGGCTCAAAGGCAAACCATACCTGCGGAGGCGCTTCCGGTCGCGGTTTTCTTTGCACCTAACCTGGTAAACGCGATTGACAGAGAGGAAGTTGAGCAGCACATCGCTCGCATTTCGGCACTGGTCTCAGCAGATCTTGGCATCACGATTCCCCGCATTCCAGTCCAGGTCGATCAACGTTTGGCCCAATCCGAGTTCAGGCTAGATGTGGAAGGGGTACCGGTTGAACGGGATCGAGTCGACCCGACGCAGCTCGCGCTCACCGACGACCGAGCGAACATTGAATTGAGCGGCATCCCCTATCGGCAAGATCCAGACACCGACCGGATCTGGATCGAACAGAGCCATGCACCGGCTCTCAAAGCGGCCGGGATCGGGCATTACCGTCCGAGCGAAATCATCGCCCTGCGTGTCAGTTCCGTACTGACGCGATATGCGCGGCGCTTGGTAGGCATTCAAGAGACGCGACAATTGCTTGCCCGGATGGAGCAGGAATATCCCGACCTGGTGAAGGAAGTGCTACGCACGACTCCAGTTCCCCGGATCGCCGATGTCCTGCGTCGCCTGCTCGACGAGGGCATCCCGATTCGTAACACCCGGCTGGTCTTGGAAGCGTTCGCCGAATGGAGCGAACGCGAGCAAAACGCCGTCCTGCTCACCGAATATGTCCGTTCCGGCCTGAAGCGGCAAATCTGCTTTCGCCATGCCACTGCTCACCGCGTTCTGCCCGCCTTTATCGTCGAACGTGAAACTGAGGATGTGGTTCGCAGTGCGGTCCGAGAGACCACCGTCGGGCCGTACCTCGCGCTGGAGGACCGGCATAGCGAGATGTTGCTGTCGCAACTGCGCCAGATTCATTCAGGCATGCCACCAGGTCAGAGCCAGCCCGTCATCCTGAGTTCGCTGGATATCCGGCGCTTCGTCCGCGGCTTTCTCACCCGCAACGGGATCGATCTTCCTGTTCTGTCCTATCAGGATCTCGCCTCCGATTTCACGGTCCAGCCGGTGGGGTCGCTCAAGCTTACAGGTCCCAAGGAACAAGCTCCGACAGTAGAACAACGCAACCGGCTTGCCACAAACGGCTAACAGAGCACAGCAGTCGCTCGTGAGATGGATGGCATGAATTCACCACCAACAACATTCGCTGCTCGATTGTATGCGTTCCATCCGCCCTCGGGCTTAACTCTCCTCGCTTTATTCGCCACTTTTATGCTTGGTGGTTGCGCCAGCTTGGATCATCAAGCTATCTCCGTTCAAGAGACGCCGCGGCCAGAGTTGCTGGGCGCCAAGGACATCGATTCTGCTATGCGCGAGCGCATTGCACTCGCCCTCCTCCGGGTTTCGGACGAGGAGAGTTTGCGTGAGGCTCTGAAGCGAAAGCCAGACAACGTCGATGCGGCAATCTCGCTTACGCAGGCCCTTTTGGCACAGAAACGCGCGGGCGAAGCACTTGAGGTAGCCGACAAGATCTTGCTTGCAGTTCCTGGTGATTTGCGTGCCATGAACGCAAAAGGAGTGGTCCTCGACGCCGAGGGGCGTCATGATGAGGCACAAGCGCTGTATCGCGAGGCCCTCGCAGCGGCCCCAGGCAATCAGATGTTGCGCAACAATCTCGGCCTATCGCTCGCACTTGCTGGGAATGCCGATACCGGACATGCGAGCCTACAACCGCTTTCGCACGAGCCGCGTGCGCTGGCGCGTTCGCCATAACGTAGCTTTCGCGTAAAAGGCGGGATCCTAAGCGATCACCGCCTGTGCGTCAGCTCGTTGTCAGCTTGGTTGACTATCAACTTCGCCGCCAGAGCGAGCCTGACCTCAGTGCGAAACCACTCCACCGATAGGAAACCCAATCACCATGTATGGCCGAATCAACAGCTACCCCGGTGCTTCTGACGCTGATGAAATCAGATATTCCGGCACCAACCAGGCCCAATCTGACGCAGACAGCCAACGCTTTGCGGACATGTTTGCTGGGATGCACATGGCGGCGCCGAGCGCTAGTTCGTCTTCGGCACCCTCGTATTCCCTCGCTCGCCGACCTCCTGTGGAGAAGATCACAAAGTCTTCATTCGAGGACCACGTGAGGGACTTTTATGGCGATGAAATCGAGGATATCGCCGCGAAGCCACAGATATACTCGCGTCCCGTATCCTCGAAGGCCGAACGCACAGCACAAGTTGCTTATGACCACGGCACGAAATCTGGCTCGGAAAACGCACGCTATTTCAGCTATCAGTTAGGCAACAAGAGTGTTGGACTCCTGCGAACGGAAGGCGGAGCTAGCATGAGTGATGTGTTCAAAGACGAAAAGGCACGCGCGCGCTGGCGGGAACAGTTTCCCGGACGGACCCAACTCACATCCACTGTAGATTTTCGGGTTACTCATCCCCTCGTCGAGAACGCAGGCGATATTCTGTTGGAACATCAGCTTCGGCTCGACGGCGAACGGCCTTTGCTCCTCTCTCATGCTGTCAACGACGAAGCAAAGGCCCGCGCACGGGCGTTGGGTTTTGTTGAGGTGAGTGACTCGATGATGGTGCTTGACCCTACCAAGCATCCTAACAAGTGGACGAAGAATGATGATGGTGAATGGCAGCGGAAAAACAAGCCTCCATTGTATCTCAAGGCGGCCGACGCTGACGGCAGTGATACCAGGGGGGCCCAGCGTGCTTCAAATACCACGCCGGATTGGGACGACGATGACTTTATGTAGACGGTCTGAAGAAGATAGATCACGCGAAACGAGACCGGATTGCCAGAGGGTCACAATATCCGTTTTATGGTAATGTCCGTTTCCATGCAGCACTTCAGGTTGCTCAAGAAGACTCATCGCCTAGACGGCCCCTCACCCGCGCTAAGCGTTGGTTTTGCTGGTCGGACAAAAGAGCGTGCCGGCTATTCTCATCGACAGCCGGCAAATCGAGCTGCTATGGTCCAGCTTGCGAAATCCCCTCGGGGCAGCTCACCATTGGTTCGGTGAGTGCCCGCTCGCCGATGCGCCCACGGGGTCAGAAAGAATGTGTGAGCAGGTTCTGTGAGTTTACCTTACCGAGCAGACTCACATGACGACCGAAACGACGATTACACCCTGAACTATTGGACAACTGCTTGCTAGGTGGCAGTGGACCTTGACGATCGTGGCGTCGACCGTGGCGTATTCCACGTCCGGCTCGTCCGAGACCGAGTCGAACAGGCGTTTCCACACGTACGCCTTCACCCAGTCGCGGAAACGCGTGTACACGGCACTCCAGTGGCCGAAAGCGCGCGGCAGATCGCGCCAGGGACGGCCCGGGCCGCGCGATCCATAACACCGCCTCGACCAATGTCCGGTTGTCCTTGCCGCTGCGTCCGGGATCGCTCGGTTTGCCGAGACACAGCGGTTCCATGTTCGTTCATTGGCGTCAGTCAAAACGAATTGTTCCATCCGAAGCTTGACTCACAACCGAGCCCAAGAGAATCCTGAATCCCAACAGGCCTTAGCGCCTGATTTGGGATTTTTCATCGACACGGCGCCGAGACGTACGCTCGCAAGATGCCTCGCGCCTTCGATAGCGACAGGCCGATGGCGTTCGCCATGTCACACGAACTCCAATGAGTGGCGTTCTCGGGGGCTTTCTCTAGCGTGCGCACGACCACCGCTTCGATGCGAGCATCGTCAATCGTGCGCGGCGCCCGGGAACGCGGGTAGTCGTGCAGCCCGACCACGCGCCGCTTACAGAAGAATGCCATTTGCCTACCGTCTGCGTGTCCAGGTCCAACTTGGCCGCCACTTGCTCGTTCTAACCGCTCTCCGCGCAGGTCAGCACGATCCGGGCTCTCAGAGCCAACGCTAGTGCCTTCTTTCGCCGCATTGTCAGCGACTTCAGTTCGGCACACTCGTCTCGCTTTTTATCAGGGGCGCAAGTCGCTGGACCGCGATCAGATCCTCCGTCGCTGTTGCCGGCGCCATCTTTGGCACAGCGACGCGAAGCTACGATTGCGAACTTGTGACTTGGGAGACTAGCAACACGGCATCTTCCATGGAAATGGAGCCACGGTGATTCGGATTTTCTTGTGCATCCGGGAGAATGCCCTTCGTCAGCTAATTGTCAGCCAGGCCGTCTATCTAGATAGGCTGCGCATTCACACCTGTATCGGAGGTTGGAATATGACGGGCATTGGCCGACCTGGCAAATCGCACGTTGGGGCTGATGGAGCCGACAGCACGTGGGGAGTGAGCAGTTCGCGCTCGGAGTCCAGTCTTGCCCCTGGGGAAGGCAGCCAGCGGTTCGATTCCGTCGTGGAGCGGATGCGCTCTGGGCCTCAAGATAGAACCGCGCCGGTCACCAGCCAGCCGCGCACTTCGGGTATGGCAGCCCCCATTTCCTCGACAGGCGACGAGATCAAGGCAACAAAGCGACAAATGGAGCGCCTGCTTGAGGAACTTAACGCTTGCCGTAATGCGGCCATGCAAGCGCAGAACCCGTCGGAGGAGCAAGAGGCGCTCGACCAGCTCGTCAAGGCAAGCTCAAAAGTTCTGAACTACCGCGCGAGCTTGCCCCCGCATGTAGCGCGTAGCATTCTGTCCGACAATCAGGCTCGCCGATTGCGCGATGAGGCGCTCCATGCGGCGGACCGATGCAACATGCTGGCCACCGCGACTATCTACGCCTTGGAGGAGAGCAGGAAGCGTGCGGCCAACGTGCTCGATTCGATCAAATCCAACGCTTCCCCCGACCAGCTGCGCCGAGCGGTTTCCAGTGTGGCGAGCTGCTACGAGGACTGCATGGAGTGGTGGGGAAAGAAGGCATTGCGCTCGGAACGGATGCAGTCCGTCTGCGCCGCCACCGCCAACTTACCAAGTACAACGGCCGAGATGCGGCAGGCCGAAGAGGACGCACTACGGCTGCACACCGGCTGGGCACTGTATACGAAGTGCATGCTTCTGCAATCGCGGGTCGCTCTCGCGCAAGTCATGATTGAGCCGCTGGCAAGCACGTTCGAACCAGCCGTGAGGGACATCCTCATGGGTGAGAACGGGGGGGGTGCGTCTGCTGGGAACCTTCATCGAAGATTTTTTTCCGGCATTCCTCTCCACGTACGACGCTGTTCTAAAGTGCAAAGGACGCGCGCTCGACCCAAAGCACTGCGCCGTTCTGGAAGGCGTCATGGAGCGGTTTTCGGAATTTGCGCTGGCGTTGCACGACGTCGTTAAAAAGATAAGCGCTCTCGAAACAGATTCCGACCTCCCGTTGGAAGTGTTGGGCCAGATCGTTGAAGGCGCGTGGGTCACTGCGCATCAGGTCATGCAACTATTGTCACTGCAGCCGAAGAACCCAGCCATTATTACACTGCCGGCCGACGCTGGGGCTGCGACACCGGCCAACACTATCGGCAGGGCGGTATTGGCCGAAGGCACAACCACGCGCAGAAAGGGCAAAGGCAAGCGCACGCCGGCCGAGGGCGCCGGAAGTTCGGCGGCCGGGAGGATGCAGCCGCAGGTCGCTACGGCCGACAAGGCCACAGCGCCATCACCCAAAGTTCTCGTGCTCTCGGATCTAGGCACGAAGAAGCTCGTGAACGCGGAGGAGGCGCAAAGGGCGTCATCGTCGGCGACCGAACACTTGGCCATGTGGCAGGCTCCACCGTCGAAGCAGGCACTGACGGGACTACTCAAGCGATTGGACGAGCTTTTAGAATTCGATCTGCCCAGTCAGCAAAGGGCGGTCTCGCAAGCGCGCCAGATGAAACCCGAGGACGCCGACCACGTCATCGACACTGTCGTCGAGCGTCTGCAGAAGCAGGCCGCCGAGATTGACGCCTGTGTAGCCGCGCTGGAGGAGCCTCGTCGACGCGGCCTACTCACGCCTGTGCAAGTGCGCGAAGTGCACGACAAAATAGTCCGGCTCAAGATGATGTTGTCCCAGGCGCAGGGGGTGGCCAAGGCTGCGAGCGAGGGAAAGGCCACGACTATCATTGATTGCATGAAGACCTACGCCTTTCCGTCGCAGAAGTACCTTGAACACTTGCGGGCGGCCGAGGAGTTGGCGCCTGCGGATCTACCGCGCCCGTTAAAGGACGAGCCAGGGACGCTGTTTGAGTTCAAGCTGCAACCCAAGGCGCTGAGCAATGGTGCAACGCCGAGTCCGATGTGGGTGCACATCCATACGAAGCGGCCGGTACTTGCGCGGCAATTGGCGACGCTGGATGACGCCGAGTTCGCCGCTTGCCACGTCCAAGTCCAATGAACAGCGCGGCTACAATCGGCAGTGGCAGAACGCCCGGGCTGAGAGGGGTCAAGAGAACGTCGTGGTCCACCGCGGCAAGCTTACGCCTGCGTTCTGTAAGTCCTTGTTGAGCACCGCGCTTAGCGGCCACCCACCCTATCCGCTTGCCGAGGCGGAGCACCTGTCGACGCAGGCCGCTCGACACGGGATGTAGTTAGAGGCGTCTCGCGCTAGAGTGCCGATCGACGTCCGAAATTCGCAGCCAGCGGCCGTGATCAGGTCCTGGGCCTTTAGCAGCCGGCAGACTGAAGCTTCCGCTTCGGTTTATTGCACTCGTACCATGCGGCAATCAGCGCACTCGTATCGATGCAGTAAATCGTCTTGGCCATTCCGGTCGAGCCCGCCATGCCAAAGGCCGCCTTTTCCATTACAGCAACGGTCGTAACATTCATATTTAAGAGACCCGCGCCATCGCGCAGTGTGAAATGTCGATGGTGATAGCCTTGGAAATAAGCCGGGTAAACGTGCGACTCGAGCTGACTCAGCACCAGGTAATGATACTTGGGGCCGCCTTCGAACGGTTCTTTCTGTTCGTCAAGCTGGGCATAGATCTTCTGGAAATCAGCGCGTGCTGTCATAGAAGGCCTGGGTGTTGCGAGCCGAGCGACAGCAGCCGCCGCAGCACGGCTTGCTGGCTGGCGCCAAAGCGCTGGGCCAACGCTTCGAGCTTAGCTAAAGCGTGCGAAGCGGCTCCGAATTCCGCTTAGTAGCCGTTCGCAACATTGGCGTGAGCGGCGGGGAAGAGCCATGTTGTATCTCACCAATGACCTTGAAGCCATGGCGTTGATAGAAGGGAATGTGCTCGGGATTCGAACTTTCGAGGTACGCGGTGATGCCCTCCTCATCACATCGTTGAAGAGCGTATTTCATCAGCAATGTGCCAAGCCCTTGTCCGGCCCAGTTGGGATCGGTGGCAATGAGAGGCAGATACCAATGTGGCTCCGGGGGATGATGTTCGGCCATTCCCCGCCGCAAATGTGCCATATCCTCCCTAATCCCCGGGCTCAGGGACTGCGCCATGATTTCGTCCAGCGCCTCCTCGTCTTGTTCCACGCCGGGAGGCAGCCACAGGGCCGCGGCGCGAATCCCTCCCGCGACGTACGCTGTGCCATGCTCGAATGCTCGTCCGCCACACGCGTTGATGAACTGAGGCATACTCTGAAGATATCGCCTTGCGTCAGGCCAACTCCACCGCATCAACGGATCGGCGGCAAAGCCGAGCACAATTGTCCAGACGGTGCTTGCGCGGTGACTTTCGTTCGCACATTTGATGTCCGACTCCGCTGGCATAATGTGATTTCCGGGTCTCAATCTAGGCATCAGAGTTACAAGGGTGCAGGACAAATGGCTCTGAACGAGAGCAGAGAAAGGATACACCGACAGAGGCTTTCGTCGGATGCATCTGGCATCCAGGTTAGCAAATGTCGCACGTTGAGGTCGCAAATGACCAACGATCTTTCACACGATCTTGTAACGTATCACCTCGTCTTCCATTGAGCTGCTCTGGTAAGGTCTGACATTCAAAACACGTGCCAACTGCGCAGCCGCAGATACTGTTGCCCTCAGTCGGATGGTGCCATCGTTCGAAGCGGACGGCGCGCCTCATCTTCTCGCGCCAAGCAACCTCGGCAAGCTCTGCACTGGCGCCGCGATGCCGACACCATGATCTCCGTCGTAACTCGATCCATTCATCCAATGGATGAAGTCGACGCATTAGCTTACCGGCTTTCCTCTTCGTCTCTGAACTTTCGCGGTGCGTCGAGAAAGAAACACAACCAAAGGAATCGATAATGTTGTGTCATTCTCGGTGCGGCCAATGCTTGCTTGGCCCCAGATATTGTCTCCGGTCGGCCGCTGGGGTGGTGTGATAGATCTGGGCCTGAAGTTGAGATGTGCGGTCGACGGCACCGAAAGGAAACTCGTCTCGATAGTTGTCGTTAAATGCACGGATGTTCTTGAAGCTGCGCCTGACCAGTTCAACACTGAAGCACTTTCGTCCATCATGTTCCTGAATGTCCTTGACGCACATTTCGTAGAGCCCGGCCATCAACGGTTCGATCGCCTCCAGAGTGCGGGTCAAGCGCAGCTTGCGAAGCCCACGATGCATCGCGTGTCTTGTACGAGATCCCCGTGCCCCAATTCTAGCGGGTCATGGAAAGCGAGTTCCGCGATTGACAGCCCAGACGCCTGCCCCCCGAATGCATGTGTCAAACCAGTGGGTGCAAAAAAGAGTTTTGAGAGGTCGTAATTCAACGACTTGCGAGAGCGTTATTCGTCGCTTCACATTTGCCACAAATGCGCGCAAGCACTGCGAGATGCACGCATAGCTCAGCTGGATAGAGCGCCACCCTCTAAGGTGGAGGCCACCCGTTCGAATCGCGTCGGGTCGCCAAACTTTGATTGGTCCCGAAATAACGGGCACTCGCCTACCAAACCGATGCGATTTGAAAAATCTGACGCCGTGGCGGACGAGGCGTAGTTTTCGATCAGCGTAGTCCAGCTGCACCTCGAGCATTCAACGGATTCGTCACATCTGCGATCGTGAAGCCGGGCGGATGCCCGGCTTCCAGGAAGCGTATCAACTCGGCCTCATAGGGCGTAGGATCGATGTTCCGCGCCTTTAGCCACTCCGGCTTGTAATAGGTCTGCCGATAGCGCTCGCCGGAGTCGCAGATCAGCGTCACCAGCGATCCCGCTTGGCCGGCGCTGCACATCTCCGAAGCCAGCCGGCACAGCGCCAAGAAGTTGGTGCCCGTAGAGCCGCCGACCGGCCGGCGCAGGCGACGCGACAGCACGTTCATAGCCGCGATCGTCGCAGCATCCGGGATCTTCATCATGCGGTCGACCACGGTCGGAACGAAGGATGGCTCACAGCGCGGCCGGCCGACGCCTTCGATCAGCGAGGGACGCTCGCAAGTTCGCGAGCGGTCCTGATAGCGGAAGCAGTCGAAGAAGGCGGAATGCTCGACATCGGCAATGCAGAGCTGCGTTGGAAACTGACAATACCGCAAATAACGCCCGATGGTCGCCGAGGTGCCGCCAGTGCCGGCGCCCATCACGATCCAGTCTGGTACAGGGCGCGGCTCGCCCTTCAACTGGGTGAAGATCGACTCGACGATGTTGTTGTTGCCGCGCCAGTCCGTCGCCCGCTCCGCGAAAGTGAACTGGTCCATGTAATGCCCGTTGAGACGGGTGGCGAGCGACGCTGCCTCGGAATAGAGCGCGCGGCCATCGTCGATCAGATGACACTTGCCGCCATAATGCCCGATGGCAGCGATCTTCTCGGCCGACGTCGTCCGCGGCATCACGGCATAGAAGGGTACGCCGATCATCTGCGCGAAGTAGGCCTCTGACACCGCCGTGGATCCCGACGAGGCTTCGACGACTGGCGTGCCCTCGTGAATCTGTCCGTTGCAGAGCGCGTAGAGGAACAGCGAGCGAGCCAATCGGTGCTTCAGGCTGCCGGTCGGATGGGTCGATTCGTCCTTCAAATAGATGTCAATGCCGGCGAGAGCCGGCACCATCAGCCGAATTAGGTGGGTATCGGCAGTGCGGCACTGGTCGGCCTCGATCGCAGCCACGGCCCCGTCCACCCAGCCACGCCGATATCTCGGCAAGCTGGAATTATTGTGACGGAAAGACGTGCGCCCGATCGACATAGCGTCTAGCATGAAATAATTCGCTTTGCACATCAAGTTGTATCGCCGCGGTCGCTCTGATGCCCAATGCCCATCTTCCGAGCGGCGTGGAGAGCTCCAGACTGCCACGAAGCGCTGCATCGACAGTTCGCATAGATTTCCGGGTTCATCGAGGCACAACACGTGACGACGCATCGCATTATCGGTCGTCTGTCTGATCACCTCTCCTCTCACTTCTTGTCATGGGGCACCCCGGCTCGTATCGCCAGTCGAACGTCAAAACTCTGACGAATTGACTTAATCACCTCGCCTCCTTCTACTTAGTTATGCCACACCTAATTCTGGCCGGGTACCAGCCGAAACGCTGCACGACTCGGATTCCTCTCGAGCACTCCGAACCTAGCTCTAGTTATGTTTGATGGGCGCCTACGTTTCAGGCTACCCAATATCGGATCGTGTTGAGCGGTTAACTGACGCGATCATCGGAGGAGCCGCCGCTGGCCTTCATCAAGCAGTGTCCGGCGAAGATCTTCGCCGGACCAACGTCGCGGGGGCCATTCAGCACGTCAAGACGGCCGGCTCATCATGCGCTTAACGCCAATGCGAGATCAGATATCAACCAGCTCCGTCTCAAGCTCAGACCGCCACGAGGCGCGGCTGATCTATGCACGAATCCCTAAGACGATCCGCCCTGGTTCTTTAGATTCATGCCACCCATGTTACCAACACCCGCGTAAAGAACATACGTATCCTCGATCGTGTAGTCAGCGCCCGCGAGGCAGCCACGCGCTAGCTCATTGACGGTATGGCGGATTGAGCTTGTGTCACGGTACTCAGTGTTGAGGCACTCAGCGATGAGTATACTCTCTGCTTTGAGAGGCGCTGCCCTCCTCAGGCGCGCCTCATTGATGCAGTGCAACGGCATCGGCTGACCTACTCGCCAGTCCAGAGGCTCGAACCCGTTTCCCCGTTCTTGCAAGTTGAAACTATGACAGGAGCGCATCTCATGTGGCGCGATCTGCTGTTTTCATGCGGTCGACTACTGCGGGTCCTACTCGATCGTATCTCCTGAGGCTGCAGGTCGAGTTTGTGTGCGCCACCCAACCACTTCTTGGTGCGATCCGACATGCTTCTCATTTTTCGCTCGAAAGCGATCTGGTTCACCTTGCACAATAGACGTTGCGATTTGCACCGACCGAGCCCGCCGCCTCAGATGAAGCAAAAGCAGTACGCCCCCGAAAAGGCTCATCATTATAACGGCCGTCATCAAAAGGCACGCCACACAGCACAATGCGGCTATATCAAAGGCCGATCGCAACCAGAACGGCACCCAATCCAGATTTGCCGTGTCCTCCGTATGGCCAGACATACTCGCTATAACCCGCTGCTCTTCTCGATGCGTGATAAGGCTAATCGTTCACCGCCTATTGACGGCTCGGTACCCTAAGGAAGCGAGCTTACGCCGAGCTGACGAGTTTCCCACGGTAACGATATCGTTTGGCGCGAATTCAAGCCCTTGTTGATCAGCAGAAGAGGTCTGAAAACTCCCCGAACAAACATCAACAAACATCCTAGATGCCTTGAAGAGAGTTGTCCGTGTATCGCAGTTGTCGTTTCTACCGGAATAGATGCGCCGGCGGCCCCTGTTGGGGGCCTCGATTCGTTGTAGTAATAAGGATCTCACGATAGCCCCCCGATCTGTGCAAGCAACATTGCCGTTTCAGATGGACCAAGCCCGACGACGCCTACGAAGCTAGCCGGCGGCATTGGAATGTCCTGACGAGTCGGCTTCCAGAGATGCAGGCAATACCGGCTGTTATTCACGTACTGCGAATGAGGCGGATGCAGCTGCATCACGCACTCCTCTTCATCCCAAAACAGGTCTTTGACGAAGCACATCTCGTCCCAGTTCGGACAACGTCGCGGCGTCGAGACGGAGACATGCTCCCACCCTGGGCGAACAAGTCCGATGATCCTGAGTTTGCAGCCACAAGGCCCCTGAACAAAAAAGAGGCCGCAAGGACCTGATCCCGGCGCGCTGGCGAATTGGCCGTATCGTATGCGGCCAGCCTCGAGCTTTTCTATAACTTGCGCTCTCACATCGCCTCCTTTGCCTCGCGGATGGCTTTGAATTCGAACAAACTGCTCAGTAAACAGTAGATGTAGATCATCTCTCTTCTTCCGCTTCCAATGCCGGCAAGCACATGCAACCGGGCGCTCGGTTTTCCTTGAGCCGGTAAAGCACCTCCACCGAGAGACCAGGATAACTTTTCGCCATCTCCTTCACCTTTACTGAGATGAACGCGTACGTTTCCGCACCGATATGGTCACAATGGTCTTTTCAGCTTGCGAGTTTGGTTCAGCACCAGATCTTCCTTTTCTACTCACCACATCCCCATTCCTTCCCGAAGCTTGCCGCAAACCTGCGGCCGCCGCTCGCCTCGCGACGAGGTCGGGGACCGCAAACGCATCGTCGGAAAACAGCTGCTCTTCCAGTACAGTCACGGCCGCCCGACGGAATGAGCCCCGTTGAATGCCTGGATCACTAGGCGACCGTTTCGGAGCTTGATCCCGCCGTCGAATTCAGGACGCTTTCGATCCTGGCATTATCATTTGGAAATGCACCCCGCGCGGCGGAATGCCACCATCGGATAATCAAAGGTCGCATTTTTTTCGAGTCGGGCGTCTCTCTGTCTCTCTCTTTGCGCAGCGGTGCCAGGCGAACCTGGTGAACGGTCTCGGCAAGTGGCCGGACGAGCCAGGCTTCTCCCAAGCCTCAGTCCCAATCGCTCGTGATGTCCTTCGAGCCGACGAGCTCTCTGGTTACACTTACCAGGCGCTAAACAGCTGGTGAAGGGATTCAGCGAGCGGCCGCCAACGCACAGCCGGGTCGGCTGTACATGTAACGGCAATTGACGGCCGCCCCTTGCGCTTCCGCAAGATGCTCGCCTCAGACGCTTTATCGACGAACAGACCAATGTTCAAATTGCCCTTTGATATGGTTCTGATTGCCACTCGTGGCGAGATCGCGGCGCGCATTATTGAAACGCTGCGCAAGCTTTGGCTTCGCGCTGCGATCACTCCGCGCAGTCTTCCAACATACTCAAGGACTGCTGCAACGATACTGAATTGAGCGATCGAAGCAGCCCTTTGACTATCGAAGCAGCCCTTTGACTGAGGATAAGTGGTCCACTGAACGAGAATGTGCAGGCAGAGCATCGCGAAATGTCGTCCCAGCGAGCAACTAAGATCAGCAATTGAGGGCAAGACATTTCGCTATCCGTGAAGATGACGTGTGGATGAGGCGCGGAAAGCGGAGCTGCGAGCAGCTGAGCCCCTCCTCGGCTCGACGACTAAAGTGTCCAGACACTGCACGAACAGCGCGATCTGGTTTGCATCACGCGCGGGTGTTTTCATCGATCTAGACCCAGACTGGTTTCATCGCTTGCTCCTCCCCTAGCGCGCCGGCTTAATGTCGTTGAAGCCGCAGATCGCATAGGCGGCAGCGACATTCGGCTTGGCCGTTGCTGGGTCATGACGAGAACACCTCAATTGATCGTCCAGCGAAGCGCCCTGCAAGAGTCGCGCAACGCATCGATGGAGCGTTCAAATCCCAGAGAGTCGCCAATGACGCAAAAAGCAGCTCAGAGCAACTGACTAGGGATTCCAAAGAAGCTCTGCCAGCAAATTAGAGAACCGCTGCCGCTTCCAATTTATTCAGCTCGCGCGCCGCATCGGGATCACACCCGCGCGTGGCGGGCGCTCCCGTTGCAGCGCCCCTTTCGCCCCGGTGCATGACGCTATGAGAAGTGGTCCACTTTCAGGCCAAGCCGCACCCGTCGCGACTTCTGCTAGCCGGTCCCCGGGCCTAAATTGAGCCGTTCGAAGTACCAAGAAGGATCGTCCCCCGACGAATCCGTTTCGATGTATTCTTCGCCCGAATACTCCTCGACACTTCCTTCGTTTTCATCATCACTACTCTCAACTTTGGAGAGATATAGCCGAGGCTTGTCCACCCGCTGCCATTTTCCCTCCTCGTTCAGCGTCCACTTGTCGGGATGCTGCCTAGGGTCAAGCACATATTCATTGTCATCTTCATTGTCACCCACGCGAACAAAACCCATCTGCTCTAGGCGGGGCTTCACCTCATCCGTGGCAGGACGCGACATGACCAAGGCCCGCTTGCCGTCAAGCCGAAGTTGATGTTCCAGCAGAACATCACCTGCGTTCTCAACGAGCGGATGAGTAACCCGGAGACCGACAACGGACGAGACGTGTTTTCGCCCCGGAAAGTGCCGCTCCCACGCCTCCCCTCCCATGCGACGTCGACCTTCGGTTTTTAGAAGCCCGACTCTCTTGTCACCCAATTGATAGCTGAAATATCGCGCCTGGTCCGAATCCTGTACGGTGGATCCGGCTCTGGCGACCATCGCTGCTTGCCCAGCCTTTTCAGAAACGAAATCCGAGTATTCTTGCGGATTATCGGCTATGTGCTTGATGTCGTTACTGTAAAAATTTCTCAGTTCTTCCCTGAACAACTCCCCGTCAATCTCATCGATGGGAGGTTCGGAAACGAGGGAGTACGGCCGTGTCGCCCCCGAGGACGAACCAGGCGCGGTATCGGCAAGCGTTTCCGTAAACCTTCGGCCATCTGCTGATGGCTCCGATTCATCGGCCTGGCTCGCGCTTGGAAATTCGCTGGAAGAACCAGTGATTCTGCTATACATGCGGCTCGCTCCCTATCGCAAAAGTTGCACCTACTGGCCTACTCGAAGACCTGCCTACAGTGATAGGCGTGCGAGCTGACAATAAGCTGACGCACAGAGGGGGCGCATCACACTAGTCAGTGCTCACGCTTTACAAGGCGAGGAGTGGCTGGCCTTTCCCGGGCTACGCTCATTGCGCTTCGCGGCTAAGATGCCACACCTAGTTATGCGAGCGAGCCGAGACTCGGACGGCTGTGGCACAGGCAGGTTCTTTAGAAGAATTACAGCTACCTTGATATTGCCGCGGCTCATCACAACGTCGTTCCACTTGTGCAGTACTCCAAATCCGAGGACATCGGAGTACCGGTCGAGTTCAACCGATTGTTTTGATAGAACAGATGCACACGATGGATACATCCATAATCCAAATTTCCTCCTTCGCGTTACTTCCGCAACTTCGATAGGAGCGAAAGCCGTTTGGTCGCGAGCGTTGCCGCAACATCCAATACCCGTGATATTGCTCGACGGCCGGGCGAGGCTTGGATCAGGCGTGTCTCGACGCGATCGCCAAGACCGAGCGCCGCATTGATCGAAGCGCCCAGCAACTTCGCCGCAAGCGCAGTCAGATAGTTGACGATCACGATGGCATCGGCGCCGCCGCGCCTACAACTCCTGGAGCCATGCGGAAGGTACGACACAGGCACGTAGATTCCAAGCGGAACCGTACATATTGTTCCGAGAGATGGCCGCAAGCGATTTGGCGGAGGCGAAGCGGGAGGCGGCAAATGACAATCTGCTGCGGAGTTGAAAGGCAGGAGGCCCATGTCGCCGCCATTTCCGATCCAGTACGTTGGCGCAGCCGACTTCGGTCACTTGGGGGAACACGACCGTCTCTCCTGGGAACAGAGATCCGGGCCGATCAATTCTTCATCGGGCGCACTGTGTCAAAAATCCGCTTGCTCTCGTACGCCATCATGCGGACGAGCGCTTCCCTGCCGGACAGATCCTTCCGTAAGAGGGCGCGTAGATGACTAACGCTGCGTCAGCCTGTCGTCAGCCTGGCTGACTATCTAGCCTGCAGGGGTCTGGCCCGCCTGAACTCAGTTCGAAACACTGTCCCATAGGAACGCGGAACGCCATGTATAGCCGAATCGGTGGCTCGTCCGATATTCAATACACTCTCCCTGGCGAGGCTGACGAAACGAGACCATCAGCAACTAGCGCCGAGCAAATTGATGCGAACAGCCACAGGTTCGCGGACATGTTCGCGGAGATGCACTTAGCCGCACCGGATTCTAACGGTGGCTCATCTTCGGCGGCAACACCGTTGTATTCCCTCGTTCCCAGACCTCCAGTGGTGAAGATCGACAAGTCTTCATTCAGGAGAGAAGCGAAGCGCTTTTATGACGATGAGATCAAGCACATCGCCGCTAATCCACAAGAGTACTCGGATTTCGTATCCGAAAAAGCCAAGCGCACCGTTCAGGTCGCCGAGAAATACGGCACCACTAGAGATAGCGAACGCGCGCGATATTTCAGCTATCAATTAGGAAAGCAGAGTGTCGGACTTCTAAGAACGGAAGGCGGCTTCAGCATGACTGAGTTTGAAGGCGACAAGTGGCGCGAACAGTTTCCTGGGCGAACTGAAATCACATCTGTTGTAGATCCTCAGATTACGCATCCGCTTGTCGAGAACGCAGGTGATATTCTGTTGGAGTACCAACTTCGGCTCGACGGCGAACGACCGCTGCTCAATTGGCGTGCTGCCAATGAAGACTCAAAAGCCCGTGCAGCAAAGATGGGGTTTGTTGAGATTGACAAGGACAACATGGTACTTGACCCTAGCCAGCATTCCGACATTTGGATAAAGAACACATGGCAGCGCGCAAACAAACCTCCCCTATATCTCTCCAAAGCTGAGGGTGGTGAGAGCGGTAACACGGAGAGTGCAGCAAGTCCCGCCACGTGCTCGTACGAGGATGACTTCATGTAGATCGGATAGGATCTCGTAGAGTCGCGACGGTGAAGACCGGATCTGATCGTGCCTTGATTCCCATGCAGCGATCCTCTTTGAGGCTGGATCGCACATGTGCACGGCTCCCGTGGCACAGAGACCTCAGTGACGACTATGGGCCGTCTCGGCTGGTTCTTGGCCGCTTTGGCGCAAGTCGGCTGCCCCTCATGTTGTCCCGACGCCTTAAGCGGCAGCGATGCCCAGGCCGCCCGACCAATACGGTGACAGCCGCTGTAGCGGCATCAAATCGATTTTGTCGGCCGATTGCTTGGGAGTCCGACTTACGCCCAAAGCCTTGCTCGCGCAGAAGGTGCTAACCTTTCAGTCTGCGCGGCGAGCACATCGTACTCATGGCGACCTCCTTGGTCCCGCACCTTGCTGACCAGGAGGAACCGGCATCGTTACGGCACCGACCCCGCCGATGGCCTATTGCGCGGGGTCTGGGCGGTTGGGCCTAACGTTTGCATTCAATGGCTGTGAAGATTCGGTGTCCACTTCAACCGAGCATGGAGAAGAAGATGTTTCAACGATTGCTAAAGGCGGGCAGCGTTGTCTATTCCAAGGCCAGATCGAGTAGCCGCGATACCGAACGTGATCGTGCTCGTGCTACGTCCATTTTCCGTTCGATAGAGGATGCGCTGGAAGGCGCAATGGCCGAACAAGCTGGCCTAAAATCGCGTACCGACGAAGCGTTGGCGCGCTCAGCAGTAACTTTGGGCAATGATTCCGATGAATATCTTACGCGCGATCCGGAAGACAACCATTATCAGAATTTGCTTGGTAATGAAATAGCGGAAGGGCAGAGGCGGTTGAACGAGCTGGAAGTCACTATCAAGCATATCCAGTTTTTGAAAACTGCGCTCGTCACTAGATTTCCTGACTTCGGCTTGGGACATAACACACCTCCCGCGAAAGATATCGGATGAGAGTGGTTCAACAGGAACTGGGCCGGTCGCCTATGCACTTGCGCCCTGAACGAGATTGTGAGGAGCAGTGGCGACGAATAGGCCACGAGGTGCGCAACTGGTTCACGTGAACGTCTTGTGAATGCGATGGAGCTTCTGGGCGCGTTCCCTTATGAATTAAACTAGCGGCACCGTAATTAACTTCGTTGGGGGCATGCCCTGCTCTTTGACCGGCTGCGACGCCAACGCAATCCAATATCTCGGGATCGCACTTGCCCATTGAGGTGATCGGCCGTGCTGCAGGCGTACCACAGCTGCTATCAGCTTCCATCTAGGTGCGAATGAGGGAAGTACTTTTAGAGCCAGTGACGGACGTCATTCTTCAGTCGATCTGACGGCGAGCCGGTGGTGAAAGGCCGGCGCTGAATGGTAGCCACTGGATTGATTGAACCCAAGTGCAAAAGCATTGTTGCCGTCTTGGCGTCACGAGAGGCGATTCATTTGTCATCTATCTTGTCGTACCAGTCGTGTCCGGTTGCGGACGTCAATGTGGAGAATCCGACGACTTCACCTAAATCATTCCACGGCTGCCGCTTCGGGCACGTGCTTTTTCTTCTTCAAGCGACGCGCAGAGCACTTTCGCGTGCGGCACGCAGATTGCTGATATGAAAGATGCCGCAGCTAAAAGGCGGCGCGCTGGTCCCCGACCCAGGAATTCAACAATGAGACTTGCTCGATTGATCTTGATCAATGCGGCGTTGAGGCTAGTCGTAACTATACAAGCGGCAGACATTAATGTGGCCCTCGCCGCCAACCTAACCGCACCGACCAAGGAGATGGCCTCGACCATCAAGCGGACGGCTGGTCACGGGGCCGCTATGAGATCGGTCGCGAATGGGCAATGTTACAACCACATCACGCAAGGTGCGCAATTTCAGATCTCGGCCGACACGCGACCAACGGAGCTGGTCGTGGATGAGATCGCCGTACTACCGGAAGGCCGCTTCATCTACACGATCGGAAAGTTCCTACTTTGGAAGAGTGCGAATTTCGTGAACGGCGCGGAGATGTCCAAGAGGATGGCCTTCGCAAAATTATCGATCTGCCCCGCCGAGACACTTTCTAAGGTAGCCGTGATCGAGTCAGTGAGTTCGCCCGGCGTTCATGTGCAGCCGAAGGGCATCGAGGGCGCGACAGTCACGCGGGCGGATCAACACGAGATCGGCTATGACGAGCTCGCCTTTGTCACGAGATTTCAATTGATTGGTGATGAGGCCTCGCGCTGGCTGATGCCGCAGGAGCTCCATGGTCCGATTGAGCAAGGTGCCGCGCCGTTGAAGGCAGCGCCGACAGCGATGTAACGCTGCGGCTCATCGATCTCCGAAAGACCTGAGGCTCACGTGATCATTGAGCGCTAGGTGCTCGAAGAGCCAGACCTGGACCGCATGTCGGCTGGGATCTGGTAGTCGGCAAGGCTGCCGATCTGGCTCGCCAGCCTCACGACAGTGATCCTATCGGCATCGGGATGGCGACGTTCGCTTGACTTGGTGATCTTCGATTTGCTGGGACCCTAATCGACTAGCGCAGCGCAAGCATGGGATACGGATGACGCACTGGGGCAAACCAAAACCGCGCGTGATTGAAGGCGGTAAGGCCGATCGCGCATTGCATGCTGATGCTTCGCAGCCGCGGATAGTGTGGAACTTCTGGCCGCTTGCGGCGGTCCTCCTCAGCGCGCTCCTGTGGGTCGGTATCTGCTGGGTCATCTACGCGTTCTCATGAGCAAGACAGCGTGGCCAAAGCAGCCAAGTTAGCGCCACAAGGATGGGCGCGTTGGCAAGCATACACGCCTGAGGTCATCGACTGACCTCTCTCAGCGGGTCGCGGCCTCAAGAATATTGGAGGCACGTGCGTACGCAAGTGGAGTAGCCCAACTTAATCCCTCGCCAACGCCAGACGCCGCAATACGCTTCGCTATTGCGCCCTACGGACCTAATCAGCCGCAATTCCAGATCGGCCCGATCGGCGTCCGCGTCCAGCACGGGCCAAAGCTGCCGCCATTGTAACGGCCGCCGTAAAAGCCGGGCCGGCCGAAATAGTGCCAGGCGCCCATCATACCCGTAGTAACGGGGGACCGGGTCAACGTACCAAGGGCGCCAGTCGCGGCGAACCATACGCCGCATCGCGTCTTTCTGGGCGTAAAGTGGAAGGCTGTTGTTCAGCGGCTGCTGGTAACCCGGCAGGAAGCCGTAGCCGTGCCAGCGTGGAGCCGGCCGCTTCTGAAGCGGTGCGGCCAGAGCGGCGACTGATAACAGCGACAGGACGATAGCAGTGAAGAGACACACAAGGCGGGACATGCGGACACCATAGACAGTCGACTGATGAGAGGCCACTCAAATCGAGATGCAAAGCTCACACCATATGTACGCCGCCAGTTCCGGCATTCTCTATCGTCTTACACTGGACGCTTTCACCGCCCCCTTCTTCCATAGTCGAAATCAGCCCTCGAATGCGTTTGTGTTGGCGCCAAGGCGGGCCTTGCGCAGCAGCTTGTCGACCTTGCCGGCGTTGCCGCCGCCTAGCATGATGTAATCCGGCTCCAGCGCAACGAGCAGACGCTTGATGACGTTATCAACCGCGCGTTGCCATTTCTTCCTGCCACGCGCTTGAGGGCTGCGGCGCCGACGTATTGCTCGAACGTCTTGCCGTTGCGGTACGGCAGATGCGCCAGCTCCATCGGTTCCAGAATGCCATCCACGATCATCGCGGAGCCAAGACCCGTGCCCAGCCCCAGGAACAGCATCCGGCCGCCCTGGTAGCTGCCGATCGCCTGCATCAGCGCGTCGTTGACGACCTTGGTCGGGCGGCCGAAGGCCTTTTCGAAATTGAAGCCGGCCCACCCGAGACCGAGATTGTGCGGCTCCGACAAGGGCCGGTTGTTGACTACAGGTCCCGGATAGCCGACCGCGATGACGTCATAGGACCAGTCCTTCGTCAGCGCCTTGACCTTCTTTACCATCACTTTCGCGGATAGCTCGGGACCGGACGCAAACGCGCGCCTAGTTCGCTCCCTGCTCGTCATGACCTTCACGCGCGAACCACCGATGTCGATCACGAGGACCGTATGTCGCGATGCCCGCTTGGCTGTTTTCTTCGCCATGAATTCGCGCCCTGCTCGGTCGGATGATCATAACGCCGGCCGATGCTCACCTGAAGCAGAGAGACAGGCAGCACCACAGCTTTGTTCGGCATCCGACTCTATTTTGTTCGCGAGGAACGAATCGGAATCGTGCAAATCAGTGCGGGCCAATTCTTAACAACGCGTTTGCTTCGTGCTTGTACGCGGATGCCGCGGAGCAAGCAGCCGGATGAAACGAAATAACCATAGCCCGGATCAGCAGAGCGCTATCCGAGTCTGCTCGGTCGATCGATCTTACCCTAACCCCACCCTCCGGCTTGGTCCCCGCCTTCATGATCGGCAAGAGGCGCGCTCCTCGCTGTCGCGAAAGGCCGATATTCCTGCGGCCTGGTCGGCCAGGTGGCGGCCCCTATGCGATATGCGAGCCTGCCACGGCTCTTGCGTCAGATCTCAGTATACGTGCTGAATATGCTGGCGAGCCGTGACGTTCCCCAAGCGTAAACACAGCCTGAAGTGGCCGCTATGTAACTCCATCCCCAAGATCAGCCACAAAATCGATTACAATGTAACGCATCGGAAGGATCGCCATGAACGGAAATCGATATTACGGGGTTTGGTGCCGGGAAACCTTTGCAGCCTCCGTTCAGGACCGCGCGTAGAAGCGCGGCCGTTTCGATATCGAACATAGGAGATTCCCTATCCGGTAGTAGGAACGACAGACAGGCTGATCGAGATGTTCGGAAATTCGCACACTCTATTTGAGCTCTGAATGCAGCTTAGGCGCGTTGGCGAACGCGCTCTCCACACAGTGGTTGCCCTGCCAGAACCACAGAAGGCGCTTTTGATGTTGCACGCGCGGCAATGCACAGTGTCCCACCTCGCACAGCGCGAGTGAAACGGCACCGTTGTATCGGTCATCGCACAAACGGCCGCATCCGACTTAGCACCGGTGAATGCGGTCGAGCGTCGATCTCCCATGCTGAAACAGCACCGGCCCGACGCACACTGCCGGGTATGAGGTGCGTCGGGTCGGTTGGGGCATGGCGCGGCACCTGGCCGTGTCCAACCCAGATAACCCCCTGCAAATGATATGCCACACGAAAAGGTGCCGATGATCGGCGCCGAATTCGTGTCCGGCCGCACGGATTTTCATTTGCGGGCGGGAGCGCGTACGTATGGGCCGTCTCCTCCGGGCTTAGTTTGCGTTACGTCATTAAGATCGATTTGATCGGTGGCCGGACGATCGCCGAATTTCGACGTCGGGAAGGCTTCGTTTGCGCGGCCTGTGGCCAGAGGGAACGCCGATATCCGAACGGATTTGATTTACTCCGTCACAAATCATGACGGCGCATGAGCCTTCATTTCGATTGCGCAGCACGGACATCTACGTAGCGTCTAAGCAAATACGCTCGCGAGGCACCACCGCATGCTAGCGAACGAGTTCGGCATGTCACGCTCGGTTCTGAGCGGGAGCGCCGCGGGTCAGCCAGTCATTGCGATGAGCGGGGTGGACCCGGAGCCGCGCAAAGCGCGAGGTCAAGAGTTAACGCTGCCGTCGCGCCATTTGACATTCCGCCAAGCTTGTTTCGGTAGACCGAGATCAAGTTCCTTGACCGAGCAAGGATTTTGCTCGTCGTCCCACCGCATCAGTTTCGCCGATCGTCCATTCCCCGACCATTTCTTCGGGCGGCAGCGGTCCCCTGCCGGGCGGCCACACCGAGTGCT
This sequence comes from Bradyrhizobium icense, assembly GCF_001693385.1. Lineage (NCBI taxonomy): Bacteria > Pseudomonadati > Pseudomonadota > Alphaproteobacteria > Hyphomicrobiales > Nitrobacteraceae > Bradyrhizobium > Bradyrhizobium icense. The sequence goes on from NZ_CP016428.1 coordinate 5,144,252, forward strand.
CGGCAAGATGCCCGTTGAAGGCTCGTTCGAAACTCTTCCGCTTACGCTTATATGAGAGTCCTAACCTGCACCCTCTCGACCATATCGGCCTCCTTTGCATTTGCGCACTATTGCCGTTCACCCTTTCGACGCTGCCACCCGCTGGACCAACCAGTGCAGAGGGTGTCACGAATGGTGACGCCACTTCGCGAACCTTACGTACGAGGTTGTGAGGTTGGATTAGCCTTCGCAACGACTTGCAAGCGGTTGCGACACGTGTAGTTGTTGCGAAGCGCACATACCCGATGTCCGGAGTCCGCCAAGCTGTTTGCGAACACGACATCAGGCAAGTTGCCGCATGCGTGGCCTGCGGTTGTTGTGGAGGAGAAGAGCGTATGAAGTTTAGTCGTAGACGCCTGTCGATCCTGTTGTCCTTGCTTTCGGCTGTAAGCGTGAGCACGATCGCCAAGGCCGATGAGCCCTCGCCGAAATACGCCGAGGTGCTCAGTGCCCTGCAGGCCGGCAAGAATGTGAAGCTCATACTGGACCTGAACCGCTGTACCACCGTCGATGGCGGCAAGCCCGGGCCGGCGACGCAGGCCGGGTTGGTTATAAGTGCCTTCAGGGTGACCGCCCAGAACGGCATCAGCTTTGCCAATGCGCATCAAACCGTGGATAGCTCGGGACACCCGGTGACGGAATACATTCGCCACAGCCTCAGCCGCGAAGGCAAGCTTACGGTGCGGGCCTCCAAGCTGACCGTCGGGGCGACCGACGTCGTGAATCAGGGCGAATTCGTCTGCGAACTGCCGGACGGCGCGAAGTTCGTTTGGGACACCGCGAAGGGCCAGGGTGCGGCTTCGCTACCCTGACCTTTCGAGTGAAGTTTTATCGGAGCCATAACACGGTAGCCGAAATCGTGACGACGGCCAGGTCATTCCTGGCCGTCTTTTCGTAGCCGGTGGCCACGCGGCGAAATTGCTTCGGTTTACTGGAAGAAGTATTCGATGAGGTGATGCTGACCTACCAGGCTGTTAAAGAACTCAGCCGCGTTCGCAAACGAAGGCTGAATCGTCGCCATTGTGTATGAAGAATTGGCCGACGCGCCTGCCCGCAGCGCCGATCATAACCGATCCGCGACCGCAGGCGGTGTCATTCTCGTCGTGTCCTTGCCGTGAGAACTCCGAGCAGGCCGAACCGTCTCGGAGATAACATAGGCGCGCTTCTGCGCTTCGGTCCATCTGCGCGCGACAATGACCGGGACATGGGTCATCCGAGCAGTTTGCCGGCGGCCAATCGGTCGTGGGCTAGGACCATTCCTTCATCGGCGGCTAGGATCGGCATCGTCCAGCCCCCTTTCCGGATCGATGCGGCGATCTGGTCGATTTGCTTGGCCGAATGCCGGGCGAATTCCGTTCGTGCGGCCGTAATCGCTTAATAGGGCCATGTTTTCCATAGCTGGCTTACTCGCTAGTGCGTTCATTTTCTTGCCGCCTGTAGGTTCGTTTATAGGCCTGGAAAGCCCCATTTCGTGGAAGCGAAACACAAAAACCGCGTCGTCAAATATGTGCGAACCGGGCGGTCCCGCGTACCTGCCCCGGCCCCTCCCCATCATCGGTAGGCCCCGGTGAAAGCTCAGACCAACGACGACACAGTGCGAATCGTTGAGGACGCGCGCAGAAGGCTGGTGTTGAATCACGCCGATGCTGCACGAGTCAGCGCGCGCACCCACGTGGAGCATGAATGCCGTGCATCAAAGCGCGCCCCGCACATTGAGCGCGCCATGGGGAAACTGTTCGAAAGGCGGCTTCCTGCTGCGCAGGGTCCTGTCGGAAACTAGCAGCGCCGATTGTCAGCCTTCAGACCAATGTCAGCAACTTGACGCTATACACCCTTACGAAGTGCCTGCCGAACCTGGAATTCAATTCGGCACGCCGCTTGCTTCGTTCGCGGCATCATCACCAACCGCAGTGCGGTGATCTTCGGGGCGAACTAGGCGCGCGTTTCCGTTAGCGTCTGGTCCGCCCCGACGGTTTGCTGCGCGGCGATAGCTTAAGGCGCTCGGTTGTGGACCGCGAAAATGAAGGGCAGCCCCACCGTGGCCAAGCTCCAAACTCCGGAAGACCAGCGACTGCACGAGCGACTTGTGCAGCTATCTGAGCCACACGCCGAAGCTCGCAACGGTCGCCATCTCCGGGACGACCCGGCGGAGTTTTCATCGAGGACATTGAACACCAAGAGCAAGCCTACCATGCCTCAGTCGGTTACCGCCGCACCGCAAACCGAGGCGCTCGGCGTTTTCTTCGAACAAGCTTTCGAACGGCAAATCCGGCTCAGCCCGATGAGCGAGTCTGCCTTGCTCGGGCGCAAAGATCGCCAGCATCTCTGGGACGAGATCGACGAACCAGCACGGGACGACGCGGTTCGGGAGATACGCCGGGACCTTGATCGCCTGCGCGCGGACTTCGATCCCCAGACGTTGCCGGACGCGGCCAAGCTCAGCTATCGGCTGTTCGAGAGCAACTGCGTGACCGCGCTAGAAGCGGACAAGTTCCGGCATTATAACTACCCGCTAAACCAAATGTATGGCTGGCAATCGTCGATTCCGGCCTTCCTGCTCAACCATCATCCCATCGACGCTGTTGAGGATGCGGAGGCCTACATCTCTCGCCTCGAGGGCGTCCGCAGGTTGGTCGCACAAGTCATCGATGGTGTCGAGTTGCGTTCTCGCAAGGGGATACTTGCTCCCCGGTTTGTTTACGACAAGGTCATCCGGGATTGTCGCATTCTTCTGAGCGGCGTGCCCTTTCATGCTTCAGGAAACGACTCGACGTGGCTTGCGGACTTCCGCGCGAAGGTCGAGGCGCTGCCCATATCTTACGCGAAGAAGCCCAAGCTTATTGAAGCAGCCATCCAAGCGATGATCAGGTTCGTCCAGCCGGCCTACGTCGATTTGATTGCGGCGGCGGGCCGGCTCGAGGTATCGTCCAGCACGGACGATGGCGCCTGGAAGCACCCCAACGGGGTTGAGTTCTACGCGCAGGCGCTCAGGGCACATGACCACGACGGAGCTGTCGGCGACACAAATCCACGAGTACGGGCTGGCTGAGGTCGCCCGGATCCGCGGAGAGATGGAAAAATTAAAGAACTCGCTTGGCTTTGGTGGCGACCTCGCCGCTTTTTTCGGGCACATCGAGACAAACCCCAAGCTTGTCTATCCCGATACCGAGGAGGGACGGAGCAGCTACCTCCGCGAAACCTCCCGCGTTATGGACGCGATGTACTGCAATCTCGTCAATTTTTTTGGCAGGCTTCCCAAGGCTGCTTTGGTTGTCAGGCGTGTCGAGGCCTTCCGTGAGAACTCTGTGGGTCTCGCCTTCTATCAGCGGCCGACGGCAGCCGGCCCGGCATCTACTATGTCAACCTGTCCAGAATGGAGATCCTGAAGACATTCCAGCTCGAAGCTCTCGCCTACCACGAGGGCGTGCCGGGTCATCACATGCAGATTGCAATTGCGAGCGAACTGACCGGAGTTCCCGCGTTCCAGAAGTTCGCCTCGTATACCGCCTATGCGGAAGGGTGGGCGTTATATGCTGAGTCGCTTGCCAAGGACATGGGTGCGTATCGCGATCCGATGTCCGATTTCGGTCGGCTGGCGGCGGAGCTGTGGCGCGCCACGCGGCTTGTGGTGGATACCGGCATCCACGCTAGTCGCTGGACGCGCCAACAAGCGATCGACTACCTGCGCAAGGTCACGCCCAACCCCTTGTCCGAGATCATAGCCGAGGTGGAACGCTATATCGTCTTACCGGGCCAAGCCACTGCGTACAAGGTGGGCATGCAGCAACTGCTCGCCTTGAGGAGCAAGGCAAGCTCTGAGTTGGGCCGGGCGTTCGACACGCGCGAGTTCCATGACGTCGTTCTCGGCAGCGGTGCACTTCCCTTCGGAATCCTCAGCGAGCTCGTCGATCGCTGGATTGCAAGCAAAGGCGCTGGCGCAACTCCTCGCATCTAGCGCGCGGCGCGCGCAGATAGTGATCAATCAGCCGTATTGCAGAGCTATTGGGAGGCGAAGCGGACGACTTCGTTAGCCGGCATATACTGATCTGGTAGGTCCGCAACTAAGCTTTTTGTTGTGGCGCGCGCGGGAGCCGGCCATGTCGGCTATCCTCTGAAGGCGCGGCGACGCCATCTCATTTCCGAAACAGGTCTGCGTCAGACGACGTCGCCTGAGCCAAGTTGATCCAGGTCAATCGTGCGGTTTGGAACGTAGGGCCAAGGGCATTCCAAGCGCCGATACAAGAACCGTGGCAGCCCCGAGCCACTGTCTTGCGGTCAGGGTTTCCTGAAGAAAAAGGGATGCCAAAATGGACGTAAACATGGGAACTAGCGGTAGCAACAGCGCGGCTGCGGTCGCGCTCATTCGCTCCAGCGCAACTCCGTAGAGAAGAAATGGGATTGACAGGAGCAGCAATCCGGATGCGACCACCGAAACAATATCAGTGATGATTAGAGAGAGCGGCGGCAATGGACGAACGTCAATCCACACACATCCGACTGCCGCGAAGGCGACGATCTGGCTTGCTGTCGTAAGCCGCAGCGCACCGATCCGATGCGACATCAAACGGACTGCGATGCTGTAGAGCGAGGCAAATAGAACACCGGCGAGCACGAGGGCGACTCCCAGTCCCCGCGTAGCGTAAGGATCAGGTTCGGAGGTCCAGCTCAACAAACCAACTCCGGCAAAGGCCAACAAGCAGAGCAAGCCGACGGCCCGGTTGGGGATCTCGCCAAGGATCAACCACGCGAGGAGTATGATCATTGGCGTTTCAACTGCGAACAGGATCGCTTCCACCGACGCCGGCAACATCGTCAGGCCGAAGGTCGACAAACCAGACGCAAGCGCCGGCTGCAGCAGGCCGGGAAGGCCGGCACGCCAATCGCTCAAGCGAGGCGGCGCGCCTGACCAGATGGATAGTACTGTCAGGCTTGCGGCACTCACCGCCAACTGCCCTGTTAGTAGCGAGAGCGGCTCGATGCAGCAGAGCGCAGCCTTGGACAGAACGTTGCCGATACTCCAGCTGACCATCGCAAGGGTTCCGCAAAGAAGCGGTACGAAGAGGCTAGGCTGGCTCATCGGATGGCTTTCCGCTTGCATCAGGCCGTGTGACCTCCAGGCTCCTGCAATAGATCAGCAGCCGTGGATGAACTCCATGCTGGAGGACACGTTGGATTCAGCCTCCTCCAGAAGTAGCGACCAAGATTCTGGATGATACCGGGTCAGCGAGATACGGAGCCAGGGCGCTAACCTTAGGCATCGCTTGTTCAAGCCTGAGGTTGATCGCGCACACGATGAGCGAACCGCTAACGGCTGAGCAATCCAATTCTCCCCCCATGCGTTATAACTTTTGACGCAGCAAAATTAGCCGTATCGAGCCGAAGAACCACTCTAGCAGCTCCCAGAGAGCTACCTGCGGATTTTATCGAGAGGCGGGCGACGCATCAGGAACTGTGATTAGAGTCAGTGCCGCCATCCTTTTTGAGCGTCGGCCACTCCTCTGCGCGTCGGGCTAGCTTCTCATATTCCTCGGCGATCTTAAGGAGCCTATCTCTGGACTTGCCTTCAGCGAACGACACCGCTTTGGTCAGCGTCGCTTCCGCACGGCGTCGCCAGAATTTGGGATCGTAGAACGGATCTTTCGGTTTCATGTAGATGAGCATGCAGTTCGTACATTAAGAGAATGCGACACCAGCCCTCCAAGATTAAGTAGGCCGCTCTCCCCGCAAAATTCGCAAATTCGACCCAATTGCCGATATCTCGGAGGGAGCGAAGCCGCGGGACGCGATTCGCTTGATAAAGCCGAAGCGGGCGCACACGCATTGAGCGGTTGATAGAGTTGCTTTGCTCATGCCTCGTACACAGCCGGTGGCAGCCGGACCCAGCACGCTACCACCCCCAGCCACCACGACCTCCTCCGAAGGCGCGCTAGGTCAAGTTTCTTCCAGGAACGAAGGTTTAGACGCGCAGCATCTAAAGCGCCCGCCCTCTCGGGCATGAAGCTCTTCCCTTTTCGAACTGCTACCGGACCGCGCAATTTGCGCTGACTAGGATCGCAAGCCAATCCAATATTTCGATCTCTCCCACTTGCCGGCTTGGAGGGATCAGCCGTGCTGGAGCCTTCGCTTCTAGCACGTGCACGGCTGCGCTCGGCCTCAGTGAAGGCCTCTCACTCTGATTCGCGCCAGATGGCTCTTGGGGCGTGCGAGTTTGGACATATCCACACGAGCAGTCCTCGAAGGGGCTTGAATCGTACGTAGCGTTAGATTGTACGATCTTAAAAGCAGGTGGCGCTCCCTCCGGCCATCTGAAAGCGTCCCGCCAGGTGATGAGAATTGCGAATGTCCCAAACTCTTAAGCTCACGCCGCAAGAGTCCGTCACGATCCTCGAGCACTCCCCCAAAGGCGAAGTGATCTATGGACCGCATGGCGAACTGGCCAAGTTGCAGCCAGAACAGGACCAGCATTTGGGACAATCTCGATCTCCGATTTCGCGCGCGCCGCTCCTCACAGGAGGTAGAATGCAGCTCACGAGAGCGCACCACGTGGGTGATGGCCCCGGCTGCGACAGACCGCCAACTGTTCGCTCTCCCCAACCAGGTGCAGCTTCGGGGGCGTGTTGGACGTAGCTGAATGCCGGAATTGCTCCCGGGGTATATCTCACCGCTATCGTAACTTCTTTCGTCTAGCCAGGCCGCAATCGTTGTTTCGCCCTGCGTTGGCGGCTCTGGGTCATCAGCCGGCTGGCGGGTTGTTAGCCGCCTCCATGCGCTCGGAAGTTAGGTATCTCACGACAAAGCGACCGAAGCACCGCTGCGATGGGTGCGCAGATACGCAAGTGCGCTTCCGCGGTCGTCAATGCTTTGAATGGTTCCGGCCTGTTTCCCGGTAGACAGGTCATACTGCGCTTCGCGCAGGACGAACAGTACCGCAGGATGTATCGACTTGAAGAGGATATCGTGAATCAAAAGCAGCGAACGCATGGGTCTTGGTTCTTCAAAGCACACCGCTGTGCAACAGCACTTGCTGTTGCTCTTGTGACGACAACAGCTCTATGCACTGAACAGGCGGGTGCGCGAGATCGGCCGGCGACACCGGAGGAGCGAGAGGCTTGCACACCGGACGTGCTTCGCTTTTGTGGCAGCCACATACCTGATGCAGGCGCCATCACTGCCTGTCTCAGAGCCAAGTTCACAAACCTGAGTGACCAATGTCGCTACGTGATATCAGTTCGAGACTCTGCCAAAGGCAAGGAAGGCTCGAAATGAGCCAGCGCCAATAGGCCGGCGCCTTCGAGTGCCCGCGTTGGAGACTAGTCCCCGGCTGAATCCAGGACGGCAACGCCGGATGGGGACAGATGAACGGGCGCGGGCAATTGAGGCAGCACCAACCGCTTGCGACTGACGGCACTCCCGGCATCGGGTACTTGTTTGGGCGAATAGGCAAATGCGTGAATTACCCTTCCACACCATTCTGATCGCCAACAGAGGCGAGATTGCCGTACGAATCATCAAGACCTTGCGAAGGCTGGGGCTTCGCTCTGCAATTGTCTACCACGATGCCGATGCGGGGACGCCGGCTGTCTCCATGGCTGACACGGCGATTGCCATCAGCGGTCGCACGCCGATGGCGGCCTATCTCGATATCGCGCAAATCATCGCTGCTGCCCACAAGGCGAGCGCCGACGCCCTTCATCCGGGTTATGGATTTCTCTCCGAGAATGCTGAGTTCGCGAGGGCCGTGATAAAAGCGGGCATTGCGTTCATCGGGCCCGCTCCCGAAAGCATAGAACTGATGGGCGACAAAATCCGGGCCCACAACTTCGTTCAGCAGAACGGTTTTCCGGTCGCACCTTCGGCGATCGAAGAAGATGATCCAGCGACATTCACATTCAGGGCGCGAGCTGTTGGAGTTCCTTTGCTGGTGAAACCATCGGCGGGCGGTGGCGGCAAGGGCATGCGGGTCGTACGCGACCTCGCTACCCTGGAGGACGCGATCGCGCAGGCGCGCAGTGAGGGGCAGAGGTACTTCGGCGATGGCCGGCTTTACGTCGAACGATATGTCGAAAACCCGCGGCACATCGAAGTACAGGTGCTCGGCGACTCCTTCGGAAACATGGTCCATCTCTTTGAGAGGGAGTGCTCCGTGCAGCGCCGGTTCCAGAAGATCATCGAGGAGGCGCCGTCACCCGCGCTGTCGCCAGAGTTGCGGAAACGGGTTTGCGAAACCGCCGCCAGCATCGCGCGCGCCGCCAAGTATCGAAACGCAGGCACTGTCGAATTCATCTTCGGCGGCGGAGAGTTCTATTTTCTTGAGATGAATACGCGTCTGCAAGTCGAACATACCGTGACCGAGATGATCACCGGCATCGATCTTGTTGCTCAACAGATCTATGTCACAGCGGGCCGCGAACTTGGATTCTCGCAGTCCGATATCGTCTCGAGAGGACACGCGATCGAGGCTAGACTGTATGCGGAAGCCCCGGAACGCGGATATGTTCCGACGACTGGCAAGGTACTTGTTCTTGAGTACCCGGATGGCGACGGCGTACGGATCGACAGCGGCATCTTGCAAGGCCAGCAGATCACGACAGCGTTCGATCCCATGCTCGCAAAGATCATCGTGCATTCGCCCACGCGCATTGAGGCTGCGCTGAAGGCCCATCGCGCGATGCGGGAGCTGGTGCTTCTCGGCTGCGAGACAAACGCGAGCTTTCTCACACGTATCCTCCGCGAGGAGGCATTTCTGAGCGGACACATCCATACGGGATATCTTGAGGAAAATCCGCACATCGCATCGGGCGAACCTGCGTCCGACTTATCTGGCTTCCTCGCCACAGCCGCCCTCCTGACGAGACCGGTCCGCGAACCGGCAGATGCCGTGCCCGAGCTTCATGCAGCGATGGGCAGCTGGAGAAACTGACGTGAAACACTTTTTTGAAGTTGATGGCGTAGATTATCAGTTCGCGCTTTCACGTTGCCAACGGGGCTATCGCCTTCGCTTGAGTAACAAAGTGATTGCCCCAGTCGCGTTCTTCCAGCAAGGCGAAGGTCGCGGCGTCCTTACCATCGCTGGCGAAAGCGAACCGGTCCGGTTCGCCATCGACGGCGAGGTTATTCACGTGCATATCCGCGGTAGGACGCGCATTTTGCACTACCGCGACCCGTTGAGAACGCTCGCTTGCGCGAATCATGAGGCAGATCATCTCCTGGCCCGCGCGCCAATGCCGGGCCTCGTCGTTGCGACCAGCGTTTCGCCTGGTCAACCGGTTTCCGCAGGCACGGCGCTGATGACAATCGAGAGCATGAAATTGGAAACCACCATACGCTCTCCACGGGACGGCGTGATCGACCGAATTCACTTCAACGAAGGCGAGAGCTTCGAGCGAGGCGCAGTGCTGGTTACGCTCGTCGAGGAAGGGCGTTGAGATGCAGCGCATTTCTTCTGCAGCGGATATCAGATCCCACGAATTTCGCCTCAACGAACTCCACAATAGACGACTTGCGGCCGAACTGAAGGAACGACAACGTGTCGTTCGCTTCAACCGTCCTGAACGGGACCTTGAGCGCCTGCGTCGGCAAAACAAGCTGTTTGTACGTGATCGGATCGAGGCTTTGCTCGATCCAGACACTCCGTTCCTCGAGCTTTCGACGCTAGCTGCTAATAAGGCTTACGACGGCGAGGTGCCTGGCGCAGCGCAGGTCGTCGGCATCGGCATCGTAGCGGGTCGCGAGGTCATTGTTCACGCGGATGACGCCAGCGTGAAGGGCGGCGCATGGTATCCGTTGTCTGTCAAGAAGATCGTGCGGGCTTTGGACATAGCAATCGAGAACCGTCTGCCCGTGGTTCATCTGTGCGACTGTGCTGGTGGTTTCCTGCCTTTGCAGGCGGAGTTCTTCGCGGATCGATACTACGCGGGTCGAATCTTCCGCAATCAGTCCATTCTCTCGAAGATGGGAGTGCCGCAAGTCGCCATCGCAATGGGTCATTGCACCGCGGGAGGGGCGTACGTCCCGGCGCTTAGCGACTACAACATCATCGTGGAGGGAACGGGCGCGATTTTTCTAGGAGGTCCCCCGGTCGTGAAAGCAGCCACGGGCGAGACGGTATCCGTCGAAGAGCTTGGTGGCGCTCATATGCATACCAGCGTGTCTGGGACGAGTGACTATTTCGCAAGCTCCGAGATGCACGCGATTGCCATCGCACGGGACATCGTCGCTCGCTTCAATCGTCCCACGAAATCCTCGATGGATCGAGTCTCTCCGGAGCCGCCGGCGTACGACGCGTCCGAACTCTACGGCATCATTCCCAGGGATCCTCGAGTGCAGTTCGACATGCGGGAGATCATCGCCCGTCTGGTGGATGGCAGCCGGTTCCACGAATACCAGCCACGCTATGGCGAATCTCTGGTGTGCGGCTTCGCGCGGCTTTATGGCTATCAGATCGGGGTTATTGCAAACAACGGTGTGCTGTTCAGCGACAGTGCGCTGAAGGGCGCTCACTTCATCCAGTTGTGCGACAAGCACCGAACGCCCCTGCTCTTTCTGCAGAATATCACGGGTTTCATGGTCGGCCGCGAATACGAACGGCGTGGCATCACCAAGGATGGCGCCAAGCTGATCATGGCCGTCTCTGGAGCGTCGGTGCCCAAGTTCACAGTCGTTTGCAACGGCTCCTACGGAGCGGGGACGTTCGCTATGGCGGGGCGGGCTTTCGATCCGCGCTTTATGTTTACCTGGCCGCAGTCTCAGATTTCTGCGATGGGTGCAGAGCAAGCAGCAGGCGTGCTCACACATGTCAAGGCAAGACAATTAACCCGTGAGGGTGGACGCCTGTCTGAGCAGGAGTTGGCAGCTATTCGAGAGCCGATTCTGGAAGAGTATCGGGAACGATCGAGCGCATATTATGCAACCTCCGAAATCTGGGACGACGGCATTCTTGATCCTGTCGACACCCGAAACGCGCTCGCAATCGTCCTGAGCGCTTCGCTCAATACACCCATTGAGGCGCCACATTACGGCGTCTTCAGAATGTAGCGATCGGATCAGGGCTGCCTTGGCGGGATCATCAAGGTAGCGCAGCGCGATCCAGCCGCACATGAAATGGAAGTCGGCACGATAATCGCAAGGCACAAGGCGCCGATTATGCCCGTCCTTCGATCTAGCTGGCTTTCGAATTGGCGGCCGGGTCTACCTCCACACCCCACGGAAAAGGAAGACAAGTGAAACGCATCACCTTCGCCGCGGCGCTTCTCGCGCTGACGAGCGCGGCGCACGCTGGCCCCGAGCTCGACGCCAGCGCCGGCTTCCTTGCCGGCATCCGCTCGATCAACGTCACCATGCATCGCGTCCGCCCGCACAGATCAGGCGCCGCAAGCCGAAAGAAATGTTCCACCTCGGTGCGCCGTCGCACATCTACGCCGATCACGACGACGGCGGTGCGGTCGGAGCGGTGCGTGCGCCCCATTGACAGGTCGCACAAGACCGGAGAGATCGTCGCGAGCAGAATTGCGACGACGAAGACGTGAGCGAGCGCGAAAGCGTTTCACCGACACGACCAGAGCAAGAGACAGAGCACAGTCAGAAACAGAGCAGAGTAATCCGCGCATACCCGATGATCGGCGCCGTAACAGATCGTCGGGCGTCATCGGAATGTCCGCGTGCCCCCTGATCGATTCCTGACCGCACTACCACGATTCCGGTCAATCGACCCGTACTGCAGAACAAAAACCGTCCCGTTGAAGCGAGAGATTGAATGCCCTCTGCTGCCTCAGAAGCCGCCGTTTCATGATGACAAAGCCCATCATCGCCTTGGATGATGCAGCTCGAACGCTAGCATTGGTGAAGGATCGTTGGCTTGCTGCTGGCGAATACCGGCGAGGTATCGATGGCGCTCGCCACGGTTTTACTCGCAATAGTGGCGGCGTTGTTGTCAGTTCATCTGAGGACAGGCGGATCCGGTTTCAATGTGCCCCATCGTCGACACTATCGAAGCAGCTAGAGGAGATTGGCTTCAAACCAGTTTCGGTGGGGACCACTGAGCCGCTGAAGTCTGTCAACCTCACGCAGCGCTGGCGAACGGTTTCAGAAACGGTCGTGTGCCAATACGACGGCATCACGCAAATGGTGGTCTATGAATTTCCGATGCCGATACGTCGTTGAACGAACGCGATGTGCTGTCGCAAACACGAAACCGGGCTATTGTCTCAGGCCGGATTAGCTATTCGCGCGCGCCCGAAGCGATGTTTTCGTCGCCCTCGAACGGATCCAGGAGTACACCTAGTGGACAATGCCAACAAACAAATAACGCTTGAAGAACACTCGGGTCGCGAGCAGGCGGTAAAGGATGGAAAATGGCATTACGGCCTGAACCGCGAAGATACTCAGAGCACCCTTCACAACGGCGGACTTCGCAGCTTTGTCAAAAAGGCAGCCCTCGATTCGGGCCCGATTGCGCTTTGCGCTCTGATATTGATCAACTGTGGAGCTGCGCTTGCAGTCTTGGCGTTTCTCGAAGGCATATCAACCAGAGCCACAATCGATCTGAGCCTAATCGGCGCCCTCGCCTCAGCAACGCTGTCCTTCGCGTTGGGGGCCGCGCTCGCTTTGCTCGCAATGTTCGCCTGCGCCGCAGCTGAAAAGGCGGTTACTTCTGAGCCACCAAGGATTCAAGAGGCGCGCCGCTTGCGCGCTGCAAAGACCGCGCGCGTTTGCCACATCTGTTCGTTTATTTCCGCGCTGGCCTCGCTAGCTCTATTCGCTTCTGGAATGTCCGAGACGAGCTCCACACTCCCGATGCTGCTGCAGAGGTAAGCTGCCCACGCGCCCGTTCGAGTTGGCTAGACTCGAGCCCGCGAGCTGAGAACCGCCAGGAGCCCCCGCCGATGCAGTGTCCGAAATGCAGCTCCGATGACTGGTGCGAAATCGCGTCGCATGATCCCTGGAGCGGTCGGCCGATGATCGCCTGCAATATCTGCGGCGAATATACTGAGCACAAGCTCGCGGAGCGCGAGGAGGCGTATGCGGTCATTGCCGGCGCCCTGACTGGCGAACACCAACACGACCCGCCGGCTTATGCCGGCAAGATCCTGGATGCCCTTGAGAATGCTGGTCTAACGATCGCCCGCACCTGAAAAAGAATGGGAGACCCCGATGGGCCCTGCCATTCCTTGCCCCGCCCACCTATATCCCCGGCTCCGGAGGACGCGGAACTGGGAGGCGGCGCGCGATCGTCATGCGGGGCTTCACGCCATTATGGCCGATCTTAAGCGGCAGGTCGAGCGAGTGGCATCGAGCCGGCACGATGTGCGTTTTGCTAACTATTTCCGTACCGCAACCTCTTGCGCCGCACTACGGCGAGTACTCGAGGAGGCTACAATCAAGAATGGTGCATAAGCTCGGGGCTCTGAACCGCATCTATTTCGACATGCTCGATCCGCCGCTTCGTGCAATCAGGTGGACGCGGCTAGGAGTTAGGCCGGGATATCTGCAATGTCGCGATGTCGGCTCCGCTCACCTCACCGCGCGCGTCGCTTGGGTGCAATAATCTTCGGCATTGCAGAGACAAGTCGGCTGGAGCACGTCGGGCTGCCGTTTTGGATTCAATCTCTTCTTTGCGCCGCATAGGGATCTTGAGCGCGTCTGTCTGGAAACGCCCGCAGTGAGTGTTCTCATATCAGCCAGGCTGCGCTGGGAAATAGTTTCCCACCATGGCAGTGGCCTGCGTTTGGTCGCTTGTGTCCTCGTACCTCAGGAAGCGAGGAGACGCATATGGTGGCGGCACAATGGAATAATGGAATACTGGAATAATGTTCAGCCAAGCGACTGAAAGGGGTTGAACCTTACGCTGCGTCAGGTTGTAGGCTTGGAAACCAGTTATGACCAAAGCTACACCACGCAAGCAATGGATATCGGCTAACGCGGCAGCCGGGTTGCCGTGCGCATGATCGCAAGTTTGGAACTGGCGCCTGTTCGAATTGACTTCCTACGGATGATGCCGGAAGGCTGCGAGATCGTGCCGTTTGTCGAGTTCGCATCGGACGAAAGCAAAGAGCCAAAAGAGCGTCTTCAAGCATGTTGTGCGATCGAGCGGCCCGCCGCCCTCGTCACCAAGCTGGAACATCGGGATCGGCTCATCGATCAACGAGGCCGCCTTCGCCCAGGCAACCGCTGCCAGTAGCAACAACTAAGCACGTTCGAAAGCACGATGAACGCCTTCAAATCGATTATTGGCAAAGTCGCCAGTGGCGCCACGCTGACCCGCGAGGAAGCGGCATCCGCTTTCGATAGCATGATGTCGGGCGAAGCCACACCCGCGCAGATGGGCGGACTTCTTATGGCGCTGCGGGTGCGCGGCGAGACGGCGGAAGAGATTACCGGCGCGGCTTCCGCGATGCGGAGTAAGATGCTGCGAGTCAGTGCGCCGCACGATCCCATCGACATTGTAGGGACTGGCGGCGACGCCTCGGGCTCGGTCAACGTGTCGACCTGCGCCGCTTTCATCGTCGCTGGCGCTGGCGTAAGGGTTGCCAAACATGGCAATCGCGCACTGTCCTCGCGCTCGGGCGCAGCCGACGTTTTGGCGTCGCTCGGCGTGAGGATCGATATGGCCCCTGAAGACATCGCTCGCTGCGTACACGAAGCCGGCATCGGCTTCATGTTTGCCCCGGTCCATCATCCCGCTATGAAGCACGTTCACCCGACCCGGGTTGAGCTCGCTACCCGCACCATCTTCAATCTGCTCGGACCGCTGTGCAATCCGGCCAGCGTCAAGCGACAGATAGTCGGAGTGTTTTCGCGGCAGTGGGTGCTGCCCTTGGCGCAGGTGTTGAAGAATCTTGGCGCTGAGTCAGTGTGGGTGGTGCACGGCTCGGACGGACTTGATGAGATCACCCTGACCGGCCCCACCTTTGTTGCCTCGATTGAGACCAGCGAGATCCGCACCTTCGAAGTGACCCCTGAACATGCCGGCCTCCCCCGCTGCGGCAGCGTGGGGCTGAAGGGCGGCGATGCCGGTGCCAATGCAGTCGCGCTGCAAAGCGTGCTCGACGGCGCCCCGAGCCCGTATCGCGATATCGCGCTTCTCAATGCGGCCGCGGCATTGATCGTGGCCGGCCGTGCCAAAACCTTGAAGGAAGGCGTCGCCCTTGGGCAGAAATCGCTTGATAGCGGTGCCGCGGCGGCGCGATTGAAACATCTAGTCGCAATCTCTAACGCCTGACAGCCGAGCTGACCGATGTCCGACATTTTGACCAAGATCGAGGCCTACAAGCGCGAAGAGATCGCAGCCGCCAAGCGCGCCTTGCCGCTTTCAGAGGTCGAAGCGCTCGCGCGGCGGGCCCCGCCCCCGCGGGGTTTTCTCGCCGCCATCTGCAACAAGCACGCAGCAGATGAGTATGCGCTGATCGCCGAGATCAAGAAGGCCTCTCCCTCCAAAGGCATTATCCGGGGCGACTTCGATCCGCCCTCGCTCGCCAGGGCCTATGAAGCGGGCGGCGCGGCCTGTCTGTCGGTGCTGACGGATACGCCCTTCTTTCAGGGGCACCCTGATTTCATGATGGCAGCGCGAGCGGCAACATATCTGCCGGTGCTGCGCAAGGACTTCATGTTCGACACCTATCAGGTGGCAGAAGCGCGCGCTCAGGGGGCCGACTGCATCCTGATCATCATAGCGGCGCTCGACGACGAAACCGCTCGCGAGATCGAGGCTGCGGCCCTGGCCCATGGCATGGATGTGCTGATCGAGATCCATAACCGCGACGAGCTCGATCGGGCGCTACAATTTAGCTCGCCGATGATCGGCATCAACAACCGCAACCTGCGCACCTTCGAGACCACGCTTACGACCAGCGAGGCGCTGGCGCCGCTCATACCGAAGAATCGCCTGATCGTCGGCGAAAGCGGTATCTGCGCCCCGGGCGATGTTCTGCGTCTTTCGCGGCTTGGCATTTCGTCCTTCCTGGTCGGAGAAAGTCTGATGCGGCAGGCTGACGTGACGGCGGCGACCCGCGCGCTGCTCTCGCGCGAGGCGGCGGTTTCGACCGGAGCGCAGTGATGGCGCGCAAAGCCTTCCAGCCGAGCTCGGCTTCGCTCCGAATACGACTCGCCGCAAACGACATTGAGGTGTCGCCGCTGTTCGGCGACGGCTAGTCAGCATCCAGAAGGTCCGCGCAACTCAATCAGCACCGAGCCGGTGGATCCCCCTGCATTTGACGATGGCCGAGAAATGCGGCCGGTGATGGTGGGGCGAAATGCACCGTTTGCACGAAATAGCGGTGCATTAGTCTGAGACGGTAAGAGCAAAATCATGGAAAATTTTCAGAAATCGAGGCGGAGCTTTGTGAGATGAGGGCGGTCTATGCTCGAAGCGGCGCGCTTATCAGGCTGCAGGATGCGTACTATATCAATCTTGCCGAGCCGATCGAGGCCAAGGCGGCACCTGACAGATCGACCGCCGCTCAGATCGCCAGAGCCGGTGCGAAGCGACCCACCGAGATCGTCGAAAAGACAGACGGCTTTTGGACTCGCGCTTCGCGCTACCGCGAAGGAGACAAACAATGATGTCTTGGCGGACGATCACGGTACTCGGATCGATCGAAAAGATCGAACTCATGTTTCGCAAGTTTCGTGAAGTGATCGATACAGACGACTCGATCTCGCCCGAGCTGCGGCTTTCGTTGCACGCGACGCTGGATGAGCGTCTTCTCTTCGGGAAAGAGCGCCTTTTCGACAGTATCGGAAGGCAAGACGGCGCGGCGGCCATGCCCATATCACCACCAAGGAACAATTCGCAGTGAATGACACCACGCGCGGACACATCACGGACCGCCAGCCCTTCGGACGTACGGGCCCCCTTCCCCGTCGCTGTTGCTACGCGACGAGTACGCGGAACGTATTCGATCTGACGCGCAGCCGCGCTGAACGTTATCATCCAAGCGGAGCGACCGATTGTGTTCAGCTGCATCGCCAGATCATGCCGTGGAGCGGTCAGATTATCGGTTCGATCAAACGCGAATTGCGCGGAGGTAAGTTCGAGAGTCGCGACCCACGCAATCTCCGCATAGCTCAAACGTTCGAAGTTAGACGCCAATCCGGAGCTGGGCTATGAGCTGCCAATCGCCTCCCCGGATGAGCGATATTCAGTCCATCGAGGCGATTGAGTTTCGCCAAGCCATGCGAAATCTGGCGAGCGGCGTCTGCATTGTAGCAACCGGAACGGCTGTCGGACGGCGGGGGTTAACGGTCAGTTCTATTACTTCGATCTGCATGGAGCCACCCTGCTTGCTGGTCGGTATTAATGCCAGTTCCGAAACTCACGACGCGATACTCGCCAACGGCACTTTTGGCGTGAGTATGCTCGGCGGCAATCAGCAGGACCTCGCACTGCGTTTCGCCGGCCGGCATGGCGCAAACGGTGTCCACCGTTTCGATACAGCGCCATGGGATCAGGGCGTCCTTGACGTACCGGTTCTGCAAAGCGCAGTTTGTGTGCTCGAATGCGTCTTGCATCACTACCAAGTCGTCGGCACCCATGGGATCTTTATTGGCCGGATCGTGGCGACGCGATCAGCTCAAGGCAATCCCCTCATCAACTTCCGTGGCGAGCTTCGAACGTTACCGTACGACTGAGTGCAGGTTTTCACCGCAATGTCGCTATTCGTAACGAAACTCTACGGCTAGGCTTATGTTGAAAGCCACAATGAAGGAGCCGAGTTATGATGATAGAATACTCGCCCGAGAGGGGAGTGCAACTGGTGGAGCCCTTCGATTTTTGCGGGTTTAAGCTCATCTTGAAGGGCCCGCATGCCGCTAAGCCTTCAGACTTGAAGGGGATCACGCTCGTTGACCACGACAATGCGCTGGTGCCTATTGATTTAGTGCCTATCCTGCCTGGCTGCCCCAAGGACAACGAAACCTGGGAAGCAGCCTACGCCACGATGGTCGCAAGCGCGCGAGAGCGCCGCTGGATTGACGCTAAAGCAAATGCGATTCGCGCACACATCGAAAGAAGCTTCTGATCAGAACAATCCGTGGCAGCTCGCATCTGCAAGTTATTACCCTGCATGCAACTGACACTCGTTCCTAATCTGTCTCGATAGCGACTCCTTTGGCAACTCGGCTTCTTATCCAGAGGCGAACAGCATGATGGCGGCGAGAAGAACAGCCCTGAATGGGAACCAGACGCGCATCAGCTGCGCCGCTCACTAAGACGGCGCCTTAAGGCCCTGGCGCTGGAAACGCGAGCCCGGCTCGAGCCAGATCCTATGAGGAAATGGCTGTGCTTTTCTCAGTTTTCGTATCATCGCTGCTCCCGGCGGCTTAGGAGTTTGAACATATTCACACGACGGCCGCCCAAAAGGACTTGAATCGCACGTGGCGTCAAATTGTACGATCTCGAAGTAGGTGGCGCCGGCTTCCGGCCGCGCCGCGCTCAATCCGAGAAGCGTGGTTTTGTTCTGTCTGCACAGATCCCTGGGAGCTGGTATGGCGACAAGATCGCGTAAACGCATAAAGGTCGATTGGGCTGCAGAAGCTCCCAAGGAGCCGTGGCGGCAAATTTCGCTCGCCACGATCGGCGCGACATCGCAAGAGATTGCCCGGTATCTCGGAGCGGCAATGTGAAAGGACCTGACGGCTCCAGGAAGGTCTTGCTAGTCAATCACACTGAAGGCCAATGCCGGGCCATTGTTGGCCTCAAAGATGGAGATGCCGGAGCCGCCTATATGTGTGGCGAGCCTGTATTGAGAGGATCGCGCAGGAAACTCTCGTCATGGTGCGCTTATCACCACTGTCTGACGCACGCAGCCCTGTCGAGCAGAACGGAAGTACGTGAGCAAGAGCCTACACTTTGAGTCCCCGGATTACATCTACCCCACCTGAGCCTCATGACATCGTCACAAGCTGCACTCTTTTGCAGATACCTGACGGAAGGCGCCTCATCTAAGACAATAAAACCCTAATCGACACCTTCCGAGCGACGTTGAGGAGCTCTCATTGGCCGCTTCGGGAGGCAAGTACTGTGCAAGCTAGGGAAAACGGAAGACTGATGGTTGATCTCTGCACGCTGATTGAGCGCAACGCGGCGTTCTCTCCCGACAAGCCCGCGATCCATTTCGAGGGCGAGACCTTAAGCTACGCGATCTTCAATCAACGGATCGAGCAGGTCGCGCGCGCCCTAAAAAGCCAGCTCGGTGTCGAGAAAGGCGATCGCGTCGCGATCCTCAGCCTTAACCGGCCTGACCATCTGGTGCTGCTCTATGCCTGCGCGCGGCTCGGCGCAATGCTCGTGCCACTGAACTGGAGGCTTGCGGTCGCCGAGCAGCTCTTCATCCTGTCTGACGCCGCCGCCAAGGTGCTGGTGATCGAACACGCCTTCGAGGCACTCCTGCCGCCGCTGGCCGAGCAACTGCCGGATATCTTTGTCGTCGGCTTGGATTTTGCGCCCCTCGGCGGAAGCAAATGGGATGGCCTGCTAGACCGAGGGCGCGGCGATGGTCGCAGTCCGTACACGGACCTGTCCTGCCCGCTTCTGATCGTCTATACCTCGGGCACCACAGGGCGGCCGAAAGGGGCTGTGCTGCGCCAATCGGCCTTGCTGTGGAATGGGGTTATGAGTCAGCACATGCATGGCCTCACCTCGGCTGACCATGTCTTGACAGTGTTGCCGCTGTTCCACGTGGGTGGTCTCAATATCCAGACGACGCCAGCGTTGCATCACGGCGCGACGGTTACGATCCACACCCGGTTTACGCCAGAGGCGACGCTCGCTGCGTTCGAGCGCGAACGGCCAACTCTGGCCGTGCTGGTGCCTGCCACGATTCAAGCCCTGACCGAGCATCCCCAGTGGTCGACCACCGACCTGAGCTCACTCAGAGCAATTTCCACCGGCTCAACCATGGTGCCGCAGCACCTGATCGAACGCTTTGTCGCACGCAGCGTACCAGTGCTGCAGGTGTATGGCTCCACGGAGACCTGCCCAATTGCTGTCTATACGAGACTCGGGGGCGATCTCTCGCGTGAGGGTACGACTGGCCTGCCCGGCCTTTTCTGCGAAGCGGCAATCATCGATGATGGGGGCAACAAGCTGCCGCCAGGCACCCTGGGCGAGATCGCAGTGCGCGGGCCTAATGTCTTCTGCGAATATTGGGGCAATCAAGAAGCAACGCGCGAGGCGCTGCATAACGGCTGGTATCACACTGGCGACATCGGCCGCCGCGATGCTGATGGGTATCTTTGGGTCCATGATCGCAAGAAGAATCTGATCATTTCCGGCGGAGAAAACGTTTATCCAGCGGAAGTCGAGCGTGTGCTTATGGAGCATCCCGATGTCGCAGAATGCGCTGTCGTCGGTCGGCCCGATTCGCGCTGGGATGAAGTACCAGTCGCCTATGTGATCAGGCGGTCGGGCGCGCGGATTGAAGCGGAAGCACTGACCGCGCATATGCAGTCGCAGCTCGCCCGTTTCAAAGTGCCGCGCGAAATCATTTTCACGGAAGAATTGCCGCGAACGGGGTTGGGCAAGATCCAGCATTTTATGCTGAAGGAGCTCGATGCGCGATCAAGTCGGCAGGGAGGCACCAAATGAATATCGCGGATTGGGCGCTGGCAATATTTCCCTTGCTGCCTACACGCGATCTTATGTCTCAAGCTCACTGAAGTCGTTTCGAACAACAGTACTACATGAATACGCTGCCGCACGTTCATCGTAGTGCCGGACTTCGCTTCCGTCCCGATATGCCAAGTACCACAGAGCTCGTTGATGCCGCGGATCCTAATTATGAACGCCGGTACCGCCCAAATGTCGGGTGCCGATCTGACGGCAATCCAACTTTCGCTTGCAGCCAAGTCGGCCTGGCGCTCCGTATGGTTTGCACAAGCGGGCGACCTAATTGTCTCTCCGGTAGCGATCCCAAATGACCTGCTACACTACGTTGGCGCGACGCTAAGGTTCGACCCATCGACTGTCCTGGTGCTCGTGCCAGAAAACGCGCACGAGACCCGGGTCCTTAGTGATTTCACTCTGCAGTCCAACACACTTGTTGAACAACTCCGCCGCCACATTCGTGAGAAAACACATTGGCAACTATGTGCTTGCTATTCTACTGAAGGCGTTGCGCGCTTAGCGGCGATGCTCGGCATACAGCAGAACGGGGACGACTTCGCTCTGCAGCGAGGCCCTGATCTATTGAACCGCAAGAGCCACTTCCGTCAATTGGCAACAAGTGTCGCGCTTCCGTTGCCAGGTGGATGCATAGCAACAAGCTCAGAAGAATTGTTCAGAGCGGTCAACTCCCTAAGGCTTGAAACCGGCAGCGTCATTGTAAAGTTAGACAATGGAGCGGGTGGCGTTGGAAATGTCATCTTAACAGGCAAGGAGAGCGCTCCACTGCCTGGGGCAAGGGAGACCCGGCGGGTCCTTTGGCGGTCGTTTGATCCTGATGCACTTTGGTCTGAGATGACAACCCCCTCGTGTAAAACAGTGGTCGTAGAATCGTACCACTTGGCTCGTTCTCTGTTCTACCTTGAGTTTGAAATCGAGGAAAATGGTTCAATCACATACGTCAACAGTGGAAACATACGTCTGCATCGAAGCGAAGATCGCTCCGAAAGAGCTCTCGTCTGGACTGGACTAGAGCTTCCAAGCGACCTGAGCAATGAGCAGTACTCGACCGCTTACGCGCACGCCTATCGATTTGTGGAGCTTGCGCGGACCTTGGGATACCGCGGATTGATCAACATAGATGCCATTTTCTCGATCGACGGGCGGCTGCTGTTTAATGAAGCGAACGGTCGGTGGGGCGGGGGCTCGGTACTGCACAGCATTGCTGACCGGTTGCTAGGAGCCCACTATTCCCATTCCTACGTGATTTCATCCGTGCGGAATGTCCGACTAAACTCCCTCCGAACGGCGCTTGATTATTTTGTCGATGAAGGATTGCTATTTGATAGCATACACAAGGAAGGTGTTATTCCGCTTGCCGCCGATCAAGAGGCAGGCACGGTGGAGTGTCTCGTGATCGCGCGGGACAGGCTGGTGGGCCGGAATTTCGAGCATCGATTATTGATGCTCTGATTTGGATCACTGCCCCATGCTCCACTCTTCAGGATGCTTTCTTCGGTCCATTGGCTCCAACTTGAACAACACTCCTATTGCCAACCATGTGCTGAAGCCAGAACGCGCGCTGAGGAGATGGCAAAGCACTCTCTTCCAAGTTGACTGGCCGCTCGCGGGCGCTGTCGATTCTTCCATTCCAAACCCAAGTTGTTCGGCGCACAAACCTTGTCATGTTTCCTATAGGCATACCACAACCGTGCAAACGGTTTAGTTTCTGGGGCGTCGACGCGCGGAGCACCAGAATCCTGGAGCGATGCAGATCGGCACCCAAATCTGCGGTCATTGGCTCCGTTCTTCAGTTGATCAAACTGTTAGGCAGATCGGCAGGACGTAGAACACCTTCTCCCGGATACGAGCGTCCCAGTTTGACCATCATTGCGCCAGTGGTTCGCGTCCCCCTCTCCTCTTCACGCAGCAGAACTAGCTTTAGCTCTGATAACTTGAAATCCAGCATTACTGAACAGACGATAGCGACGGGCGACGAAGACCACAAAGTATCTTCGTGCGTCGACACTGCCTCGTCTAGCTAGAGAATGCCGGCCTGCATCCATAGACCTCATTCGCACGCCATTACAGTCCGTGCCATCTAGCTAGCCGACCTCATGCGCGAGCGGCATGGTTTTCGATTATCCGACGGTTCGCCCCGCCGTACTTTGAACAAAAGTAGACGAGTGACCGACGCTCCCCGGCGTGCACCTGCCTTACCTCATGCCGGAACCTACATGTGGTGATAAGTACGGTTCCCAGGTGTGGGCGAAACACTTGGAGTTTACGATCGGTTGGATATACGACGAACTCACCGCCCTCGAAATCTGTCGCGAGCTGAACAATCACAGAATACTCGAAGTCGGGGTCGCTCTCAGCATCCAAATGGATGCCAACGAAGGATCCAGGCGGCATGCGATGAATTTGGCATCGGCGAATGACGTACTCCGATGATGCTCCGAAAATCTTTCTGAGCGCAGAGACCCGCTCTGTCCTTTCAAGTAGTTCGATGATCTGCGCTGAAGCTGTACCACTCACGTTGCTAGGATTACGGCCGGCGTGATCTAGCCGCACTCGTTTTACAAAAACATTGTGAGAATCGCCGGCATCTCCCTTCCGAACCTCTTCTTCGGGAATATCGGACTGCAGCTGATCGATCCTCGTCAACTCCTCTTTGGTGAACAGCGTCTCGGGGGCAATCAGGACCGTACCTTTATCTGCCAGCTCTGAGCGGTACTTCGCGAGGGCATCTTTTGAAAGCAGACCAAGTTTATCACTCATTGTGCGCGCCTTTCGGATTCACTCAAATTCGACTCTTCCAATCCGCTTGCAACGAGCGGATCGCCAGATCCCAATTCTCGCCGTCGAAATCATCTATTTTTATGCTTTCGATCGTTGTTTTATCTAGGCATCGAACATTTACGCTGAATCCTAAAGGATTCGATCGCGGCCGATAAAATGGCTTTACGCCGCAAACCCGACAAAACGTATGCCGAGCGATGTTCTTATTGAACTGGTATGTAGTGAGGAGTTCTTCGCCGCATTCAATCCTGAGCTTGTCGTCGGCAACGAGCATGTGCAAAAATCCGGACATTTGGCAGATTGAGCAATTGCACTTCACTGCAGAAATCTCTGCTGGCGCTCGTACGTAGAACTTGACAGAGCCACAGTGACAGCGGCCACTGTGTTCAACCTCCGGCCGACCATCTCCGTCAAGCGAATCAATTCCGACTAGATTGCGGCACCACTCTAAGCTGAGACCATACGCGCGGTCGAATTCATCCAAGAAGCGGCTATTGCAGTCGGCAGGGACCAGTTCGCTAATGAGCCTGCTTGTCATTTCTCCGTGATATTTCTCCGCAGGATCCTCGCCGCCGACATGGACCTGGAAATACTCAAGGTCATCAGACCGAGCATCAAAGGTTTTGGCTAAAGTGGTCCAAAGTGCCTGGATCATTTCCGCAGCATGTAGCTCAAAGGCAACCATGTAGGCGCAGCGCACTATGTGGTCTCTTGACGACAAGCCATGATATAGCGCACGCAGGTACCGGCGCGTTGTGGTGCTGTAGTTTGGCTGTATTGCTCGGCCAAGTAGGCGCGACGCATCTCTTCTAAAGAGCTTTGAGTGGAAGTGTTCTGTGTCCAGAATACTGGGTAGCGCCGCGTTGCCGCCTTGGAGAACCCGACTGTGACCTCCCGTTTCATCCCAGCAGATAAAATTTGCGACCACACTGGTCAGCTCAACGTCCTTCGGGAGGTCTCGATTGCGATGCATTGCGTCGAATATGAGATCCTTTTGCGATCCCGCCTGCAGGTGCGGGAACGCCTGTGACATCGCTAAGTATTCAGGTAGAAGACTGGCAACCTGATCTTTGGACATCTCCGCAGCGAACGGATGGGGGACAAGCAGAGCCCGGGCTCGGCGAGCCAAGTGCTCGCCAGCTGGTATCTCTGAAGGTTGATGCAGTTTAGAAGGAGAAGCTTGGGATAACGTCATTCGAACCCGGGTATGCAGAGAGAGAGAGAGAGAGAGAGAGAGAGAGAGAGAGAGAGAGAGAGAGAGAGAGAGAGAGAGAGAGAGAGAGAGAGATTTTCTTGGCCTAGACCTAGGACCGCCAACCGATACCAATTCCCACGGATTGAGAGACGAGTTCATTTTTCTGCAAAGAGGCATCACTTCGTCTTGAAGGCTCTCGATCTTGTCGATCCATCTAGTATCCTCCGGCTTCGGGTAATCTTGGTGCGATAGTGCTTTGCTCAACTTATTTGTTCACGGATGTGAGGATTTTCTTGCGCCAAATGATTCCGTCGTCTCGCAGGCGTGCTCATTGGTTTCTCGATTGTGAACTGTACTTCCTGCCGGGGTCGGTCCGCTTGCGCGAGATCAAAGCCAACTCCACGAGGATTTCGTAGTGTGGGTTGGAGCGAGTGCCTGGGCCCGCACCTGCGCTATTGTGGTTGCGAGGTCAAGCACACGGGCTTTCGCTTTTTGCGCCTGACCAGCACTCAATACCAAAGGGAAGCTATGCGCGCCTTCACTTTCGCCTGCCCGATCACCAACATGATGGTCCAGAAGTGGCTCGATGCTGATGCCGAGGCGACGGAACGAGAATTTCAAGGCGTTGTCTGCCCCGCTTGTTCGCAGTTGCACTTCATAAGTCGCAAGACTGGAAAGCTGCTGGGGCAGAAAGAGAAATGACGCCGCCTCACAATTCTGAAGCGTTGACTTGTGTCCTTTTCCGGCTCTAGCGGTCACTTCCGTCTCCGCGCAAGAGCCTCGACGGGGCGCTAATGTAGGAGAGAACGTCAGCCAGCTGTTACAAGCCCGCCGCTCCTGCGTGTAGCGCAGCCCCTGCAAGCGCTGAGCGGCCCACCCTATAGCCTTGTATATTTGAGCCAGTTTCAGGTGCACTCGTCGGGCACTGCGGTCAGTCGCAATCTGAGCGAGTGATCGGCATTTGTCCAATGCGGCGGTGGTACGACACGCGGGGGCTTGCTTGCACACCGACCCTTCCCGTCCAAAAAGCCGCGCTTGCCTGCGATCACCCGTAGCAAGGCCGGGATTTCCATTTCAGCCTCCTGCCGGCGCCAAACAGCCGTGCGAGGTAGGTCTGTGGGGTCACCTTCATTTCTCTCTCCATATTGTCGTGCGGTCCGTGTCCGGTTGGAGACGCCAAGTCGAAACCTGACAAAGTGGCACTCTCATTCCAGCGCCAGTCGTCCGGACGCAGGTCCTCTTGCTCACGTCAAGCAAGGCTCGCACCACTTCTCGCGACCAGCCCCCCATTGCTGTGATGACATGGAAGGATGCCGCAGCTGTTGCGCGGATCGGCCATAGTCTGCTCACCGGAGTCTGAGCGAGACGGCCGCTGGAGCAGGGCAGCGTCGTCGGCCAACGACAGCATCATTGGATCGCGTGCCGCAAGCCGCATCACACCAGGTGATGCTCCGATACTGTGCGCTTAGGTAGGTGGCCATAGAGCACATTTATGCTCAAGGAACGATTTGAATTCGGCGCGTGAGCGGACCGTGGTCAGTTGAGGCTGGCCTTGTCGTATTCAGCCGCGTCCGGTTGGAGACGATGATGAGCGGAACCCGACAGTAGAATGCAACTCTTCCGCCAGCGCGGCGCGAAGCACGTGGTTATGCCCCTTTTCAAGCAAGGCTCGCACAATGTCTTTTGCGGCACGCCGATTGCTGGGAGACGGGCAGGATCGATTACGTCCATCGCAGTCTCGGATGCACCGAGCCCGGAATTCAGATGACACTTGCTCGATTGATTCAAGTCGATGCCATCGACGCCGCACGGTTGAGTGATGGTCCGCCAATTCAGGCTTCGCCGTCCGTCGCTGGGTGCCTGCGTGGCGTTTGCCCAGGAGCGGCTTTGGTTCTTGTCGGAGGGCGGCAGTGACGCGGCGACATCGAGAAGGGGTTTGTGCTGACAGAGCTCGACGAGGTTGCGTGGCAGTCGACCTGGGATGGCTTGTGGCGCGTGTTGAGCTGCTGCACACCACCCTCGTCGAGTTGATTTGCTCAATACTCTTGGCACGTACAGGAGGAGCTGAAATGCGAGCGCTACATGTTGATCATCGTGCGGACCTTGCTCGCGCGTAGCAACGAGCGCTCCTGGATTGCGCATTTGGCGTCCACGCACTGCAAGCCCCCTCCTCCTTGTGAACTCCCGAACCCGAGACCACGCTCATGCGCGAGGCTCGCGCCAATATACCGCATAAGTAAGGAAAGAGAGGTGTCCTCATGTCCAAAAACAATGCGGGCCAATTCAATGAACTTGCCACTCTATATGAAGACACTGCTCACTGGTCCTTCCGAAAAGAGATCGAGATTCCAAGCGTATTACAGGCTATTGGTGATGTTGGGGGTCTCTCAGTCCTCGACTTCGGGTGCGGCACGGGGATGTATTCCCGCTGGCTAAAGCAACGCGGCGCGGGCCGGGTTGTAGGATACGATCCGACGAGCGGCATGCTGAACTACGCGCGCCGTCGGGCGGAGAAGGAGTCTCCGGGCATCTCCTTCGTCACTCGTCTCAGCCCCGATTTGATAGGTCAATTCGACCTGGTTCTTGCCGTGCATGTGCTGCAATACGCTAGCAGCGGATCTGAGCTGCAAGATATGTGCGCCGACATGGTCGGTCTGTTACGCCCTGGCGGGCGCTTGCTGACACTGCCGATTCATCCATCTTACGATCCACGTCGGAGCTATTACGAACGCTATGGCCTCAGGCTCAGCGCCGATGATCTTCAGAAACCATATGTCGATGGTGGAGGTGTAAGGATAGGACTCTGCAAAAACGGAAAGCAGGGCAGCGTCTCCGCATCGTATTGGTCCGCTGCTTCTTTGGAGCGGGCGTTAGGGCAAGCCGGGCTCCGATCGTTGAATTGGCGGGAACTGGATGCCCCAGAATGTGCCGCTTTGGATCAGGCTCCTAAAGAGCTGCATGCATATCTTCAAAAGCCACACTCGATCATCATCGAGGGTGTGCGCGCTCGTGACCCACGGTAAATCGGACAACAGCCATGAATTTTTTCCCCCTCAAGAGCGACGCGTCCCACGCGTTTTCCTCAGGCGTTTCGCAAAAGCTGTCCGACATGGACGAGCATGAATGGGATGCCCTCGTCAGTGATGACAATTTCTACAACAGCTACCGGTGGCTGCGAGCCCTCGAACATTCACTCGGTGCAACGGACGTGCTTTCGGTCCACGGGTCGGCCGGACTCGTCGCCGCATGTACGCTTTGGGAAGGAGACCGATCGCCTGGGATGTTCTTCCTACCAGATTGCATGGCGGGCGTTCCGGGCCCTTGGCAAAAGGGCTTTCTTTGGCTCGGCGGTCGGCGCAACACACACAACGAGATTCCCTGCATTCAGGGCAGGCGAAGGCATCAGGCTCTAGCAGAGTTGGGACGCTGCGCGCTAGAGTATGCGCAGCAGCGGGGATATGCCGGTTTGGTGATGCCGTACATGCCCTACCAGGCTGCTGTGGAATTTGCAGATGCCATAGGCGGGGCGGTCGTTCTGCATTCTGCCCAAGCCTCGCTGGAGGTGCCTGATACAGGGCTTTCCGGGTTGATGGCAAGCTGGCGCGCGCATGATCGTAATCAGACCAAGTCTGAAATCGCGGCGTTCCGGCGAATGGGAAGCCGGGTCGAATGGGGCGCGCCCGACGAACTCGATGACTCGGTAGCCGCTGATCTCATCACCCAGAACAGGTCACGGTACGGCGGCACGCAGGATCGCGAGTGGATGCAAGGGATCCTCGCGGGGCAGAGAAAGTCAGGTGTATCGTATTTCGGTGCCGCAGCAGTTTCCAAGCGTGATGAAGATATGACCGCGCTGGCGATCTTCTATCGCTTTGGAGCGACACTTCACTTGCGCTACTTCGGGGCAAACTACAGTCTCGATCTTAACGACTACAGATACTTCGTCCTATGCTACTACGAGCCCCTCAACTACGCTGCGGCGAACGGCCTCACGAAACTGCGGCTTTCAACCTCCGCTTTGCGCGCCAAGGTGAACCGCGGGGCAAAGATCGAGCCACAAGCCTTGGTCGTCAAATGCGCCGATGAACAGCAGATCTGCCACTCCGAGGCCAAGCGGCACAACGGCCGAATGCTCAGGGAATATCAGGACGAGTTCCCGGGCCATCTGAGCCGGGATTGGGAATTGGTCGAGTCCCATCCAAATCCAACAAACTGAAGAAGCGCCACATGCTGCACCCTGTGTATCTCTTCCGTCCCATCGCTCCGGACGCTCGAACTTGACGGCGTTCTGGCCTCGTCAGCGAACGGGAGGATTTGGTCTATCATGGGCTTGATAAGGGCAACCGCTCCTCGATGGCATGTCCGCACTGTCGGCCGCCATCTCCACCGAACCGAGCACTCCATCTCGTTCGAGACGAGTCTTCCTGCGGAGAGTGCGAGTACGCCGCGCGCCTGACCACCTTCACATCGAGAAGTTGGAAGGGAATGGCGCGACCGGGGTTTGAAAGAAGGCTAGAACTGGACAGGCGCCGACAGTATCGCACCGCGATGGCACGCGCCGCGCCTACACCCACTATCGCAAAAGCACGTCTTTCGCCGGGCGTTGAAAACGTCGAGTGTGTCTGGGAATCATTGCCCGACTTGATCTCCCCAATCGCCTCCGGAAGATCACGCCAGGGCGAGCCAGTACGCACGATCCACAGCACCCCTTCCACGAACATCCGGTTGTCGCGCCCGGTGGAGCCTTTCTGGTCAGGTCGACCTATGATCAGTGGAGCCATCCGCTCCCACGCTGCGTCGCTTAAAACCAACCGGTCCATCACACCCAAGATTGCCTCCCAAAAAGCAGCCTTGAATCTGATTTGCTCCTAGAAGGGAATCCTTAGCGTCCACACCACCTAGAAGGGTTGCAGCACCATCGCTCGAAGCAGCTTCTCTGGTGCGATCGATGGCCGCCCGAAGTCCACCTAAAGCGCCGTGAAAGTCTTCGACACGTCGCTCAACGCCGCGTTTGCTATTACCCGGATCGTTCGCAGCGGATGATCACCGCGGACGCGGGCTTCCAAATCCACATAGCTGAATAGCGATCCAGACTGCTCGTCAGAGCCGCCGCATCTCCATCTCCCGATTCAATCAATCCAGAGAATCATGCCAAACGCCTGCCCGCTAGAGACTTCTTCAACAACCTGTTAGAGCTGCCGCGACGTTCGAGAAACGGCCCGCTCGCAAGCCTTCCCGTCCGGGCGCCCTGGGAGACTGTCCAGCGTTCGGCGAAAATGCTCTGGCCAAGGCCGTGCAACGGCAACTTGAGGCGTGGGCCGATCTCTGCAAAACCGGCCTTCAAGTAGAAGGCTAAGCTGCGGTTGCGGCTCCACGTCGGCTGCCTCGGCGCGCCCAGTTCAAGCTGACCCCAGCCTTTTACCGTCCCCAGGCTCACGGCAGCCTCAATGAGGCGCATCGCGACCCCAGACGATCGCTGGTCCGGCACCACGTAGAGTTCGGTAATGATGCCGTAGGTTCCGCGCGCAAAAAGGGCCGCGCTTTCCGACAACATGATGATGCCGACAGGGCGAGCCTCCGCGAAAGCCAGAAACCCATAGACGCGCTCATTCATGAGGAGGTCGACAGCAAGCTGGGTATCTAGTCCGGCCTGCACTTGGCCGCCCTCAAGTTCGGCAAGTAGGGCAGCAACCATGTGGGTTACCGTTGTGACGTCATCGACAGACACTTCACGCGTGGTCACCATGTCACATCCTCTTCCAAGCTCAAGCAACATACCACCTAGTTCAGCAGCGGCGCCGGAGGCTGCCGCAGCACCCAACCGAAGCAGTTACACCCCCTGGTTGAAATTCATATGACGCCTTATTTCACAATGAGGTGATAAGATGTTCGTGTCGCTCCTGGCCAAAAATATCACAGAAAATCGAAGGATAACCTGTCGGCAACATCGTCATTGTCGTCTGAAGCGCCCTCCTCTCCTTTGGACCTGCGTGTCGCCCCACATCCCTCGTTGCCGGACGTGGCAGGAGGGAGCTGACCGTTTGCGAACAGCCCCGCGCATTTCGACTCCCACTTCGTAGAACAGCTCGAGCGGCTGGCCGATCAGCGGCATCTGGGCAGCGTCCACAAAAGGACGCACACAAGTCATCAACAATCTCTGCGCGTAACGGAATCATTCACCTTGTCGAGGATGTTGTTGCATCATGAGCGTCCCTGACCGGCATCATTGCCTGATGATCAATCCTCTCAAAGAATTTCGAATGCGCGAGTCTAAGATGAACCATTTTTCGTTGAGAGGAGATACTCAATTTTTCTTAATTTCGCAGCAGACGCATTGTTTGTTGCCGTGCGGTGACGAACAGCGTGCACGAACTCGTCACCTAATGAATTCGTACAATTCTGCTCCCTGCGTTCGCGATTGCAAGCGAGCGGCTCTCCTGTTCCTCCAACGACAATTGTCTCGATTCTGTCGAAGCGATTTGCGGCCACCCATCGCATTTTCGCTAAAAGGCCGCTCAAATCGTCGCTAGCCCGCGCTTCGCGGCATCATCTATCGTCCACTTGGATCATCTGCGTTTGCGACTTCGTCCGTTTGTTGAAATATCTTCTAACGCCCGCCGACATCCACAACACGCGCGTCCTGTTGTGCTCAGTCGCCTCGCGAATGATAGATACATCGCGTTCCGAAATATTATGAAGAGACGGCGTCGAACAAAAAAGATATCTCGCTCCGTGCGATGCGGGAGCAAGGTCTTCGGCCGTCCTCTGGCGACCAATGGTGCAGAAATTCAGCAATTTCTGCCCCTATTGCGCAGGATCAATTAGCCGTAGCCCGAGCGCATTTGGGGAGCCCGCATCTGTTCATCATGTCATGCTCTGTCGCAACCACCGATACTGTGGTCGTCGGGGTCAGCCTAGAGTCCACTGCTGGCCTTTTTCCAGACCTCAGCGATGTTCGGGTTGGAATCCGGAATGCGCACCAAAGCGAAAAGTCTGCCGACCACTCTGGATTTATAGGTTCACGTCCCTGATCCTGCATCGTCGGTTTGGGATCTACGGCTCGAGAACGTTTGCCATTTCTTCGATATGGGCGTTGATCCGGCTGAGGACCTCGGCAGGCACAACATCGCGTTCTGGAAGAACCGACCACTTGTCGCGCACGGTCGCCGCCGTCTCGGCCACGGCTGTCACCACTGCCCCTTCCGGAAGACGACTTCGATTTGCGAAATTGCGCCAGCGCTCTGGAGTAAGCGCCTTGAACGACTTTTCGCCGGCAAGGCTCAGCGCCATACCGTCCTTTGGGATGTAAGGAACTGTTGAAAGCACGTCGTAGACAGGCGACAGCGTTGGTGTCCGTCCGTCTCCGGGATACAGCAGCGACCAATTCTTGAGATGCATATCACCGTTCCCGGTTAGCGCAGTGAGTGCAAGGCGCCGAACAAATTCGATGGCCGAATCAAAGGAGACGCCGCTATTCAGCGCTGCCGCGATATTATGATAGGCTGCGCCAGTGTATTTCTCCGACGGATAGCGGCCAAAGACCTGTGCGAAGTCTTCCATATGGACGCGAGCCCCGTCCGCGCCGCGGTCGAAGCGGCGGACAAGCAGCACCTTGCCCGTGGACATGGTGTTGAACTCTTCCGGAATGCCGGCGAACTCCTTCTTGTCGACGAGTTCGCGTGCCGGCACTTCCATCCCCAGCGCTTCCGCCAAGGCGAGAATAGCGAATTCGTTTTCCGAAAGCCCGATGTGAGTGAGCGAGGGAAATTTCGCGATATATTGCCCTTGCTCGGCGTCTACGGCGAGTGTGATCCCACCTTCCTTTCCTGTGTTTTTAATAACGGAAAGCTTCATCTGCACACCGGCAAGCGAAAATCGCGCCTTTTTATTGCCCTCCGCTTCTAGACCAGTTGGAATGGGGATACCGTCACTCGGCAAAGCGCGTACCGCTCCTGGCAGGTTGGTCCCCAGCGCAGCCAAGAGATCGAAGTCGTTTCCTGGTCTTACTGACGCCGCGTGGTGCTTTTCCATCGCCTCGCGCAGTTTCTCTTCGGGCAGCAGGTTCGCAAAGAACGGTGGCAGCGCGCCGCGTATGGGTTTTGGATCCCGGCGGAGGCTGCCGTCCGCTGAGCGAAGCGACAGGCTAAAGATTGGCGGGTTGTTTAAGTTCCGGTAAGCGGGCAAAAGGTTGAACGCATTGTAGTCGCCCGGCGTCCGCACGAGCGTGCCGACTGGAAGATCGTTCAACGAGATATCGAGCGACTGAATGCGCTCTGCCGCGAGGACGGTCGGACTCATGCGCCTTCCTCCTCTTCGACGTCTGACGTGAATGCGGGGCGATCATCATCGTCGGCCGCGGGCTGCAGCATCGACTGAATAGCGGGCACCATCGCCTGCGGGATCAACATCATTTCCATGCCAAGAGCGCGGGCGACGTTGACGAGCGTCGTTGCACGGGCGGCAGCGGCACCGGTTTCAATGTCCCGATAGCGGGGTCTGCTGATGTTCGCCCGAAGGGCGATTTGCTCCTGGGACAAGCCAGCGGCAATGCGCGCCTTTCTAAAGTGCATGCCAAGATCCTTGAGCAAGGGGTCTGGAGCGGGGGTCATGATATGTTCCCGGATCTTTCTGTCAGTAGATGACACGTAAACAGGTCATTCCGACTCGTCAAGATGAAACATAAACGAATCTTTCGGATGGAAAATGATCCGTAAACGTATCTATCGAACAATTTGGCTTGGGACGGTCAGTTCCCGCAGGTGCTGGCGCTCGGAAGGCGGGTGAAATGAGCCGGCCCGATCTGCCATACTCGCCGCGTGCTGCTGCCACTGATGATCCGGCACTGCATACTAGCGACCCTCAGAGAACACCGTCGTGCGGTTACGGAATTCCGGCGCCCCTGAGGTGGCGCTGTCATCGCTTGACCCGGGCCTCTGCGGGAAGGACCTGAGGTGCCACTACCACTTCGGCTCTCGTACAGCTCACTTGCCCCGCGCCCGATCGATCTGCTGTTGCGCCCAGCCATCAAAATCAGAAAGCGCTTCGGTGATAGCGTCATCCAAATAATCCATCTGCCGGTTGAGATCATCATGAGCCGCGGCTGCGCGCAGCCAATTCGTCTCCTTTCCGATGAGATTCGCCTTCTGCCGCCACTTAACAATGGGCACTGTCGAGTACCGCCCGGACGGTCACTTCAAATTCCCCCACCTGTGGTCGCGCAAACTCCCCCACCTGTGGAGCAGGACAAGAGGTTATTAGGTTGACTGGGTTTTGCGTGCAAGGGCTTCGGCGGCTTCCTTGAGGCGGTAGCTGCGGCCGTCGAACTCGAGCAGATGGCAATGGTGCATGAGGCGGTCAAGGATCGTCGTGCTCATGGTGTTGTCGCGGAGATAAGCGCCCCAATCCTGCACGACGCGATTGGACGTGACGATGACGCTGCGGTGCAATTTGTAGCGTTGATGGATCAGAGTCTGCAGCAAAGCGCCAGCTTCGTCGGGGATGGTGCGAGCGAGGAACAGATCGTCAAGCACAAGCAGATCGCAGTCAAAGATGCTGCGCAGTCGCGCTTCGCGCTGAGCGGCGGGGCTGAGGGCGTAACGGTGAAAGAAGTCATCGGCCTCGAGATACTGGACCTTGTGGCCTTGCAGGATGGCCTGGTAGGCGACGGCCTTGGCCACGTGCGACTTTCCGGTGCCGGGCTTGCCAATGAGCAGAGCGTTTTCACCGACGGCGACAAATTTCAGCGCATGCAGCTGGAAGCAGGCCTGACGCGGCAGTTTGGGATTGAAGGACCAGTCGAACTCCGCGAGCGTGAGCTTCTCTTCGAGCCCAGATTGCTGGTAGCGGCGAGCGATGAGACGGGACTGACGACGATCGAGTTCGTCCTGCAGGAGCAGGCAGAAGGTCTCGAGGAACGGTTGGCTGGCGCCCTGGGCCTGCAGGACCCGGGTCTCGAGCGTGTCGCGTATGCCCGACAGCCGCAACTGTCGTAGGCAGCGATCGATTTCTGGCAAGGTCATGGTCATTCCGAAGGATCTCCTGTGGAGGTTGAAAGGCGGAGTTGATCGGCAATCAAGGTCTCGGCAGGAGCGCTCGCGTCGGCGGAGCTGGCCGGGGTTGCGGAGACGACGCGAGCGCGGTTTGGTGCACGCTGATCATCGCCGGTGTTGATGGGCCGGCTCTCGTTGCTGGCACGGTTCTGGGCGCCGAGGCGAAAGAGATCGCCGTATTCGGCCGCGGGACGGATCAGTGCATGATCCTGCGTCAGCGGCAGCGTGAGTTGTGGTGCTTGATCAAGGTGCTCGAGCGCCTGCTCGAACAATCGCTCGACGAGGGCGCGCACCTGTTTGTAGCGATGGATGTGATGACGCACCGCGTGATCGCAGGCCTGTTCGACGAGCCGGGCGGGATACTTCTTCGCAAGTCCGACAATGCCCCACATCGCGCGTTGCCCGACGCGGCCTTCGGTGTCGAACAGGCGCTGACAGAGCGCCTTCGCTTGCGGTCCGATGTCGCCGGCGCTTGCCAGCAGGAAGCCGGTCTGACGGGATGGATTGAACGGGCGCTCCTTGTCCGGCAGTTTGAGCGAACCCGGCCGTGCGGCGCGGGCATGAACGCGCAGCAGCGCCTGGGTGCTGCGGTCGCGGATCTCGATCGTGCTCTCGTAGAGGCGGACCACGACCTGGCTGCCGATCGGCGCGGGGCGTGCGGCGTAGTCGCTATGATCCACCCGCACGGTGGTGTCGTCATAGACGGTGCGCACGAGCTCGGAGAAATAACGGAAGCCGGTCGCGGGCAATGGCTGCAGATGCGGCTTCTCCTCCTGGAACATGGCCTCGACCTGACGCCTGGTGCTGCCATGAATGCGTTTGGAAGCCCAGTTCGTCTCCCAGTGCTCCAGAAACCCGTTCTGAGCCTCGAGTGACTCGAAGCGCCGCCCGGCGAGCGCGGTGCCCTGGGTGTGCTGGATCGCGTTCTCCACGGTCCCCTTGCGGTTCGGGTCCCGCACCCGTGCCGGATCGGCCACGACGCCGTAATGCGCGAGCACCGCGCCGTAGAGCCGGTTGAGCTCGGGCTCGTACAGGTCGGGCGTGATGACGCCTTCCTTGAGATTATCGAGCACGACATAGCCGGCGGCGCCGCCGAAATACCGGAAAGCCTCTTCGTGGAGCTGTGCCCAGATCTGCTGGCTCGACTTCCAGACCACCCGCCGGAAGCTGCGCCGCGAGTAGCGCAGGGTCATCACGAACAGGCGCGGCCGGCGGTAACGACCGCTCTTCGGATCACGGGTCAGCGCGCCTTCGCCATAATCGACCTGAGCTTCCTCGCCGGGGGCAAACTCGAGACGGTCAAACTGTTGGGGATCGCTGTGGCGCAAGGCGCGCACGAAACGCTTGACGCTCTCATAGCTCGCCGTGAAGCCGAACTGGTCTACCAGATCCTGGTAGATCGCCTGCGCATTGCGCTTCAGACGGACCTGCTGTTCGATCCATTCCCGATGCGGTTCACAGGCGGAGCGGGCGAAATCAAACGACTTGGCGGCCACCGTCGCTCCGATAGCCGGCGGTCGCGGAGGTGGGGGAGTTTGGCCATCGGCGGCCTCGGAGCCGGCGGTCACCCCGGGGGAATTTGCCTCCGCCGCTCGCCGGGACATGAAAATCGCCTGGTAGCGCCGGATCGTCTTGCGGTCGATCCCCGTCAGCCGCTGGATCTCTCGTTGGCTCGTCTGGCGCTCAAGTAACGTAAATACGGTGCTTTGCAGGTGCGGCTTCAAGACGTTCAACTCCCCGTCCCCTCTTCCCTAAAAGGGGGCGAAAATAAACGTCCTGCTACGCGCTTGGCGGCCGATCAGCCGCCCAGCCAGGCGGAATCAGGTGGGGGAGTTTGAGGTGACCACACCCGGGGGATTTTGACCGACCGTCGGGGTACCGTTGCTTCCACGTCTCCATGAGACGCGTTTTGTGGCCCTGCATGAACGGCGCGTCCCATGGAATCCAAATGTTCTCGCCACTCTTCTTCCGAAGCGCGGAATTGTGATCGTATGCAAATTGGAGATTTTCCAGCGTCGCAGCCGGCGTTGCTCTCCCATCAAGACCAAGACTGATGTAATTGAAGTGCTTTTCGATGCGTCCGATCCGCTGCATCAGGTCAGTCTTGAGCGACACTCCCAACGAGACCGCACTGCGAGGCAGCGCCGCAAGTAGCGCAGCAGCTAGCGGCTCCCGATGATGGAAGGCCATCGATCCTGGTCCACCACGGTCCGGAACGTATCTTCTGACATGCTCACTGAGCTTGAAATCACGCCCCCACCCTATCGACCATGGCCCCATCTTCGGAAGGAACGCGCACGCGGGTTGAAAGTATTGTTGAGCGATCGGCCGCAGAATTTCCTCGTGGCGCAATCCGACATGATACAGTTCATTACGGTAGCCATGCGCTATCGCATCTTGGGACTAAGCGGAGTCCTATCCTTTCCGGTGCCGTGGGCAGCGTATTGTTCGCACGATCGGTGAATGAGCAATTCCGTGGCGTTATCGATCAGGATCAGCGCCAAGCGGCTGTTGATCGGCTGATCGACGGCAATCTCCGCAACCGCCATGTCCAACTGTTCGATGATAGTCGAAAAGAATTTCACGGGCTCTTGCCCCTCGTATCCATTGGCGCCGTGCGACAGGCGACACTCCCGCTTTCCAAAACGACGCCTCAAAAGTACGAGACATTGCTGCTCGTTTGCTCGTCCTTGGTGTAGACGCTTGGCGAGGCCAGTCCGGGCAGATCCGGATCGCTGACTGTCATATAGAGACGAAGCTTGTCGGGGCGTGAAAATAGCTTGGAGCTTCCCCGCAATGAAGCGTCTTCATCCTCCGTGATTGCATCGACATGCCTCATTACGGCCAGCTTCGGCTCGAAGTAATCCGTCGCCTCGCGACGTGGCGATTTGCTTCAAGGATCGCTCGCCATCCGGACTGTGCTCCATAGGATAAGACGTCGAAGCCCTGTCGCTCGATAACCGACCCGAGCAGGGCGATGCTGTTGCCGAGATTGTTCAGCGAACTTAGGCCTCGTTATCCGGTTCTTGTCCATCGGGTCGCGGATTTGCTCCACGCTTTCTTCAGACCCCACCTCACGATGACGCCCTTGCGCTTCGCTAACCCTTCGCCACCATCAGGCTAGGTAGAGGACGTCCACCCCCAAGCTGTCGTTCATACTCGGCACACAAAAAAGGGGCCACTCCGATGGAGTGGCCCAAGTCAGGGAGGAAACGCCCTTGAGGGGCCTCTGGGATCAGGCCGCAGCCTGTTCGATCGGTGAAAATGGCAGGCCGAGGCTCTCGGCCACGGCCCTATAAGTCAGCCGGCCCCGATAGACATTGAGGCCTGCGCGCAGATGCGGATTTTCGAGGACGGCTGCAAATCCCTGGTTGGCGAGTGCCAAACCAAATGGCAGCGTGGCATTATTCAGGGCCTGGCTCGAGGTAAGCGGGACCGCTCCGGGCATGTTGGCGACACAGTAATGAATGACGCCGTCGATCTCGTAAGTTGGATCAGCATGCGTCGTCGGACGCGATGTCTCGAAGCATCCGCCTTGATCGATAGCAACATCCACGATCACCGAGCCTTTGCGCATCGAGCTCAACATGCCGCGGCTGACCAGTTTCGGCGCGCTCGCGCCGGGAACGAGCACCGCACCGATTACAACATCGGCCGCAAATACTTCCTCCTCAACGGCGTCAATTGTCGAAAACCTGGTACGAACCCGACCTTCGAACAGCTCATCTAGCTCACGAAGCCGAGGTATCGACCGGTCGAGGATAGTGACCTCGGCACCCAAGCCCGCCGCCATCCGTGCCGCATGCGTACCGACAACGCCGCCTCCAATCACCACGATCCGAGCTGGCTGGACACCTGGCACCCCACCGATCAATAGCCCCCGCCCGCCGGCATACCGCTTCAGGGCCGTACCGGCCGCCTCGATTGCAAGCCTGCCCGCAACCTCGCTCATCGGCGCAAGCAGCGGAAGGCCGCCATCCGCATCAGTCACGGTCTCGTAGGCGATTGCGGTGCACCCAGACTTCATGAGGCCCGTGGCCTGTTCCGGATCCGGCGCCAGATGCAGATAGGTGAAGAGAATCTGGTTCTCTCGCAACTGCGCCCATTCGGAAGATTGGGGCTCCTTGACCTTTATGATCATCTCGCTCGATGCAAATATCTCATGAGCGGAGTCCAGAATCGTTGCGCCGGCCTTGCGATAATTGTCGTCTGTGGTGCCAATTCCAGCGCCGGCATTGGTTTCGACCAGCACGCTGTGACCGGCGGCCACATATTCGCGGACGGCTCCAGGCGTAAGGCCCACGCGGTATTCGTGCGTCTTGATTTCCTTGGGAACACCGATCTTCACCTGCAATCTCCGTACTTGGACAACCTTATCTAGTCGGAAGATCGGTTTGTTTTCCTGCAAACTTGCGAAGCAAGCGCTATGTGGAGCAGAAATCCAGCAATATTTCGCACTGTTGTGCAGGATTCCAAACAAGAACAGGGCAAGATCAATACGACGATCCACGCCGAGCTTAGCATCAGTGCGACCCAGCGCTCGGATCAGTCACACCGAAGCCTCGAAGCGAATGGGATTTTACTGCGATGGCACCGACAGCCCACGCCATAAGACGAAGGAACATCAGAGGGCACCTACCGATAATTGAGTTCAACCGGTTGCCTCAACAACACCGACCCGACATTCCAGAGCGCCTAGTCGATCACGTCTCGTGTCGGACCAAGATGGAGCCGATCTTGCATCAGTGCCGCCCTCCTCGGTTGAGCCAGCGGAGCGCTACCGGCACTCGGAAGTATTTTCGTTGCCTGAGAAGGTTGGCAATACGCCTGTGATACCCTTCCGCCAGCTCCAGCAGGCTACTTGCCATCGAGGCTCATGCTGCTAAGGCGTGGCGCTGTCCATCACCAGAAACGTCGTGTTGTTTTGCAGGCAGGCTAAACTGGAACACAGCCCCCCGCGGTTCATTCGCAGTGACCCATAGCCGTCCCCCATGCGCCTCGATGATCGAGCGACAGATGACCAAGCCCATTCCCATTCCATCCGGCTTGGTGGTGTAAAAGGCCTCGAAGAGGCGGTCGGCGGTGTTCGGGTCCACTCCCGGCCCGGTATCCTGTACAGACACCAGCACGCGGTCAGAGGCGTCGCTTGAAGTGCTAATCCTAAGCTCCTTCGCGTCGTTGGCAAGAGAGCTCATCGCGTCCACGGCGTTCATGATGAGATTAAGAATTACCTGTTGCAGCTGGATCCGATCGCCTTCCACGAGCGGTAAGCTCTTCGCGAGGTCTGTCTGCAGGAAAAGGCCGTGCTTTAGAACTTCGCTCCGAGTCAGGACAATGACATCAAGGACAGCGCTATTAATGTCGATGCTGTTCTTGCGTGGAGGTGCCTTCTTCAGAAGTCCGCGAATCCCGCTAACGACCTCCCCGGCCCGTGCTCCATTGTCAACGATCAGGTCTAGGGACTGACGGACTTCCTGAAGATTGGGCGGATCGGCACCGAGC
This sequence comes from Bradyrhizobium icense, assembly GCF_001693385.1. Taxonomy (NCBI): domain Bacteria; kingdom Pseudomonadati; phylum Pseudomonadota; class Alphaproteobacteria; order Hyphomicrobiales; family Nitrobacteraceae; genus Bradyrhizobium; species Bradyrhizobium icense. The sequence goes on from NZ_CP016428.1 coordinate 5,184,435, forward strand.
CAGCGCAAGGCCGCTTGGGCGTTCATTATCACCGCAGCGATTGGCTGATTGACCTCGTGGGCAATCGAGGCCGTGAGTTGCCCCGTGGTCGCGACGCGATTGGCGTGCGCAAGCTCCGCCTGCGCCGATCGCAAGGCTTCCGACGCCAATGCGTAGTCTGTAAGATCGTGAAAGATCGCAAGGATGGCTTCCACGCGATCTGACTTGGAGCGCAGTGGCGAATGGCTTATAGAGATGTATCGTCGAGCGTCAGGGTACGTGAACCAGTCGGCATATCTGACTTCTTCTCCTGCGAAACATCGGTCTTGCTTTGGCTTGACCGTCTGCTCAAAAACCGTGGTTCCTAAGACATCAGCCACGTGCATCCCGATGACATCTTTGGCCGATCTTCCCGAAATGCGTTCGAAGCCCGGATTAACGCGTTGGTACCGATAGTCCCGCCCAATGATGCAGATTGCATCCGGTGAACGCTCAAAAACCAGCTGCGTCAGATGCTCCGCCCGTTTGAGATCGGTGACATCTTGGACCGCCCCGAACAGGCTGAGAGGTCGGCCGGACGCGTCCCTCGTCAGATCACCCTGGCTGTGGACAAACCGCACCTCGCCGTCCGGCCTCACTATCCGATAATCAAGGTCGCAGCGAGAGCCGCCGCGTAGCGTGTGCGCTACTGCTGAGCGCCAGATTGCACGATCCTCCGGATGTAACCGCTCGGTCACTTCCTCAATCGCAATGGTGCCCTCACGCGGCGCGAGCCCGAAGATGCGACATGCTTCATCCGAAAAGGTGATCCGTTCTGTTCTGAGATCGCGTTCCCAGTAGCCGACGTGGGCGATGCGTTGCGCTTGTTCGAGAAGCTCCTCTCTCCGACGCATTTCGTACGGCACCTCGCGCGGAGCAGCGGGACGGATTAATCGTTGCCACAACATGATTGTCCCCTCTACACCATCGCGGATTAAGAAGAGGATTTCTTATGGGTAGCCGATCATACGGCTCATCCCGTTAGAGGATTTGTGATGCCCGGCTCAACCGCCGTCGAGTCGATCGCCAACCCCAGGTACAATCGCGCCTTCGTAGGTCGGCGAACAGTCACGCCGTCAACCTTGCACGTACTCCTGAACAGAACAGTGCCAAAATATAGCTCACTAATTCAATAGGATCAACCGCGCGCCCATACCCGATGACCACGCTAGGGTCTCAAAGGAAGCGGTCGCTACAAGGCAGTTCTTCTTGAATCGGCCCACAGGATCTTCGCAAGTTTTAGTCTACGCACACCGCCCTGCTTTCGATGTCCTGCCCTAAATTTGTCGTTGCCGTCGGCTGCCAAGGCGAGGGAGAAATTAGGAGGGAGTCCGGTTTGCCAGCGGATCCTAAGTAGCATCGAGCACACCAGGAAGACCTTCAAGCCAGTCCCAACACAGAGTTGCTCAGACTTCGCAATTCAGAGCGGGCCGGCTCGTCCTAGCTGCGACACGCAAATATGGAAACGAACAGCTATGGGAACAGCCCACGTGTCTCCTTTGCACTGCGAACACGCTCCACACCTATAGCCATTGCCGCGGTGCGATTGAATATGTTCTCCCGCCCACTTCGTGCCAGTACGCGCTCGAAGGCACGATCCAGAAGTTGATACTCCCGACGCATTACCTCCTCCTCCTCCCAGAATAACCGCTGGAGATCCTGCACCCATTCGAAGTAGCTGACCACCACACCTCCCGAATTGCACAGAATGTCGGGGATGAGGAAGATTTCCTCCTGACGGCCTTCCAGGATCCGATCGGCTTCCGGTGTTGTCGGGCCGTTGGCGCCCTCGGCAAGAATACGGCAGCGCAGCTTGCCCGCTATTTCGGCGTCGATGACCCGTTCCACTGCAGCCGGAACAAGCACGTCACAGGGCATCGTCAGCATCTCTGCTGGGTCTAGAGCGAGCTCGTTGGAGTAGCCATCCAGGCTACCTTGCGAGGCCGCATGTCTGACCAGCTGTGGTATGTCGAGCCCCCGAGACTGATAGAGCGCGCCCGTGTGATCGCTGACCGCGATCACCTTCACCCCCATATTGTGCAGCTCGAGCGCGGCGATCGAACCGACATTTCCAAAGCCTTGAACGACGGCTGTTGCGCCATTGAGTCGGATCTTGAGCTCGTCCGCGGCGCGGCGAACCAAATGAGCCACACCCCGGCCTGTCGCTTCACGGCGACCGAGCGTACCGCCGGCGCTGACAGGTTTGCCTGTCACGATCTCGGTGACGGTTTGGCCCTGATACATCGAGTATGTATCCATGAACCACGCCATGATCTGCTCGTTTGTCCCAAGGTCGGGAGCCATGACATCTGTGTGCGGCCCAACAAAGGGGATCATTTCCTGCATATACCGGCGCGACAGGGCCTCAAGCTCACGCTTTGACAAGCTGGAAGGGTCGACGTTAATTCCGCCCTTGGCGCCACCATATGGCAATCCGACCAGCGCGCACTTCCAGCTCATCCAGATAGCGAGCGCTGCGACTTCGCCGAGGTCAACTGTTGGCGCGAATCTGGTACCCCCTTTTGTCGGGCCAAGCGTCAGGTGGTGCTGCACCCGGTAGCCCTCGAACACCGCCGTTGTGCCGTCATCACGGTGAATTGGACACGACACCGTGACGGATCGCTTCGGCAGCAGTAGGCGGGGTCTTGCGTCATCCGGTATGCCCAGATAATTCGCGATCACCTCGAATTGCTTTACGGCCATCTCAAACACTGGCCCACGGTATGCAGTCACGCTAGCTCCTGAGGCTGGATTTGAAACATCGGCTGCTCATGCGACAGCGCACAAGCTCCCTAGTGCGGGTTGCGCGTTTTGCGATGTGGGGGAGACAATTTATTCAATCAGCAAGATCGCGCCTCGCGGTCACGCCAAAAATACAACCAATGCGACGAAAGCGAGATTGACCAAGGCCGCCACGAATGCCCAACAGCGAATCGCCGCGGGCGAAAATTCAAGACTGTCCTGCGAAGTGTCGACCCAAAGTGGCGGCATTCAAGTTAGCTCCAAGGAGCGGGTTAAGAGACAAACCTGCATAAGAGCAGAACCGCCCACGCCGCCAAAACCGACCGCTTCGAACGCCTTTAGAGCCTTGCCGTTACGCCGACCGAACTCCCAAATGAGGAGCCCTCCTCTCGGCTCCGTCGCAGCTGACAACAGGTGCGTAGGCCGCATCAACATCGCTTCTCGATCCGGCAAGTGGATCCCGCGGGTCGGCCGCTGTTCTACCCCTCACGTTCGATCTCCCATCCAGTGATGACAGAATAACATTCCTAACGCACGATACTCGGCGTTACGCCCGGCATTCCTCCACTATTTCGGTGAAATTCATCGCAGAAGCGCTGGCTTGCGAGGCATTTCTTCAGATCCCGCCGAAAGGCCGATCGAATCGATTTATTGGCCGACAAGTCGAGCAGCTTTGGTTGAACGGCCGAGGGATCGTCCTCGCGCCGGCAAGAGGTAACGTCCTTTTTTGACGTATGCTGCAAGCTGGTAGAGGCGAGGCCTTTTGCAATAGAAAGCAACGGTCTTTCTCCTGCGTACAATTAGCCGGTCGTTGTGAGATTGAGTTTCAGCGTATGCGGCAGCGATCGGCCACCGTCCATGATGATTGATTGTCCCGTCACAGCAGAAAAATCTGGAGTACAGAGAAGGGCTGACATTCGGGCAACCTCCTGTTCCGTCACGAGTCTTGCCAAGGGCGTTTCCGCGATCACGGAGCTCTTGTAGTCGACCATCGTGTCGGTGCGTTCGCTGGCGATCTGGCCGGGCACAATTGCATTGACGGTGACCAGTGGCGCAAATTCGAGCGCGAGGCATTCCGTCAAATGGATGAGAGCCTGTTTGGCAAGGCCATATACCGAATGCGACCGCGCGTAAGCCGAGGTTGCGCTCACATTGATGATCCGTCCCCAACCGGTTCGCTCCATGCCTGCGATCGCGCTTTGAGCGAGCTGGTACGGCGCCCTTACGTTGATCGCCATGACCGTCTCCCACTGCGAGAGGGGCAACGACCGAAACGGCGCATCCGCATAGGGACCTGCATTGTTGACCAGGATGTTGACGTCTCCGAGACGCTCCGCGATGCGCGAAACGAGTGCATACGGCACCTCGGGATCGCTGAGGTGACCCGGAAAGACCGCTGCCTTTCCACCGATTGCAGCGATGCGAGCGCAAACGCTTTCGCCGTCACTTAATGCACGCCGGCAGTGCACTGCGACACGCGCCCCTCGCCTAGCGAGTTCGATGGCGATTGCAGCGCCCGCGCCGGACGAAGAACCGGTGACAAGGGCGACCTTGCCCTCAAGATCTTTTTCGCCCGCACTCATGGATCAATGCTCGTAGACCAGATGAACTTCAGTTTCGACTCGTCTAGATATTTATTGTGTATTAGTTCGATCAGATCCTTGGCGGATGTGGACAGCTCCGCCTCGTAGGCGGCGCGATCGGTTACTTCGATCCGTTCTATATAGTCCCAAGGGCCGCCCTCGAACGGCACCGGTTCGGTCAGACGATGAATCCGATAGCTGGTAATCGTCTTCAGCTTTGCTGTGAACGGATAGTCGATCTCGCGTTCGAATCGCTCGTACTCGTCGCGGTCGATGCCGGGCTTCAATGCGGTCAGGATATAAACGACCGTCGTCATAGTCTGCTCCTTGTAAACTACTGCGACTTAGCGAAAGCGAGAGAACTCTCGCTTTGCGAATCCTTCTTGGCCCTTAGTTCAATCTTTTGAGACGCCTCACTGTTGCCGATCGAGCATCGGGGCCAGTCGCGAATTTCCCTGGATCAGGCTTCGGACTGACCGAATGCCAACGATTCCATCGTTCATCGCCATGGCTCGGCGAATGCTGGGGAGGCGCCGATCTGTCGCGCCTGCTTTTTTATCGAACAAGCTCATCATCTTGGATCTCCCGCCCGTGCCTGCACTACACTCTCAAATGCAATACGCGTGCCCCGTCGATCGGATTCCAACGAAACGAATCGTGAGACCTAAACCGTCCCGTTGTCGGACTCTTTCGCAAAAGCCGTCTCGACAGCGGGCCAGACTTGCGTTCCGAATCGCACAATAACGTCCTCATAGGTGGTGCCAGGAGCCGGAACCGGAAAGATGTTGAAGCCCGTGATGCCGGCGCGGCGAAGGTCAACCATGTGTTGGGTTATTTCCTGCACAGTCCCGCAGAGAGTGAGAGCGTCGACATGCCTGTCGGTGACGAGAGGAAAAAGAGGCGCGAACGGGGCCACCCCGGCAGCATAGGGAACGGGACCAATGGCTTCGACGACATTCTTCGGCAGAGTCAATCCTTGTGCTTCCAGCGTGTAGAACCTCGAATTGGCTTGCGCGATGACCCGTGTCACCGAAGGCCGCAATATATCCCGCGCTTGCTTACCGTCATTAGTGATACAACAATCGAGTCGCGCGACGAGCTTGACCTCGTTCGGAGAACGGCCGGCCTTCCGCGCACCTTCGGCGACCGTCGATGCGAAGGCCTTTGCTTCTTCGACGGAGCCACAGCCCTCCATCATCACGCCGTCGGCGATTGCACCGCCCATTTTCTGGCCCAGCGGTCCGTTGCTAGCGACGCGAACAGGAACACGCGATCGCAGCGGCGCGAAATTCAACCGGCCGCGGTGACACTGAATGATCTCGCCCTGGTAGTCGACCTCCTGCCCGGCCATGAGCTGACGGATCAGATCAACGGCTTCGCGAATGGCGAGCGGGGGCTTGCGCGATTGGATCCCGAGCTCCGCAAAGCCGGAGACGCCGGCGCCGATGCCGAGAATGGCGCGGCCTTCCGAAACTTCATCGAGGGTGCCCAAAGCCATGGCGGTTAGAGCTGGATGGCGCGCGAATGGATCGGTGACGCAGGGACCGAGATTGACGCGCGCGGTTTGCCCCGCCAGAAACGAGAGGCACGAGTAGGTTTCTCGGAAAAATCGCTCATCAGCGAGCCAGACGGTCTCGAATCCGCTCTCTTCGGCAAGCCTGGTGCGAGCCGCAAGGCCAGCCACGGGCTGGTCGCCAAGCATCAACAGTTCTATGGACATCAACTTCTCCGATCATTGTCTTCGGCCGCGCCGGGCAGCTGATCCGGCCGATAGGTGATGGTTGTCTTCAGCCTTCGGCAAAGGGCGTTACGGCGTTAGAACATCTCGTCTCAAGGCCACGCCTATTTGAAGAGGACCTTTCAACTTAAGGGCCAAGAACGGGGCTGCGCCGCTTGCATGGTGGGCAGTGGACGGTGGCTCGTTCTCGATCGGCGAGGGTGAGACGCTGGGCCTTGTCGGCGAAGTTGGCCGCGGCAACTCCACGCAGCACGATGACTGATACGCGTCATGGAACCGATGGGAGGTTAGGATTGTCGGGCAAGAGCTCGATCAGGGACAAACCGATCACCCTGACGCCGAACAAGGTCGGCGCCAGCGGAGTTACTCTACGGGGCACGGAAGCTAAGCACGACATGACTTATTCAGCGCATCCGGGCGTCGCTTCAAGCCAGCTTCATTTTGCTGAAGCGCTCAAAGGAATCCCAATACTTCGCAACGCCCGCGAGCTCGGAACGCGTCACTCTGGCCCAATTGTCGTACCAAAGCAGACCCCAGGCCGCATCATTCAGAAGGATCTTCTGCGCCTCCTTGACCCCGGCCATACGCTTGGCAGGATCAGCCTCGCGCATATTGTCGTCGATTATCTTATCGAGGACCTGATTGGCGTAGGCTCCCTTGTTGGTCGCCGTCGCCTTACTATGGAAGTTCCAATAGAGGTGATAAACTGGATCGTTGATCCAGGATTGCCAGGATTCAATCGACAGCTCATGCCCGCCGCTCGATGACAGCTGGCGGAAGGTTGCGTCGGTCTCCTTCTCGATGCTGACTTGAAAGCCGATTTTCTCCAGCTCGCGCTGGATCCAAATCGCTGCCTGCTCGTGTGGCGCATAGCCCACACGGACCGCAAGCTTTACTGGGATTGGTCCTGAGCCGTGACCCGCTTCGGCCATCAATGACTTGGCCTTGCCGACATCATATTTGTACGGCGAGAGCGAACCGTCATAGCCGGGGGTCTGAGCTGCGATCGGGCTTTTCATCTGCTCGCCATAGCCGTAAAGGACGTTTGGGATGATCGCGTGGATCGGCATCGCGTAGTTGATCGCTTGACGAACCTTCACGTTGTCGAACGGCTTCTTTTTCAGATTCATGCAGAGGAAATTGCAGTTGGTGTCGGGCAGAGACACCACGGTGAGGCCCGGCGCGCCCTCGAGATTCTTGAGATTTTTGGGCGACATCGAGTTAGGGCCGACCACCATATCGATGGCCTTGCGCTTGAGCAGCAGAATCCGGTCCGCCTCATTGGACGCATATTTGATGACGATGCGCCTGAAATACGGTGCCGGTCCCCAATAACCGGGGGTCGCTTCCAGGATCACCTCGACGCCCGGATTGTTGCTCACGGGTTTGTAGGGCCCAAGCCCGGCCGTGTTGCGCTTGAGCCATTGAGCGGCCCAGGGGTCGTCGGCAGTCGCGTGTAGCTTGATCTCGTCGGGATCAAGAAGTGCGTTGTTGGACAGGGCGAGCACATCGAGCAACATAGCGCTTGGTGCCGGCAGGTTGATGGCAAAGGTGCTGTCGTCGCGAACCTCGAACTGATCTGCCTGCGTCACCCCGATCATGGTCGGAAAGATGAGCCGCATATAGCCGGGTGATTGCAGTCCGCGGTCAAAGAGATATTTCACCGCCTGGGCATTGACCGGCCGGCCGCTCGGAAACTTCAAGCCTTGTCGGATCTTTACGACAAGGGTCTTACCGTCATTCTCAAATTTCCAGCTTTCGCCGATGCCACCGATGAAAACACCGGGTTTGGAAATCGACAGGTTAGGCGACCCGGTGACTGGCTCCGCCCCCCAGCCCAGCACCGTGTCGTAGATGTTTGCCTGAACGATGTAGGCGCCATCGGACTTGAACTGCGACGGATCGAAGGAATCGATATCGGCGCCCCAGGCGACGGTGAGGGTCGGAACAGCCTGCGCATGTGCAGGTCCGGTAAGAAGGTCCGGCGTGAACATCGCGCTTCCACTCGCCGCCAGCTTGAGGAAGTTGCGGCGCGACTGGTTTCCAAACATTCAAGTCCCCCTGCCTAGATTGTCGATTTGAGTGAACAAGCTCGAAGTATGGTTTGGCCTGGGTAAGCCTCAGGCAGCCTCCTGCAAAGGAGCAGCGACGAAGTTCGCCTGCCTCAGTACAGACTTACCGAAGGTGACGCCGAACAACACCCAGCGATCAGGTCGCGCAACTCGGGATAAAGTACCAGACGCTGCACGACACTCATGCCGACACATCTCGGCGCCTGCGCTTTGGAGCAGCGACCGATCGAGCCTTTTCCGGTTTGTCGATAACGCGCGACAGACAATTGGCCGCCTGCATGATGTCATCGGTCACAGCCGCGCGAGCGGCGGGACCGTCTCGATGCATCAGCGCATCGAGGATGCGGCGGTGCGCGTCCATGGAGCGCCGCAGGTGCGTGGCGTCGGGTGCAACGAGCACGAAGCAAGGACCGATCAGGACCCAGAAATTCTCGACCGCACCAAGGATGATGGGCGCTTGAGCGATCTCATAAATCCGCCGGTGAAAGGCGAAATTCGCCGATAGATAACCGGGCACATTGAGCGCGTCGGCGGCTGCCTGGAGGCGATCATAGAGCTGCGTGATTTCGGCATCATCAACGCCCGTCATGCGGGAGGCTGCGCGCTCGGCCAGGAGCCCCTCAAGCGCCACCCGTGCATCGCGCACATCGCGCAGTTGCGCCCCCGACAGCTGAACCACGCTCAGCCGCGCCGTGTCGCTGAACTCGAATGCGCCTTCAGCCTGTAGGCGGCGCAACGCCTCGCGCACCGGCATCGGGCTCGAGCCCAGTGCCTCGGCAAGACCACGAATTGTCAGCCTCTGGCCCGGCGCGAAGCGGCCGGCCATCACGCCGTCGCGCAAATGACGGTAAACCTGATCTGCCATCGAATCCCGCGCAACAGACGGCAGTGGCGGCAGCGGCTTAGTATCCTTCACCTTCGCACTCCCCCGTTTTGATCCTAGATATGTGATCACAAATTGATGCCACCGTCAAGCTATCTCCCTGCCCGCTCCTTTGGAACGCAGCCGCTTGCGACCATCAAGCGCAGGATAGTGGCTCTTCAACTCGAGCTGGGCAAGCCTGACGTGTCAATAACTGAGTTACTGGAGCACGAATTCGACTCCGATTTTCGCCCCTCTTTGGCAATCCGCTCATAGACCCTACTAGCATCTATGGCATAGCGAGACGGCTTCTCCGCGATGTACCGATGTGCTTCCTCGAGCAGCAGATGGATCGGAAACCGGTTCCGGGGATCTGCTTGCCGGAGCAAGCGGAAGGTCATTCTAGCGAGCACCGACGCTACGAGTTCGACAACCTCGTCCTCCACCGCATTCATATCGATGATCACGATCTGGTTGCGCTTGACCCAACCCGCTCCATCGCGCGCCAAACCGAGGAGCTGCTCAAGGAAGTTTTCGAGCGACGGCCCGGCTTGGTTTCCTTGAAGGTCGTAGCGCAGGAACGCATATTCAAGCCGCTCCTCGAGCGACTTGAAACGTGTCAGCATCTGCGAGCAATAATCGCGGATCTGACGGTTGCCATGGGCCTCTTCGTATAGGATCGCCAGGTCGAGCGCCTCTCCTAACGCGGAAAATTCAAAGGGAAGGTTGGCATATGCCGGGAACTTCAGGCCCTCGATGATAAATCCGCCGCCGTTGGCGTTCCCTAACAAATAAGTTGTCAGACCGGCAGGGTTGGCCATCTGCCCGAAGCCGATCTTGATAAATGGCGCGATCTTTTGGTTGTTGATCTCCGGCGTGTTGAATCTTTGCAGCAGACCGACCATGCGATCATGTTTTGACGGGCTGCCTGTATCGTCGCGAAGAATCTGGCTCAAGCAAGTAGCGAGAATGTGGTTCTTGATTCCCTTCAGCTCCGCCGCGCTCCCGGCCGAGAACAATGTTGCCAAGCCGAGCGCCATGCGCAGTATATTGGTAGCTGAGTACGTTCGCTAGCCTGGAGAAGCAGCTCCCATTCCGACTGCTCTAAAAACCAATGTGGTAGACGAAAGCGCTCCTTGCTGGCGGTGCCATCCAGAATGACATGATCCTCGCCGATTTGCTTGCCTTCGGAGAGCGGCGACAGCGCCTTCGCATATTCTCCATTGACGTCGAATACGACGAACGTTGCACCGCGAGCATGGTGTTCTTCCGCCTTTTCGAACAAGGATTGAAGCACCAATGCGACAGTGCAGGACTTCCCACTACCGGTGTTTCCCAAGACGGCAGTGTGTCCGCCGAAGAAATCATCGATCCTGACCTTGACGTCGTAACCCTCGAATATGACGGATCGGCCAATCGTCAATGCGCGATAGCGGGTTGCCCCAGGAGGCGTGGGCGGAACATTGTCGATCGGGGGTGTAGGCTCAGAAGGATGATCGGTTTCGAAAACTCGATCCAGTTCCGCGTCGAGCGCATACAGCGCATCGGCATAGAGTGACGGGAACACCGAGACGCCGAAGCGAAACCTCTCGCGCCGATCTTGTGGCAACATGCCGACGGGAACGACATCGAGATACTTTGCCGAGGAAGCCTTATCGAGCTCCCCTTCACTGCGACTAACATGACCAACGTCGCGCTCGCGCAGGCCGACGACCTCGACAACCACGTACTCGGTTTGCACCGCGACCATCAGGAACGATCCGAGCCTGGCGACATAGTGAACGTCGTCAAAGCCGACGACGGTGAAGTTGTCGGTGCCCGCATGCATCTCAATTACGAAGCGGTCGGCTGCAACCGAGACCACCTTGCCTATTGCGCGCGTCCGATCGTCACGACTCATCGTCTTCCTCCCCCTTCTGGGGAGCCGCGGCCTCCTTCTTTGGAGCCATCGCCTCGATCACCTTGCGAACCGCGTCATCAATGCGCTCGCTCGGGCGTTGCGGCATGAACTCTTCGATAATGGTGTCGAAGTAGTGGGCTTTACGGTCAGCGCTGCGTCCGGCCCCCCCCGATGATCCAAATTCGAGGATCATTCAGTGCGCGAAGCTTGGCAATCTCACCGTCCAGATCTGGATCGACAAAGATCACGAGCCGAAACGTGGGTATCGTTAAAGCCTGATAGATGATGTTGTTGATGTGCTCGTCGCCGAACGCATACCCCATCGTAAACAGCACGCTCTGTTCACGAACGATGCGTGATTGAAATTCGCGAAACAGATCGGCATAGGGAGAGCCAAGGCTCGAATTCTGCTTGGCAGGCGTCGGATAGATCATCACCTTTCCCGGTTCTTTGGAGACAGCCGTCTCCCGGATTGGGAAAAGTCCGTGATCGTCCTCTGTCCAACTAATAGACCCGTGAATCTTACATAGATAGACAAAGCCATCCACCGCAGACCTTTTGCGGCTGGTGACATCGAGTTGTTCAGCGAGGGCGTACCGAAACGTTGCCGGATTGAACCGCCTTTCGACAACACCGGAGAAGCCGTTTGTGTATGGCAGGCCAAGCCTATTTATAGCGGTCTCGTTGAAGAGATCGTAGTTCGTGGTGAACACCCAAGGACGCGGAAGGGATCGGTCACGCAGGACAAGCTTGCGGTAGAAGGATTCGTAGAGGCCGATGACCGTGTGGTCGCCATTCGCGAAGGCGCCATTGGTGCATTTGGCCCAAAGAAACGTTTGAACCTTCTTAATGATCGATTCGACAGTCTTGAGTCTCGTTGCGGCGTCACTTAGCGAACTGCGTACCAAGACGAAGCGCAGGCTGAACAGAAGCTCCATCAGCCGCTCTAGATTGCGCGCGTACTCCGCGGCACCGATGTCGATTCCAAACTGCTTCAGCAGAGCATCACGCTCGTCGGCTATCGGAAACGATTGATCGCCTTGGTGCCGCGGTGAATTCTTTGGCGAGCGGCGCCATCGTTGGAATGCCGACCTCCTTGCCATTGACCCACGACGACGAACAGCCGGCCCCCAAGAGGAATGCTACATTCTTGGCGTTTAGGGACTCTGCCAACGCCTTTCTGACAATATCGGCCCCATCGGGCCACTCATGGTCAGCATTCTCGCCATCGACGCCGCTTGAATGTGAGCTTCGATGGCTCCGCCTTGTTCACATCCGCCATCGCGCTCCCCCCAATCTCTATTTCGCCGCCTCGTTTGCTCGGCGCGCGATATCTGCACTGCGCGCCATGAGCACTTCGAAGTTTTCGGCATCGTCCAACAGCAGACCGTCCTCGACCATGCGACCATAGTCTTCTTCCAGCGCTTTCGCGGCATCGCCGCCAGGCACGAGCTGTAGACCGCCATTCACGGCAGCCGCGTAATCGATCGGACTGCGGTCAGCGGCCTTCTCGGCGAAGAACATGCCCTTGTGGCGCGCGACCGCGCTCGCCAGCGCGCGATCCGCGAAAGCCGCTTCCGCAAGACCGGCCTCATCCAGCCGCACGACATCGTGCCAGTGTCGTGCGAAGCGATCGCTGCGAAGCCGCTCCTGCAGGCAGAAGACGTGGATCGCCGTCGCCTTTTCCCAGAAGGTTCGCTCGGCGTGCATCACGCGGGGCCTTGCGGTCGGGAACGTTACGCCTTCGATCAGGCCGGATGCGTCGCAGGCGATATCCCGCAGACTTGCCGGCTCGCCCGTCGATCGCGCGCCGAACTCGAGCATCACGCTCGGCGCCACGTAGCCGGAGCCCGCCGCAATCGGTTCATAGTCGATGAACAGCTTCTCGCCCTCGACGCGGATCGTGGCAACCAACGCCTCCGCCGCCAACGCGCCCGCGATGACCGGCTGCGCGGTTCCCGCCACCCACTCCGGCAGGCGCTTGCGCACCTCGCTCGACCAGCGCTTCTCCTCGCTACGTGTTTTCGGCAACGCCTCGCCATTGGCCTCCACCAGGTCGGGCGCGATCGCCCGGATGTCGTAGGTCAGATCGACGTCCTCGGAAAAACGCCGGATGACCCCGTAGGCCTTCGACAGTGACGTGCCGCCCTTGAACACCAGATGTTGGCCGAGCGCCGATCCGTAGAGCGTGGCGAGCGCCCATACCACCCACACATCCTTCTCAAGGAGGTGCGCCGGTCGTCCCGACTGATCGGCCGCAACGTTCAGCGCCTCGCGGCGATCACCGACCGGGAGGTTGAGAAAGGCGTCAGCCATGCGCCGCCTTTCCCACGCTGCGCGCGAGCCAGGTCGGAAGCTGCGGCGCTGCCGCAACCAGTTCACTGAAAGTGGCCGGCGGGAGCTTGCGCTTCAATGTTTTCAGGGCGGCTTCCACCTTCTCCGGCCCAAGCCAGGCCAGCGCCCGCACCGCCTCGCCCGCCGGCTTGTGAGCCAGGGCGAGTTGCCACCGCGGAGCGTGACGAAGTTCGACGACCTGCTTGCCGAGATTCATCGTTCGGCTCCGGCCGGAGGTCAGATAGACCGACCGAACCGGCACCTGGGTCGTCAGGCCGAGCGTATTGGCCGCCGCCGCCCCGCTCGGGACGATGACTTCGCCGCGCTGGCTGGCGAGCGCCTCGACCGCCTGCTGGACGGAGGGAGCCCGCGTGCCGAACCGGCTCGTGATGGGACGGAGATAAACGCCCCGACCGGCCCGGATCAGTTGGCCCCGCTCGGTCAAACGCGACAAGGCCTGATCCACCGCGGCGCGATTACCGAGGTGGAGCAAGCTCTTAGCCGCCACGGGCGTACCTTCCGGCACCCCTTCGGCATGCGCGAGAATCTGTTCGGTTAACCGTTGCATGGCCGCTCTCCTGTCAGAAATATACGCGGTTTTCTGACAGCTTTCAAGCCGGCGGACGGCCCCCGGCCTCGTCCATTCCGGGCTAAATGAGGGGCGCGCCCTTATCGAGCGGACCGTCGAGGAAGTCCTCCCGCGAGCCGATCGGTCCCGCGAGCGTCGCGAGGATCAGCGCCTCGACGACCTGGCGGGCCAACGCCCGCGCCGTCACCCGCTCTTTCGTCGAAATGGCCATCATGGCGCACCCATGCAGGAAGGTGCTCCGCACGTCGAAGAGTTGCTCATACTGGTCGGCGAAGCGTCGATCGCCCAGCAAGCCAGCTACCCGTCCCCGCATTCTGTTCGTGGCGCGCATCCCTTTGTGGCGGTCAGACACCAGACGACCGTCGCGCCATCTGTAATCGCGGCCTCCATCTCCTTACGCCGGTCCTCGCCATCGAAGGCAACTCAGCTCGCATTCTCGATGTTCGAGAGCAACGGTGTCTATGCTCTGCTTCTCGGCTCTGGTCTCTCTCGTGCAGCCGGGATTCCAACTGGATGGGAAATCACTTTGGACCTAGTTCGCCGAGTCGCCGTCGCAAACAGGCCGCCCATCTCGTTTCCGTTGCTGCCACGCGCGTGGCAAGGGCGCCTCCAAAACCGTCGCCTAACTCGATTTATCGCCGGCCTCATTCGTCTGCGGACCGCGGAGCAGGCCGCACGATCAGAAGCCGACATCACCGGTCCCTTTCAGCTTCAGCATGGCGCGCGCCTCGTCCGGCGTTGCCAGCTCCAATCCGAGTCCTGCGAGGATCGAGCGGGCTAGTCTCACCTGCTCCGCGCTGGAGCTGGCGAGCTTCCCGGGGCCTGCCCAAAGGCTGTCCTCGAGGCCCACACGGATGTTGCCGCCCATCGCGGCCGCCATGGCGCCTACGCGCATCTGCGCCGCGCCAGCGCCGAGCACCGACCAAACATAGTCGTCACCGAACAGCCGCTCGGCAGTGCGGCGCATCGTGGCGACGTCCTCGTAATGCGCGCCGATCCCGCCGAGCAGGCCGAAGACGGATTGGATGAAGAATGGCGGCCGGACCAGACTGCGGTCAACAAAGTGCTTGAGATTGTAGAGATGGCCAACATCGTAGCACTCGAATTCAAATCGCGTGCCGCCGGGCGCACACAGCGAGAGGACCTCCTCGATCTCGGCGAAGGTGTTGCGGAAAACGAGGTTGCGTGAAGACTCCAGGTGCCGGCGCTCCCATTGATGGGTGAAATCGCGATAGCGCTCGAGCATCGGGAACAGGCCGAAGTTGAAGGAGCCCATGTTGAGCGAGGCGAGTTCGGGCCGAAAACGACGGGCAGGCTCCACGCGTTCGGCAACCGTCATGAATGGGCTGCCGCCGGTGGTGATGTTGATCACGGCTCGGGAACGGCGGCTCAGCTCCGGCAAAATCCTCTGAAATCCTTCGACCGATTGGTCCGGCTGACCCGTCTTAGGGTTACGCGCGTGCACATGCAGGATCGCAGCACCAGCTTCCGCGGCACGTACCCCCTCTTCGATAATCTGGTCCGGCGTCACGGGAAGATGCGCTGACATTGAGGGCGTGTGAATCGCGCCAGTCAGCGCGCAGGTGAGAATGACCTTGCCGGTCTTGGTCATCGAAAATCTCCAGAGTGAATCGGTGATAGTAAGGGGCGGCCTAGGTGTTCCGGCTTTGCAAGCCTCTCGCCCGGAACTGGCAGGAAGCCGGCGGGAATAGGAGTGCCACCCCCGGTGGCGGGGACAGCATGGAGCTCCCTTGCCTGCTGCTTGATGAAGCTGTCTTGGCCGGCTCAGCTCCCGAAGCGCGGCTCCGGGATGCCCTTGATGCCGAGCCCCGTGATTGCAAATAGCGCGCCGCGCTGCTGTCCGTCATCGGGAAAGCGCGGCAAGGGCGGCTTCGCCATGGACGTCACGTACAGAATGTCCAGATTTGGACCACCGAACATCACGCTCGTGACCTTGCGCACCGGCATCTCGATAATGCGGTCAAGGCTGCCGTCCGGCGCGTAGCGCACGAGCTTTCCATCGTAGACCAGCGCCTGCCATAGAAAGCCTTCTGCATCGACGGTGGCGCCGTCCGCCGCACCGCCATTCGAACGATCCACTGGCGCGAAACGTCGCCGCTTCGTCGCAGCACCGGTCTCGATGTCATAGTCGTAGGCCCAGATCTCTCCCGTCCAGGTGTCGGCGAAATAGAAGGTCCGGTCGTCCGGGCTCCAGCACGGGCCATTGGAGACGATGATCTTCTCGTCCAAGACGTGCAGCGAGAGATCGGGATCGAGCCTATAGAGACGGCCGGAGGCCTCGTCCTCCAGCGTATCCATGGAGCCAAACAGGAAACGTCCTCGGCGATCGACTTTACCGTCATTCAACCGATTGCGCGGCAAATGTGTCTCGGGTGTTGCGATCAGCGTCAGCGCGCCGCTCTCCAGATCGAGATCATGCACCCCCGTTTGGAGCGCAACGAGCGCATGCGTACCGTCGCGCCGCAGCGCCATCGAGCCGATCTTCGCCCCGACGTCCCAGGCGCGAAGCTCGCGTCCATCTGCGGTCGCGCGAAAAACGCGACCATCAATGCTGTCTATCCAGTACAGACGTTGCTGCTCGACGTCCCAAAGCGGGCCTTCGCCAAGCGTCGTCTTCAGATCCGCCACGATCTCGATCTGCAATTCATCCCCTCCCCGTTCTTACGGTTCATAGATATTCCACGTTCCCATCGATGCTGATCGCCTGGCCGGTCACGTTGCGTCCACCTGGCGAGCAGAGGAATAGGGCCATCGCCGCTACGTCCTCGGCCGTCACCATGCGACGCAGTGAGATCTTCTTGAGGTATTCCTGGCGCATCGTGTCGTAGCTGGTATGGAGCTGCTCGGCGCGCGCGCGGATCACGCCTTCCATTCGCGGACCCTCGACGATGCCGGGCAAGAGCGCGTTGACGCGGATGTCCTCGGGACCGAGTTCAGCGGCAAGCGATTTGACGAGCCCGACAATGGCCCATTTCGTTGCGGCGTACGGGGTACGCCATGCATAGCCGAGCCGGCCGGCAACGGAGGCCATGCAGATGATCTGCCCATAGCGCGACTGGCGAAGCATCGGCACCGCGGGACAGGCGAAGCGGTACTGCGCGTTGAGGTTGATGTCGATTGTTTGCTGCCAGTCGAACTCTGCAATAGCGTCGATTCCGCCGGTCGGTCCGGCAATGCCCGCATTGTTGATGAGTACGTCGAGACCGCTCCAACGCGCAGCTTGCGCGCGAAAGACGGTGGCTACCGCCTCGCGGTCCGACACGTCGGCCATTGTGGCAAGCACCTTTGGATGCCGATCGCGGAAGGCTGCAAGCGCATCCTTGTTGATGTCGCAGATATGCACATGCGCACCTGCCTCAACGAAGGCTCCGGCAAGTGCGGCGCCAATACCGGACGCGCCTGCCGAGATCAGGACACGCAGCTCCGGGTAAGGCACAAGACGCTGCAACACACTCATGCCGGTATATCTCCCCGCCCGCGTCTTGGAGCAGCAACGGAGCGCTGCTTGGCCGCTTTGTCGAGAACGCGACACAGGCAATTGGCCGCCTGCATGATGTCGTCTGTCACGGCCGCGCGGGCGGCGGGGGCGTCGCGATCCAGCAGCGCATCGAGGATCTGGCGGTGCGCCTCCATGGAGCGCTGCAGGTGGGCAGCGTCGGGCGCAACGAGCACGAAACAGGGACCAATGAGCAGCCAGAAATTCTCGACGGCGCCGAGAATCATCGGCGCCTGCGCGATCTGGTAGATCCGCCGGTGAAAGGCAAAATTCGTCCAGAGATAAGCGGTCACATCGACTGCGTCAGCGGCTGCCTGAAGCCGACCGTAGAGCTGCCTGACCTCGGCATCATCGACGCACGTCATGCGCGCGGCTGCGCGCTCCGCCAGCAGCCCCTCGAGCGCCACGCGCGCATCGCGCAGATCCCGCAGCTGCCCCTCCGACAGCTGACCAACGCTCAGCCGCGCCGTACCGCTGAATTCGAAGGCACCTTCGGCTTGCAGGCGGCGGAGCGCCTCGCGCACCGGCATTGGGCTCGAGCCCAGCGCCTCGGCAAGATAGCGGATTGTCAGCCTCTGGCCCGGCGCAAAGCGGCCGGCCATCAGGCCATCTCTCAGATGCCGGTACACCTGATCCGTCATTGAGCCCCGGGCAACGGATGGCAATGGCGGCAAGGCAATGATGTTGCTCTTTTGCAAAGTCCTCTCCTTATATGAGATATGTGATCACATTATGCAGATCCCGTCAACAGTGCCTCGATGGGCGCTCTATGTGGCCTATTCCGAACTGCGCGTGGGCGAAGCGTTGTCGATCGCCTCGGCTTGAACGGGGCCCATCCAGACCGCAGAGGGCCTGCGGCAGCAAACAGCCGCGGACCGGAGGCAAGGAGGTTGGACTTTTCACGCACCGAGCAGTTCGTTCGATGACAGCTGAAGGATTCCGACCGCGTGCAGGCCCTCCACGAAGGCCCGGTACTGCGGTCGCCCCGCGACCGTGGTGGCAACGAGTTTCTTTCCCGAGCAAATCTCGCCGGCGCGGATCAGCAGCACACCCTTCCAGAAAGTTGGCTCGAGGTCAGCGCCGATCAGTGCCTGAGCGTCCGTGAGCGTACGCAGTGCTTCCGCAAGCTGCGGACCTGTCGCTGCCGCTTCGCGCGAGAGCAGCCCAGGTGTGAAGACAGAGGCACCGAAGATCGTGTGTGCCTGACACAGTTTGGCGAGCCTGCGCAATTCGACGAGCGGGGCCGGATGCTCGTCAACTCGTACATCGATGATCCGGTTGCTCCAAGGCGCTGGACCGGTATCGGCAGAAACCACAAGGAGCGCGGCCGACATTCGGCCACGGGCGTCACCTCCGGCGGCCTCACCTGCATCCATGGCCGCGAGCATACGCTCGACGAGTGAGCCGGCAGTGTTCTCGTATGCTGTCAGCATGGCAGGAACGACGTCGTCGCTGGCGAGCATGTTGCCCAGCACCACAACGTTATTGGCCTCTAGCTGAGCCCGGTACGGAACGCAGCGATCGCCAGTGAACATGGCTGCCCCGCCGGCGGCATCGAGGAACGCGACCTGGCGAAGTTCTCGCTCGGCGTCCTTTGCGAGCAGTGACGTGAGCGCCGGCTCCGCCGACGCGCCTGAGGCCATAAGATCTAGCCCATTCGGCCCGTAAGCTGGATCGACGAAAGACTGGGTCGCAACTGCACCAACGCCAGCTCGCGCAAACGTCACAACGCGCCCAAGAGCAAAATAATGCGACTGGCTGGCCACACCCAACTCGCCGGTGATTGCGTCTCTGGCGACAATCGAATACGTCATCTTCAGGACTCCACACGTTTGAGATGCGCCTTGATCGCGGCGATCAAAGCCGGCGGATCTTCCAGCATCGGCAAATGACCGATGCCCGGCAGGAGAACGTGTGGAGCACGCAGCATGGCTGCCATTTCCGCGCCGGCCGCGGGAGGGCAGGTAAGGTCGAACTCGCCTGTCACAACCGTCACAGGACAGCTGACACTAGCCACCAGGGCCCGAATATCGGCCGCGCAGGCGGCCCGCCACACGCGACGGATGTCATCCTTGCCGTTGGGATTGCGCAATGCCATGGCCTTGGCCACCACCTCGGCGGATGCGTTCGGAGCGAGGGCGTATTTCGGCAGGACTAATTCAAACATCTCGGTGACGGTGTGATGTTCGAGGGTGGATAGCACCGCCGCATTGTCGGGATCTCGCGAGTAGAGCTGGCTGCCCACCGCAACAACCGAGATGACCCGTTTGGGCTCGGCGGCTGCGAGATAGACTGAGATTGCTCCACCAAGCGAGCCGCCGATGGCGTGAAAGCGATCGACGCCCGCCCGGTCGACGGCGTCGATGCAGTCTTTCGCCCACCTCGCAATGTCGTATTGCTCGGCCGGCGGCGAGTCACCGAATCCACGCATGTCAGGGACGATCGCGAACCGGTCGGCGAACGCCGGTACGATCTCCGCCCACGCCGAGCCCCTCAGATTGATCGGATGCACGAACAAGATTGGCAGCCTACTCGTATCCATCCCATCATAGTAAGAGACGGCAATCGTACCGACTGGTCGCTTGATAGTGAGCCGTCTCATGAATGCTCCACGGGCACGACGTCCTGAACGGCGGAAAGGACACTCAAGTGCGGGGCGCTCTCCGATTCCAACGAATGCTCGGCCATCGCAGTCCATCCGCTTTTCTGGGGTAGATGGGACAAGAACTTCCGCTGCAAAATCTGTTCTGAATTTCCTTGCAGCACCGGCGGGACCAGCCCGTCCTGCCGGAGTGTGATGTCCTGCGGTCCCGACAGGCTGGTCGCTTGGGTTATGGCTTTTGGTCGTCCGTGACCGAGAAGCTCTTGCCAAAACTCGGCGGTAGATAGCCCACACCGCGGGTGGCATAGCTATCGCCGAACGGCTGCCGGATCTTATCTTTTGGCGCCATCTCCGAGCAGTGGAAGTGCCAGATCTTCCACTCCGGCTTTCCCTCTCCGTCGTTACGCACGTAGATTTCGGTGCTGCGCAGGTACTGTTCCGGCTTCTCGAGCGTCTCGAAGTTGCCTTCGCAAAGCAGGTAAGCCATGTCGCCGCGGACATCCAGACGCCAGATGTGCATGACCGCAGGCTTCGAGCGCGGCGTGTCCTTGAACCACTCCCAGAAGGCGGTAAGTTCTTCGCGACCGAAGTACGGATCGCCGCTCAGGTTGAAATTCAAGAATGCGGCGCCACTCGGGAAGCAGGTTCGCATCAAGGGGATGTCCCACTTGTAATTGGCGGCCCACCAATCGCGGTGTACCTTCAAAATGGCTGCTCGGTCCTCATCTACAGTCGGCATGGATGCTCCTGGGTGGTGTGATCGTGAAATGGGCCGCCGAGGATCCCCCTCAGATTGGCGACCTGATCGGCCTCTGGTTCAAGGACCAGGGCAGATTCTCGTACTTGCTTGGATGGGCTTGCGAAGCCTTGGCGGTCTTCAGACTTTCTGGGCAGCAGTTCTAAGCGGACCAGCTGAGCGCGCGCGCCGCAAAACGCGAAATGGCGAGACCTTAAGCGAGACGATGATGCTGTTCCCGGTGATCGCAGGACGTCGATCAGGCCAACGATGCACCGGGACAGCTCGCGAGGCACCGCCACCAACTCAACGACGATGGATTCGTTGATCCTATGGCCGTTGCGACAGAGCGCATCGAGCGCCCGCATCAAACTTGAACTGCGTGCTACGGCGAACATCCGCGCAAATGGGTGGCCGATCGAAACGTGGGCGACCAATAGCCAGCCGAAAGCGTGCGCTGGCGCGATAATGCGGCTCACTCCGGGCCCTCCAAATCTTAGATATGTGATCACAAATCAAAATATGCGTCAAGGGCTGGGAAGAGGCATTCCGGCGTTGCCCAAAGGGCGCGCGAAGCCCCCGCTCCGCTAGGTCATTTCAAAATCAGTGGCACGGGACTCTGGCACGTCTCCCCTATCGAGGCGGTCTTCTAGTCCAGTAACAATCGGCTTTAGCGCTGGCGGGTTCAGCGACGCGAGATAGCGATCATGCGCAACATCGCCATAGACCGTCGTACGTTGGCGCGGCAGGCGTGCTATTTCGCGGATAAGAGCTTCCATTTGCTTCGGAGCCATCTCGTGGCCGTGCTGGGCACCGGCTGAGCGCGAGATCGTTTCATCCATCAGCGTGCCGCCGAGATCGTTCACGCCAGCTTCAAGGCAAGCACGAATGCCTTTTTGCCCGAGCTTCACCCACGACGTCTGAATGTTGGAGATCCTCGAGTGGAATGCGAGCCTTCCGATCGCATGCATCAGAACGACCTCGCGAAACGTCGGCCCCTTGCGCGAGCGCCCCTTCAAATAGATCGGGGCTTCCATGTGGACGAACGGCAATGGGACGAATTCGGTGAAGCCGCCGGTCTCGGCCTGAAGATCCCGGATGCGCAAGAGATGCTTTGCCCAATGCTCGTAACGATCAACATGCCCGAACATGATGGTTGCGGTGCTGCGCAATCCCGCTCTATGGGCCGCTCCCATGATCCGCAGCCACTGCGCCGTGTTGATCTTGTCGGGACACAGAATGGCGCGGACTTCGTCGTCGAGGATTTCCGCGGCAGTCCCGGGCAATGTGCCAAGCCCGGCTTTCTTCAACTCCCGCAGAAACTCATCAACTGAAATCCCGAGCGTCCTGGCGCCCTGGAACACCTCGAGCGGGGAGAAAGCATGTATATGCATCTCAGGCGTGAACTGCTTTACGGTCCGGCAGATCTCAAGATACTTCGCGCCGGTGTAGGAGGGATGGATGCCGCCCTGCATGCAAACCTCGGTCGCGCCGCGCTCCCAGGCTTCGCGGGCGCGCCGTCCGATCTCATCCATCGCGATATCGTAAGGCCGCCCGCGCAAATTCTCGGCGAGCTTTCCTTTCGAGAATGCGCAGAACTGGCACCTGAAGTAACAGATGTTGGTGTAGTTGATGTTCCGGTTGACGACATAGCTGACGGTGTCGCCATTGACGGAGCGGCGCAACTCATCTGCGGCGCGGCAGACGGCTGTGAAATCGCCCTCCTCGGCCTCGAACAGGGAAACTATCTCGGCTTCGTCAAGTCGCGTCCCCGATTGAGCCCTCGCGACAATTCTCCCGACACGGCCGCTCATGATCGCGGGCATCTTGATTTCTTCATGCAGGCTCGCAAGGTCGCTGGCAGGCGGATCGCCCCTCGTTCCAGGGCACCATTCGTCCGACCGCGGCCACCCTCTTCCGTCGATAAGCCCCAGCAAGCTTTGCTGCAGCGATGTGTCGGTCCAGCGTGCATACTGACGCGCATAGGCCGGATAAACCGCGAGACGTTCGACGAGCTTCTTGCCGCATTCGGCGGTGGCCTCGGCAAGACGCGCGAGATGCGGCCAAGGCGCCTCGGGATTGACATGGTCCGGCGTGACCGGGGACACGCCGCCCCAGTCATTGATGCCAGCGGCCAAGATCATGTCCAGTACGCCAGGGCTGAGATTGGGCGGCGCCTGGATGTTCATATCGGGTCGGAACAGCAAGCGCGCCAATGCAATGGTCCACAGATGCTCTTCCAGTGTCGGCGCCGACGCATGTCTCATCCGCGTATTCGGCTTCGGCTTGAAGTTCTGGATAATGATTTCCTGAATGTGTCCGTAGCGTTCGTCCAGACTGCGCAATGCTAGCAGCGACGAGATGCGCTCAAGCGGCGTCTCGCCGATACCGACCAGCAGTCCGGTCGTGAAGGGGACAGAGAGCTGGCCGGCGAGGTCAATCGTCTGCAGCCGCCTTGTTGGATCCTTGTCAGGTGAACCATAATGCGGTCCCCCGGGCTCGCATAGCCGCGCGGAGGCGCTCTCGAGCATAATCCCTTGCGAGACGGAGACTTTGCGCAAATTTGCGATATCATCGGCCTCCATCAAGCCTGGATTGAGGTGCGGCAATAGGCCTGTCTCGCAGAAAACCGCGCGCGCGGCTTCTTGGAGGTAAGCGAGGGTCGATGCAAACCCCATTTCGTGCAGCTCACGCTCGGCTCGGCCGTAGCGCAGCTCAGGCTTATCACCCAGCGTAAATAGCGCCTCTTTGCATCCGGCCTCACGACCGGCACGCGCGATCGCTAGCACCTCACCGATAGTGAGGTAGGCGCGCTGCCCTCTTTTGGGGGCATGGGCAAATGTGCAGTAGTGGCAGACATCCCGGCATAGCTGCGTAAGCGGAATGAAGACCTTTCGCGAGTAGGAGATCTTTCTGCCGTGGGCCTCATCCCGCCTCGATGCCGCCATCGCCATGAGATCGGAAAGAGACACGTCGCTGACCAGAGATCGGACCTCGGAAGCGGAAATTTCGCTTCGCCTTAGCCTGTCCAGAAGCATCCGATCCACCATTTTCAGAACTCCTCACGCTCCGCGAATTACAACGGAGCTTTTCCTCATTTTGCGCAACCAACGTCGAACTCATTTCCGGCACCCACATCAACGATCGGGCGGCTGTATCCAGCAAATCCGCAACGTCGCCGTTCCCCCAGATTAATGGAACGCAAATAGCGATCGGTCGCGGTAGACGTGCTCAGGTCAAGAAAATCAAAGAGATCGGCGGGACTGTCGAGATCAAGTCCAATTCTTGCATTGCGGCACACGATGGGCGCGATGCCGAGGCGATCGGCTGCGGCGATGTGGCGGGCAAAGCTGTCGGGGCCGAAACACGGCTGCAATGGCCGCGCCAAGGTGAACGCAACGGCGTTCGTGCCGCCATCGCGTGGCGCCGGCACGATCACTACGCGGTTGCGCTCTGCGGCCTGAAGAAGCGTTGAAACATCTTCGCCCAAGATCGCGGGCACATCGCTCGGCAGAGCGACGACAAGCCGGCCTCCCCTCTTTTCGACCTTTGCGAGTCCTGCCGCTATTGCCTCGTTCGTTCCGTTCGCGCCGCCGTCATCAATGACAACAGCGCCTAAGCGAGCTGCTTCTCGCGCAACATCGTCTGCACTGGTGACAACAGCGACTTTCTTCGACGTCGGCGCACTGCATGCTGCCTCAAGAACATCGGTCAGCATCGTACGCGCCAATGTGGCGCGCTCGGATGCGGTCAAAATTGATGAGAGCCGCTGTTTTGCGCGCAAGAACATCTTGGCCGGGACAATTACCCATGCATCAGGGCTGGTCACGAAACACCTCCGCTCAAGGGTCCTTTTTCCCGTTCCTTGTGCTTTGTTCGAAGGCTATCGCCGAACATAAGGGCGTGCTCCGCGAGGGCGATTTTTGATTGCAATCCAGTCATCAATGTTGGTGCCAGATGCACGTCGATGCCCAGGTCGGCAGCCCCCTCGGCATCCGTCGTGTCTATGATCAAGCCATCGATCAGCCCGGCGTAATGTCTGGCAATCTCTCGGTTTGTGGCCTCAAGGCCGAGCTCGTCCATGATCTTTCGTGTCGGCCCCTTGATGGCTTGGCCCCCTATGATCGGGGAAATGGCGATGACAGGAACACGGGCCGCTCGCAATTTTTCCGTCATTCCTGGAACAGCCAGGATCGGATCGATGCTCAGATAAGGGTTGGACGGACATAGGACGATGAGGCGGAGATCATCAGCGTCAAGAGCCTGAAGCACCTCCTGTGTGAGGCGGGCACTTTCCGCCCCTCTGAATCGGATCTGCTTGACCGCCGGCTCGCAGCGCCGCCCAACAAAGTAGCGTTGGAATTCGAGTTCGCCTTCCGTACTTACAACGATGGTGGAAAGCTTGTCGTTGGTAATGGGCAGCACGTTTGAACGGATACCGAAGCGACCTGCAATATCGATCGCAATGGCTGTGAGACTTTCACCGCTTAGCCGCCGGCGGGTTCGCTCCACATGCATCGCCATGTCGCGATCGCCAAGGGAGAACCAGGTCTGCCCGCCGATTTCCTTCAAAGCCTCCATGAAGTTCCAGGTCTCATCGGATCGACCCCAGCCACGTTGCTGGTCGCTCAAACCACCGAGCGTATAAAGCACTGTATCCAGGTCCGGGGAGATATGTAGCCCGAGATGCTCGAAATCGTCCGCGACATTTACGATAACGGTCAGACGTTCTCCGAGGAGGTGCTGCAAGCCGAGAGCAAGCTTTGCTCCTCCGACTCCCCCGCAGAGGGCCACCACACCGCCCTCATCAGATAGATGACAAGGTCCCTTCATCTAAAAAGATCCTGCTCTTTCGGACGGACAAGAACCGAGGCAGGTTTTGTCGGCGCCTGACATGACAGTCCGCGGACGTGGACGATCGGTTGTCCCTCGGCTGCCTGTCCCATCACCAACGACGCGGCCGCTGCCAGTTCATCAGCCACGGCGATCTCCGTTACCTGCATGGGCCGTCCGAACAAATCGGGCTCCCCAATCATACTCTGAAGTGCAGGCAGCCCTGCACATCCGATTGCCACCCCAACAACACCGTTGCGCCAAGGGCGACCGAAGCTGTCGTTCATGACCACTGCGACATTCACGCCGAAACGTTGATCGAGCCCGGCCTTCAAGCGCTCGCAGCTGTTATCCGGATCTTTTGGCAGCAGCAGCACGCGATGACTATGACCTTGATCGATATTGGATTGATCGATCCCGGCATTCGCCATCACGAACCCAAGGCGGTGAGCAACGATGATCACGTTCTGCCTGGAGCGGATGACCTCGCTTGACTCCGAGAGCACCACCTCGATGTGCCGCGGGTCCTTTCCAACCGTTTTTGCGAGTTCCAATGCCCGTGCGGAAGGGCTCACGTCATCGAGATCAACGTACCTACTTTCCGCCTTCGAGACGATTTTTTGTGCAACTACGAAAATGTCACCCGAGGCGACCTCGATGCCAGCGCTACTAACGCCATCCGCAATGATAGACACCAGATCGTCGTCCGGCCTCACCATAGGGATCCCACGAAGGGCGGTATAAGTGACGCTCCTAGTCATCGCGAGGCCTTTCTGCCTTCGCGGCTGCCCACTTCCCGATTATTAATTCTCGCACATGTGCATCTCGCCTTTAAAATGGTGTCCGCCGACGTGCCCCCAGTCACTGCGAATCCGCTATATTCCATCTTCCTCTCCGTGGGCAGCTTGTAAGTGCTCAACTGTCAGATACGCTCTCTCGATTCGATCGTCCTGCAGGAGTGCCTATGAACCTCTTCGCGCTTGCATCATACGGCCGCTAACCCCAGTTGGTCACTTGCCTCTACGCTGCGTCCCAGCCGGTCTAATCATTATGAGAGCAGCAGGAGAGATGGATCGCTTCACTACGGTACGCATTGCAAAGCTGGATTGCAGTCTCGCAACGCCTGGCAACCGCGATAGGTGCTGCTTATGGATACGTTCGTAGTCTTCCATGCCACATGCCAGCACTTGAACCTGATAGTCGTCCGCACCGGACATAAGGTGGCACGAGATTACGTCGGGGCACTTGTGGATTTCAGTCTCAAAGCGTGCGAGTGCATCCTCGCTTTGGCGATCAAGTGTGATGTGAACGATCACTGTCAGCGGGAAGCCAAGCGCATTCACATCGATGTTTGCCGCGTAACCCTTGATGATGCCGGCTTTCTCCATTTGCAGTACGCGCCTCGCACAGGCGGTCGCTGACAGTCCGACCCGTTCGGAGAGAGCCAAGTGGCTTATTCGGGCATCTTGAATGAGTTCGCGCAGAATTTTACGGTCGAGAGAATCGAGGGCTGAGAGCATAGCGTCGAGAGCCCCTGTCGTTGTTCCATTCACGTCAAGCCGGAGATCGAGATGCCGGCGCCTTTCACTTTGTATTTGCGGTTGATCGCGATCAGGACAGAGGTTAGAGCCTCGGCCGCGGTCGAATTCGCGAGGACACCGCCATCGACGCCACGATTACTCACAGCGTCCGCGAGCGTTATCACTTGGTTGCGGGCATCGGCGTCATCGCTGAACACCAGGACATCGCAGTCTGCCTTGCCGCCAGCATGAAGCTTCTGCGAGCCGACATTGTGGAAGGCGCCGACCACGCGCGAGCTTGGATCAAGCAGCGACTGCGCTATCAGGGCTGCTGAACCAGCACTCGGGAGCTGAACGACGGATACCTTTGGCGGCACGAGGGGCACTACCGCGGTGACGACAATCTTGCCCTTGGCAGGATCTTTGATCTCGGCCAGGCTTGCTTCATAGTTGGAGAAAGGAACCGCAACGACGACGATGTCGCTCTTCGCAGCTGCGGCAGCGTTGGTGTCGCCGCTGACATTGGCGAACCCTTCCGACTTCAGGAGCGAGACTGCGTCCTGAGCGCGCTCAATTGAGCGGGATCCGAGAATGACGGAGTATCCGGCGCTACTCCAGCTGCGGGCAAGGCCAGACCCGAGATCGCCGGTGCCGCCGACGATTGACAAAATAGGAAGGTTAGCGTTCGACATGTGGATTGCACCTTCTTTGCTTGCGGCATGACGTCTTCCGCGAAACTCTGCTTTGCTTGAGTGTGCCGGACGGTATTCATACCAGACCGAACACTCAACAGGTGAGTGGCTGCCGCATCAACACGTGCACAGGCTCTTCAAATCCAGCTCGCCGGCAGGTCAACATTTTTGAGCCCTCCCGGACGATAAGGATTTCATGCTAGCCACCCTCAAGATAGGGAAAGAAATTGAGTTCAGCACCGTCTTCGACTTCGGCGGACAACGGCACCACCACGTCACCAATCGACGCCAGCCAGACCTCATGCTCGGCGCTCAAGGAGTCGATCGGGTTGAGAACCGTCGTTCCGTCAGGCAGGTCAAGCTGAATGGATCCAATTCCGTCGGGCAAGAACCGACGGAGGTTTCCATGCATATTAATCTCCACCCGGATCATGAGTGTTGCTTCTGCATTGCAGCGACAATCTTTTCAGCTGTCATAGGCAGCGAGTTCGGCCAACAGCCGGTCGCCGCTGCGATCGCATTTCCGATGGCAGCCGGCGGCTCGATACAGGGTGGCTCGCCGACACCCTTGGCCCCGTAAGGACCGGCAGCGGAGCGGCATTCTACGATGATGCTCTCGATCTCCGGGACATCCATCGCTGTCGGCATCTTGTAATCGGTCAGGTTCGCATTCATGACGCGACCGTCCTGATAAACGATCTCTTCCGACAGCGCCTGGCCGATACCTTGCGCCACGCCGCCCTCGATCTGGCCCTCGATATAGGTCGGATTGATCGCATATCCGACGTCCTGGGCCACGACATAGCGATTGATGGTCACTTTGCCGGTTGCTTGATCGACCGACAGGTCGACGGCATGGGCATGGTAACTCGGTGTATTCCATACCGGTAGCGGATGGTTCTGAACACGCGTTGGATCATAAGCGGGCGCGGGCGAAATGGCCGTGCCATGCGCGATGAGCCCGCCGCCGGCAAGACGCGAGATGCGCGCCAATTCCGCAATCGAAATCGACTTGTTGCCGGCCACCACATGTTTGTCCTGCAGCTTCATGTCCTCAATCGGCGCTTCCAGCTGCTTGGCTGCGAGCTCGAACATCTGGCGCCGCAGCTCGCTAGCTGCCGCAAGACACGCATTGCCGACCGAGAACGTCGTGCGGCTTCCTTGAGCGCCGAAGTCAAATGGAGCGGCCTGAGTGTCGACCCCGGTTACGTTGATGTCCGTCAGATCGAGGGACAGCTCCTCGGCCAGCACCTGAGCAGCGCCCGTGATGGCGCCGGTGCCAATTTCGACGGCGCCGCTGACAAGTGTCGCGCTTCCATCTGGATTGATTTTGACATAGACACCGGACGAGCCGCCAGTCGTCATCCACCAGCTGCAGGCAATGCCTTTGCCACGTCCCGGCTCGGGATTGCGGTCGTGCCAGCCGATCGCATCGGCTGCCTTGCGCAGACATTCCTCGATGCTCACGGACGTGTGCGTCTCGCCCGAAGGACCTGGGTCTCCCTCCTTAACGACGTTGCGCAGGCGCATTTCGAGAGGATCCAATCCGAGGTCCTTCGCGATCATGTCGATCTGGCATTCCATCGCGAAATTCGCCATCGGCCCCGCAGGAGCACGGAACGAGCCCGAATGGACCTTGTTGGTGTAGACAGCCATGCTTTCGAACGCGAGCGCTCCGGTCTTGTAAGGGCCTGCCATGACCTGCAGCGCGATTGCAGCCGTTCCCGGACCTGAGCCTGCATAAGCGCCACAATCCACGATGATCCTGCCGCTTCGAGCGAGAAGATGTCCTTCTTTGTCGACAGCAGTCTTGAGCAGAACGATGGACGCCTGGCGGGGAAGCGCGGCTGTGAGCTCTTCTTCGCTCGTCGACATCACCTTGACCGGGCGCGCGGTCTTGCGCGCCAGGAGAGCTGCGAAGTGCTCAACGCCGATCCTTAGCTTCCCGCCGAAGCCGCCCCCAATGCCTGGCACGGTCACCCGCACACGCGCGGCCGGCAGATCAAGGATCTCGGCCAAGGTCGTTTGCGTATCAAAAGGCAATTGCGTATTACACCAGACGGTCACGATTCCATTCGCATCCCAGTCGGCGGTCGCAACCCGTGGCTCTGTGTATCCGGGATGCTGCAACGCGGTTGAGAAACGATGGTCGTAGACCTTATGGGCTTTTGCGAATGCCGCTTCGGCATCGCCGACGCGAATGCGCGCTTGACCTGCGATGTTGCCGTTTCTCGAAATGATCGGGAGCGCCTTGTAAGTTTCCCAATCCGGGTGGATCCGGATATCGCTCTTGAGCGCCTCCTCCGGATCAAACAGCGGTGGCAAATCCTCGTATTCGACCTCAATGGCTGCAACCGCGCGCTCGGCGATCTCGAGAGAGGTGGCGGCAACGGCGGCTATTGCGTGTCCCATGAACAGCGCGCGATCAGTTGCGAACACAGTTGTATCGCGCACTGCCGTTCCGTAACGGATCTGTGGAATGTCAGCCGAGGTGATGATTCCCCGTACGCCCGCCATTGCAGCCGCTCGCGAGGTATCGATCTTTTTGATCAGCGCGTGCGCTCGCGTACTGCGCAGAACTCTGCCGTAGAGCATGCCGGAAAGCTTGAAATCTGCGGCATAGACGTGTTTTCCGGTAACCTTGCCGACGCCATCCCGTCGGGGTAGGCGGTGACCGGCAACGCGACGGTTATGTGCGCTCATTGCTTGGCTCCCGAGAGTGCGATGCGGTCTGCCGCGGTTGCCACGGCATCAATGATCTTGCGATAGCCGGTACAGCGGCACAGGGTCCCTGCGATCGCTTCCCTGATTTCGTCGCGCGAGGGCCGGCAGCCCGGATTTTCATCAAGGAATGACTTTGCCGTCAGGATCATTCCCGGGATGCAGTAGCCGCACTGAACAGCACCGCACTCGATGAATGCTTCCTGCAGGGGATGCAGATGCTCGGGATCGCCAATCCCCTCGATCGTTGTGATAGAGCATCCCTCGACCTGGCCTGCGAGCAGGATGCATGAATTAATGGCCTTTCCATCGAGCAGCACCGTACAGACGCCGCACTCTGCTTCCAGGCAGTTCTCTTTCGTGCCCATCATGCCGATCTCGTTGCGCAGGACCTGCAGCAGCGTCCAATGGGGCTCGATGAGCACTTGATGGCTCTCGCCATTGACAACGATATTGAGAATTTTCCGGTTCATTGATTTTGTTCCCGAATTCGTTGCAAACACGTCGTCAGCGCGCGCTCTACCATGACGGCGACAAGACCGCGGCGATAACCGGCCGACGCGCGGACATCAGAGATCGGACTGGAAGCCTCTGCCGCGAGCCTGCCCGCCTCCGCAAAGCTTTCCTTCCCGGCAGGTTTGCCGATGAGGTAGCCTTCTGCCTGTTCGGGCCGGAACGCCTTGGGGCTTGCGGCGCCGATGGCCAGGCGCACGGAAGCGCAACGCGAGGTCGAAGCCTCTAGCGTCAAGCAAGCAGCAACACAAACGACCGAAATCTCCATCGCACGCCGACGCCCTTCCTTCAGGAAAGCGGTTGCTGATCTGGCTGGAAGCTTGGCAAATCGGATGCTGGTCACGATCTCTACCGGTGAGAGATGGGTTCGTCCCGGGCCAATGATGAAGTCGCGCAAGGCAACAGAGCGCCGTCCCGTCGGGCCGGTAATGTCGAGACTCGCATCGAGCGCGAGCAGCGGCGGCACAAAATCAGCGGCTGGCGAAGCATTGACGATATTGCCGCCGATCGTGGCGATGTTTCGGACCTGATGACCACCAACCACACTGGCAGCTTCCAGCAGCATCCGCAAATCACCCTGAAACGCAGGATGGGTTTCCACGCTGCGATACTTGGTCAGCGCGCCAAGGGTGAATGCGTCAGCGGTCTCAGTGATTTCGCTCAGGCCGGGCAGGCAGGCGACATCGATCAGATGCGCGGGATCAATCTTCTTCCGATTGATCTGGATGACCGTATCGGTCCCGCCGGCGACATAGCGCGCGGTCGGCGCGAAACGTTGAGCGAGGTCAATGGCCTCCGTGACTGTCGCCGGCCGATGAAGATCAAAGCTCATGGCTTTACCCCTTCGTTCGCCTGTACAGCAGGCCAGACCTCAGAGCCCATCTTAGCGATCGTGTCCTCGATTGTACCTCCTTCGGCGGCGAAGGGCATGGTGATGATGCCATCGACCCCGGCATGGCGCAGTTCGATCACACGCGCGGTCACTTCCTCGACATTGCCGGCCAGAGTGAAGGCGTTGATGTGGCGGTCGGTCACGTATGGCAGCAGAGGAAGATAGGGCGTCACGCCGGCGGCGTAGTGGGCCCCCTGAACGGTGGCGAGTATATCCTCCGGCAATGTGAGCCCCTGCTCTTCAGCTGTTTCAAACTTAAGACGTCCTGCACCGAGCAAGCGCGCAACCGTCGGCCGCAGAGCGTCGCGGGCGGCCTGACCATCTGACGCAATACAGGCATTGAGGCGAACGATCAGTTTGACGGATTTTGGATCGCGGCCGGCCTTCCTGGCCCCCTCATCCAGTCTCGCACGGAACGCCTTGACTTCCGCCGCGTTGCCGCCTGCCTCCATGAACGCGGCATCGGCGCAAGCGCCCGCGGTCCGTTGGCCGAGCGGCCCGTTACTGGCCACATAGATTGGGATATCGGCGCGTATCGGGGTGAAGTTCAGCTTGCCCTCCCTGAACCGAATGACCTCACCCTCATAGGCGACAGTCTCGCCTCGCAGAAGCATGCGAATGACCTCGATCGCTTCGCTTATCGCGCGCGCAGGCTTCTTCCGATCGATGCCAAGCTCAGCAAAGCCCGAAATCCCGGCGCCGATACCCAGAATTGCGCGCTTGTTGGAAATCTCGTCAAGCGTCGCAATCGCCATAGCCGTCAACGCGGGGTGCCTTGCATAGGGGTCCGTTACACAAGGTCCGAGCCTGACCCGCGACGTGTTTTGAGCAAAATAGCTCAGGCAGGAATAGACCTCCCGATAAAATCGTTCATCGGCAAGCCAGACCGTATCGTAGCCACTCGCTTCGGCGAGCTTGACGCGATCAAGCATCTTGATCATGGGCGCGTTGCCGAGAATTAGCAGATCGAGGGTCATCTTGGTGTCCTGTTTTGCGGCTTCCGTCTTGGGTCAGGCAGAGCTCAATGCGACGAAGATATCATTCTATCTCATCGCTGACGAAATAGATGTTCTTCGAGCGATCGAGAAACTTGCCATAAAGCTCCTCTCGCAGAGCAACGCCGGCCGGCGAGGCCAGATCCTTATCATGTTGCTCGAGGCTCTTGACTTCGATCCGCTCGATGTACTGCCACGTTGAATTTTCGGCACCCTGGATGGGGCGACGAATGCGGTGCACCTTGTAGCTCACATAATTGTCGAGGCTGCGTACAAGAGCGTAGTCGCGCTCGCGCACCCATGCCTCGTATTCGGCTGGATCGACCCCAGGCTTTAGCGTGCTGATCAGGAAACGGACTGGCATGCGACTTTCTCCTTGGCTGCTTTCTCAATACGGGTTGAACGAATATCTCCGACGACTTTGACGCGGACGCGCATCGCATTTCCTGGCAGATAGGCGATCGGGGTGTCCTCTGCCTCGACCAGAGCGAGCGAGGCCGACTCCGCACCGGCCTCCACCGCTCGGGTATCGGCAAGCTTGCGCGCTGAAGCGACGGCCTCATCTCGCGTCAGACCCTGGAAGACCTGGTCGACTTCACCACTGACCTGGGCGATGGCCGCGCCAACTGCATTTGCGCAACCTCCGTGCTGAACCCGGACAACACGCCCGACGCCCTGCAATTCTTCAGGAACAAGAAACGCGCCGCCACCGACCGCGATGAGGGTGACGTCTTCGGCGCTTGTCTTCATCCGATCAACGTTCTCTTCCAGCATCTCCTTGCAGCGGCGCAAAATGCCGCTCACCTCATCGGCAGTTATGTGCGCCACACGCTTGCGATCGCCGAGGTCGATCAATCCGGCGGCGACGCCAATGTCAGTTGCCGTCACGCTGTTCCCTCCAAAGACAAGCGCCTCCTTGGACAGGCGATACCCAACACTAAGTGGGCCGATCGTGCCTCCATCAAGATCGACATGGCTGCCGCCCCCAAGTCCGATGGACACGAGGTCCGGCATACGGAACAGCGTCCTGACACCGCCAATATGCACGACCGCGTTGGCCTCACGCGGAAAACCGTTCCGCAGATGGCCGAAATCAGCCGTCGTGCCGCCGACGTCGACCACCACTGCTTCTTTAAGGCCAGAGAGATAGGCCGCGCCGCGCATAGAATTGGTCGCGCCGGAAGCGAAGCTGAACACCGGGTATGCGGCGGCACGAGAGGCTTCTGCGACGGTGCCATCGTTCTGCGTGACAAAAAGGGGAGCGTTAAGCCCGACCCTTGACTTGGCGTGCTCGAAGGCCGTGATGGTCTCCTCGGCAAGCGCAATGAGAGAGGCGTTAAGAATTGCCGCATTCTCGCGTTCGAGCAAGCCGATCCCGCCGAGCAGATGTGCGCAGGTCACCGACACATCCGGGATTTCCTCGCGCAGGATCGCGGCAACCGCTTTTTCGTCAGAAGGGTCGAGTGGAGAGAATAGTGCGTTGACGACGACGTATTTGAGACCGCGATTGCTGATCTCGCGCGCAGTTTGTCTGGCTGCAGCGATATCGAGAGTAGCGAACCTGCGCCCATCGTAATCGTGACCACCTTCGATTTGCCAGACGCCGCCATTGGCAAGCTCAGCGAGGCCAGCCGGCCAATCTGTGAAGGGCGGCAAGGAGCTGGTGGCTGGGAGCGCGATGCGGATCACCGCAACTTTCGTGAGATGGCGACGCTGAACGACCGCATTGATGAAGTGGGTCGTACCGATCATCAGAGCGTCAATACCGGCCGTGAGGTTGGCACTCAGATCGAGCGCCTCGATGGCCGCAGCCACGCCGCTGGTGACGTCGGCCGTGGTGGCGACCTTCACGCCTTGGACGACCTTTCCGTCGTCGATCAGCACGGCATCCGTGTTGGTGCCACCTACGTCAATACCAATGCGTCTCATGAGCAAAATACCGACTTGAAATCGATGTCATAGCCGAAGGCACGGGGGCCGACATGGTCGAGCCCGCGCGGCGAAAGGAAAACCGGAGCAGCCGGAAGCGCGATCACCGTTGTCCGCTGCCCGTAGCGAATGGTTTCTGTTCCGATTGCTTCGCCAGATTCACTGTCGAGAACGCAAATGAGGTCGGGCGTCGACACGACCGCCTGTCCATCACGCCACACGACGATCCACTCGTTCTGGAAATCGATGCGAATTTGGCTACCGTGGTTCCCGCCAAGCCCCTCGATGACGGTGCGGCCGCGCAAGAAGCCCTCCGTTGTCCGCCGCTCCACCTCAACGACTTTGCCGGAGAACAGGAGCTTGCCGGATTCTGCTTTCAGAATGGCCGCAATCGGATCGGCATGCTGCCGGTTGGCTTCAACGACAGCCCTTCCGAGATTGATAGCCTTGGATGTGGTGCGCGGGATTGCCCATTTCTTCACTTCCGCACCAGTTCGCGGTGCCTTGCAAGTCGCAACAATGGATCCGAACTCTGTGCAAAGCTTGCGACTCACACGTTCCATCCATTTCCAGGAAGGGGTCTTGCCAACGATGGCCTCATTGCCACGCGGGTCGATCGAGGTCAGCGGATAAGGCGCGAGATTGCCAACCGCAAAGCTCGTCATCTGCGCTTCAGGGTAGGCGCGGCCCATCGCATCGGCATCGACAACCGGAATCTTGAGATGGACAGCAGCAAGCAAAGACTGCATGCCGTTACCTCCACCGATCTCGACCGGCATCACCGCCCTGAACTTGCGGCCAAGATGCTCTTCCATGGCCGAGACCGCGCGAGCGATCAGCCTGCTGTCGACCAGCCGCTCCTGGAAAACGAGCGGAGCGCCCATAACCGAGACGACCGCAACCGCATCGTCATCATGCAACTCGTCGGGGTCGATGAGATTGATGCGAACGCCGTCATTGTAGAAGCGCCGCAAGTTCAGCAGCGCGTGATACGGACTTCCGCCGCCACCCGTTCCGAGAATCCAGGCGCCGACCGAGAGCGCCTCGATATCCTCTGGACTCAATTGCCTCATCTATTGCCTCCGAGCCGCACCACTTGCAGCGATAAAAAACAAGTTCACGCGGCAGCCCCACCCCCGCCCAACGCGCGCTGCGCCCGCTGAGCGAGGAACTGATCCCCGAAGCGGTGCGCGATACGCTGGGCAGCAGTCGTAAGCAGCGTGATCATGCGATTCCTCTCCTCGTCACTCAGGTGCGAGGCGGGATAGGAAATGCAGAAGCCCACCGTCTCGCCGAGTTCCGGATCGGAGACACTCACGGAGATCGAACCAACTCCGGGGATCGCCTCATCGACGGCCTCGGCCCAGCCGAACCGACGCGGCTGGTCAAGAGCGACCACCAGTTCATCGACATTTTGAGGCGCGCGCGGCGAAGGCGGAGCGACGCCTTCAGCATGAAGCGAGCGCACCACATTATCCGAAAACCGCGCGAGCAGGCTGCGCCCAATCGCAGTCGCAAAGGCGGGCGCGCGCTGGCCAAGCGGCGTAAACACGCGCAAGGCGTGAGACCCCTGATACATCCGAATGACCAGAACATCCGCGCCATCAAGGATCGAGACATACCCCGTATGCCCGGTCTCTCGGCTGATCTCTCTGACGGCCTCATCCACCGCATCAATCAACGAAGAATTCAGTTTGTAGAGGCGTGAAATCTCAAAAAGCAGATTTCCGACCTTGTAGCGCGGCGGGTTCTCCGAGCGCGACAGCAACCCCTCTTGCAGCATCGTTTTCAGCAGTCGAGATGCTGAACTTTTAGGCATCTTTAGCAGCTGCGAGACATCTGTCACCGACATTTCGAGCCTGCCCGGCCCAAAAAGTCTAAGTATTTCCGCAGCATTCTCGATTGCGCCCACTTTTTAATCACCATGTTTCGTATATTGAAACCGAGTTGACAATAACAGGACGATGACAATAATGCA
Source organism: Bradyrhizobium icense (assembly GCF_001693385.1). Lineage (NCBI taxonomy): Bacteria > Pseudomonadati > Pseudomonadota > Alphaproteobacteria > Hyphomicrobiales > Nitrobacteraceae > Bradyrhizobium > Bradyrhizobium icense. The sequence continues at coordinate 5,221,201 of NZ_CP016428.1, forward strand.
AGTCATCAATGCAAGCCGTCGCGCACCGGATGACCTGCAAGCTGCGCGCAAAGTCAGGAGGGGAATGAGATGAGAAGCGACACGCGCCGTCGGGATTTCTTGAAGTTTGCCGCAACCAGCGTCGCGGCCCTCACATTCGCCGGCAAAGCTCGTTCGGCTGCCGCGCAAGAAAAGCGAACGCTGACAGTCGCCTGGGATGCCGACATCGACACGCTCGATCCGGCCTCGTTCAAGACATCGGCAGGCTACACTGTGCAAGCCAACGTTTACGACAGTCCGCTGATGTGGAAGGTGCAGCCGGTCGGGGGAAAGCCGGGAGTGTCGCAAGCAAAGCCGGGCGAGATCGAGGGCAGCATCGCCCAGTCCTGGTCGTTCGAAAATGGCGGCGCCACGCTAGTGCTGAACATCCGCAAAGGCGTGAAATTACCGAGCGGTCGCGATGTCAACGCAACGACTGTGAAGTATCTCCTCGACCGCGGGCTGCAGTCGCCGGGCTATATGCGCATCCTGTTTCCGCGGCTTCTGGGCGTAACGAACCCCGAGCACTTCAAGGTGCGTGACGAGTTTACGATCGAGATCAATATGCCCTCGCCAAGTCCGATGGCGCTGGACACGATGGCGCTCATGAACAACGCGCTGCTTGATCCGGATGAGGTCAAGACGAATGGGACCGCGGAAGATCCCTGGGCTGCCAATTGGTTGAAGCGAAACACCGCCGGGCTTGGACCCTATCAGCTGGTGAAGAACCAGCCAGGGGTCGAGGTCGTCCTGGAAGCGCAGGCCGATCACTGGCGTGGTCGGCCCTATTTCGATCGGGTGGTCTTCAAATATGTGCCGAACGAAGCCGATCGCGTGCTGCTGCTCAAACGCAAGGCCATCGACATGGTGGTCGGCAGATCAACCCTGTCTCCGCGCAATGTGAAGAGTCTCGCAGCCGAGCCTGGTTTGAAGACCGTCTCCGTGCCGGACACCCTGTGTCACTGGCTTTGCATGAACACGCAGAAGGCGCCGCTTAACAACGTCAAAGTGCGCCAGGCCATCAATTATGCGATCCCAGTCCAGGCCATCATACCGAGCGTGCTGTATGGTTATGGCACCGAGATGAAGAGCCCTGTGCCGAGTTTGACGCCCGGTTACGATAGCACGATTAGCCCCTACAAGTACGACATCACAAAAGCCAAGGAGTTGATGCGTGAGGCTGGCTTTGGCAAGGAGCCGGTTGCGATTGACCTTGCGGTACGCGCTGGATGGCAGCCGCACGAGCAGGCTTCGATCTGGCTCCAGACCGAGCTGGAGAAGATCGGCTTCAAGGTGAGCATCGTCAAGGAAACCGAGGCCACCTTCCGCCAGATCGCGACCAAAGGCGATCACCAGCTTTCGATCGAGTCGTGGCAGTCTTGGATCAACGATCCCTTCTATCACCTGTTCTTCAACTTCCACAGCACAGCAAAAGGCACCAACACCTCATTCTATTCCAATCCGGAAGTCGACAAGCTGATCGATGAGAACATGCACGAAACCGACATTGGCAAGCGTCTCGCAGCAGCAAAACGCCTGCAGGAGATTATCATCGGCGACGCCGTCTGGGGGCACCTCTGGTACGAGAACTGGACCCGCGTCATGCGATCCGACCTCGTTGGCATTGAAAAGCGCTGGGATAGTTATGAGCGATTTTTCAGCATGAAGCTCGCCTGAGCACCTCAATTTTCGTCTCAATCGGGAGAGCGCTCCAATGGTTTTTTTCAATTATGTGACGCGACGGTTTGCGCTGGCTCTGCCGACATTGTTCGGCGTCAGCGTGATCTGCTTCACCCTCACCTACTTGCTTCCCGGCAATCCAGCCATGGTGAAGGCGGGCCCGTTTGCCACGCCAGAACATCTCGCCGAGATGGAACACCAAATGGGATTGGATCGTCCATTTCCCGAGCAGTACTACCGGTACGTCTCCGGCATATTCAAAGGCGATCTTGGCGAGAGCGCATCGACGGGACGACCGGTCTCGCAGGACTTTCTGCAGCGCCTGCCCGCCACTCTCGAGCTCAATTTGGCGAGCCTTCTCATCGCGATCGGGATCGGATTGCCTCTCGGCGTCTTATCTGCGGTGCATCGCGACACGTTGGTAGACCATATCGGACGAGTCGTCGGCATCATGGGGGTCGCGATGCCTAGCTTCTTGACCGGGCTGTTGTTCGTTTACGTCTTCTTTTACATGCTCGATTTGGCCCCCTCACCTCTTGGACGGCTGGGATCCGGCATCGAACCTCCCGCACACGTCACAGGGCTCTATGTGATCGACTCCCTGATTACCGGAAACTGGACCACCCTGCGATCAAGCCTGCATCAGCTCATGCTCCCTGCGGGGACCCTCGGGCTCAGCGCGATCGCGCCAGTCGCTCGCATGGTGCGGTCCACCATGCTTGAGATCCTCGAGTCCGATTACATCAAGGCGGCGTGGGCGGCCGGATTGCCGCGGCGCACGGTCATCTACAGGGATGCCCTGCGAAATGCGCTGATACCGGTCATCACGATTTCCGGAATCGTTTTTGGATTCCTGATGGCCGGAAATGCGGTCGTGGAGAGCGTGTTCTCATGGCCGGGTATCGGCAACTACGCAGTGACCGCACTGCTCACGAAGGATTCGGCTCCGATCCAGTCATTCATCCTCTTTGTCGCCGTAACGTGTGTCATGGTCAATCTGGCGGTTGATATTGCGTACGGCCTCATCGATCCCCGGATAAGGTTCAGCTGATGTCTTCATCGTTCTCTGTGTCCTCCTCGATTTCCAAACCAGTGGCTTCGTCTTTGGTGTGGCAGCGGCTTCAGCGAAATCCAGTTTCGTTTGCGGCACTCTGCGTGATCGTGCTGATCGCAGCGGTTGCGATACTCGCGCCAATCGTGGCGCCCTACGCGCCCGATGCCACCGATCCTGCAGCCTCCCTGCAGCCGCCCTCCTGGCAGCATCCGCTTGGCACTGACGAGTTCGGCCGCGATCAACTCTCGCGGATCATTTTTGCCGCACGCGTCGACCTGCTGGTTGCCTTTGCGGCAACATTGATTGCTGTCACAATCGGAGGGTTGCTTGGAGCGGTCGTAGGATACAGCCGAGGTTGGGCTGATACTCTCGCGATGCGCGTAGTCGACGCTCTCATGGCCTTTCCGGCCTTCGTATTGGCCATGGGCATCACAGCTGGCCTTGGCAATTCCATCACCAATGTCGCAATTGCCATCTCGATCACCCAAATCCCGGCATACTTGCGGCTCACGCGTGGAGAGATGCTTCGGCTTCGCGAGATGGAGTATGCCGATGCAGCACGCACTCTCGGTAATCCAACCTGGAGGATCGTGTTGATTCACTTGCTGCCCAACTGCCTTCCGCCGCTGATCGTACAGGCCACCCTCTCGACGGGTTTCGCGCTTCTGACAATGGCGTCGCTATCCTTTATCGGGCTCGGAATTCAGCCTCCGCAAAGCGAATGGGGCGTTATGACAGCTGAAGGGGCCTCACAGATCGTCACAGGAGAATGGTGGCTCTTCCTGTTTCCCGGTCTGGCGATCATGGTTTCCGTTCTCGCATTCAACCTTATCGGTGATGGACTGCGTGATTTGCTGGACCCGCGCATGAGGGGGCTGAGATGACCGAAATGCTTGAGATCTCGGATCTGACTGTTCATTTTCAGATCAATCAAGGCGCGATTGAAGCCGTCGATCATATTAACCTGACGATTCGCCGAGGCGAGATTCTTGGACTAGTCGGTGAGTCCGGGTCGGGGAAGTCGGTGACGTCGTTCGCCATCCTGCGCCTGATCCGCCCGCCAGGGCGTGTGGTGTCAGGAAGCGTCCACTTCGACGGCATTGATCTTGGCTCGCTTCCTGAGGAGCAGATGCGCCGAATGCGCGGCGCGAAGATCGCGATGGTCTCGCAAACGCCGCGAACCGCGCTCAACCCGCTCCTGACCGTTGGAAGGCAGATCTCGCGCTTGCTGATGGTCCACGCTGGTTTATCGACGCGAGAGGCCGAGAAGAGGATGCTGGAGATGCTGCGCCTTGTTCGCATTCCAGCACCAGAGAGGCGGGCCAACCAATACCCGCATCAGCTCTCGGGGGGAATGTGTCAACGCATCATGATCGCGATGGCGCTTGCAACCTCACCTCAGCTCCTGCTTGCGGACGAGCCCACCACCGGGCTTGACGTGTCGATCGCCGCCAAGATTCTCGACCTTTTACGCGAATTGCGCACCAAGACGGGAGCCGCGATCATGCTCGTTACGCACGATCTGGGCGTTGTTGCCGAAACCTGCGACCGCGTTGCCGTTATGCATGCGGGCCAGGTGGTTGAATGCGCGCCCGTGCGGGACCTATTCCATAATCCCGCTCATCCATATACGAAGGCGCTCGTCCGATCGATCCCGAGAGTAGATCGGGATGTCGTACTTGAGCCGATATCGGGCTCGGTTCCTTCATTGGTCAACCCGCCAAGCGGGTGCCGTTACGCCGGACGTTGTGAGTGGGCGATGGATCGCTGTCGCGTTTCGCGCCCCCCGATAGTCGAGGCCGCTCCCGGCCATGTTGTAGCATGTTATGGATTTGAGGAACGTCGTGGCACTTGTTGAGATTCGTGATCTGCAAATGCACTTTCCGCTGGGCGGGATTGGCGGCACGCTCGCGCGCCTACGTGGTCAAGCCGAGCCTGTCTTGCGAGCGGTCGATTCCGTCTCCTTCGACGTAGAGGCTGGCGAAACCCTCGGACTGGTTGGTGAGTCAGGCTGTGGCAAATCGACCGTCGCGCGTTGCCTGGTACGATTACTGAAACCGACGGCGGGATCTGTCCGCTATGCCAGCGAGGAGATCGCGACGCTTGACGCGCAAGCGATGAGGCCATTCCGCCGGGACATCCAAATGGTGTTCCAGGATCCCACCGCCTCCCTCAATCCTAGGCTTTCGGTGAGAAGCATGGTCGAGGAGGCGCTCACGCTTCATACCAAATTTGACGCAAAGGAACGCCGCGCACGGGTCGAAGAGCTCATGCACGAGGTGGGTCTTGGCCGCGATCTTTTGGACAGGTATCCCCACGAGCTTTCGGGTGGCCAACGCCAGCGTGTGAATATTGCCCGAGCTATCGCGACAAATCCTCGTTTTGTTGTTCTCGACGAACCGACGTCCGCACTCGACGTCTCGTTGCGGTCGCGAGCGATTCTCCTGCTCGAGAAGCTGCGCGAACATCTCGGGCTATCCTACCTCTTCATTTCGCACGATCTGGCCACGGTGAAGTACCTCGCCAGCCGCGTTGCAGTGATGTATCTCGGCAGCATCGTGGAATTATCGGACACACGCGATCTGTTCGCGAAGCCCTTGCACCCCTACACGCGAGCGTTACTGGCGGCCGTTCCGGTGCCCGATCCCGACGCAAGGCGGGACGACTTCACATTGGCAGGCGAAATTCCAAGCCCCATTGATGTCGCGACCGGATGCAGGCTGCGCGGGCGCTGTCCACTGGCCAAACCTATCTGCGCAGAAAAACCGCCGTTGAAGGAGATCGCGCCGGGCCGATTTGTCGCCTGTCATCTCGTCTCAGAGCTCTCCCCTTGATTTCAGGACCACCATAACAAGGGGTGACGATCCATCATGGCGATTGTCCAATTTGTGTTTGCCGCATTGAAGCCTGGTGTCAGCGCGGCAGACTATGAACGCTTCGAGCGCGAGGTGGACTACGTCATCGCCTCCAAATTAAAGACTATCGTGATCTATCGCACGCACCGCATTACCGAAACCGGAGCTGGCCTATCGGGCGGACCGTGGCACTACGTCGAGCGCATCGAAGTGACCGACCGTGCAGCCTATGAAGCTGAACTTGCCGTTACCGGCAAGGAACTGATCGATGAACTTTACGAGAAGTATCTCGATAAATCCAAGATCGTATCGGTCTGGTCAGAGCGTATCGAACCCGGTCCGCATGCGGCCATTTGCGGCCGCTGGAATACCATCCCCACTGTATCAAACAAAATAAAACCTGTTCCAGTGACATCTATCTAAGCCCGCCTATTCCACGGTCACCGATTTAGCAAGATTGCGCGGCTGATCCACGTTGGTGCCCATGACCACCGCGGTATGATAGGCTAAGAGCTGCATCGGGATGTCATAGACCATCGGCGTAAAGGTTGCCGCCATGTCTGGCAGCACGATGGTCACGAGCGGGTCTACGATCGCCTCCCTCGCACCCTTTGCATCGGTCATCAGGATGATATTGCCGCCTCTTGCTGCAACTTCCTGCATGTTTGAGACGGTCTTTTCGAACACCCCGTCATAGGGCGCGATGACGATCACAGGCATGGTCTCGTCGATCAACGCAATCGGCCCGTGCTTGAGTTCGCCGGCGGCATAGCCTTCGGCGTGGACATAAGAGATTTCCTTCAGCTTCAACGCGCCTTCCAGCGCCAACGGGAACGAGGTGCCGCGGCCGAGATAGACCACGTTGCGACATTTCGCCATGTCGCGCGCGAGCTTTTCGATTTGGGGCTCGGTGGCGAGTGCGGTCGCCATCAGCCTCGGAATCTCGATCAACCTCTGCACGAGCCTGGTCTCGTCGGCGTCGGACAATTCACCGCGCGACTTGCCGGCGGCGACCGCGAGCGCGGCGAGCACCATCAGCTGGCAGGTGAACGCTCTGGTCGAGGCGACGCCGATTTGGGGCCCGGCCAGCGTCTGCAGCATGGTCTCGCTCTCACGCGCAATGGTCGAGGTAGGCGCGTTGACGACCGAGAGCGTATGGAGCCCTTGCGCCTTGGCGTAGCGGAGCGCGGCCAGCGTGTCGGCCGTCTCGCCAGATTGCGAGATGAAGATGGCAAGATCGCCTTTGCGCAGCGGCGCCTCGCGGTAGCGGAATTCGGAGGCGACATCGAGCTCGACTGGGACGCGGGCCAGACGCTCGAACCAATATTTGGCGACATGGCCGGCATAGCTCGAGCTGCCGCAACCAGTGATCGATATGCGGCCAATGTCGTTGAAGTCGAATGGCAGCCTCTGCGGCAACGCGATGCGCTCGGCGGCCATATCGACATAGCGCCGGAGTGTATGGCCCACCACTTCCGGCTGCTCGTGAATTTCCTTGGCCATGAAGTGAAGATAATTCGCCTTGTTGACCAGGAACGACGAGCCCCCCGATTTCACCACCTCGCGATGGGCAACGGCTCCTTGCGCGTTAAAGATCACGCCGGTCTTGCGGGTGAGCACGGCCCAATCGCCGTCCGCGAGATAGGTGATGGTGTCGGTGAACGGTGCAAGCGCAATCGCATCCGAGCCCAGATACATCTGGCCATCCCCCTGACCGATCGCAAGCGGAGAGCCCTTGCGGGCGCCGATCATGAGATCGTCATGGACTTTGAACAGGATGGCCAGCGCGAACGCGCCACGCAATTTCGGCAGCCACGCTTTCACCGCCTCCGAGGGTGAATAGCCTTTCGTCAGATAGGATTCGATCAGATGAGCGACCACCTCGGTGTCGGTTTCGGAGGCGAATTGGGTGCCCTGCTGTTCCAATTCGGCACGCAGCTCGCGGAGATTCTCAATAATGCCGTTGTGGACCACGGCCACGTTGTCGGTCATATGCGGGTGAGCGTTACTCTCGGTCGGCTTGCCGCGGGTGGCCCAGCGGGTATGGCCGATCCCGATATGACCCCACAGCGGCTCGGCGCGCAGCCCGCTCTCGAGGTTTCTCAGCTTGCCCTCGGAGCGCCGCCGATCGAAGTGATCGCCTTCCAGCGTCACAACGCCCGCAGAGTCATAGCCGCGATAATCCAGCCGCTTCAGCGAAGCGACGAGTTGGTCCGCGACCGGAGCGCGTCCCAAAATGCCGACAATCCCGCACACGCAGATCAATCTCCCCCAGCAGCTGCACTTGAACGATGTCGTCGTCCCGTTCGAAGATGTGGGCGGCAAGCCAACGTCGTGCTGTCCATCAGATTGATCATGCCTTACCGTTTATTTGTTAAGCCACAGGCAGGCAATTAGCATGCCAGCACGCAGCGAATTGATGATGTTCTGCTTTTCGAGACGCGGCCGTTGACCTTACGACGCGTGTCGGGGTCCCCGATACGCCGTTCGAAATTTCGCGGCGAATGATCGGCTGCCTTGTTGCGGATCGCGCTGATTAAGTGTGACGCCCGCAGCCATTGCATCGCGCTTCGCGCGGCCGATCCGCCCGGAGCTTGGCTTAGATCGAGCGCGATTTTAAAGACTGCAATCGAGAACACCGCGCTCTGGGCGGCTGGACAAGGAGGAACGACTCTCACCGTGATGAAGGGCGCGAACGAGGGCCGGCCGGCTCAGGCTTCGCGATGTCATCGCGCCAAAATTCAGACGCAGATGGCGGAAGAAGAACGCGCGCAGCACTATTCGTCCAGTACGTGTTGATCATTGCCCGGAAGGCGAAACCGCGATTGAGCCTCTCGCCGGACATCTCCATCTTTCGCCTATCTCGCCGCCCCGTTAAGCTCAATTGCCTGCTCGACGCTAGCAAGGTATCGGCTCCTCGTATGACGAGATCTCGTAGAAGGACGAGATCCGATGGAGCTGGTCAGGAGCAGCTGCGAGAAATGGCCAGTGAGCTGAGGGACCGCTCTTCCCGACGCGGCGCCTCGGGGTTCTCCGATAAGTGCCTGCTTACTTGTACTGCATCAAGTCGCCCCCCATCGTGCCTGCGTGTTGTCGTGTTCAGCCGTGTCCGGCTGAAAACGTCTATGTGCGGAACCCGACAGGAAGGCGCAAGTATTCCGCCGGCGCGTCGCCAAGCACATGGTTTTGCCCCTCTGCAACCAAGCTCGCACAACGTCTTTTTTTGGCACGCCGATTGCTGGGACACGGTGGGGATACACTAAGACCACGGCCGTCTCGCAGAGACGGCCTCGGAGTTCAGATGAAACTCGCTCGATCGATCCAAATCAACGCCATAGACGCTGCACTGTTGAGTGCGGTCCCGCCGATTGCAGCTTGGCAGCATGCTTCACGGGTGCCGCTGTCGTTTGCCCAGCACGGGCTTTGGCACGATGTCGCGCGGTGAAGTACCTAGCGAGCCGCGTTGCAGTGATGCATCTCGGCAGCATCGTGGAGATGTCTGACACACGCGATTTGTTCGCGACGCCCTGCACCCTTACGCGAGCCTGACCGGTCGCCCTTCCGTGCCCGATCCCGACGCAAAGCGAGATGACTTCACGTTAGCCGGTGAAATCCCAAACTCTATCGATTTCGCGCCCGGATGCAGGCTGTGCGGGCGAGAGCAGCCCATCTGAGCAGAAAGACCGCCCTTGAAGGAGCTCTCGCCCGGCCGATTCGTCACCTGTCATCTTGGCTCAGAGCTGGTCGCTTGATTTCTGGTCCGTCACAACAAGGAGAAGGATGAATTATGGCTGTTGTCCGATTTGTATTTGCCGCATTAAAGCCGGGTGTCAGCGCGGCAGACTATGAACGCTTCGAACGCGAGGTGGACTATGTCACCGCCGCCAAAATGAAAACTATCGTCAACTATTGTACGCACCGCATCACCGAAACCGGAGCTGGCCTATCGGGCGGCCCGTGGGATTATGTCGAGCGCATTGAGGTGACGGATCGCGCGGCCTATCAAGCTGAATTGGCTGTGGTCGGCAAGGAAATGATCGACGAACTCTACGAGAAGTATCTCGACAGATCCAAGACAGTGTCGGTCTGGACGGAACGCATCAAACCATGAGTTTGGCCGGCGCAGGCTTCATCGGAAAGGTTTGCCTCGTCATCGGTTCGTCCTCGGACGCCCGGGAGGAGCTCGCGCGTGAATTCGCGCGGCTCGGAAGCCGCATTTGGCCGTCGACTGTCGGAGCATTTCGAAGCTGCGCAGTAAGTCGTCAGGGCCATTCGGCGGGAGGGACATGCGGCGAGCGCCTTTTGCTGCCGCTGAAGTCCAACAGCTTGCCACCGATTCGGCCGAGCAACTCGGGATGGTTGCGATCCTCGTCAAAAATGCGCGACTATTTAGCAACACTCCATTCCTTGAATGGAGGAGCGCAGTGGGATGCGCTATTGGCTGTAAACCTCAAGGCACGATTGCTGCTCGTGCAGCGCTTGCGCCGGCAATGATACCGCGAGGCTTGGGCGGGGTACTCGATATCGGCGCCAGGGCTCGGTCCGATCGCATTCGAATCTACGATCCAACACCGTATCGTTTCTGGTCGGAAACCTAGTGAACCATGAATTCGCCAGCCTGCAGGTCCGTCGGTGTCGTCAGTTCGTCGTCGGAAGCGGGCGCGGAGATCGCGGTGATAATGCGAGCACTACAGGCCGCCGGTCGGGATCACGAGCTTGTCTTTTGACTTACAATAATCTCGGCGCAACCTATCTTCGCGCGTCCTTTCGGAGGTTCGCGTCGTATCCCGCGGTATGGATGCGGATGTTGCGATTCGACTCAAGGTCGTTCTCGTTCCATACAGGTGCAGCCCTGAAGATGGCGCTAGCGGCGGATGGGCGTTGTCGCCGAAGATCGGCCAAAGCTTCGTTTATTCCGCGATTGGCTCCTCGCTGAACAACAAATCCTAAAAATCTGTGCAACGGCAGCTGACCGGGCGAAGCGTCGCGCTTCTGTGACATCGCGTGCTCCTTCTCTTCGGTCCACTGCCAGCATTCGTTGCTGGCAGGGCGGTAGTACGGCCGGACTACTTCATTAACGAAAGGTGCGCCTCGACAACGAGAGCTGTGTTCGATCTAGCTCTTACACATGATCAGTGGTGATCTCCGCCTCCACCAGACTGATTACCAGAGTGGGTCACCGCCGCCATGATAAGCTTTCCCGCTATGGTCGCTGGATCCAGAGTCGAAATGAGAAACACTTCATCGCTTTGCATCTATGATCATCGAAGTGTTAAGTGTTCTAACCGCGCCCTGTTCAGGTTAGAGGGCTTAAGATCATGGAGCTTCTTTTTCAGCTCGGCCAGATCTCTCAACCTCGCCTGCTTATTGAAGAGCCACGTGGCCATGCCAACAATGCCGAGCACAGTGGTTGTGATGGCAGCTGAACTGGTAGACATATTCGTAGCGGTTCGCTCCTCTTCGCTTCCCGTTCAGGCGACGATGACAAAAGTGCTCGATCATACGCCAGCCGCAACGGGGGAGCGGGATCGGAGTGCGCGGCCAGATAGATCGAACCAACGACGGACCTTGTTAGGCGCCATCGCAGCTGTAGCTCGCCGTAGCGGCCGTGTCGCTGGTTCCATTGGATGTCGCGGACGGCTCGCCGATGAGCCGGGAAGGCCGCATTCGACGAGACCGTCAACGGTAGTCTCGGCATGGCTTTGGTGTTCGACTCGTAGTGGCGTGGCAATAGCTTTCAGCAGGAGCGACTAACTGCAGTGACGGCTCTCGTGGGGCCGCCCCTTGATGTAGGCAGGTCGGAGGTCGGCCAAATACCGGCTATAGGACAGCTTGTCCTTAGCGCGCACCGAATGTCAAAGTTAATTGGGTGTTGCCGGCGTTGCGGCTGATGGCGCGGCGCCTGGCTGGCCTGCCGCTGGTGGCGGCGTCGCGGCCGATGGCGCGGTGGTCGACTGGGCTGCGGCCAGTGGGGAGCGGCCGACGATGACGGTGAGCAGACCCTGGCCCCACACCCGCTGCGCCACCTTCCTGACATCCTCCAGCGTCACCGCATCGACGAGCGCGCTGTGCTTCTCGATATAGTCGATCGGCAATTTGTCGAGCTGATACCGCAGCAGCGCCCGCGCAAGCTTTGACGACGTGTCGAGCGACAGCATCTGCGAGCCCTTCAGGTACGACTTGGCCTCGTCGAGCTCCTTTTGGGACGGGCCTTGCTCGGCCATGCGGCGGACTTCGTTCTCGATAGCGCCCACCGTCTCGCCGGCACGGTCGGCGCGGGTGCCGGTGTTGCCGACGAACACGGCGGAATGATCCATCCAGAGCAGCGACTCATAGACCGAATAGGCAAGCCCGCGCTTTTCGCGGACTTCGCGGTAGAGCCGCGACGACAGCCCGTCGCCGCCGAGGATCTGGTCGACGACACAGGCCGCCATGAAATCCGGCTCGCTGCGGCGGACGCCGGCACCGCCGAAGGTCACGACGGTCTGCGGCACGTCGAGCGGAATGAAGACGCGCTGCGGCGGCTTTGCCGCGGCCAGGTCGGAGACCAGCGTCAACTCCGCCTTGGCCGGCAGGCTGCCAAAGGTCTTGTCGAGCAATTTGCCGAGCGTCTCTGGATCGACGTCACCGACCACCGCGATCTTGAGCGTGTCCTTGGCGATCACGCGTCGCACATAGTCCTTAAGATCGGCGACGTCGATCTTCGGCACGCTCTCGACCGTGCCTCCGGCCTGACGAGCATAAGGATGATCGTTGAAGGCGACTTCGAAGAACTTGCGATTGGCGAGCGTTGAAGGATCCGTGGAGTCACGCCAAAGGTTCGCGAGCACCGCGGAACGGATCCGTTCGACATCGGCCGCATCGAAACGCGGCGAGGTCAGCGCCATTCGCAGAAGGTCGAAGGCCTCGTCCCTGCTGTCCTTGAGCATGCGCAAGGAGCCGCGAAACTGATCGCGAGTCGAAGAAAAGCTGAGCTCAATGGCGCGGCGGTCGAGCCGCTCGTGAAAGGTCTTGAAGTCGAGATCGCCGGACCCTTCATCGAGCAGGCCGGCAACCATGTGGCCGACACCGGGCTTGTCGTTGGGGTCCTGGGTGGCGCCGCCGCCGAAGGCGTATTCCATCGCGATCAGCGGGACGGTGGCGTCCTGCACGAACCAGGCTTCGATGCCGCCGGGCGAGACCAGGCGCTGGATCGTGGTTGCGGCAAGCGATGGTGCCGAGGCGAACGTCGCGATTGCGAGCGAGGCGCTGCCGACCAGGACGGCGCGCCGTGTGAAGGAATAGGTCACGAGCGCTTCTCCTCGCGTTTGGGCGCAGAATCCTTGATCAGATAGCCGGTCACCGACCGCTTCTTGTCGAGCCATTTCTGCGCGGCCTCGCGGACCTGCTCGGCAGTGACGGCGCGGATGCGCTCCGGCCAGCTTCGGATGTCTTCGATGCTCAGCCCCGTGGTGAGCGCGCGGCCGTACCAGTCCGCCAACATCGCCTGGTTATCCTGGGCGCAGATCGCTTCCGCAATCAGCCGGGTCTTGACGCGCTCGAGGTCCTCGGCGCGGGCGGGATTTTGCGCGAGGTCGCCGATCACCTTGTCGATGGCGTCCTCGATCTGGATGAACTCGACGCCGGGCTTGGGCGTGGCCGAAATCATGAATTGCGAGGGATCGAGCGAGGTACCGTGGTAGCTCGCGCTCGTGCTGCTCGCGAGCTGCTTGTCGATCACCAGCGCGCGGTAGAGATAGGAGTTGACGCCGCCGCCCATCAATTGCGCAAGGACGTCGAGCGCGGGGCTCTCGCCGGCGGCTGCAGTGGTAGCCGACGGCACGAGGTAATAGCGGCGCAAGTACGGCTGCTCGACACGCGGATCGGAGAGCGTCACGGTGCGGGGCGCAGCCGGCGTCGGCTCCTGCGGGCGCACGCGTTTTGCCGGGATCGAGGGCTGCGAGGGGATGTCGCCAAAATTCTTCTCCACCATCGGGCGGATCTCATTGGCGTCAACGTCGCCGGCGATGATCAGGATCGCGTTGTTCGGCGCGTAGAAGCGCCTGTAGAACGCGAGCGCGTCCTCGCGGTCGAGCTTCTCGATCTCCTGGCGCCAGCCGAGATTGGGGCGGCCGTAGGGGTGGTTGAGGTAAAGCGCCGCCCTGATCTGCTCGGTGAGCTGCCTATCGGGATTGTTGGCGACGCGCATATTGAATTCCTCGAGCACAACGTCGCGTTCGGACAGCACGTTCTCATCTTGGAGAACGAGACCGGTCATGCGGTCCGCCTCAAATTCCATCATCTTACCGAGCTGCTCGCGCGGCACGCGTTGGTAATAGCTGGTGTAGTCCATCCCGGTGAAGGCGTTCTGGTTGCCGCCGACGCGCAGCACGGTCTGGGAGAATTCGCCGGGCGGATGTTTCGCTGTGCCCTTGAACATCAGGTGTTCGAAGAAATGAGCAAGCCCCGATTTGCCCGGGGTGTCGTCGGCGGAGCCGACCTTATACCAGATCGTCTGGGTCACGGCGGGCGTGCGGTGATCGGAGAGCACCACCACCTGCAGGCCGTTCGCAAGCGTGAAGTTTGCAGATCGCTCCGAGGCGACTGTGATCTGGGCAAGGACGCTGCTGTTTTCAGGCACGTCCCGGAGGCTAGGATTGCTGCTATTATCCTTTTTGTATTCGACTTTGTGTTCGACCGCCAGCGCGGTGGACGTCATCAAGGCCATTGCAACAGTGTCCGTGCCCAGCACCTTGGTTGTCACGGAACTCTTCATGGCATCGCCTTTGGTTACACCGAGATTCACATTCTGCAACGGACGATCCCGACAAAGCAGAGAGCCGCACGCCGTTGGCAAACAAGGAGCAAAAGTCGGGCCAATCGCCTGATGCTTCCGCGCACGGACCGCTGCGCGGGCAGCTGGACGCAAAACGAAGCGCGGCGCGTTCTTTCTCTCCGAAACCAAAGCCGCACTTGTTCAGTATCAGCCAACATGTTGCGAACACGACGTTGCACACCAAAACGCACGACAACTCGCCGCCTCGCGCTGGCCTAACTCCTGCGACGCCACATACCGCATGGAGCCTTGATCTCGCGCCAGAGGCACTGCTCCGCCGTTTCGCGGCCGCGCCGGCGCACGCCAGGAAACGTCCAAAGCTTGTCGCGGCGCCGCCGCACCAGGAGTACCCGGCCGCGCTGCGACGCCTGCCACCAGCACGTCCAAGCGATCATCGTTTCGATCGATCAATATGTCGAGAAAGCGTTTGGCAACCGAGACTATTTCCTAAATAGGCCTCCCGGTTTCAGGGGCCGGAGTGACCAAATCCCGAGGACGGCGTCATCTGGGTCTATGGCGCCGGCGAACACGGCGCCATGGCCTTCACCGACTTCGGAATCGAAAACCTGATCGAGCTCGTCCGGATGCACAAAGAAAATCCGACTTGGCTCAAGCGCTGGCCGCCCGACTAATCCAATCAGCCTGCGGCCTACGCCGGATTGCGTACCACCGAATGCTCGAAGTTCATATTTCTGGCGTCCATGTTTTCGCTTGAGCTAGTGTGATTCAGCGCCAGGCGCGCGGCAAGCGGAACCCATCGCCGAAGAGTCCGGTCCATGACCACACATCGCCAAAGGATTTTGAGTCCGACTTCTCCTCCCCCGCCTTTGGCCTGCCACCGATGCGCGCGAAATTCTGGATCGCCTTCGAGACGAGCTGCGGATGGGTGAGGAGAAAGTTGTCCGGCTGGGTGTGCATCAGCGCCGGCATATCCTTGTACTTTTTCAGATCCTCATACGACTCATTAAGCATCTTCTTGTACAGTGAAAAACTATTCGACGTGCTGCGACCGCCGCGCGATTTCGCACGGAAGATCGCTTCCGCGGCAATTCTTCCAGAGATCATCGCAACGTTCAGACGCCCGCAATGGCTGGTATTGTCGAGTTCGGCGGCATCCCCGACCACCACCCAGCCCTTGCCGTATAGCTGGGGTATGGTGTTGTAGCCGCGTTTCGGGATGAGGTGCGCGGAATATTCCTTAAGCTCTGAGCCGTTGATTAGCGGCTCCACCGACGGATAACGCTTGAAGCGGTCGAGTACCCCGTAAGGCGTTTCGCCCGTTCGCTGGAGATCGGAGACGAGGCAGCCGACGCCGAGTGAGATGCACTCCCTATTCGCATAGATGAAACCAATGCCGGTCATGCCACGCGAAATGGTGCCGGCGGCCTCGATCACGACCCCTTCGTCGCGCTTGAGATTGAAACGGGCTTCGATGGTCTTGCGCGGCAAAATGTGCATTTCCTTGACCTGCAGCGCAACCTGGTCGGGCGTCGGCCGCTCGCGCCAGCCCGCACGCGTCCCGAGCAAGCCATTGACGCCCTCGGCGAGCACCACTACATCGGCGTGGATTATGCCGTCCTGGCGGTCGGTACGCACACCAATGACGCGGCCGCGGCGGTTCTGCGCCAGCTCTGTAACGGTAGTTTGGTACAAGACGGTGGCGCCGGCCTCCCTCACCTTCCAGGAGAACCATTTATCGAATAGGGCGCGGATAACGATATACCGGTTCGGTCGCTCGTCATTGCAGTCGTTGAAACGGTAGCGCAGCCCGATATGGGAGCGGCTATCCATTAACCAAAAGCGCTGCTCGACAAGGCGGCGCTCGAGCGGCGCGTCCTCGCGGAAATCGGGGATCAGCTGTTCCACGATGTGCGCATCGAGGATGGCAGTCTGCACGTTCTTTGATCCGGAATATTCGCCGCGCTCGAGCTGTAGCACCTTCATGCCACGCTTGGCCATGGTCAGCGCCGCCGCGTTGCCGGCCATTCCGGCGCCAACCACGATGGCATCGAACCTCTCTTCGATCATGGGGGCCTCTCCTTTGTTCAGTGGCGCATGTTCTCAGACCGTACGCTCGCTTGCGACGCGGTCGCGTGAATGCGGCGAGCCTCGGAGGCGGCGAGATCACGGCCTAGGATCGTGGCTCCCAACAGCAGGATCTCCGGCTTGTGGGTGTTGACAGGATCAGTCAACGCCATGCTGTAGGACTGGTTGCGGTAATCTGCGAGCATGTTGTCGGCGACGAGATGGACAAGGTCGTCGGCGTAGGAGAAGAATTCGACCGGGGCGCTGCGTGTCGCCTCGCCCTCCGGACCGATCACGACCGGCGCGAGATCAGCCTTCCGCTTCTCGGCGAGCTTGCGGCCCGCGCCCATCAGCTTCCAGGAGATCGGATGCACCTGCCCGCGCTCCTGTTCGATGAAGACCCAGGCATGCTTGTCAGCGTTGAAATGCCCAGGCAGCGCCTTCTTGGCGGCGGGCCGTTCCGCGGGAGCTCTTATCACATCGCTCATCGCCAAGACCCTCCAGATCAGGAATCGCTTGCTAGCGCCGCAAGGTCGGTTTCAAGCTTTGGCTGGTGCTTGAAGATGGCGTCGATCAATGCTTGCGCCGGCTGCTCGGCGGCCTCAACCAGCACCGCCTTCTCAGCGCGCGCGGACGGCGCGAAGACACGCTTGACGACGGTCGGCGAGCCCCTGAGACCGCATTTGGAGATGTCCTCGACGCCGGCCTCCTGCGCGCTCCATTTCACGATCGGCGCCCGGGCGGCACGCAATGCATCCGCCATGGCGCCGCGGCGAATCTGGTTGGTTGCCTCCAGCATGGTGATGAGACACGGCAGCCTGGTGCGGAGCACCTGGACGCCGCCTTCGGAGCGCCGTTCCGTTTCAATTGTGCGAGCGGTGAGATTCAGGGCCCTGATCTTTGCGACGTAGGTAAGCTGCAGCACGCCAAGCCGCTTCGCGACGCCGGGCCCAACCTGCGCGGTGTCGCCGTCGATGGTCTGCTTACCGGTGAAGATGAGGTCCGGCGGGCCATACTCCTTGCCGATTTTGCGGATGGCGGTCGCCAACGCGTAAGTCGTTGCCAGCGTATCGGCGCCCGCAAAGCAGCGGTCGGTGAGCAGTACGGCGCGATCGGCGCCAAAGGTCAGCGCTTTGCGTAATGAGTCCTCGGCTGATGGCGGCCCCATTGTAAGGACGGTGATCTCGCCGCCGAACTTATCGCGCAGCTCCAACGCGGCCTCGAGTGCGAAGAGATCGTATGGGTTAATGATGGTCGGCACGCCCTGACGCATGATCGTGTTGGTCACGGGGTGCACGCGGATCTGCGCGGAGTCGGGAACCTGCTTGATGCAGATGACGTTGTGCATGTGCTTCTCCAGACGTTGCAACGGCTGGCGAAGAGAACAGCAAGTGTCGTACCATTGCGCGAACCTCAAAATCAGGCAGCAATACAATGGCTTTTGGGAAGCGTTATGTCACTGTAGCCTGACGTTCGCCGACGGAATTGCGACATTGGTCGTGACTACGACAGCCCGGCTCGCGCGGCGTAGTTTGTCGTTGATCTGGATCAAGGAGAGCGGACCAAAAACGAGAGGCGCTTTGCTCGAGTCGATCCATACGCGATCCCGGGTCTCCGCCGCGGCCGCTGCGCTCACGAGAGAGCGTAAGCCCTGAGCCGACTTGCACTGGACGATGCTTCGCATCGCCAGGACCAAGGGCAGCGCCGCAATCAGCTTGCGGCGCCTGCGACCGCGAGGCACACCGCGGTCCCTTCGCGCGCAGGCCCGCATCGCGCAGCGGTCGCTGCATATGACGCCAGGCGAACTGAACGAGGTCGAACAGCACCCGATGGTCTCGCTGACTGTATCCGGCGTGAGCTGATGGTCGATGGCGACATCGGCAACGGATTCGCGATGATAGCGCCGCGTTCGCACGAGCGTAGCGGGGCATGTGCCCGCCCGTGGTCGGGCGGGCTGATCTCGATGATGACAGAATCGGCGCCGACGCGGGGGGGCGCATCCGATCGTGATCGGGTCCAAGTCCGCGCCAAACCACCAAGCCTCTATTTCTGTTTCTCCAGCTATTCGCCCCAACGGCGATGATCAGGGCCCCGACACACCGCAAGTCCGACACTCCTTTTAGAAGCGCTTGATCTCGACGCCATATTTCCTCAGGGCGTAGCCAATTTGGCGCGGCGTAAGTCCAAGCAGGCGCGCCGCCTTCGCCTGCACCCAGCCGGATCTTTCCATGGCCGCGATGACACGCTCGCGATCTGTCATCTTCGCACCACCTACGAGGGCTGCGCCGACTGGCGCTAGCGGAGCCAGCTCGCTGCCGACAGGCGGGACCGATGTAGCAGCCTCGGCCGGCGACGTGGCCGGCTTGGCGGGCACTGGTACGATCCGCCCCGGCTGCAGCGCCATCTCGTCCGATCCGCTCTTCCACAGCATCGCGGAAAGGCACTGGCCGTGGCAGCAGGCAAAGTCGTCTCTCACGATCGATGGTCCTGGTGCCAGAGTCGCGGTCCGCTGCACGCAATTCTCAAGCTCGCGGACATTCCCGGGAAAACCGCAGTTCATCAGTACTTCAATCGCACTCGCATCGAAGGTAAGCGTGCGGCCGTTCTCGCTGTTGAAATTCCTGAGAAACTCGGTGGCGAGGAGCGGAATATCACCGCGCCTTTCGCGCAACGGCGGCAGCAGCAAGGGAACCACGCTGATGCGATAATAGAGGTCGGCGCGGAACTCGTTCCTTGCCACCGCCTCTTCCAGGTTCTTATTCGTGGCGGCAATCACGCGAACATCGACCTTAATGGTCTGGTTGCCGCCGACGCGCTCGAATTCCTGCTCCTGCAGTACGCGCAGTAGCTTTGCCTGGAACGAGGCCGAGATCTCGCCGATCTCATCCAGAAATAGCGTCCCCTTGTCGGCGAGCTCGAAGCGGCCCTTGCGTGCAGTGAACGCGCTGGTAAAGGCACCCTTCTCATGACCGAACAATTCGGATTCCAGTACCGTTTCAGGCAGCGCCGCGCAATTGAGTTTTATGAAGGGCCGCTTGGCGCGCGCTGACCGCTCGTGAATGGCCTTGGCGACCAGCTCCTTTCCGGTACCGGACTCGCCGCGCAACAGCACCGTGCTGTTTGATTTGGCTACGACCGCGATCTTCTCGAGCAACCTGCGCAGCGCCGGGCTGTCGCCAATGATCCCCTCGACATGAACCTTCTTGCGCTCCCGCGCAGGCTGTTTGAGCTCGGACAATTCCTTTTGCAGCCGGTCCTTCTCCGCCATCAGTCGCTCGCGGTCACACGCGAACAGGCGATGCAGCTTCACTGTCTGCCCTGCTAGGTTGGCGATCATTGTGAGCAGCCGTACGTCGTAATCGAGCCGGGCGCTCGACGCGTTGTCCAGGATGCGATCGATCGTCAGCGTGCCCACGACATTCGCATCGATGCGAATGGGAACGCCGATGAACGACACTCCCATGTCGTCGGAGGCGCCGAGCACCTCCTTGTCCGCAGCACTAAAGGCCGGATGCACTGCTACGTTTTCGGCGACGAGCGGCCTGTCCGACGCCACGATCTCGTCGATTACTTTCTGCGGCAGGCGCATCCGGAAGCGCTCGTCGCTGCCTTCGCTCCAGCCGGCGCCCACGGTAATGTCCGGCACGCCATCATCGTGGAACAGAGAGACGATGCCGTGCCGCATCTGCACAAACGATTGCAGAAGATCGACGACATTGGCCAGCGTGACTTCCAGCCGGCAGGGGGCGGTGAGTACTTTCGATATTTCGAAGATCCCGATGATCGCGCTCTCGTACAACGGCACATCAGTGACCGCATCGTCCGTCTCGGAATTTGAGTTAGGCCTTTCGCGTACGGACGGGATATGCAGCATGACGACGTCTCCGTTGTTATGATCATCCTCCCTGTTCTCCTGTTCGGATTTGCGAATATTGTGTTGCATGTCATCCTCGATCTCGCCCCCCCATTTTTGGATGACGCAAGAGATACCTTCTTATTATGGCACGATGGTAAAACTTACAGCGCGTTCATCGCGGCACGACGGTAAACTTACAGTGCTTTGATTTGCTTGTTCTCTGCTTTTTCCGCACTCGTCGCGCTGGATTCCGTGGGAACACGAATTCCATTGATGCAGATCAAATCAGCTGCGATTTGCTTGTTGCCGGTACAGGCGATCACAGGTGTTGGCCACCATTGATCGGCACCTCGGTGCCCGTGACATAACTTGCCGCATCCGAGCATAGGAAGAAGATGACCTTCGCGACTTCTTCGGGTGTGCCCACTCGGCGCAACGGAATATTTGGTACAAGGCGCGCTTCCGTGTTCGGCGACAAAATGTCTGTCTTGATCTCGCCGGGCGCGATCGCATTCACGCGAATGCCATGCGGTGCATAGTCGTGCGCCATCTCGCGCGTGAGACACGCGAGCGCAGCTTTCGATGTCGCATAGGCGGAGCCGGCAAACGGGTGCACCCGGGAGCCTGCGATTGAGGTCACGTTGACAATTGATCCGGATGCTGCTTTCAGCTCGTCAAACAGGCCTTGCGCGAGCAGGATCGGCGCCACCAGATTGAGGTGGAACACCCTCATCCAGGTTTCGACTGACGTCGTCAACGCCGTCAGTCGTGCGCCATTCGGCGTCTTCGGTGAAATGCCGGCATTGTTGATCAATGCGTGCAATGGCGCGCCCGCGAGTCGCTCCTTGACCTCGGCGATGGCGCGCGGCAGCATCCGATGGTTGCTGAGATCGACCTGGACATGGTTGTCGGCCCCTGATTCCCACGGGCAGCGCCCACCATCGAACGGTTGGCGCGCGCAAGAAATGATGCGCCAGCCCGCTTCCGAAAACAGCTTTCCGGTGGCGTGACCAATGCCGCGCGACGCGCCGGTTAGCACCAACGTCTTCTGTTCTCCCTGCTGGATGCGGACTCTATCGGTGTGAAACGGACAGCCCACGTCGGTCGCCGACGGTGGACCGGCGACCGCTTCATCGTTTCTCAGATCGAGACTCAAACACTCCTCCCAATTCTCTTGCTCTCGCCCGTGAATGCGGTGCAGGATTTGGGCCAGTGCGATGCAGAGGAACGCTCGCATGTTTTGCGGCCCAATGTCGCGTTCGCAACAGCTTGGCTGGTTCCCCACATCATGCGCGTTTGCTTTCGGACAGTAGCAAACGCTGGCGCACAAGCCCATTTTCGAGTCTCGCATAACCTGCGCGGCACTAGCCATTTGGCTCCGCTCTTGCTCCATGGCCCTAATGCGCGCTGGTTTTTCGCAAATATTGTCAATGCAGTCGGGCCAGGTCCGCCAGCTAAATTGCTGCGCGTAGCAGAACCGCCGCCGAATTCGTTTTCGCTCTCACATCGTTTGATGCGCGGGAATGAGGTATTGCTGTTGAGCAACCTGCCCCTCCTGAAACCATGGCTACCGGCCACGTCATTCCAATTCATTATTTCGTGATCGAACTGGGTCTCACGATACGCGGCAGCAAACTCTCGCCTGCAGGCCTTTCCCGGGGCCTATCGCCATCGCAGTATTCTTGAGCGTGGCGATGGCTCACTGTCGGTTAGCTCGGCTTGCTGCTGCGGCGGCGGAGCTGCCAGGCAGGTATAGTCTCTCATCTCGATCCCGCAATCGACCGCGGCGATGGCCCAAACAGCGATTGACAGCCCTCGCATGAACGGCCGCTTCACAGCTTTAGGCCGCGATCCGCGAGCACCTTGTGCATTACCGGGATCTTGATCTCGCGGGCGATCTCGTTGCGGATCTCGGCTCCGAGCACCCGCTCGGCATCGGCATCGTCTGTCAAGCCATCCTCGGCGAGCCGTCTATTCAGGCGGCTGTCGAACTCCTCTCCCATCGCATCGATGAGCCGCTCCTGCATCACTGCATGGTCACCGGGGGCGATGCGTCTCAACACGCTCTCCCAAGGTTGCCAGCGCGTTGGCAGATAGTCTGCGAATCCCGTCGCCTCCTGGTCCCGCACCGACGTCGCGGCCCTGGCAACGTCGTCTTCTGTCACGTGAGAGACATTCAAGAAGCGCATGTCTGGGGCGACGTGCCGCAGCTCCAGGGGGTCGCGCAGCTGGGTCTGGTAGGCAAGATAGACCTCGATCTCGTCGATGTCGGCGTCCGGGTCGGCACGGTGGAGCGAGTTGACCGTCTCGCGCGCGATCCCGTCCAGCGCCCCCAAGCGGAACATCACACGGCCGTGCTGGAGCAGTTCGTCGAGCCGCCCGTCATAGGCTCCTTCCTCGACATCAGCGTTCAGGCGTGCGGTCTGCATGCCGTTCCAGGCCAAAGTGATGCGATCCTCGCAGCTGTCGCTCGCTCCTAAAGCCTGCTCGAAAAAGTGCTCGCGCAATCGCGGCCTGGCCGCCGCCTGCCGCAGATCCTCGACCACCGCCTGCCGGAACGCCTCATTGCCATAGTTCACCGTGCCACGGAGCCTGTCGAGGAAGCGTGCGTAGTCCTGAGCACCTGGCTCTTCGGCGAAGCGCTGCCAGGTGGCCACTGTCTCAGCGTCGCCCTCGAGCCAGTGCGCGACAACCTC
The DNA here is from genome assembly GCF_001693385.1 of Bradyrhizobium icense. Lineage (NCBI taxonomy): Bacteria > Pseudomonadati > Pseudomonadota > Alphaproteobacteria > Hyphomicrobiales > Nitrobacteraceae > Bradyrhizobium > Bradyrhizobium icense. The sequence goes on from NZ_CP016428.1 coordinate 5,244,200, forward strand.
GTGCAGGGCCTGCGGCTCGACTTGCACCGCTCCCTCGGCCATAGACAAAAAGATCTGCGGGCCGGCATAGTCCCCGGCATGCATGGCTGTCGCCAGGTTGGTCGGTACCCCCTCGGGCAGCGGATTATTCTCCAGATCAACGCTGGACTGAGGGCCCAGCTGCGTCAGCAGGGTCTCTGGCACGCTGGTCAGCTGGTTGTTGCTGGCGCCGAGCCATAGGAGCTCGGCGGGGACCGTCTCGGGCAGGCTAGTCAGCTGGTTCTGGCTAGCGCTGAGCCATTGGAGGTCGGCCGGGAGGGGCTCGGGCAGATTGGTCAGCTGATTGTAGTCGACATTCAGGCGCTGGAGCCCGGCTGGAAGGTCGGGCAGACTGGTCAGCCGGTTGCCGCCGGCGTCCAGCTCCTGAAGAGTTGCGGGAAGGTTATCGGGCAGACTGGTCAGCTGGTTGTTGTCGACGTTCAGGCGCCGGAGCCCGGGCGGCAGTTCTGCGGGCAAGCTGGTCAGCCCATTGCTGATGGCGTAGAGCCGCCGGAGCCCGGCTGGAAGGTCGGGCAAGCTGGTCAGCCGATTGTTGCTGGCGTACAGCCGCTCGAGATCAGCCGGAAGCTCGGGCAGGCTGGTCAGCTGATTGTTGTCGACGTTCAGGCGCCGGAGCTCGGGCGGAAGGGGGGCGGACAAGGCGGTCAGGGACAGCGACGACAGATCCAGCGGCTCATTGACATCGCCCGCCTCTCGCCAAGCCCTCGTTCGACTTACCGCCTCTTGCCTATCCGCGTCTTCGCCCTGCCCCCCTTCGGCAGCCGGACCCACCAGGACCTGGTCCTGCGACGAGGCGGAATCAGCGGCGGACGCCTCCGCCTCCGACAAGGCTTCGACCCACTGCGGCGCGGCCGGGGACCCTGGTTCGGAGGTTTCGGACTCGGAAGTCTCGGAAGGAGTGCCAGCGCCAAGCTGGGCCCGTTCTGCATTCATCAATAACGTCTCCTCGGTAGCCAAATGAAGGGAATGCGCCGGAGCGGCGCTTCTCGAAGCCGGTAGCTCTCACCATGGATGGTGATCACCGACTAACGACGAAGCAGGCGATCACGGAGCGCGGTTGCCACCCAGAGCCGCCGAACACGCTGCGTCATTCGCCCACAGGGCAGGTGCAGCAAGACTAGTACGTCCGGACGGAATCTACGGTTAACGAAAGGGTTGTTTTGTTAGAGCAATCCATCCCCCTCTCCTCTGCAGCAGATCCAGCCGGACCTCGCAGTCCTGATAGACAGTATCTCAATGCTACAAGACTTAGCTGTCCATAAACTGACGAGTTTCGAAAGACTCATAATCCGCCGATGGAAGCCCATCGAGGTCTCTCGAAGTTGCAGCGTCAGTGGTCAACTGAAGAAAAACTGGCGACGGTCTGGCGTTCGGGACGCCTTGCGCGTAATCCGCGCACACTCGTCGTCTTTGGCTACAGCCTGCTCCGCAGACACGTCTTGCGCCAATTTCGAGCTCTTCGAAGGTCAGCGCCAACTGGTCGATCAGCAGCGATGAGATCGCTCCGATCGATGGCCGTAGATGTGGCGCTCGAGCTGGGCGATCAGCGCCTCGGCTTCCGAGGCTTTTGCACGGGCGAACGTGAGCGGCGTCTAATACCTTCATATGACTTCAATGGTAGACAAGGTCACATCCTCAGAAAGACGACCGAATTTCACAAAGTGGCCGCTACCGAAGGGATACATCGAGCGCGACGAGCAGATTTAGATGATCGAGACCCTGGACGCATGATCCGGACTTATCCAGCGCGTGGATGCATTCCATCAAAACAATCGATTTTACCAATTGGAAGAAACGGATAGCAAAAACTCAGTTGGAGGAATTGAATTCAGGCATCCAGAATGGCTATCGATCTTCACCATGGCTCTGAGAAGATTTCTCCGGTGCAGGGGCGAGCATCAACAGAGGCGCATGCCCATTGCGGCCACCTTCTCCCGCGGCCACGCAAGCTGCACCGCGCCGGCTCAACGCGACAAACGCCCCCCGCGTCGCGTAAGCACTTGCCTCCGATAAACCTCCGTATAGCTTTTCCAACCTTTTTTGTATCACCCGCGTATCTCCGGATAATTGAACCACCCCTCGACTTCGCCTTTGCTTTGCGAGCAATCGGGAGCTGCCGATTGCAGGTGCCAAATGCTTCTGCGATCCGGCCAAATGGATCGAATTCCATAGCTCTCAGATCATGCGGAAGATGCAGGCGAAGTCCTTCTCATGTCACGATGCTGCGCACGTGGTCACATGTGGAACAGCACGGCTGCCGTTATCTCTTTCAACCGGACAAAGGGAGGCTCGGGCGGCCGCTCGCTTTGTCCAGGCATAAGGGGATGGAATCATGAGCCAAAACGATTTGCCTGCGGTCTGCTTTCTCCTTGGCCTTCCCCGGTCGGGGACGACGCTGCTGTCGCATTTGCTCCAGCAGCACCCAGATATTGTGGCGCCGCCTGAGCCCTGGTTGATGCTGGCACTTGAGGCATTTGGCAGGGTGGACCACCGTCACCCAGCGGGGGCATCACTAATTCAGGACGCCACCTCCGAGTTCTTGGGCCGAATCGATCGTAGTATCGTCGGTCGCGCTTTTGCTGATGCGGCTTACGGCCAATATTTGGCAGCAGCGGGCAAGCGTACCTTCATAGACAAGACGCCGCGTTATTGGATGGTCCTCGATTTTTTGGATTCTCTCTATCCAGAAGCGCCCCACATCCTTCTATTACGTAATCCCTACGCTGTTGCCGCTTCACTGAAATCGACGTGGGGCATCCCGATCGTGCCAGAAAGCTGGCCCCCCGCCAGCCTATCTGGTCTCTCCGATCTCGTGCTCAGCCTGCCTCCCGACATCGCATCCTCTCTCGCCGATCTCGTTCTGGGCCTGCCTGCGCTCGCCGCGCACCGCGGTCGGACGCAGACGCAGATGGTGCGGTACGAACATTTGGTGGCGCGCCCCGATGAGGAAATCCGGCGCGTGATCGCTGGGCTCGGCTACGATCCAATCGGAATTGCATCGGCAACGATGCAGCAGCCGGAATATCTTCGCTCCAGTCGGTTCGGGGATCGAAAAATCCTAGAGAGAAAGGCAGTCGATGATCGCTCAGTCTACGCTTGGCAAACCGAATTAAGCATCCAAGAGATGCAAGCAATAACGGATGCAATAGGCGCCGAGCTTTTGATAGAGCTCGGTTATGAGCAGGAACTTCGGCACGTTCAGCAGGCCGGGATCGTGGATCGAGGTCGGGCCGTAACCGAACAGTATCGTCAGGTATTTCAAAACTGGTGGGATTTGCGCCGCGCCTAGCGAGGAGCTCGTGCGGCATCTGGCGGAAACCGGTGCGCCAAACAGTATGTCTGGCAAGCTGAAGAGAACTCCTCCTCGGCTTTCGACCCCTCCATAAATCGGGAGTCGCAGCGTCTAGCCGAGTCCAACATGGAGGAGAATTTGCGCCCGGCGAATTCGATAGCGGCTCAGTTGGAACAGGCGCTCACGCTGTCGGAGACCGATCGAGCTGCTGGATTGAATGCCATTTGTGATCGCGATGCGGCCATCGAGACGTTGCGGGCGATATCATACGGCCTTATCCGCGGGGAAGATCAGCGGGCCGAAGGCATACTCAGCTATGAGCGGTTTGGAGCAGCGCGTTCCCCTTGCGGACGATCCGCGAACTGCTTGAGGCAGCGCTGAAAGGACCTGTCGCGAGACTTCGGAGGCTTTACGCCCTGGAAGCCGTTGGTCGATCCCGCCCGGGCGGCTCTTTGCGGGCTCTGCTGCTGGACGCGTTCTACACGGTGCGATCTGAGCGGCAGTTGATCAAGCAGCTCGACTACAATCTTTTGTTTCGTTGAGTTGTCGAACTGTCGATCGATGGTCCGGTATGGGACGCCACCGTGTCCTACAAGAACCGGGATCGGCTGCTCGACGGCGATAGTGCGGCGACGTTCTTTGTCGCAGTTCCGCCCCTTAACGAAAAACGACATCCGACAGGACGAACGGCGATGCTACGCAGATGCGAAGGCGCCGATACGATCGACGAGGATACGGGTTACGAGTTTCATAAAGCCAGGAGATGTTCGGAGGATTCATCCATCAAGATCAAACGACTCGGATCGTTCAAATCGAACTCAATACTGCGCGGCGCGAAGAGGCGGGCATAGCGCGTGAAGGCGCTAGTCGGCGGAAAGCGAATCACGGTATCGCATCGCCCGAGGAGGTACATCTCGATGAGAGCGGAGATCCCGCCGTCAGCTCCCAGAGCCGCACTATGTAATGGCCCGGCCTGATCCGCCTGGAAGCGTTTTGGGACCGTGAAAAGATCGGGAAACACACCCGACAGCTTGTCAAGCACCTGCGCGCTGTCCGTACACAATAATACCCTCACAGGTCCTCGATGTGGTAGCGCTTTGGCCGTATCAATGGCAGTGCATACCTGCCGCAGGGCGAGCGCCGGATCGGCCCAGTAAGGCGTGTGCCCCATTATATCTTCGCCGTTGCCGTGCCGAACATGAACCCCGATTATGCTGCGCCCTTCAAAGTGCTCTCGATATATGGCGTCAATCCGAGCTTGAATTTCAGACCTTGGTTTGATGCTCCGAAATATCTGTCGTTCGGCATCCTGATCGCAACGCCACATCAAACAAGCATCACACACCACGGTGTTGGCTTCACTATCATGTTGGGCTTGGAAAAGCTCACTCAGCTCATCACGTTCTCGGAAAATCTGTTCATCTGGGCGGTAAACGCAGTCGATGGATGGCTTATTCCACCATGATGGGAAGAAAGGACCCGGGAACGAGAGCTGGTTGATCTCGTCATCGCAAATAACCCGTACGCCAGCGATGTCTTGAATCGGCTCGAAGAACACCGGAAAGGCGTTCGTGAAGGGTTGATCGAGATAACAGGAGCCACGCCAATCGATGGCTAGAGTCCGCCCCGTCCTTTGCGCATAGCGCCAGGCTGACGCCAGCGACCACAGGCAATCACCGAAACCAGTACGTCGTCGAGAAACAACGAACCGGTCGTTCATCGAGCCACCAACAAGCATTTGTGTTTCCTCGTTAAGGGAATATCGCCTGGATAAGGATGTTACCGAAACTCTACGTATGGCCTCGCCCGATGCAGTCAGCGATCGTGATGTTAGCCAGCTTGGCTGGTAGAACTTCATAGCCAGCCGCGCGAAAATGTTGCCGTCGACGTACTTGATTTCAGTCGTACCCGCCTTGTTGCAACAGCTCTTTCGAAGCACTTTCCGGCATGTACCATGTCGAAAAGAATTTCTGCTCCTGGGCGCTTGCCGTCCTGAGCTGCTGCTGTGGCCCAGCACCCAAGACTACAAGCACGAGCCCAGCTACCGGATATGCCCGCCTCGGCGGCCGAGCTGCCCCCCGCATTTGGAGACATGCACACGGCCATATTCATGGTGACCGGTTATGCTTTCTCCAGCATTTGATCGCAGTCTTGATGCGCGCGAGCAGCATGTGAAGGATGCAGCCGAAGGCGGCGCTGCTCCCATAAGCCCCGCAGTTCCTTCACGAGAGCTTCTCGCCTAGCCTGATCGAACGTAATTGTATCCAGGAGATCCCCAAGCACGGCTTCGCCCTCGATCTGCATCAGTAGATCGAATACGTCCTGTGAAATACGCACACTTTCATGGCTGGAGTTCGCCGTACGGATTTCGCACACCGTCTCCTGGCGATCCGGCGCTGTGTAAGCGCGAACCCGATACAGGCGTGCATAAGGTGGCAATGAAACCGCGAGCGCAGTCCAATCCTCCAACGTTGCCGCCCTCTTTTTGACGAGGAACGGCCCGACCACAAGTCCATCCAGCTCCGTCGTCAGAAATGTGGTAATCGCGTCTGCAACCGAATCCACGATCGGCTCGGCATTGTTGTTAAAGGACGTATTGAGCAGAACTGGGATGCCTGTCCGCTTCTTGAACGCATTGATAACTTCCCAGTAGGCAGGATTTGTCTTGCGCGATACTGTTTGCAGTCGCGCAGTGCCGTCGACGTGCGTTATGGCGCCGAGCACACTTTGTTTGGAGTCGCGCACGCGAACTACAAAGTTCATAAAGGGAAATTGGCGCGTACCGTCGGCGAGGTCGAAAAATTCGCTCGCATCCTCCTCCAGCACTGATGGCGCGAACGGTCGATAGCCTTCGCGCTTTTTGACCATCGCGTTGATCCGGTCCTTGTTTGCGGCAGGCCGAGGATCGGCAAGAATGCTGCGATTGCCAAGCGCACGTGGCCCGAACTCCGAACGACCCTGCACCCAGCCGATCACGGCGCCATTAGCCATCCAGTCGGCTGCGCTACCTGCCACGTCGTCACTGCGTTCGACGTCAAGGTGTCCACCCCATGCATCCAGTTCCTGCTGCACGGCGCGCTCGCTCCCGAGATCAGGCCCCCAATAGACCTCCTGCAGCCGCTCACGTGGCGCGGGCCGGCCCAGCTCGTTAGACATCATTAGTGCCGCGCCCAATGCGCAGCCAGCGTCATGCGCCGCGGGTTGCACGAAGATGTCTTCGAAAAGCCCCGAATACAGCAGCTTACCGTTCATGGTGCAGTTGTGGGCTACCCCTCCGGCCAGGCACAACCGCTTCATACCGGTAGCCTCGCGATGATGCCGGAGAATGTGAAACACGATCCGCTCCAAGGCTTCCTGCAATGAAGCACTCACATCTCGATGCTGCTGCGTGAACGGCGTTCCCTTTCGCCGGACCTGGATGCTCCGGCGCAGCGTCGGACCGATTCGGTCGAGGTAGACGCGGTAGCCACCGTTGTCTAAAAGTTCGTAGAACTGTTCGAAGAGCTCGCGATGGGGAGCCGGATCCCCGTAGGGGGCAAGCCCCATGACTTTATATTCATCGAATAAGCCGTAGCCGAGACACCGGATCGTCTCGAGATAAAATAGCCCTAGGGAATTATTCTCCGGGAAGGTCGCGAGTTGGGTAACCTCGGTTCCAGACCCCACAGCTAAGAGGCCGGAGAGAAAGTCACCACCGCCATCGATCGCGAGGATTAGACTTTGCTCGAAGCCAGACATCGCAAAGGCGCTTACGGCGTGCGCCTGATGGTGACTTACGAAAGAGACACGCGACGGATCGACCTCGGTACCAAACTCCTGCGCTAGTAAGCCACGCATCAACAGTTTCGCATCCAAAGGAATTGAGAGGTCCGGCTGGGACCCGAACAGGCTTTCGAGCATAGCGTTGCAATAGGCCTCGGTCGCGTAGAACGCGATACGATCGATATCGCTGAGCTGGATCCCCGCGGCTGCAAGGCAGTATTGTATCGAACGGCTTGGAAATTTGTTGGAGTGCTTAATCCGATTGAGGCGCTCCTCTTCAACGGCCGCTATCACGCGCCCGTCCCGGACGAGCACCGCAGCGCCATCGTGCAGAAATGTGTTCGAAAGCTCACGTGTATCTTCATAGACTTTGTCTAGCCCGCCGCTCACTCCTAGACAGAACATCTCATTCTCCATTTATCGTGTCACGAAGCCCAATTGACCTGCCGAATTCGGCGGTACTGCATCGTGTCTCGCCATCGCTTCTAAGGAATATCGGGTTAACGCATCAGGCGCCGGCGAAACAGCGCGATCGAGAGGAAGAACGGCAGCACCGCGTACATGCACAGTGCACCGATATGCAGGCCAATGCCGCCGGCCGGGAGCCCAAGCATCACTGGGCGGATGAGGTCGACCGAATGTGCCAGCGGCAATAAGCCCGCCACGCGCTGAAATGCGCTGGGCATCTGGCTCACCGGAAAGACGGCGCCGCACAGGAACACCATGGGTGTGACAACGAGCGTCTGGTAAAACACGAAGTAATCGTAGCTGGGCGCGAGGGATACGACGACCATCGCTAGGCTCGCGAAGACGAAGCCAGTGATTGCGATTGCTGGTATCGAATAAAGGATGGATGCCCACGCTGCGTAGCCCAGGGTCGCGGCAACCACAGCAATTGCCGTTCCGGCCAGAACGGCTTTGGTGGCTGCCCATGCCAATTCACCGAGAACGATGTCGCCGAGCGTGAGCTGTGTGCAAAGGATTGCTTCCCAAGTGCGCTGAGCACGCATGCGGGCGAACGCCGCATACATTGTTTCGAAGGTGGCGGCGGTCATGGCGCTAGTCGCGACCATCCCACCAGCCAGAAACGCGATGTATGAAGTGCCGTCAATGAGCCCCACAATTATTCCAAGACCAAAGCCGAGGCCAAACAGATTAGTCATGGGATCGGCGAGATTCCCGAGAACCGATGCAAGCGCGACTTTCCTCCACGCCAGAAAGTTGCGACGCCATACTGCGACCCAGTTGTACGCGTTGGCGGGCATGACGGCAGCGTAACCTTCACGCATTGTTCATCTCTCCATTTCCCGCCCGGTCAGCCGCAAAAAGACATCCTCGAGATTCGCAGGACGCTGCAGAAGGCGTAGGCCTGCGCGCCCGCGAAGCTGCACGAGCACCTGCTCTGGATCTGGCACATAGCAAAAAAGCGTTTCGCCGCTCACTTCGATATCCCGCGCATACGGCCTGATCAGAGAAGATAGCTCGTGCGGATTGCCGCCATAGATCTCGATCACTTGGCAGCCGATCTGCTCATCGATCAACGCGCGAGGCTCGCCTTCTGCGATCTTGCGTCCTGCCTCAAGCACGCACAGTCGATCGCACAACCGCTCGGCCTCTTCCATGAAGTGGGTGGTCAAAAGAATCGTCTTGCCTCGCGCCAGCAGCAATCGCAGGCGTTCCCAGATTAGGTGACGCGCGTGCGGATCTAGACCGGTGGTCGGCTCGTCCATCACCAGCAGATGTGGGTCGTTGATCAGCGCACGCGCCAGCGTCAGCCGCCGCTTCATGCCGCCGGATAGTTCGGCGACGCGAGCATCCGCCTTGCTCTCCAGGCGAGCGAACTCGAGCAGTCCTGGCACAACTGCTTCGACCTCGCGTGCGCTCATGTTGAAGTAGCGCCCAAATACCAGCAGGTTCTCGCGGACGGTGAAATCGAGCTCGAGGTTATCGAACTGCGGCACCACGCCGATGCGCGCGCGTGCCAGACGAGCACGCGCCGGAACGGGCTCGCCGAGCACGGTCATCTTGCCGGTGTCTGGCGCTACCATGCCGAGAATCATACGCGCAATCGTGCTTTTGCCCGCCCCGTTTGGTCCGAGAAGGCCAAAGCACTCTCCCGACGCGACAGCAAAGGAAAGCCCGTCGACAACGATTTTGTCGCCATACGACTTCCTTACGCAGGTAAGGTCGATTGCTACCGTGGACATATATTCATCTTAGACTGAAAGAAGCCGTTCGGCCGGCGATCGCTCACTTACGACCGTTTTGGTCCACAGCAGGCCATCGCACCATACGTGTTCAACGCGTCCCCACTGGCAGGCTGCTGCGGCATCCGGAAAAAACCCTCGTCCATGGTGGTTGGCACTTGTATTGCAAAGCAGCGGAATGCCCGTGAGTTCTTCATACTCGACGAGCAGCTCCGCGATTTTGTGCGGAGAGGTTCTGGGAACGGTCTGCAATCGCGCGGATCCGTCGAGATGTATAATGGCGGGGACTTTGTTCCACCATTCTGCCCGTGTCTGGTGATCGAAAAGCATGTAAGGATCCGGCGTTCCGGGGCTGAAAATTTCCGGCGCACGATCCTCCAGGCATATCGGCGCGACTGGCCGAAAGAGTTCGCGGAGCTTGATGTCGTTGAGATGATCCTTCATTGCCGGTGAAGTCGCGGCTGCCAGAATGCTTCTGCCACCCAATGCTCGTGGTCCAAGCTCCGCGCGACCGGCGAGGAAAACGACGGGCTTGTTGCTCGCGAGGATGGTCGCGAGTTCACGCAAACTGCATGGCGCAGCGTTCCATTCGGACGACACATCGCTGCGTAGCAGCGCCGGGCCACTATAGACCGACCATTGCAGCGGCGCGAAGCCCTTGTCCGCCGCCATTGCGGAGCAAGCGGCACCGATTGCCGAGCCGCTGTCATTCGGAAAGGGCGGCACCCAGACATCATCGAACAGGCCGGTCGCACGTAGTGCACTGTTCCATTTGATATTGAGACCGCAGCCACCGGCTATGCACAAATTGCGCGGCCCCGGAAAACACGAATGCCGCTCCAAAGCAATGGCCATCTGGCGAATAAGGAGGCGCTCGAGGAAACAATGAAACGATGCGAGTACATCTTCGGGCAGGTTATCCTTCAATCGGAGCTCGCTCGCGTCGAAGAAGTCGTGCATAGCCTCAAGTGAGGCCTCCTCGCTGTTGACCTCCGCACGGTGACGACGAGCATGCTCCGTGTCGGCCGTAAAGCGCTCCTCGTAGAGCTCCTGAAACACCGCCACGATGTCTTCATCAACAGACCCGAGCGCGATATAGGCCATCAGCTTGCCGGCAACACCTAGATCCCAGCTGGTACGGCTCGCCTGCCTATAAGGTCCGAAGTGATGGCCCGCGACAGCATAAGCATGGCCTATGATCGGAAACAGGCATTCGACGAAGCGCGCGCCGCCGGGTTCTACGTAGTAGAGACGTGGAAAGATGCAGCCGTCCCATACCAGGCAGAAGGCGGGTTGTCCGGCTTTGGCAAAAGGGCTCGTGCAGTATGCGGAGGCCACATGGCCCGTGACGTGCGGATAGCTTTTATAAGGAAAGACCCTGCCTTCAAGCATCAAGTTAAAGCCGTCGCGCGAAGTGAGAAGGCGGTTAGCATTCCGTTCAACATACGGCGCCCCTTTGAGAGTGATAGGCGTCACCCCGCTGAGGACTTGGAATTGCGACTCGACCTCCCCGTCCCAGCCGTCGATGACGAAGTGATCAACATCCTGCGGATCCAGACCATGCTCCGCCAAAGCGACGACAACTGCGTCAAGATTGTCGATGGTTTGATACCGCGGGTTGTTGCCCCGTTTCTCCTGCTCGACGCAAAAGACCAGCCGCCCGTCTTCGACAAGAGCGATCGCCCCGTCATGCGTCAGCTTAATGCCGCAGATACGCATAGTGTCTCCTCAGCAATTGGAATTAATCGAAAATCGAGCCGGATTCCGAAAGTAGACGAGCAAGCAGTCTTCGTTAGCCGACTCACCCTGGCACTGTACGCACTCGACCTCGATCAACGTTTCATTGAGCATGGTGATGACCGCCTCGGCACCAGCAGCGTGCCCCCAACGCGTGCAGGCGGCATCACGCGCCGATCCAAAGACCAGATGCCCGCCTGGCGCAAGCATCTGCACCAGATTGCGGATGGCCGCGCGGATATCAGTTATGTCTTCGAGGTAATAGAGAACTTCCGCCACGACGATCAGATCGAACAGCTCTGAGGTCGAGAACTGTTGAATGTCGGAAGCTATCCACGTGATGTGCGACCACCTCTTCGTCCGTTGGCACGCCCGACCGATCGCTCGCGGCATAACATCGACCACTGTGAGCCGCTTGCAGTGGGGTGCCAGCTTTTCTGTGAATGCGCCGGCTGCGCACCCGACTTCGAGAGCATGTGTAATAACCCCTTGTGAAAGCGATAGCCGGAGCATTTGCGTGTGACGCTCTCGCTCGAACGGACTACCGTCGAGCCGCCACGGATCGTCGCTCGCCAATTCAAGGTCTAACGATTGATATCTCTTGTTCCGGCTCACGACCTGTGCACCTACGTAACGTTCAAGGTCACTCGCCGCTGCAAATACTATTCGACGTCACGAACCTCGAAGAACGGCGCGAACGATCCGTCCTAGGAATTGACCCAGCAATGACCGAACCTCCTTTAGCGTTTGGTCCAGCGATCGGGTTTGGGATGACGACCTGTCTTTCACCCTCGTTTGGTAACTTTGCAGCCTTGCGTGACAGCCAATCGCTATTGCTCAATGTACACAATGCATAGGCTTTCACGGGGAGTAAGAGAAAGATGTTGATGAGTGTGTGCAGAGAAAAGCCGAGGAATCGAAGTTCGCGAGCACGAAACGCTGCGACGCTGCAGCGAACCACGGTCATTGATGCGATAATCAGTCCTGTCCACCACGGTACTGTGGCTGTGAGTGCGAGCTGCGCGAGCGCCGCTATCGATGACAGGGCGAGAAGTAGCGGGCCGAGATTCTGTCCGACTACATCTAGCGTGAGATAGCGATTAAGTTCGGGCAACAGGCGCAGCGCAAGGAAGGTGTCACGGAAAGTGCTCCGCGCCCAACGGAGCTGTTGGCGCAGATATGGCCCTAGCCTATCCGGAACCACTGTTGCCGCGACAGCGTCGGGAACGTACTCCGTTTGAAACCCTGCTTTCAACATGAGGATCGTGAGGTGGCGATCCTCACCGAAGTCGCTTGGCTTTCCCCGAAAAAACTGCGTCTCGTACTGATCTAGCAGCAAAAGGAGCGCGGAACGGCGGTACATGGCACATGGGCCGCAGCAGCACATAACGGCGCCGAAGCGAGCCTGTGCCGCGCGCTCTTCGTTGCAAGCCAACCAGTACTCCATGTCGATCAGCCGGGTTAACCAGGTGTCGTTTCGGTTGCTCGCCGTCAACTGACCCATGGCCGCCCCGATCGCTGGATCTCGCATCTTTCGTGCAAGTTTCGTGACTACGTCGGCGGCGAGTATCGTGTCCGAATCGACGTTGAGCACCAAATCTCCAGACGACCTGCGAATCGCGGCGATCTGCGCCTTCCGCTTTCCGACATTCTTGCCCAGCAGAATAAAGCTGAATCTCGAGTCGTCAGCGTAGGCGTCGTGAACGGGTGCTACAGCGTCGAGATTTCCGGAACCGTCGTCAACCACATAGACTTGCAGTTTCCCGGCGTAGTCTTGGCTTGTAATGGATCTCAGACACGCCGAGAGCGTGCGCGGGTCCTCGTTGAAGCAGGGGACGATGACGTCCACGCTCGGCAAAGCGTCGGAGACGGCCACGTCGCCCGAGGCCGATGATACGTTTGTCGGCAGAGCATAAAGCACCTGCGCGCTTCTATAGAAAGTCGAGAGCAGCGCATACAACGAGATAGCGACAGTGCTGGTCGTGGCAAGAAGATTCATTGGTGTGTCTATTTGTTCAGTGAGGTTGAGGAAGCGAGCGGATTGAGAACCCGCGTTCATGCAATGCTGGAATCAGGTGGGAAAGCGCCAAGACGGTCTGGTCGCGCACACGAGCATGAGTTGCCCGTCCCAACTCCTCGGGAGGACATCCATCATGCAAGAGCACGATTGCGCCCGGCCGGACAGAAGCCAGCACAGCGTCGACAATCGCGTTAACGCCGGGACGAGACCAGTCTCGCGGATCTACCGACCAGTGCAGGGCGGCCAGTCCAGCCCTCGCCGACGTGGTGAGCACCTCTTCGCTCCACATACCATAAGGTGCCCGCATATACCGGAGACCGGCCTGGGGGCACGCCATTTTGATGACCCTGCTCGCCGTTAGTATTTCATGTTGCACTTCGGTAAGTTCGCATCTGGACAGGTCCGGATGAGTCATCGTGTGGTTTGCGACCTCGTGCCCTTCTGCGATCATTCGTCGGATTAGTTTCGGCCGGTCTGCAGCGTACGCTCCGATAACGAAGAACGTTGCGGGCACTCGGTGTTCCGCGAGCACATCCAGGACATCCGGCGTGAAGAGAGGATCGGGACCGTCATCAAACGTCAAATAGACGCCGCGACTTTCAGTGCGGTCAGCGTACTCGCTGCGCGCTTCGCATAAGCGGTCGAGGTATGTCACAGCTCTGGCCCGTTCCGATCAATCACCGTACCAGTCGGCCACTCGCTGATCGGCCGTCCAATCGGCAGAACCAGGACAAGCACGTCCTCGACGCGCGTGGGCGATAGGTTCAGATACACATCCGGAAGGGTGGACCGCACGCGAACCCCAGAGATAATGGTCGCCAGACCCCGGCGGGCCAGCAACCTTGTAAGATGTTCCTTCAGCGCATGCCGAACCGCACCGAAACCGAATGGAACGCCAAGCTTCTGCAGTACTGGATACATCACGCGCATTGAGTGGGTGATTCCGAGTCCCTCAAGATCCGGACGTACCCCGTACAATCCTAGCTCGGCCACTAGTAGATCGACGTCTCCGACCTTGATGAAGCGGCGTAGCGCGCCGATATGAGCCGCTACGCCGCGTGCGTCGTAGCCGATTACGCGGAGCTCAGGTCTCGCGCCGGCCCAACTTCGATGGTCTCCGAATGGTTTGGCATTGAATTCTCCAGTGGGACCATAGGTCTTTCGGAAGAAGTCGGAGAGTTCGATATGGTCGGCGAGGCGCAGTTCATTTTCCCAGGCCACCCTCCACCGCACCGGAGAGCGCATGGAGAGACCTGCCGTAGAGCTTGATACGACAATATTCATGATTGCCTCCCATGCACCGTCTGGCGTTTGACGATGGACCTGATGCACGCGAGCAGCTCGCTATCGATGAATGGCTCCACCGGGGAATCGGAAACGCTGGTCTGGCATAGCTCGAGCCCGGCCACTTCGGGCCACTGAGCATCCGCGATCAAGCAGGACGTGCTGAGAGGACGGCTTGATTTCAAGAACTCATCTGCGCACTGGAAAGGTTCGGGATTGTCGCCTGTCAAACAGAGCGCGCCTCTCAGCGCTTTACGGACCGATGCATCGTTATCCACGACGGAGATTACGTCGAGCGCATGTGCCATTCGCACCAGATCTACTGGGGACTTCTCCTGCATTTTCGGCACGATTTGACTGCTATGGATAAGGGATACATTTGGCCGGGTCGCAAAGGCATTTGGCGCCTGCAATCGGCAGCTCCTGATTGGTTGCGACGTTAGAGCGAAGTAGAGGGCTGGATCAATTCTACGGAAGTAAACGGCCGATATAGAAACGGTTTCAGAAGCTATACGAACGTTTACCGGTAGTGAGCGCCGATGCGACCTGCGGCACGCTTGTCGCGTCAAGCCACTGCGATTCAGTTTGTACAACCCGTTGAAAACTCTGGCTCCCATGGACATGCGCTTCGATCGGCGCTCGGGGTGCAGCTGAGACTTTTTCGCGGAGCCAGGGCAAAGACTGGTAAGCATTCCTGATATGCCTGAAATTTTTGTTTGTCCCGACCGACGGCTTTGCTATCCGCCATTCGGCAAAATTGGTAAAATCGATTGTTTTTATTGAACTCATCCAAAGGATGGATAACTCCACGCTATGCGCTTCAAAGGCCTTGATCTAAATCTTCTCGTCGCGCTCGATGCTCTGATGACCGAGCGTAATCTCACTGCGGCGGCACGCAGCATCAACCTGAGCCAACCGGCCATGAGTGCGGCAGTCGCCCGGCTACGCGCCTATTTCCGCGATGAACTATTTACGATGAAGGGCCGCGAGCTTGTCCCAACACCACGAGCGCAACGGCTCGCCGCGCCGATTCGCGAGGCTCTGGTGCACATTCAGCTCTCGATTATTTCCCGCGACACGTTCAACCCAGCCAAATCGGATCGCCGCTTCAGGATCCTCCTTTCCGATTTCATGACAGTCGTTTTTTTTCGAAGGATCGTCGACCGTGTCGCCCAGGAAGCTCCCGCCGTCCGGTTCGAATTTCTGCCCTTTGTCGATGAGCCCGATGAGCTTCTGCGGCGCGGCGAGGTCGACTTTCTTGTCTTACCGGAATTGTTCATGTCGAGCGCGCATCCTAAAGCGACACTGTTCGAGGAAACACTCGTGTGCGTAGGCTGCCGCACCAACAAGCAGCTGTCACGGCAGCTTACCTTCGACAAATACATATCAATGGGACACGTTGCAGCTAAGTTCGGGCAGGCGCTAAGGCCCAATATTGAGGAATGGTTCTTGCTTGAGCACGGTCTTAAGAGACGCATCGAGGTCATTGTGCAGGGCTTTACCATGATCCCGCCGATGCTATCGGAGACTGAGCGTATAGCGACGATGCCCTCAAGGTTGGCCCAGCATTTCGCAAAGACGATGCCGCTGCGGATCGTCGAAGCTCCGCTCCCACTTCCCGCATTCACCGAGGCCATCCAATGGCCTGCCCTCCACAACACTGATCCGGCGAGCATTTGGCTGCGGCGGATATTGTTGCAGGAGGCGTCCCGCATGGCTTCTCCGCGCGAGACCCCCAGAAATCGCAGGCGCTGCTAGATTTTTACTCAAGGCGTCTTAACACCTGCTCTCGGCATCAATCCAGATGCTTCAAGATCACCTGGTCGCTCGGGCCGATCTCGTTGTGCGCCATGTCTCGGAAGCCCCGCACCGCAAGAGGCACGTACGCCATGTTCTGCATGCAGAAGAACCCCATTCGATGTCAGCCGCAGCGCGCCCGAATTGGCGCGCTTGATGTTGCCGCTTGATCAAGTAGCGATTTATCTTGCTTCTCGCGTCCGCCACCTGGCAGAGGCCCGCCGTAAGATGTTCTTGGAACTAGGCAGAGAGCGCAGCGGAATGGCTTTTCGCGATTGCGGCGGGTTGCATTTGGCACCTGTGCCCGCGAGGCGGCTCAGATACTGCGAGAGATGCATCTTGTCGAATGAAATGATGTTCAGCTACACCAATGAAATTGCTTGAATCGCACACTGCGTCAGGTTGTAGGCTCGCAAACGACGACCAAAGCTAAGCCACGCGGGGTGTCGATAGCGCAGCTGCGGCGCTAATGGCGTAATGGGGCGCAACTGCGCCCTACTCTCAACGGTTCATAGTGATCGTTGTGGTGCTGCGAGCGATTGCTGAACGCACCAAAGGCCCTACTTCGAGACCGCGGGCGACTTCCACGCCCGCTCGCATGCTCCGTTGCGCAACCAACATGCTTGCGACCGAGTACGAGAGCCTTCTTTGCGATCGCGCGGTATCCCAGAAGGAGCCTAGCTCTGGCGGGGCGATTCGGACCTTCATAGAAGTAACCGTTGTTGCTCAATGTTTACAACGCAAAGGCTTTCAACGGGAGAAGATATGCGTTTCAAGGGCCTTGATCTAAATCTTCTTGTTGCGCTCGATGCTCTGATGACCGAGCGTAACCTCACCGCGGCGGCACGCAGCATCAAGCTGAGCCAGCCGGCCATGAGCGCGGCCGTCGCCCGGCTACGCGCCTATTTCCGCGATGAACTATTTACGATGAGAGGCCGGGAACTTGTCCCAACACCGCGTGCCGAAGGGCTCGCCGCCCCTATTCGCGAGGCTCTGCTGCACATCCAGCTCTCCATTCTTTCCCAGGATGGGTTCAACCCTACCAAATCGAATCGCCGCTTCCGGATCCTCCTGTCCGATTTCATGACAATCGTATTCTTTCGAAGGATCGTGGATCGTGTCGCACGGGAAGCTCCCGCCGTCAGTTTCGAATTGCTGCCACTCGCCGATGCGACCGATGAGCTTCTCCGGCGCGGTGAAGTCGATTTTCTTATCTTGCCGGAATTGTTCATGTCGAGCGCACACCCTAAAGCGACATTGTTCGAGGAGAGACTCGTGTGCGTCGGATGCCGCACGAACAAGCAGTTACCACCGCAGCTTACATTCGAGAGATACATGTCCATGGGACACGTTGCGGTCAAGTTCGGGCTTACGCGAAAGCCCTCCATTGAGGAATGGTTCTTACTCAAGCATGGTCTCAAAAGACGCATCGAGGTCGTCGTGCAGAGCTTTAGCATGATCCCGCCGGTACTATTGGACACTGACCGCATAGGTATGATGCCCTCAAGGCTGGTTAAGCATTTCGAAAAAACGATGCCTTTGCAGATCGTTGAGCTTACGCGGTCACTTCCCGCATTTACCGAGGCCGTCCAATGGCCCGCTTTTCACAACAGTGATCCGGCAAGCATCTGGATGCGAGAAATATTGTTGGAAGAGGCGTCCCGCATGGCTCCTCCGCCTGAAACCACGAAAGATCCAGGCGCCCCTAAATTCACTTAAATCGTCTCCTCACCTTCGTCTTCGCATCAATCCGGTTAACCCCGAGATCTTTCGTGAGAACCGACCCTCATTCATTGTAAGCGCGGATTCGCAGGAGCGTGCTACGCCCCTTATATCTGGACGCATATTTCAGCCGTCTCTCGCGAGTCTAATATTAGGCTCCTCTGGGCTTGACGCCATTCTCTCTCGAGCTCGATAGCGAGAATTTGCGGCGTTGAAGATTAGTGACCCGTTGCAAATGGCTATTGAACCTGCCACACCAGCAACGGTCTCATGCCAGCGGTTGGGCTCGCTCGAGATGAGAGGAACCCAGTCGCAGCAGAGACGGAGCGCAACATGCAAACCAATAGGCGATGAACGAGATTCCTTCACATCGTGGGCGGCTGTTCTGGCACGAAGTTAGCTCCGATATCTAATTCTCGCTCGACCTTCGTCTCCTCGGAGCTCATGACTTCCAAAGGGCGCCTGGCGCCCGGGACCGTCCCCCCTCCCCCACCTCAAGGAGCGCATCATCCGCAAATCGAAGTGGTTGCAGGACTGATCTGCGAAGGCAAGCACGCGCTGCTTGCAACCCAATTGCGCAACGAACTCGCAAGCGCGCTGATATCAGCAGAACTCGACATTCGCCTGGAGGCGTTGCCAAGAACAGTGGGACTAGCGACTCGGCCCAGGTGTGCTCAGCGCACTGGCATTGATAATTCGGAGGGCATTACCTGTCTGCGTGTCATCTTTTGGTATACCAGGCGCGGGCGAGCGAGCATGTCGGACAACCCGGTCACTTATCCTTCGCGCCATGTCTCATCTAGTGTGGTCCGATCTGTTGTGAACGGGATCAAAGAGCGGCCGCCACTTTGCGATAGATATTGAGGCGGCGGGACCCAAGCTCAGAAAATACTGGGACTATCGTTGTTAGATCAGCATTGGCTGCCGATCGATGCTCGTATCGGCTCCGCGCTTTCTTGCAGCCATGACTCAGAATAGCGGCGCACCGAATGTGAGATTCTTCTTCTTCGCCCCGCCAATCCGGCAGCACATCGGCACTGCGGTGCTCGCAAATTGTTCCGAGATGTTAGTCGATATCGTCTGCGCGGCCTCGAGACGGAGCAAAGCGCGACTGTGTTGCGCAACAGCATCACTTCAACGTATACCGCATCCTCGTCGCTGTACGCCGGCGGTCTGTCTTCTTTTGGCCAAACGTCTTAGCCACGTGCGGCCGCCTTAGCGCGAAGTTAATCACGGAGCCGAATGTTGCAGCAATACAGTGGTGTCTACGATCCGGAAGACCTCTCGGTCTTGGGAAGGCTTTTTGATGAAGCAGTCGCGGCGTTACCGGTTTCTATGCGAACTCCTGAAAATCGAACGGCAATCGCCACGCTTGTTCTGGAACGTGCAGCAGCCGGTGAGGCCAACTTAGCGTCCCTGATGAACTTGATGGGCGCCATCGCTTCTACCGCCTGATCAGGCGACTCGCTGAGGACAGCAACCTTGCCGGCGACAGAAGAGACACCTTGCTGGCCCCTGAATCGAAGCAGATTTCACGTAGACCATTGAAATAGCTTGAATCTCACGCGACGTCAGGTTGTAGGCTTGAAAATAGAGGACCATGACAAAAGCTACACCACGAAGGCGTCGATGGCGCATTGGCGAGCTTGCAGAGGCTACCGGGGTAACGGTACGCACTCTGCATCATTATGAGCACACGGGTTTATTAAGTGCGTCGGAGCGCACCGACGGCGGTCACCGCATGTACGACCGCGAAGGCCTCAAACGGGTACATCAAATCCGAGCGCTACGTGAACTTGGCTTCTCGCTTCACGAGATACGTAGAGCGATTGAGGGCAGAACCTCGCTTACTGACCTATTGCGCAATCATTTGGAGAGGATTGAACTTCAAGTCGCGCGCGCAACCCTGCTGCGAGATCGTTTGCGCAACATGACGACGGATGGTGAATTACACGTCAGTGTTGATGAGCTACCTGCCACTCTCGATGCAATGTCGCGGGTTGAGGAAGAACGCCCACAGCCGCTCCCATGCACATGCGTCATAGACTCAGATCGAGAGGAGCGGTGGCGGAAGATCCGCGACGAGCTGCGCGATTGTGTGGATCGAGGCGAGCATCCTTGCAGCGAACGGGCAAACGCTGTGGCGCTAAAAGCGCGCTCGCTGATCACAGAAATCGCAGGAGCTGATTCGACCGTTTCAACGATACTGAAAGTTCTTGCGCGGTTGAGCGCGCCACGCAGTATGGCTGGCTGGGATCCCTGCCTAATGCAATATCTCGACCTCGCACTTGCCGCCTTGAACGGATGAACTACGCTGAACCTGCCGCGCCTAATGCGTGCACCCCTGCTGTGTTCTCCATCTA
Organism: Bradyrhizobium icense; assembly: GCF_001693385.1. Taxonomy (NCBI): domain Bacteria; kingdom Pseudomonadati; phylum Pseudomonadota; class Alphaproteobacteria; order Hyphomicrobiales; family Nitrobacteraceae; genus Bradyrhizobium; species Bradyrhizobium icense. Next base: position 5,264,423 of record NZ_CP016428.1, read on the forward strand.
GATGAGAATGATTTGCGTTTTTTAGCGCCGGGGGGACGCGCCGGTTGTGGTTTGCGTCAGGTGGTTGAGGACTCGTGTTGCTCCTCTCTAATTTTTGCAGCGTCGCTCCTTCATCGAGACGTGACTTTGGACAAATTCATGAGACGAGCCCCCGAAGGGGCTTGAATCGTACGTAGCGTCAAGTTGTACGATCTACCGTAGGTGGCCACGGTCCCTGGCAATACGACCTAGGGACAACTCCGCCTAGCCGCGAGGATCGCATGGACCTGCAGTACGTTCAGAGTTTCTGGGACGAGAGCTTCGGCATTCGGGGCGCACTGGATGATCATCGTGGCCTTGCCAGTGCTTGATCAGCGCGAGCCGGTCCGGTCCGGATGATCGCGGGTGTACTGGATACTGACGCAGCGTTCGTTACGACTAGTCGGGCTTCTCGCAAGAGGCTTTATCCGACAAACCCAAACAAGACGGATCTCTCTAGCTCTCACTCACGGATACGGCTCGCAAACTTCGCGGATCTCGCTTCGCTGCAAACGGATTCGAATCGACATCATGTCGTTGGCTCGTCGGTTGCTGCTCCAAAGGTTAAGTAAGGATTACGAATGTCTCAAGCTGTTAGGCTCACGCCCCACGAGACGGTCAGAAGGCTCGAGCACTTCCGCAAGGAGCGGACTGTCAAGGTGGTCTATACGCCGGATGGGGTGCCGCCGCCGGCATACTTGCAGCTGAAACAGGACGACCAACTAGAGATCAGGGCGGGATGTAGTCACGTCGCCGTTGCCGGACAGGAACGGGAGCTCGGTCCGAGTTCGGCATGTGACGTCTCAGGCGCCGGTCCTCACAAAGTATGGAATGCAGGCGACGAACCCGCAGACTCCACATACGTGACGCCGCCCGCGGGGATGGACATGCGGATCGTTTGCTGTGTTCATCGATTGCAGCGTCATGAGCGCGTCGGACGTGATGGAATGCCGAGATCGCCAGCGTTCGGCGTGTATCTCACCGCTTATCGCCACGTCTTTCGTATGGCGGGACCGCAATGGTGTTGCGCTCTGCCACGGCAGCTCCGGAGGCAGCGGCCAGCCGCGGCCGATGCGCTGCCTTGAGGTATCCAAAGCTGGCGTTATCACATAACCAAGCGACGCCCTCGCATGGGCAGGAACGGCAAGGCTGATGGCACACTCAAGCGAACATCCGGAGCTCTAAGTGTCAATTTCTCGAATCACTTCAGCTGCAAGTGCAGCAATCCTCTCTTGTGCTTTGGCTTCGACCGCGCCCGCTGCCGACGTTAATATCGCCGTGGTCGGCCCGATGACCGGAAGCACTGCTGCGCTTGGCGTACAGATGCGCGATGGTGCTGCTGCGGCTGTCGATGCGTTAAATGCTTCGGGCCTACTTCCCGGTATCAAGGTCATATTGAGCGTCGCCGATGACGCGTGCGATCCCAAGCAGGCCGTCGCAGTTGCCAATCGGCTGACGATGGATCAGGTCAAGTTGGTCGTTGGCCACTTTTGTTCGTCTTCCTCTATCCCTGCTTCCGACGTTTACGCCGAAGCGGCACTTATTCAGATTTCACCTGGCTCAACGAATCCTCAGCTAACAGAGCGTGGTCTCAAGACGGTGTTTCGGATCTGCGGCCGCGACGACCAACAAGGCCTCGTGGCGGCCGAATACATCTTGCGACATTATCCGAACAAGAAGATTGCTGTCCTTGACGACAAGAGCACCGCCGGCAAGGGCATTGCCGATGTCGTTGAGTCGCGCCTTCAGGAAGCAGGCGAAAAGGTCATTCGGCAAAGCTATGTGGCCGGCGAAAAGGACTACACGGCCCTGGTCTCAAGATTGAAAAGAGACGGAATCCAGATCGCCTATATCGGCGGCTATTACGCCGAGATCGGCTTGATTGTGCGTCAGGCCGCAGAAGCAGGCGCAGGTCTCACTGTCATGGCGAACGATCCGTTGATGACCAGCGACTTTTCGGCGATCGCGGGCGAAGCAGCAAACGGCACACTGTTCACCTTCATGCCCGACTCCACCAAGAATGCTCAAGCGGCGGACGCCGTAGCTAAGCTCAAGTCTTCCAACGTATCAGCGGGAGGCTACACGCTCTACGCCTATGCCGCCGTCCAGGCATGGGCGGACGCGGTCAAGCGGGCCGGCACCTTCGATGGTCCGCGAGTAGCAGCTGCGCTTCGTTCGCAGCCAATCCAAACAGTAATCGGGCCGGTCCGGTTCGATACCAAAGGAGACAATGCCGCTCCCGGCTTCGTCGTCTACCGGTGGCATAACAACATTGTCGAGCCCGTCGAGTAGAACTCATCGTTGCGGCCGCACACGAGCCTAGATATTCAGCGAAGCAATGGAAATGATGAAACGTAGTTCCGGACATGACGTGCTACTCGGGTCGCTTCTCGCGCTCGCGGTACTCGCGTCGCTTCTCGCGGTCGCGGTACTGCTCGCGGGGCTATCCTATGACGCCGATGCGCCAACGGAAGAGTTTATGCCCAACGGCACAGCTCGGCCGATGTCGCTGCGTTACTTTTGCTTAGCTCTTTGCCGAACTTCCACTGCGCGATCTGAGGACGACTCATCCCGGACCAATATTTGGTACCTGGACCAACGCAGAGTGATATTGCCGCCAACTCAGAATTGACGGCAATGCCGATCCGCGACCGAGGCGCCTGATTGCGGCACGACACTTGATCCGCTCAACGATTGTTCTCTCGTCTCCTTCAGGGGTCGTCGTGGAGTGACAGGTTCATCCCACCTTCAAACAATTGGGCATTTCGACCTGGTGCCCGCAGGGAAACTTGGATGGCCGCCGTCCTCGCTGTCCCAACCAACACTCGAACTTTGTCCTCCGGCCATCTACCGGACCGACTGACCGGCATGCTGACAACTGCAAGCGCCCTCGGTGGTTCAACGGGAGAAACCTATGTCCGATGCCAAATTGCAAAATGTGCTCTCTTCTCTTTCGCAGGCAGCGAAACAGTTAGATGCTCTGCCGTCCGGCCGGCCTTCGCCGGATGCTAATTACGTCAAACTAAACACGAATGAGAACCCATTTCCGCTGCCAACAATCGTATGGCAAAGTGCAATTGCGGCGCTTGAGCGGCAGTATCTGTATCCAGAAGATGACAACATTAGCCTGAGGGAAGCAGCCGCCAATGCCTACGGCATCGCGACCGATCATGTGATTGCCGGCAATGGATCATCTGAGCTTCTCGGGCTCATCTACAGAGCATTTCTTGCCCCGGGCGACAGGGTCGCAATGCTGTCGCCCGGTTTTTCATTCAATCGCAAACTTGCTATGTTGCAGGGTGCTCAACTGCTTGAAATCAGATGTAACGAACCTCAGTCGTTGCCGATAGAGCAATTGCTCTCTGGGCCCACAAAAGATGCCAAGTTCATTCTGTTGGCTAATCCGAACAATCCGACCGGAACGTTCATCCCTATCGCCGATATCGAACGCCTCCTGGCACAATCGGACCGCCTAGTCGTGTTGGACGAAGCGTATGTCGACTTTGCGCCTGATAATGGCCTGCGGCTCCTCAACAATTATCCGAATCTTCTGCTCTTAAGAACGCTTTCGAAAAGCTATGCCGCCGCGGGCGTTCGCGTCGGCTTCGGGTTCGGCCATCCGCAGCTTATTGGGAGGCTTCGTAACATCCAGAACGTCTTCAACATGAATGTGATCGGGCACGCGGTCGGCATCAGCATTCTTGCGCATCGCGCCGTCTACGAAGAGAACCATAGGCACATCAGGCATGAAAGACAGCGGGTTGCGACCGCACTGTCGCAACTTGGATTTTCTCTAACGCCCTCCCACGCAAACTTCTTGCTCGCGCGTGTGCCTGCGGGACACGACGGTAGATGGTGGCAGGCCGCTTTGGAAAGGCAAAGAATACTTGTTGCCTTCCTTCCCGATAACGGGCTTGAAAATTACATCCGCGTGAGCATCGGGACAAAAACGCAAATGGATGCGTTTCTGGGAGCCGTCAGTGACATTTCTGACAGCTTGAAGCTAGGCAGATCGCCAGTTGAGCACCGCTAGGGTCTGCTTTTGCGTTACGCAGGCGAACGTATTCACGATGAAGATAAGAGCGGTTGCCGCCAATGGCGAAGATCCGTTGTGACTGAGCCGCGACTAGTGACAACGGATCTATCTCCCTGCCAACGGATGCTTAGGCGTCGAAGAGGGACGGACAATCGTCTCGTGATCAGAGGTTAAGACAACAGCAGAGGCGAACAAACGGTGTGGTCGCAATGGGACACGTCGGCGTCTTTGACCCGCTCAGATGCCGAAAACAAGCGAACTTCCTACCCTCACATCTACAATTGGAGATAATCCGGTGAAAGACGTCTTTTCTTCCAAACTAACGTTCGGCATCTTCGATCACTTAGACGAGGACGGCCGCGACATCGCCCGACAATACGCAGATCGCCTCGTCCTGGCAGAGGCGTACGACCGACTCGGCTTCTTTGCATATCATGTGGCAGAGCACCACTGTACGCCGCATGGGAGAGGTCCATCGCCCAATTTGTTCTTGTCGAGCGTCGCACAGCGCACACGGCAACTTCGTATCGGGCCATTGGTGATGCTGCTTAACCTCTATCATCCCCTGCGTGCGTTTGAAGAGATCTGTATGCTCGATCACTTAAGCGGTGGCCGGCTTGAGGTGGGTATCGGACGCGGCTCTCTTCCGCTTGAATTGGGCTACTACGGCATCAGCGCTGACGCGGCGCCAAGCCGTTATGAAGAAGCAAGCGAAATCCTTATCAGCGCTATGAAAGGCGGCACACTATCCTATCAAGGCCAACATTTTGAGCTAAACAACGTTCCGTTGACGGTCAAAACCTATCAGCGTCCAATGCCGCCGACATGGATTGCCACAAATCGACCCGAGTCCGCAGCTTGGGCCGCTGCCAATGGCGCACATCTCGCGTGCGTAGGCCCTTCCTCAGCTGTACGCAAAGTTACTGATGCCTTCCGCGCTCATCGTGAGCCCAACGGCGAGGCTAACGATCAAATGCCATTTCTTGGATTGCTCCGCATGGTCGTGATTGCGCGTTCCGACACAGATGCCTATTCGCTCGCGGCATCTGCTTACGAACAATGGCTCAAGAGCTTTAAGTTCCTTTACGAGCTCAATGCCATCCCTACACCACCACACCTGCCGCTGACCTTCGATGCGGCAATCGAGAGCGAATTGTGCGTCGTCGGAACGCCAGCTTCTGTGCGACAAATTCTTTTAAATCAGCTGGAAGAGGCAGGTGCCAATTACCTCCTTTGTCAACTCGCATTTGGCAATCTGCCATTAGATGCTTCCCTGTGCACCGCAACCGCAATCCACTCCGAAATCATGGCTGGACTTGGCCGACAATGATTCGCCTGTCCGGCTTGCTTTAGAGATCAAACGTTGTGGCCGCGCTCCTAGATGCTTGCCGTGCAGTCGGCGAGCAGCATGCGCTCACGATCAGCAACTCCTGCTTGGTCACCACGACGTCCATGGCTCGACGAGGTACGCTGTTGCCGCAATCCGGCAGCGCACGCTTTTCTAACTACACCTACGGAGGACTGACTAATGACGAAAAACCGATTTGCTATGGGCCTTGCTCTTGCATTCATTCTGTTGGCGAGCTTTCCTGGAGCCGCCCGCGCGGAGGAGCCCGCGGGGCTGAACGGCGGCGCGCCAATCAACCCCGGCGACGTGTTGTCAGGCGAGCTCTACGCGTTGCGCATACGCGATGCCAAGCCCGGCAAAAAGGTCGCCTACCAGATCATCACCGCGCCGCGCCGGCTGCCCGAGCCGCACGCGCTGTGCAAGCTAGAGACCGGACCGGTAATGTTTCAGCTCCTCACAACTGGCGAAGCGCACGCCCGTCAGCTGAAGCCACTAGTCGGCAAGAGGATCTCGGTGAAGGTCGATGAAATCGCCTGTGCTGACGCTGAGCAGATGAGCGAGGCGGTGATCAAGAAGTGGACTCTGGTGAAACAGCCTTGATCTGTTAGAGCCTCTACTGACGATGTTGCAGCATATAGCGCAGCAAGTTGCGGAATTCGCCCCCACCACCGCGGCAGGCAGCTAGTGCAGGGCAAGGATTTCGAATCTAGAAAACGAAGCTTAGGCCATGATGAAACATTTTGCGTTGAAGACCCATATAGGCATCACATGCTGCATCCCGAAACGCAGATGCTGAACTGCGGCTACGATCCGCAATTATCGGAAGGAGCGTTCAAACCGCCGGTCTTTCTGACTTCGACCTTCGTTTTCCGGACTGCCGAGAAGACGGGACTTCTTCGATTTCGTCTCGGGTCGGGGCGAGCCTCCCGAGGGGATGGACGCAGGCCTGGTTTATTCGCGGATCAATCACTCCGATAGCGAAATGTCGAGGACAGGACTTCCGTCTACGAGTGCAGAGATTGCGCACTGTTCTCATCCGGCATGGCGGTGATTGCGACGACGATCCTCGCGTTCGGCAAGCCCTGGCGACGTGATTCTGCACTCTCAACCCCTCAACGGTGTACCGGAAGCGGTGCTTGCGAAGACGCTTGCGGACCTTTCGATCGGAGCCGTCGGCTTTGCCGACGGCCTCGACGAAACCGGAGTTAGGCTGGCGGCAGGGACGTGATGCGCAAAAGGCCGAGTTGCAATGATTTTCATCGAAACTCCGGCAAACGCAACCGATGGGCTGGTCGATATTGCGATGGTCCGCCGCGTCGCAGAGATGACCGGTCGGGCCCAGGGACACACGCCGATCGTGCGTGTAAAAACACATTGCTCGGGCCGGTGTTTCAGCGACAGATCGAACATAGTGCGGATCTCACTTTTATTCACTGACCAAGTGTCGGCGTAATTCAGACCTGATCGCTGGCGCTGCGCTCGGGTCAAAAGCCCCTATGAAGGACGTCAAAGCGCTGCGAGGCGCATCTGCACCCAACTGGACCCGCATTCCTGCTGGATGATCAGCCGCTCGCCCGAAACACTGAGCCTTTGCATGGAAAAAGCCGATAGAAATGCGCAGCTCGTAGCGGATTACCTGCGCGACCACGAAAAGGTGGCCTCGCTCACCAGGGCAGACCCGGCCGTGGGCCGGCTATTCGCGAAGCAATGCACCGGCGCAGGTTCCACATTTTCGTTCGATATTATCGGCGGAAAAGCCGCCGCATACCAATTTCTGAACGCGCTGAAACGCTTTAAGCTGGCAGTGAGCCTGGGCGGCGCCGAGTCGCTTGCCAGCCTACCCGCACGAATGACCCACTCAGGTGTTCCGACTCACATCCGTGAAAAAATCGGCGTCCTCGACTCTACGATCCGGCTATCGATCGGTATCGCGCACGCGTTGACCGAGGCATAGCTGCAGGCGTGCGGCTGCTGGGCCGGCCTGCCAGGCGCCCATAAATGCTGTGGGGGGCTTGTTACCAACTCGACACCTCGGTCCCGTAATCACCTTGACGGCCTGCTTGTGACCTTCGAGCAACCCTGAGCTGCGCTGCGCAGAATGCGTGATGGGCAAGCTGCCACCCCGGTTGCCCTCTTCATCCACAGAGGTCTGATTGCCATACCGATGCCATTAAGCGGGCTATCAGGAGCATAGATGCAGCATCATCCGCTAAAGGAGAACCGTAAGTGCGCGTTAGTCCGTATTTCGAGGAGATCAAGGCTCGCGCGCTGCAACTGCTAACTAGCTTTCAGCCCACCGCAACCACACTCATTCGATTAAAAGGGGAACTCCGACATGCCGTGCGTGGCGCACTCAGTCAAGCACGCGACGAGATGTACAAGCGCGAGAGACCCCGCATGATGGGGTCGCGAGCGGAACGCGTTGCTGCGTATCGGCGCACTCACTTCAACATCGGCAACTTCGCGCGAGCAGAGCGGGAAATTTGCAAGCTCATGTGGACGCGGCTGCACCACTGACAGTGGCGCCTTTATTTACATAGCGCGCAGTATCGGCAACTCTTACATACAATGCAGCGTTTTCGCATAAGATCAAATCGCGCGCGAGCCTCGCGCCACCGCATCGTTGAAGATTTTAGACGCGGCACTCTTCAGCATTTGCATCTCAACCACGGAGTTGAAACCTCAATGGGCGTAGATACAAATAGCGACGTTCCGTCGATAGAATTTGCGGGCATCGCTAGAGACAGCAAATCCGGGCTTAATCAAGCTCGTCATCGACCGCTACTTCAAGCGCGAGCGGAATGGACGACCTGCTCGGCGAATTTGTCGCCGACTTGCTAAAGCGCGTCAAGGCGCAGAAGCGCGAAGACGACGAGCCCCGCCTCATAGCATCTGCTCAACGCCCGCGACGAAGATCGCTTAACGGTCGGCGCCGGCAAGCCATCCAGATTAAGCAACACTGCGCAATACTGAAGGAGATCTGCGGCGTGCTCAAGTAGACATCTCGCGATCCCATCGAGGATTGCAACGGGATCCGGCGTTACGTCCAAGCACCCCGCGATGATGTTCGAGCGCTGAACAAACGTTCACACGATCCCGTTCGGCTCGCCGAAGAACGCAAGAATGCCAATCCCAACCACTACCGACGACGAGAATGAGGATCAACGTGTCTGAGCAGCGAATGATCACGGCAGGCGATTCGATTGCGAGAATCGATCGTGTATTTCAGAAGTTTCGGCAAATAATCGATAATGACGACTCGATTTCCCCTTGCGTTCGAGGTGCGATGCACGCATTGCTCGATGAGGATCTTCTTTTCGCGAGGGCGAGAATTCTCGACTATATAGCTAAGCATGAGGCGCACCGGCGATGAGTATCCCTGCGGCCGTTTCAGGTGCTGAGGCCCTTGCGCTTGTCGAGGAGCGCTTCGCGTTCGCCCGCGCGGTAATTGACGGTAATCCCGACTTGCTGCTCGAGATTCGAGACTTAACGCTGGAGTTCAGGATGCGGATTATCCTGCAAGCGGGGGCGTCATGACGCGGTCCCCGCAGCACCAGCACTCGCCCAAGATTGAGGGCATCGCGCGAAAGCTCGATATCGTGGTGGCGGAGCTCGCTTCGCTTTCGAATGCTGCTCGCCGCGAGCGGCATTAAGGCGCCGCCACCTCTCGATCAGGATTACATCATTATTCAGCCGTTTGCGGAGATCCGTCACGTCAGCCCCGACGGGGTGCTCTCTCGCATTCGCCGGGGCAAGCTACGTGCCGAGAAGCGCGGTGGTCGCTGACACGGTTGCGCGGTATAGCGGTTCGTCAACTTAAAGGTGATAATAGGCCAATCATTGAAAAGGTTTCACAAATCGAGGCGGAGCTTCGACAGATGGCAGCAGTGTATGCCCGCAAATGCAGTGCGCTTGCCAAGCTGCAGGAGGCGTACTGTCGCAAACTCTACGAGTTGCTCGAGGCCAAGGCGGCGCGCGACCGACACAGCACCGCAGGGACCCGCGAAAGAGATGATCATCACCCACGCCCGTGCTGCGATCGACCAGGGTTTCCGAAAGGATTGTAGAGCCCGGATGAATGGCACATTGACTATCCCGGCGTGTTTAGCGGGACCACGGCCGAGGTGAGAGAGTTGCGTCTCGGTCTGTCGTAGGTTGTTGCCATCATTCAGGTACTTCATAACGTTTCTATCGGGTTGTCGTTGCCTGCCAACATCAGCGGCGGTCGCCAGCCACTCTGAATTCAAGCAAAGTGCGCTTGCGACTTCACGATAGTAAGGGGCTCCTCGGTTAGCGGCCTCTTTCATTTACGTTGCCGATGGGGAGCGCGCTCATGAGCGAAAGCAGACGCCCCATCTCCTTCGGACTTAGGAAGTTACTTGCCGCCCTTCGAGCGAGTGTCCCGGTAGGCATTTCGATAGTTGGGACTTCGCCGGACCGACTCCCAGGCGAAATCCGTCACCTCCCCTGACTTGATGGCATACTGATACGCGCCCGGCGAAGCGCCAGTCGAACTCGGACATTGCTCTGATCCCCTGCCGTAAGGCTGGTTCCGGAGAAATGTCTATGAAGCCTTGGGTTACCGGGAAGTCACTAATTGTGCATTCCGTGATGCGTGGAGGCGATCACGTTGTCAGTGGGAAAAATCCATTCCCAATTGCGAGTTCTACGACAGATTCTTGCTATTTGGTCCCACCGCCGCGCAGCAAATCGCGGTAACCGTGGTCAGCCATCCATTTTGCTCGCGCCAAATGACTATCAAACGCATTGCGAGCGCGCGACGGTTCGCGATCCGGATCGATATGCAAAACGATCCGAGCAACCTCCTTCCAGTCGGCGCCATCGGCCTCGGCATCGAGAAGCCGCCAATACGTCACCAGATGCTGTTCATCGTAGCTCGTGAGCACCGGATCATCCGGAGCTGAGTCGGCGATATCAGGATCGAGTGGCGGGGTCTTCATGGGTGTACCAACAACTCCGTTGCTCGAATTTCGTCGCCTGTGTGTGGGTTTCTCCACACAACCGCCATAAAGCGATCAAGTCCAGCATAAATTCCTCAGAAGGACTAGTCATGAGACTAGTCGCACGCTCGCATCACTGGGCTAATCGTCTTTGTCCGCGTATTATACCACGTAGCGCAATATACGCGATTGCTTCCTATCCTGCGGATGGACATTCGCTAGGTCTTTGGAGCAGATGATCGATGTCGCTTGGCCCTAGGCCGGCTAGCGCCGCGCTAGTGAATGGCGATCTCGACTTGTGGCGGTGCGCCTTTCCTCTAGTCATCAAAGAAGACCAAAACTCGCAGGCGAGCGGGGTTCGCTTTCACCGGCCCACCAGCAGAACGAAGATTGACCAGCTTCGTTCGCTGAAGGTCCTGCCAGCACCAAAAGACCAGCGTCGTACACGCATAGTTAGCGAACTCCCTGCCCTGGTCCTTGCGGTAGCTCAAGCAACGGGGCATGCCACGCGACCACAAGTCTGTCATTCCAAGTCCCGCGGCCATCGAGCATGGGCCTCTCTCCCGCAGCTATTTCTTCCCCATCCAAACATCCTCGAATGACGAAAGGGGCATAAGTTCCTGCTCCTGCACGGGCCGGTCATTCATGACGTCGGCCGCTTTCAACGTCGCACTAAATCGGACAACAGTGCGTCTTTCGATTTCCGCCAATGTCGCTTGCTCGTCTTCGAAGCCTTCTGGCGAGAATTCCTCAAACGGTGAATCATCAGCTAGCTCCTGCTTTTGCGATGTGACGAAGCCGAACGCCCTGATGCTGCCGCTCCTGGTCGGTGCAACGACCACCTTCCAATAGGATAGCGGCACATGAACGTTGCCTGCCTCCTCGTCTTCAAGTTTCAGATCCCGCTTCGTGAAAATTGGACCAGCAAAGATCGATAGGCGTGCCAGCGTCCTATCGGAGGATGCTTGCCTGCTAATGTGATTTTCGAGCCGCCCCCACAAGCCGTGGAAACCAAACTTATCGCGATTAAATGCTTCGTGCTGAAGCGTGCAGTTCGTCAGGTGAAACGTGTCTGAATTCGCGTACTCAATCTCTGTCTTTGACGCCCCCCTATCATCTCGCCTCACGAGATGGCCAAAATCGAGCCTCTTCCACCGATCATAGAAGCCTTTCGGTAGCTGGTACTTTTCGTCCATGCGGCTATCGGTAATCCACTCGTCCTTTCCAAAGGTTTCGCGGCCCTTAATCTTCCTCTGACCTTTGCTGTAATCGGTATTGCAGGCCGAAAGGACCGGCAATCTCCGTTGTGCATGCATCATGCACGAGTAGTGATGGTAGTGGAGGACCTTGCCGGCGCGGCCCCGCAAGGGAGCAATCAGCTTCGGGTCTTCGCTCTCTATGGTTGGGAATTCCACAATACGGTCGCGGCCGAGGAAGTTTTCGTCGTAGCCTTGTCGATCGCTATAATCGGTGTCGAAGTTAAGCTTCTCCAGCAACAACTCGTCAGGCTCGGCGCTTGCGACAATGGCCGGAGCAACCAATGGCTTAACTTCCGGGATCAATGAGCGGATAGAAGGAGGATTCGAAAGGCTTTCAACCTTGAGCGAGACGTTTAGTGGCAAGACGAGTGAGAATCCCTCATTCGGCAGGCTTGCTGGAATGAGCTGCGGAGCGAAAGTAGGCCGTGCTGACGGCTCCACGTCGATTTCGAGTTCGGCTGTAGTTGGCTTGATCGTTCCTTGGATGGCCGCCTCAAGCATCGGCAGGAGATCATGACGAGCAGCCTGTTTCCTGATGTCAGCTACGAGCCGGCTGGTCCTGACGCCTTCGTTGGCTATCCATTTGATCTCGTGCTCCAGCGGCTTATGGTCGGTAATGGGCTGGCCGTCGTGGCCGATGTAGCGACCTTGGCTATCTTTCAGCGGCTTTCCCGAGTGGTGTAGGGCAACGACATCCCAGAGATCGTTGAACACTGGCGAGCCTGACGAGCCTCGGAAGGTATCGCTCTGGTAGGTGAGAAAGTCTTCAGTGTCATCGAAGGGCAATAGTTTATTTTCACGAATGGCTATTTGCTTGCTCTGGCCTCCGGGATGCTGAACGATGGAAAGAAACTGGCCGTAGTCCGCCTTGCCGAGTTGAGGATTCAGGCGAAGCCATCCGAAACTCGCCAGCTCTTCCGTCCCTTGCTTTGAAAGAGGGTCAACCGCCACGACGCAATAATCGAGATCCTTGTCGTTGAAGAAGAACTTGTCAGGAGCGAAGGAGAACCAGGTGGGGATTCGGTCATTTCCAAGGGGGTCCGACTCGTATGCGAACTGGACACGCGAGCGGCCTGCTACGTCAGGCATCTTAAAAACATGCCAATTCGTCAGCAGGAGTGTGGGGGCGATCATGAAGCCAGTAGCTGACCCTCCGCGATCACCCGGCGACGGTGGTATCTTGATGCAACCAACAGAACGGGCCGCACGAATGCCTGCCCAGAAGTAGTGTAGGCTCAGCAGGTCATTCGTTCCCATCGCGCGCTCTAGCGCGGCAACGTCATCGGGCGTCCGGTTTTCATTGATGTATCGAGTGACGCGATCCGCCCGATCTTTCGGAAGATCAGGCTTAGCCACAGGTGCCTTGAGTTCACCGCGCTTCGCGTCGACTCGCGCGGTCGTCGTGGCGACTACTTCAGTATCAATCTGCATACGTTCCCCCGAAAAATTAGATCTTTAGAAACAACACAAACCGGCCCGTGGCTCGGCTTCAAGAGGCACTTCGCGTCAATCACGGAAACCTAAGGTTCAGTTGAATCTGGCAGTGATCACTGGGCCAACGGGAACGCGGCGTTTCCTCTTCAATGTCTTTGCCGTATCGCCATTTCCAGTATGATCCCGCGTCCGCAAGGGCAGCGGCCTTCTCATTCATGACAAAGAAATCTATCGAAAAGCGTTGGCTGGCGGGCTCGGTAGGCCAGCACTTGAACTCCTTATTCTTGGGGATATGGGTAAGTTTCACGTCATCGTCAGGGCTCGACGTGGATGCGCCAGACATCACATCCCACATATCAGTCGTCTTTATCTCAGGGCTTTCGCGGTCGAACCTGCGATTGAAGTCGCCGGCAACGATAAACGGCCCACCGCCCTGATGCGCTGCCCTGATCCAGGATTTAAGCGGTTGCAGCTGACGAAAGAGCGCTGGACAGTGATCGTTATCTGAAGGTTCTTCGATGGGGTCTTCGTTGCAGCGAGACTTCATGTGCACGACGAGTAGCCGCAAAAGAGCGCCATTTTTGTTCAAGGTAATGTCGAGCCCCCACCGGGTCTGGTGGTCAGTTGCCGGGTCTTTCGGCCCAAGATCCACGGCGTCCCTCGTATCTGCGAGCGAAACGCCAGAAGATCGCTTGATTGCTAAAGCAACATACTGCCTGGCAGGATTGGTGAGTTCGCCCGGCAGAGTACTCACGGCTGAGGTCGGGTCGGTTACACACTGCGGCTTGATATCCGAAAGCTGGTTGAAAGGATAATCGGGCGCCAGGCCACGCTGGTCCGCAACGGTCTGCCCGGAAATACAGAGAATGTACTGGGATGGTGGGAAAACGCGCGCGAGCGCGCGAAGGCTCGCGATCTCCTGCATGGCATAGACGTCGCCGTCGCTGCATTCACGATAGAGCCGCAAGTCCTTGAATTCATCTTCCGAGCGGAGCGGACGATCATAGACCCTCACTGCCGTCGCTAATTCGGCGATATTCCACGAAATGAGCTTGATCTCACTCGGCCTCGGATCAGGCCCTTTTGCACCGCAATTGATGTCTTGCGCGAGGGAGGAAGCCGACAACCCAAGAATCCACAAAGCAAAAAGCGCGATCATCTTCATGGACGAGCCCCTCGAATCCAAAATCGCATTTTAAAGATACAACTATGACGAGAAGATTACAAGGTTTCGCTACAGATGCTTTAACGCTGGTTCGGGTCTGCCGCACCAATCTGCGCTTGGCGACTGCATGCTCAGCCAGTGCACAGCGTCGCTGTCAGAATGCACGGCGACGGGATCGATCTTTGGCGCCGCGTTCATATCTTGCCTCTTGAGCGGTGACGTGGATATGCCGTGTCCCCGCTCGACGGCGTCAACTGGAGTCCGCCGCAATCCGCTTGCGCGCATCGGCACCTCTAAAAATCATTACGGTGTCCCTCGACTCGTTACGACTATAAATTGTTCAACCTGACAGGTTAAGCAAAGGTCTTACTCCTGCATAAACCGAAATCTATCGGTGCTCCGGACCGGCGACTCCGAGGTCGGAGATAGCCTTGCGTCGTTCATTGATGGCCTCGGAGGCGTTAATTCTGAGGACTCATCCGAGACGACTGGCCACCCTCGTCCTTGTCGCACTGCCTGCTGTACCACGCTCGGACCGAGCTCGACCAGCGTGGTCACTTTTGCATCTTCGATGGCGCGCACGACATCAATCAGCGAACGGTCCTCCTTTGGCAGCGCTCGCTGGTCAAGGAACGCGCCAGCGTCCATCCTCTTGCGTTCAATGATGTGCACGGTGCGTCGCGGCTATCACCTCGTGAAAGCAGCCTCTCGACTACGTCTTCCTTGAAGACTGTATCCATGCCTTCGCCGCCGAAGTAGTTCCGCGTGACCTTGCCGGGCGCCAACCGCATCGCGTCCAGCGTCAAAATATCCGAATGTTGCAGCGGCAGGTGGTAGTCTCGCGATCGTGTCCGCAAGGCAGAAGACTATGGTGCTGTGAGGATTACGCTCTACACAAGCGTGACGACCGCTGGGCCGCACACCGGATTAGTGAGCCAGAAAAAGAGCGGATCGATGCTATTAACCTGTGGCGAATAGGCATTCGTGCAGAAGCGTGACGTATCTCTGCTCGACGAAGGATTCGCCCTTGTCCGTGAAATCCAGCTGTGATGCCGCCTGAAGCGTTTGTTGATTGATATCTGCTGTAGGTCTTGGTTGTGTGAAAACGCCTGATGATCCGCGATTTCGGCTGTCAATCGGCGTCGAAAATTGCATTTCGATCCCAACCGATGGCTTTCACGTCGCGCACGGTTTCATCACAAAGCTAAAGCTCGCCTCCAAAATAGGGCCATGATCATCGCGAACTTCAACTGCTATGCGGTGCTGCGGTCTGCCTCTGACCCATTCGCGGGCCATCTCCGAGAGTGCAGTGGTCGCCTCTTCCCGAGCAGACTCGATGTTCGGCAGCTCCGCACCTTCATCATCGCGGATGAACTGGCTGCCGTCGCGGACATCAAAATAGTACCTCTTCATCGGCGACTCACGAGTCGTGCCGTCGAACAGATCTTGCAGCTCCAGATCGATCTTGCTGCCGCATTTGAGGTGCTGCTGCATGGCCCACCGCCTCAAATCGAAACAGCCAGCGGCGGTCTCGTCCCCGGCGTGCCTTAAAGCGGTCCAGGCACTTCTTGGAGCACAGCGTCGCCCGCCATGAGTAGTACCTGATCATGCCAAACTTTCCGTCACAGACGGCGCAGCTTGTCGCTGCTGGGCGATACTCAAAGCGTTCGTGGCAATCGCGCATCTTCATCTTCTTTGCGCCCCACCCTGTACTGGAAGTCCGGAGTTGCTGACTCACTGTGCGCGCACAGGTGAAGTTCCGTTGCAAGATCATCGTGATCCGCCAATCTTGCGGCAGCTAAGGACGGGGCGCGAAGAGCTTGACTTTCATGTGCAGCATCCAGCTCTGCATCCAACATAAAGTTGTTGCTGCGTGCGATCATTCGGCTTGAGCCTACATCCGGGAGACGACCGAGCCCTTCGATCGGGCACCGTCCACAAACGAAAACTTACCTCGTCATGAAGAAGAAAAAGCAGCCGATTTCCCCTGGACACGCACATATCAGGCGAAATTCTCATATTTCGCGCTGAAGTTCATCGAAGAAACCGACTATATAGATACCCAAGCGGTACTGCAGATTTGCAATCGCCACTGGTGAATACCAATTTTCGGAGTGATTAATATCGGACTGGAATGAATGCGCGTGTGGCCGACCGCGGGCAAAGCGACAGCGATGCTGCCTCGGCTGCGACCCACCAAACGGTCGCTTTTGACATTAATCGGCGGAGGAAGACGACGCCTATCCACTAACTGAACCGCTTGCGATCTCATGCCGATCCTTGTTCGGAAGCGGGCCCCATTGCCTCATCATCACGGCGCGCCTAGAGCATTTTCCTCTCTTGGGAATGGGAAGAGGATTCCCTTGCAGGGGCAAATCATGGTTCATCGTAAGGGCTGGTGACGGAGGCCAGCCCTGATGACCAAACCGCTCTCGCCAGACCATCGCCTACGCAGTATTCGTGGAGGCAGGAGCCACTGACATCGCCTCGCAGGGCTTCGCAACGGTAAACAGCAGCTTCGGGGATTCGGTTCAGATGCTCGAAGCGGTTAAGTTCGTCTTCGATACGGCCGGCGGGCGGCCGGCGAATTGCACGCCGGTCATGCCGAAGACATCGCGTATGGCCCTGATCCAACCTTTTGGAGGCGTGTGGAACCGCTCGGCTGGTTTGAGCCCGTCTAGTCGTTCATCCAGCCGCTGGCGCGATGTTCTTGATGCCGTTTTTTATCCCAACCCGATTTCGTTCAACCTTTCATCAGGCTATGACCTGATCTTCATTCTAACAATCAGGATCATCTGTCATCGGCAGCCAACGTTGACGAATGACCGCGATCTGCGCATTAACCGCCTACGACAAGTCCTTGGTTTTGCGTAAAAAATTGGCCATTTGGACCTAGAATTCAGGTCTCAGCTTTCTCGATGCAAGGTCAAAGGTGGTATCAACCCAGTCTAACCGGCGGCTGAAATGCCGCCGCCGACCGCGCCCGAGAACATTTCGATCAGCCTTCGCGGGTTCGATACCGAGGAACATGCGCGCATTTGGCAACCTGGTCGCGACGTATGTACACACTCTCAGCCGCTATATCGACTTGGCCGCACTTGACGGCATCACCATCGCCGCCGACTAGCGCAGGCGCTCCTTGAGGTCGACCGCGGCTACGAGACCAAGCACAAGCTCACCCCGTCGGAAGGCATCCTACGGGGTCGCCATGACCCCGGCGTCATCGGCGACGAAACAGTTAAGAGCCACGTGCTCTTTAATACCGGCGTCCTGCTTCCGCTAAGACGAGAAGGCCTACGCGCTCCATGCGAATCTCGAACAGATCACCGCCGAAGTCTATGGCAAGCGGGCTCTCCAAAGCGAGAATGCTTCGATCATGCTCGGCTCCTTTCCTGCCCTAGGCATAAGATCATTCGGCGCCGTTGCGCGGTACTCGGGGAAACCCGGGCTTCAAGATGCCTTTTTGATAAGATCAGGCTCTTCTGCTGCGGTGCCCGCCAGCATGCCGTGGCCGGATCCTGGCGATAATGGACGAGATACCCGGCCGTGATGCACCTCCAGCCCACTCCACCTCCAAAGAGTTGGAAAGCCGGTACAGCTCCGCCTGCTCGGAGCACATCTTCTCGATGGCGTCGCCGCGCGAGAAGCATCGGCACGCAAAGTCATCTTCATTTCGCTTTTCCACCCGCCGATCAAAGATTTACGGCCTCGGTATCATCCATTTCCTCGATCGCCGCAGTGAAACTGGCAGCATTCCTCCCGCCACGGGTGAAAGCTGGCGTTTTGCCTAGGATCGGCTGGATTGTACAACCCGTCCGACGGAACTCGGATATCTGCCCTCTACCTAGTAGTCCGGCGGTCAGTTCCTTTTCCATCTCGTCAGCCCGCTGAACCAGCGCGCCCTCGTCATGGTCACCACCAATCTTCCCCTTTGGAGAATGGCCAGCGTGTTCGCCCAGCGCCAAGATGACCACCGCGCTGCTCGACCGGTTGACCCATCAGGATTGTTGAGACCGGCAAGAAGAGCTGGCCATTCAAAATGCCGCGACGACGATGGCGCAACCCACTCGTCTCGTCTCCGCAACCCGGCCAGCTCCGACGACACGAGCGCTACCAGCAAACCACGCGCGTGAAGGGCTCAAAATTGGAGCGTATTGCCTCCTCGGCGCCGCCAGTGACCCAGAAAAACCAGGCTCTGTGCGCGCTCCACCGCCGCACGACAAGGCCGCCCTCGCGCGACACCACCGGCATGGCAATCGGTCCAACCAGTCGCGACGTCGATCATCGTCAGCGTCTGAATGAACGAGCCAGCTACAGATGTGCCGCCATCATGTAACCTCGCAGAACACTGGCGGCGGATCGTAGCAGTCATTTGAACGTCCGGATCGGCACTTCACGGCGCACCGCCGAATAAACCGACCCGTCGGCGCTTACCGGGCCACGGCGATTTTTGTCTCGACCAGGCGTTTAATCATCGCTGCGCTGACGCCGAGCACCAGCGTGGGATTGGCCTAGTCGAGCTTGAGCCGGCCATGCCGCTCCAGCGAAGGCAGCAACGTCGGACTCATTACCTTCAGCCGCTTGCCGCAGATCCGATCAGAGGCCTCCCACAGCGCCATCAGCCTATCCTGCTGGTGACGCCATAGGTCGGCCCTCGATGCCGCCGCGCCTCCGGCGAAATTGCGACATGGCTGGCTAGCGCCCCAAGTGCGTGCTTGCGATGCCAGCCGGTCACCGCGCAAAGCTGGTCGAGATGCGACCCCTAATTGTGCGCCCTGCTGATCGATAGTGCTCTACCGCCGCCGTGAGTTCGCGTCGCGCACCCATGCTGATCCGTCCTGCCATCGGCGACACCCATCCGATTCGGTATCGCCGCCCCAATCCTGACGGTCAGTTCTCCGATAACATTCTTGATAAAGCGCGGCGCCCATCGGTGTCCAACTCTCTGCATGCCGAATGACATTAGCTTGGCTGAGCGACCATCCGGCCCATCGCAAGGGTGCGGCTGCCGCCGATGGTGAGCGAAGCAGGCGAATATTGGCAAAGCTGACGGCGGAGCGGCGGCAAGCAGTTGCCGTCGTTTTCAGCCTCGACGGCAAGCGGGCACACGGGCCGCTTCTCGTTTAGTGAAATTGCGGCAGGTTCGTCAGCTTTCGGAAAGCCAGCCCGAATACAAGACCGTTGAAGTTAGTGGCGCGCAGTTAGGATAGCGCCTGACCAGGACGGAGAAAGCGCAGCGTCACGTAGCTGCTAACCTCAATTGCAGCGCTGGCGCGGGAGGGCCAGCGTCGACTGCGCAACAAACGGCGCCGAGTCGCGTCCGCGCTGCTTCCAGTTCCTGGACTGGATCCCCAGGCCACTGGTGCCGTCAAATCTATCAGCCAATGACACGCGTGGCCATGGTGGTGTTTTTCATGCTCATCGGACGGCTTGGGAGGTGGTGTGGCTCGTCAGCTTCTTGAAAGCTGGCCCTGGTAGTTGTGAACTTTTCGGGTGATCTGAGGAGGTGAGTATGGACAAATCCAACATAACAGCTTGGTCGCAGGCGTCGCAGCCAATCGTGCAGGATGAGCAGACGGGACAGCCCGAGCAGATGGTGTCTTTCGAACAAGGAGTGCGCCCGTTCCTCTCCGATGGTCTCCGTGCGGAGTATCGCCATCTGTCTGACGAGGATCGCCGTTTGATCGAGAGTGCAATTCGTGCCGCGTTTGTGAGGGGAGAGGTGGACTTGGCATCCGGAGGCCGGTACGCCAACAATCTTGCCAGCTTCGCGGACAGTCTCGGATCTAAGGGTCTATCGATGGTTGGCCTCAATACCAAAGAGCTGGAGGCTGAAAGAAAGGCCGGACACAATCGCGGCACGTATTTACCTGCAGCGTTGAGGTACCTTAGTAAGTTTCGTGATCCCGATGCATCTGCAGAAGCAGGGAGCTCACGGAAGCCTCGGGATCGGCCAAAAATCAAAAATTTCGGAAATGAGCAGCTTATGGGCGGCCCTCCACCAAAACGTCGGCGACTGCTGGATGACGAGCCCCCTCATTTGACGGTCTCGGTCGATCCAGGGGAGCTTCGCAGACCGGAAGAGCGGCTTCATGAGGAGCTTCAGCCACAGCGCCATGCTGAGCCCGGGCCGTTGGCGCTGGTTGATCCAGAGCACTTCACCTTCGATCCAGTGCAATTTCCTCCAGCTGAGTTTCGGCAGTTGCTAGATGATGAACCTGCCGGGACGTCACTCTTCAATGTCGATCCAAAGCACTTCACGCTCGATTCAGTTCAATTCTCTCCAGGTGAGCTTCAGCGATTGCTGGATTATGAACCCACGCGTTTCGAACAGCAACTGCGCCCGAGCTCACGGCAGCCTCAGAGTCCGCCCAACATCATAGATTTTCGAAATGAGCAGCTTATGGGCGGCCCTGCACCAAAACGTCCGCGACTGCTGGATGATGAGCCGGCTCAGTTGACGGTCTCGATCGATCCAGGGGAGCTTCGGGAACTGGAAGAGCAGCTTCGTGAGGAGCTTCAGCCACAGCGGAGTGCGCAGCCCGGGCCGTTGGCGCTGGTCCATCCAGAGCACCTCACCTTCGATGCAGTGCAATTCCATCCAGCTGAGTTTCGGCCGTTGCTAGATGATGAACCCGCTGGGGCGCCATTCTTCAATGTCGATCCACAGCACTTCGCGTTCGATCCAGTTCAATTCCCTCCAAGTGAGCCTCGGCCATTGTTGAATGATAAACCTATGCCTAGTGAAGCGGGTCCGCTGCCACCCTTGTCATTTTATGCACCTCCGGGCTGGCAGCACGGGGACCAGTGGGCGCCGGAAGACCTCAAAGAAGGAATGCTCTTGCACAACGTGCTGCCAAGCGTGTTCGAGCCAGAGAAAACTCTAACTCTCCGAGGCGTGAACTACACGGCCACTATTGGGCCGCCAGGCCTGGAGCATGAGATTTTTCTCCGCAGGACAATTTGACCAGTTTTGCCTGACATAGCCTGCAGTCCTTCTCCGGGAGAGAACTTGGCGGCCCCGTGCGTTACATAACCCAAGCCTGGGAGCGAGGTGGTCAGCTTTGCTGATGCAAAGGCTGGTGAAATCAGGCCCGACGCGCCGTCTCGTCGAGCAGGCTGTCAAGCTGGTCGCGGATGCGGGAAGCTGCAATCGCGCCAGCATGGCGTCGAGCCGATCGATCGGTGCTTCGGTTGTCTTCTTTGCGCGGACCGTCAGAAGCTCCCTGCAATAGCTGCTTCGTATTCGGTAAGAGGACCCAACAAGGGATGGGGGTGGAGACGACCGCGGCAGCGTCGCTGCCGTAGTCGCCGGTCCGCAGACCCGTGCGAATTGCGCCGGCAGCATCGATCGTCCCGCTAACGCCCTGCCCTTGTTGCTGCCGACCTCTGAGCAGTTGGCTGACCGCGCAAAGACTCACCTTTCGAGGACGACAGAACATCAGTTTTCCGAGTTGAAATTGCTCAAGTCATCCGGCATTGATCCGCGCCTGCAGCTCGCGTTGGCCAATTACCAGACCGGTAAGGTCGGCCCGACCCTCGCTTCAACCGATGGAGACGAGATTGCGGTTGTTGTCCGCCGCCATCATAGACCACGGACTTCACCGGTCCCCTTGGGAATTTGGGCGATCGCAGGAGAAGTCCGCCGATCCATGGGAGTCGATGCCGGACGTTGATCCGTGAGATAGGATAGGCAAGACACCCTCTGGCGACTAGATCGTCACCGGCCGCATTCCTGTGAAGCGTGTCGAGACCGTCGGCAACAAACAAACGTTTCGAGCCTTAAGGCTTCCCAGACGGTAAACCGCTCGCTGACGGCGACTGTCGCTTCGATGCAAGTGGCACCAGCAGTACTTTGCGCTAGTTCATATAGTAGGTGTGCACGAGGCGACCGCCCTGCCCATGGAATTCAAAACGCTCAAGAAGCTCGAGAGCCTTCCGGCCGGATCTGCTGCCCGAAACCTCGCAGCAGCACCGACAAGGTGGAGGTCCTCGTAAAGTGCGAGAGGGTGCCAAGCGCCCCTCCTTTGTCACGCCTCGCACCCAAATTTTGAGTCAGCTGTTTTCAGCCGAGATCGCCTTTGGAGACGTGGAACGCCTGCAAGGCGACCCCAACGTCAAGTCAATGTCGATCTCGCAGAAAATGCCCCTATATCGAATAGCCGTTTCGTCGCTCTGTGAATCGACGGATACCCAGTTCGACGACGTCCATCGACGCCATCATGAACCGAATATCGGAAGGTTGCGCAGAAAATGGACCATCGTAGTCAACATCAAAACGAATACGACACCTCTTTGTCAGCCTTGGCGATCTTCGGCCGAACGACAGCATCCCCACTCCCCCACTGGAGCGCAGAATCTAGGTTTTCTATCTCGAAATCGAGCGTGGAATAGCCGTCGATTTCCGGATCGAACGTCTCCAAAGGATTCGATCGCAGCTTCGATATCAATCTTGAGTTCGGATTCCGCCCCGGGCGCGAGCAGCGCCATGCAACGCGCGACGACGAATGCCGCATCTCCATTGAAGTAGTTTAGGACCGCCGCGACATCGGAGACCACTATCAGCAGCTCAGATTGGCCGGCATAGTCCTGCCAATCGCGATCGGGGCTGACGACCAGCAGTAGCCTCGCATTGCGTGCCGCCCAGGCTTCGAGTGGAGAGCAGCGCGAGCGCGTCGGGGAATTCGTTCTTCTTGGCTTCGCGGGAAGAGAAAGGCGCCAGCGGGATTACCACGACATGGGCCGCACCTTATCAGGTACGCGAGCCGCCCAGTTAACCGACGAGGCGCGTGATAGCTTCGGGCGCGTCGATGAACGCATAGGGATTGAAGAACTGGCGGCGCCACAGGAAATTCCGGTCGACCTCGCTGAGCGCGGCCTCGTCGCACACCTGCGCCCAACGTTCCTTGATGGTCTTAATTTGCGCGGTCGCGATAAGGATCGCTTCCCCCTCATTAAGCAGGAACAAGGGCGCGGCTTTCAGGCAGAGCGCGATTTGGCTCGCACGCTCCTGTCCCATGATCAACATGGCCTGCGAGGCCTCCCCGCCCGTCCGATTCTGCGGACAGATATCATAGGCGGGCGTAAGCGTAAGCTCCGCACCATTCCAGAAAGCGGCGTGGTTTCGGGCGTGGTCGTCAGTGTTGCCGGACAGGATGTTGAACACGAGCCTGCCAAAGAGTTCCTTCAAGGTCTCTTTGGGCGACGTGAAGCGGTGACGAATGACGGTCGCAAGCTGCTCGTAGCTCGCGTAGCGGGCCATCATTTCGTCAAGCTCGAGCAGCGTGAGCGCCGAGACCATTGACTTGCGGCGCCACCCTTCCTGGGCTTTTTCACGGTCGAAGCGCTCGATAAGCAGCACATCCTTTCCAGCGGCGCGTTTGAGGGCCACGGGCGCGGCGGTGAGACCGATGATGGACGCGAGGCGCATGGCGACGAATTCGGCTTTCACCATGCCGAAGAGGTCGTTCTGGGACGAGAACTTCGTCACGAATTTCTTGTTGCCGGACGTGATCATGGCTTTTGGCCGCGCGCCACCGATGGAGCTCCCGTGGAGAAGCGCACGGTCGAGTTCGGCCGTCAGCGGCACACCTTTTTCAACCAGCGTTGCCGCATTCAGGAGTTCATCAAGCGACACTTCCGCGCCCTCGCGCGGTACATAGTTCGACGCAGACGCTTGAAAGTCGAGCGCGCCGATACGGTCCGATCCGGACTCCAGGAGATAGGTCAGTTCGTCAAGGCTGCCGGGATCGACATCTTTTCCGCCTGAGCCGAATTTGCGATTGATGATGATGCGGCGGCCCCACGCGTCGGGTGCCGCGTCGCGAATGCAGTTGGGCATGTTGAGCCCGTTCAGGAGCGGAAGGACGCCCCTGCGGAGCGGCAATTCCGGCTCATAAAGCGAGATGGCATTGTTCCGGCGCAGATAGCTCTGCCCGTAATTGTAAACGAGTTGCTTGCCGCTCGCGGACAGGAGACCCGCGACGACAGGTTGCGTGCTGTCCGGCAACCACACCCATACATAGGCTTGGGTATGTTTTTGCTCAGAAGTCATCATCGGGCTCGGTTCGGTGGCTGCGGATCGCTTTGGGAAGTAAGGCCATCACTTCGCGGTTGGATTCGACCTCGCGCGACATCGTTACCTGGCCGGCATCGAACAGGCGCACGCCGACAATCGCCGCGGCCTCGAATACGGCACCAATGGCGCAGCCGGTATCGCCCGCCTCGATGCGTTGCATGAGGCCACGCGAGACCCCCGCCCGTTCCGCCAAGGCAGCAACCGTCATGTGGCGGTCAATGCGCCCTCGGCGGATGAGCTGCCCCAACCGGATCGCGGCATCCCCAGCATAGGGTGAGACAGGACGGTTGGTCTTGGGCACGTCTGATCCATAAATAGGCCATAAGCGGCATTAGGGGTCTATTTATAGACCGACTCGGAACCGATGTCAACTTTATGATCTATAAATAGATCATTTTGCCCTTCGTGATCCGTTTATAGCCACTCAACTCCTCCCCTGCCTACGATCGGCGCGCTTCACGTGTAAAAGGCCAATTGATCGAGGGTAAGCACGTGAAGCGCTCGCACCATCGTATAGGTTTCAGGCGCTGCCGCGCCGTGGCCTACGGCATGGTGCGAACTGGCATTGCCCGTCCGAGCCGGGATAGAAGTCAGCGAAGGTGTGCGATCTCAAATCCAGCAGCTTCTTGATCCGTGCGCCCTTCCCATGAACGTCCGGACGTGGACCTCCTCGCCTTGCACCTGTTCGCTGCGATAGCGGGAGAAAGAGGTAAGATGATTTCAGCCCGGACGAGGCAGGCACTCGCGGCTGCAAGGCGCCTGAGATTACTCTTGGCAACCAAGGATCCACGTGCGCAGGAACGCGGTGGAGACCATGACTGCTTCGGCTGACCGGTTCGCGGCCAACGTCCTTCCAATCATCCGCGAGGAGCAGAACGCTGGCGCAACGTCCTTGGAGATTGCCGGGGTGTTGAACGCGCATGGCGTCGTGACGGCTCGCGGCGGCCAATGGCACGCCAAAGTCTATCAGCAACATCCTTGAACGCTCATAAGGGGCAGACGGTGCTGACAACGATCACAATCCTCCTTCTTCTCGCGATCATCATGTTTTCGCCGGAAGCATTGTGGCCCAATTCGCGCCGCGTAATGGAGCGCCGCGCCGCCGACGCCGGCTCCTGCCGGAGCTTCCCCATTCACGCCGCAGCACGGAATCGCGCAGACCGAGTTCTCCTTCGCGACTGACGTGATTAATCGACCACTCAAAAGCGAGCTCCGTGACCTGCCGCTTGTACTCACCGGTAAACGACCGACTTGACGTCCTTCCATTCGACACCACCTGGCTCCATGAACCTAGTAGAGGTCTCCACTCATTCGGCGGAGGTTTAGTGCCACTTGCTGGTCAATAGAAAATGACGCGTCTCCCGCTCGGCACGGGTTGCTAGAATATTCGCAACATCAGGAGAGTATTTCTGGCAATCCTGCATAGCGGTGGAATTGACGCTGTTCTCTTGCCGCGCCAGCTCATCAGACTGCCGCTCCGATGGCTCGAGAGATAAGGTGTACACGCTTGCGCCTCGGACCGCTTGATCGGATAAGGCGTCCGCATGCAGAGAAGTAAAGAGAGTCACAGCATCTTCCTTGACAAAGGTCTGCGTCGATCAAGCGGGATGAAGGCCTCATCATCATGGGTTATCATGACCCAATATCGGCCGCCTTGTCTGAGCGCGGCTTTCAAAGAGTACGCCATACTCAGGGCAATGTGCGTCTCGAGCGTCCGGTGGCGCCGATCGCGCCGGGATCGTGGCCGCGTGTCCAAGGTCGAGCATGGATAAGGGAACTATCCCCAGAAGCCACAGCACGCCTCGCAACGAACGCAGAAAGACCGGCCCAGCAATCCAATAAGAAACTTACGGCGCTCACGCCTCCTCCGATTGGCCCAATTGTCTCCGTTCGAAGTCTGAGTTTGGCCGGGCGTTCAGACGGAGAGCATGATCGAAAATTCGCATGTTCGTCACCTTGAGAAACGGGAGTGCTAGTGCTGACCCGCCGTCACATTGGAAAGCCCGATAACATGATCAGTCGTGACGGCCTCGGATGCAGAGATGCGTCAACATACGGCCATCATCTTTGAAGATGCGAGCGGCCACGTAAACCGCCGGTCCGCCCGAGAAATTGGAATGATAAGCGCATGCGCCTGCGGTGTATACGTTGGAGGACTGTCATCCGCGGTATTTGCGAAATACGAGCATATCGCCCCTCTCGGCTGCCTCCTTCGGTATTGAGAGTAGCTTCGATTTCCGATGTTCCGCTTCACTTGATAAGCGTTCAAGACGTTTTTAAACCACACCGCGAACGTCCCGGTCAGTGCGTTGCAACGCGAGTTCCACGTTAGTTCGTTATTCACCCGCAATCAGCAACTTGAAAACTCTCATCGGACCGACCGATCTCCACCTGACAACAGCTAACCGAATGTAGCGAGTTATCTCTGTGCTTCGGTCAGATTGATCTCGCTCCCACACACCTAGAGCGTGTTCGGCCCGCTTAGGTAGATGAAGGAGCTCTGCATGAATGAAGTCGATGATCGGCGTGGCCTCTGCCTTTGATCAAACGATGCTCCGAGCGGTTCGCGCCGTTCTGGTTGTAGAGTGGGAGCAACACTCAGCCAGACGATCAGATACAGTTCATCGCTGCTCTCGCCCCACGCGCGCGCCTTTATCAGCGAGCTTCGATTCAAACGCCCTTCTCTCCAATGTTGGCATTGACGCGCATCTCTCCCATACGCGATCGACTTGTGTCGCTGTGCACATTTGGTCATGCTTTCCGAGCCTACAACCTAACGCAGCGTGAGCTTCAAGCTCTTTCTTTCGAGTGAGTGTTGCGCTGCCGTTACAGCAATCTCCGATGACGTTGCTAAGACGCGCGCGGCATGGGGCCATCGAAAGGAAAGAAACTGGAAATGAAGAACTTGTTGCTTGTGACTTGCAGCATCGTCGCTCTTGGCGCGGTCGCACCCGCATTCGGTGCGGATCTCGCTGCGCAGCCCGTCTATAAGGCGCCACCGCCGCAGGTCGCGGCCGCGATCTACGACTGGAGCGGTCTGTACATCGGTATCAACGGCGGTTGGGGCTTTAGCGATGCAACGGGTGGCACCCTGGGTGGCCACATCGGCTATCGCCAGCAGATGGGTCAGGCGGTGTTTGGTATCGAAGGTCAAGGCAACTGGGCTGATTTCAGCGGCTCCAATGTCAGCACCACCTTCGCCCTCAATACTAACCGCAGCACGACCGACGCGTTCGGCCTGATCACCGGCCTGATCGGCTACACCTCCAACAACGTTCTGCTTTACGCCAAGGGCGGTGCTGCGGTGACGAGCAACACCCATCAGGTCACCTCAACCCTGACCGGACTGGCGAGCACCGACAATACGCGTTTGGGCGCCGCGGTCGGCGCGGGTGTGGAAGTCGGCTTTGCGCCGAACTGGTCGGTCGGCGTCGAGTACGACCACCTGTTCATGCCGGACGCCAACGTGAGCTTCACCACGGCCGCTGGTGTGGTCGCGACCGATCGCATCCGCCAGGATTTCGATCTCCTGACCCTGCGGCTCAACTACAAGTTTAGCCCGCCGGTTCTCAAATACTGATCTCTTCGCGTTCAAACGGCGGATCGAAAGCCCCGGCCCTCGGGCCGGGGCTTTTTTTCGAGCTAACCATCTGCCGCGGAACGGTCACCTAACCGCGTTCTGTATTTCCGGGAATACGCAAGGACGTTCTGCCTGCAAACCGTATGAGTCGAGTATGTTCAAGGTGATCACCACCAAACTCCAACGGCTTGATGAAATGGGGAACCTGACACGGCCCGGCACAATGGTGATGCATGGTCAGGGGATGAGCACGCAGACAGCCGGACAGCCTGCCCGGTTTAAGAGCGCCCCCCATGCTTCCGCGGACATTCGACCCAAGACCTACTTCCATTCTGCGGTCCGCAACGCACTGTTCAGCTTACGCATCTCACGTGGAAGCGCCGGATCGGCCTTCAGCCCGCTCACACGATCCGATTGCTAAGAGTATGGTGCTGCTTGTGCTCGACGTCTGGGTATTCTGTGGCCGCCGGTTGTGCAGAACGGTTGGTTCGATTGTCATTCCCCCTTGACCTTGGGCTCAACGCGCGGAGACACGGCAAGAGAAACCCGTTCGTGTCTGTTGACGATTCAGGCCCAACCCGAGCCACTGTTTGCCTACATCAACAGCCCTGTCATATGCGTCAGTCTTTATAGCCTTCTGGACTTGATGCTAGCAGACGCTTTGTCATAGCTGCGCTTTCATCGGGCAGCTGATCGGGCACTTGCTTTCGTGTCCTGCTCCCATCCTGCACCGCCTGTGCGAATTCATGCATCGCAGACGCCCGAAGGCCTGCGCCGCGTTCCTTTACATTCAAAGAACGCGCAATGCCCACTACGGTGGAAGACCCATACTATCTGCCTAAAGAGGGCGGCGGCGTCGCGTCGGTACGCGTGGGCAATTTCGGATATTCAATCTTAGGCAGCTGCCCAGTTAGCGCATTCAGAAACGCAACAATATCGTTCTTTTCCTTATCGCTAAGCTCGATGCCGAGCTGGGTTTCACCCATCACGCCAACCGCTTGCTTAAGGCTCCAAACCTGGCCTGAATGGAAGTATGGGGCCCGCAACGCGACGTTGCGCAACGGCGCGGCGCGGAAAACGTACTCGTCGCTGGCCGCCTCGGTGACCGCGTATCGGCCCTTGTCGGAGGCCGGAAGCAGGGTTGCGCCCGGCCTTTCTATCACGCCGAACGGGAAGTAACCTTGTCCACCGACGTTGATTCCGTTGTGACAAGAGGAGCACCCCGTTTCCATGAAGAGCTTCAATCCTGCCTTCTGCTGATCATTGAGAGCAGTCGTATCGCCTTCAAGGTACTGATCGAAAGGAGCAGCGGGTGTAATCAGAGTCGCTTCAAAGGCCTCGATCGCCTTCGCGAAGTTGTCAAAGGTGACCGGCGACGCCTCGTTCGGGAACGCCTTCTTGAACATGACCACATAGTCACTCATCGAATTCAACGTATTGAGCACATGATCTGGGGTCGCATTCATTTCGATACGCGCCTGCACGGGCCCCTTAGCTTGCGCCTTGAGGTCTGCGGCACGTCCATCCCAGAACTGCGCCAGATTGTATACCGCGTTATAAACAGTTGGCGCCCGACGTGGACCCTGCTGCCAGCCGTGCCCGACCGAGGTCGGACCGGCATCGACTCCGCCGGTACCAAGATTATGGCAGCTATTGCAGCTGATGATCTGGCTGGCTGACAGTCGCGGATCGAAGAACAACATCTTGCCGAGCTCGACCTTCTCGTGAGTGACCGGATTGTCCTTCACAGCAGGCATGATCGAGGGGATCGGTTTGAAAATCTGCCTAGCAGCTCTCATCAAATCATCATCGGTGCTAGCTTGTGATGAGGCCAACATCGCAACGGCCGCAACGCATAGCTTGCGTACAAGTTGAAGCTCCCATATCGCTGACTTCTTCACAATACCTCTCATCGGCACCAAACGGGAGGGGCATCGTCCCTGTTTATGTCACGCACTCCGCTTGCCCCAGTGATGGCTGCATCTACCAGCAACCGCCGTGTCAGTGGCGCTCGCAAGAGCTAAGCTGCTGATTAGCCTTCAAAGCAGTTGCGACCCAGCGGATAATCTTAGGTGTCTTGAACCTGACAGAAGCCGGGCGGTGTCAGAAATGCGACAGCCAAGAACTAGCGGTGGCCGATTCGTGGGCGACCGGCGTGATTGTACCGATGCGGCATCCAACTCGCTGCTCTTAACGGATTAGATCGTCATGCCATGGAGAATCCTGCGAGCGGGCATCACACGGTCAGGTCAGTTAGCATCCGGTTGCCAGCGCTGGCGCCGCCGAGAATTCAATAAGATTGAGGCGAATCGCCTTTACGGTGGCCTGGATGCGGTTCGTCGTACCCAGCTTGCGCATCACGTTCTTAATATGAAAATTAACTGTATTCTCGCTGACCTTCAGTATCTTCCCAATTTCCCAAGACGATTTTCCCTCTGCCACCCAGCGCAAACAGTCTTTTTCGCGCTCAGACAGGGTAGGTTTCCTGTTGCAGCTGCTATCCTCATTCATGTTTCAGTCTCCGTAGTTGGTATCCACGATTAGAGCGCAAGGCTTCCGTCTCTTGTTTATGCATGAACTCCTTCGAAAACCGGTGGCCACTTTTCCGGATCGTGCAGCGGCACAGGGCGCGGGCGAATATTCGCCGCGCTTGGGCCACAGCGCCTTCATGTCGAATTTGGCCATAGGTAGCGCGGAGGCATGGCGGCTATCCCGGCGTCGACCACGATGGCGTCGAACCTTACCTCGATCGTGACAGCCTCCTCTAGCTCGCGATGAGTGCGGCCGCAGACGCGCACGAAGGCGGCCATCCGCGCTGCCAGCAGCCGGTTCGCGTCACTGGCAATATGGGCGAGTTCGAAGATCGGCGCGTTCTTCTCGATGCTAATGGCGACGATCAGGTCGGCACTCTTGACGCCGACCCGATGCAGGATCGCGCCGGAAATGCCGGCGGCGATAGATAGCTTTGGCCAGATGATCTTGCCGGTGTGACCGCTCTGCCGGGCGTAGGTGACCCAGCCCTTCTGCGCCAGCGGACCTGAGCAGCCATATTCGGCGCGGAGGACAGCGGCGATCTGGGGCGCCATTTGATACTTTTCGGCCCATCGGAGCCCAAGACCCTCGGCGCCTACGACATCGGCAGACGCGAGATTGACGTTTGCGGAATCGCAGCCCGGCACGAATGGAGTGCTCCTCCGCCTTGATGGTGGGTGCGCCGAGATCCGGGGCCCCCGTCTTGGCGACGTAGGTGAGCTGCAGCAGGCCGGGCCGCTGCTTGGCAATGCCGGGCTCGACCTTTGCGGTGTCGCCGTCGATCGTCTGCTTGTCAGTGAAGATGACATCAGCCGGTCCATACTCCCTCCCAGTCTTGCGGATTGCGGTCGCCAACGCATGGC
The DNA here is from genome assembly GCF_001693385.1 of Bradyrhizobium icense. Classification (NCBI taxonomy): domain Bacteria; kingdom Pseudomonadati; phylum Pseudomonadota; class Alphaproteobacteria; order Hyphomicrobiales; family Nitrobacteraceae; genus Bradyrhizobium; species Bradyrhizobium icense. The sequence goes on from NZ_CP016428.1 coordinate 5,295,697, forward strand.
TGCTCGCCAGTGTGCCGTCCTGGCGAATACGCAATCAATGACCGCACGATGTGGTCGGCGCCGAAGGTCAGTGCCTTGCGTAGGGCTCGGCGGCCATCGATGAGCACGCGCCGCGCTCGTCGCTTAGCTCCAGCACTGTTCGCAGCGCGAACAGATCGTAGATGTTGATAATGGTCGGCTCCCTGGTGGCGCATGGAGTTGTTGGCCACGGAGCGCCCGCGGATCTGCGCGAAGTTGGAAGCCTGCTTGACGTAGACGATACCGACCATGCGGTACTCCACAAGTTCCGAGAACCTGGGATCGGAACAGCAAGGCTCGTGCCAGTTGCCGCGCTCGCGAGAATCAGGCGTGGAGACAAATGCTTGAGATAATTGGCGATCGATTGGGGCACGATAGGCGATCGACGCAACTGCGACATGGTCGGAAATGCGACATTGCCGATTGGAGCAGCCGCGACATTAGTTGATGTAGATTAAGAAGAGAGCGGCTTAAGACGGGATACGTTTTCGCTGATCTGCGGTGAGAGTGGGGCCACAAGGTGAGCGGCCGCAACGTTCACGAGTACCAAAACCCGTACCCTCCTTTCGCCTTGGAGAACGTCGCACGGCTAGGAGCAGATGGAGATGTCGGATCGTGCTCTACGTCGAGCACAGCAAGAAGTCCTGATCTGATGAGGTTTGCCGATGGTAGAACGAGTGCGCTTTGAATTTCCGCCATCAACGATCGAACATCTTGTGATTGTTAGGGCTTAGCTTAGCCGCGACTCCCGCGGCATCCTATTGCGACTTGCAACACGTTGCGACCCCAGTCAACTACCAACGCTAGTAATTGATCGAGATGACAGAAGCATGCACCTATCGGTTGGGCTGCGGGATTGCCCGAGCGGCTTGCCTTGATCAAGAACTGAACGAAGCACGCCCTGAACGTCCGGCCGGTCGAACGCACCTGCAAGGAGTGGCATGCAAGATCAATCCCAATCTTTTCTCGCCAACGGCCCTGATCGATGCGCTGACTCCTCACTTGCAGAAATGCTGCGTGGTGAGATTTGCTCCAACCGCGAGCTCTCCTTCCTCATGGAAGCTCATGATGCGCTCTCCGGCGCAATCGCCAAGCGGGCAGGCTTTAAAGGTCTCTGGGCCTCGGGCCTGTCAATTGCCTGCTCTCTCGGCTACCGCGATGCCAACGAAGCGTCTTGGAACCAACTCGTCGATGTGGTCGAGCGCATCGTGGACTCGACGGAGCTGCCCGTGCTCGTTGATGGCGATGGCGGCTTCGGGAATTTCAATAATGCGCGCCTGTTGGCGCGCAAACTCCGTCAGCGTGGCGCTGCCGGAATTGCGCTGGAGGACAGCTGTTTTCCGAAGATGAACTCGTTTGTTGGCGATCGGCATCCTCTAGCCGATATTGATGAATTTTCCGGCCGGCTGCGGGCAGTGAAAGATACAGTCGCGGACGACTTGGTCCTCGTGGCACGGATCGAAGCGTTGATCGCCGGCCATGGAATGGACGAGGCAATTTTACGCGCTAGCGCTTACGCGGCCGCGGGAGCCGACGCGATCCTCATTCACTCGCGTAAGAGCACCGCCGACGAGATCCTCTCGTTCGCGAGTGCCTGGCAGAACTGCCTGCCTGTCGTAATCGTTCCAACGAAATACTATCGAACACCGGTCTCTGCATATCGGGATGCCGGCATCTCCACGGTGATCTGGGCCAACCACTCCATGCGAGCTGCAATAGCGGCAATGCGACACGTCTGCGGCCGCATTATCGCCGAGGACGGCATTGCCGGGATTGAGCCAGATATCGCGACGCTCGACGAGGTATTCGATTTGTTGAGGTACGACGAACTCGCCCGTGCGGAAGCGCGCTATCTCCACCCCCCTGACCCACGGCAATAGCTTGTCATCCATACAACAACCTACTCGTTCTCGAAGGACTGCCGCCATGCAACCGCCTGCGCTATCGTCAGGCTCCACTGCAATCTATCGAGGCATTCTTTGCCTCGCTACTATTGGAATGTCGTCAAAATGGCGTAACAGACCTTACGCGGCCGCACTGTGCAGTCCTGCCCTCTCTTGGCTCGATCTGTTCATCTATCCCGATGACCAGACACCGAAGAACAGCCACGAGCTCATTTCTTTTTCAGAACGACCGACGAACACTATGATTTATGTGTTTTGAACCGTGGACTCGCATTTCCAAGGAATCCGGCAGCCTTCACGCCACCGCAGCAACCATGAGAGACGGCCCGAGGCTGCTCATCGACACCTCAGCGCCTGGGAATGATGAGGGCGGGCAGTCCCGCGACGATAGAAGGGAATGAAATGACTACCAATGCTCCCAAGAAAGCCGTCATTCTCGCGGCCGGCTTGGGCTCCCGCCTGCGTCCGCTGACCAATCTGCGCCCAAAGCCGCTGGTCAAAGTCAACGGCACTCCGATCCTTCACAACGCTCTGCGCAATCTGCAAGCCGTCGGAGTGGAAGAGGTGACGATCGTCGTCGGTTACCGGAAGGACGCGATTCAATATGCCTGCGGCAGCCGCTTTGGCGAGCTCGAAATCAAGTATGTCGAGTCGACCGTCTTCGACAGGACCGGCAGCGCCTATTCCCTGTGGCTGGCGCGCGACGCGCTTCTTTCCGGAGACTGCTTTCTTCTCGAGGGCGATGTTTTTTTCGAGGGGGATGTGTTGCGCTACCTGATGATCGGAGAGGCGACCGATGTAGCTGCAGTAGCTCCCTTCAATGAATCGATGGAAGGGTCGGCAGTTCTGTTGTCGGATAGCGGTTTGATCTCAGGTTTCCGCATGAAGCAAACCGCGGCAAACCTTGTTGGGGATGGTCCTAGACTATTCAAGACGATGAACCTGCTACGATTCTCGGCGCGGACTCTCAGGGCAGCGATCGTTCCAGGGCTGGACGATATCATCGGCTCCGGAGCTACTCAGGCCTACATCGAGGAGCTTCTTGCATATCTGGTGGAAAGGCGCGGCCTAAAGCTCGCAGCGGCGCGTTGCGACGCTCTCAGGTGGTACGAGATCGACAGCCCCGAAGATCTACGCATCGCAGAGCGCATTTTGGCAAGATGAATGCCTTCGGCGGGCCGTATGACCTGCAGAGTAGTTCAGGCTCCAATGCCGAAATACCTTTGTGACTCAGCGAACGCCCGGAGTTCTTCATTCTTCTTCCGCACGTATTCCTCTCTCTTCCAGGGACCTGGGCTGGCCGCGGCGGCGGCCCTTTCGGCTGTCCTATTCGATCCCTCGACGAGGTTGCTGCAGCTCGCGCGATGAATTTCGCTGCAATGAACACTGCATATAGGCGCATTGATTAGGCGAACGCGTACGTTCTTCTGCATGTGTGACAGCGACAGCAACGGTCAAACCATCTCCTACTGGCGCCTAGCAGCACTGCCGCCTCAATTTTATAGCGACATGCAGTTGGCGCCCGGCCAACTACCAACGTTGGTAATTGATCTAGGTGAAAGAAGCATGCCACCTATCGGTTGATGAACGTCGGGCTAGTCGACCGCATCTGCAAGGAGTTCGGCATGCGTTTTCCGAAGATGAACTCGTTTGTTGGCGATCGGCATCCCCTCGCCGAGATTGGTGAATTCTCCGGCAGACTGCGAGTACCCGGGGTCCGACTCTCCTGCGGCATCAATCTCGAATGCGGGCCGCATTCAATCGGAAGAAGGCATTGCCGTGTTGAGAAAGGGGTCGCCGGTCTCGAGGACGTCTTCAGCCTCATCGGCTGCGACGAGTTTGCCCCGGCAGAAGAGCGATATCTGCCGAATCAGGTCGCGTAGCGGCGGCCCACGCGGTTCGGATCACCTTCCCAAACTCGACAATCAGCGCAGGAGGAGCGCACATGTTGGCGCAACGGATTTCCTTGCTTTCAGGTTCGGGCACTGCCGCCGCCCGTGAAGCAGCTAAGTTAGCTGCCACGGACGGGCGTCGGATCATTGATCTGTCGGCCGGCGAAGTCATCATCCACCCTCCATTATCGGTTCGCGAAGGAGCGATCGCCGCCATCAATGCCGGGACGAACCGCTATACCGATTCCATCGGACTGCCGCCGCTTCGCAAGGCTGTCGCCGAAAAGCTGTCGGCGGAAACAGGGATCGACTGGAATACGGATGATATCGTCATCACTGCGGGTGCAAAGCAAGGACTGGTCGACGCTGCCCTTGCCGTGCTCGATCCGGGTGACGAGGTCATCATCATTCGCCCCTGCTGGCCGACATTCCCGTCCCAGGTTCTTCTCGCCGGCGCGAAGCCCGTGTTCGTTGATGCTCGCCCCCCGGCATATATTCCCGATATCGGCGCAATCCGCGCCGCGGTCACACCGCGCACGAAAGCCATTATCATCAACTCGCCAAACAATCCTACCGGCGCAGTCTATGATCGAACGACTCTTCAAGATATCGGCGATCTCGCGATCAAGTACCAGCTCTGGATCGTTTCCGATGAATGTTACTCTAGCTTCGTATTTACCGGTTCGCGCCATGAGTCGATCGTCATGGCGCATCCGGGCGTACGTTCACGGACGATCCTGGTTAACGCCTTCTCCAAAGAGCTGGCGATCACGGGTTGGCGACTGGGTTATTTCGCGGCACCGCCGGAGATCATTTCTGCGGCCAAGAAGTTGCAGAGCCATACGACCTCGAATGCCAATGTGATCGCGCAGTACGCGATCCTGCATCACCTTCAAGTCAGCGATGGCAGCTTTGAACGGGAGATGCATCAGCGCCTGGCACAGGCTCGTAACGCTGGTCTTCTCATTCTCTCTGGTCTGCACGACCTCGCCACGCCGGGAGCAAAGGGCTCATTCTTCTTCTATCTTGACTTGAGTAGGCTTGTCTCCGCTCTGCCGGCTCGAGGCCCCATTCGATCAACCGACGATATTGCACGAGTTCTCCTGGAGGAAACCGATGTGGCATCCGTTTCCGGTAGCACCTTTGGCGACGTGAACGGCCTGCGTCTCTCCTTCGGCGCTCCACCAGACCTGCTGGAGTCGGGGCTGAGACGGGTCGTTGACACCCTGAACAGCCTGAAGACCAAGTACGCAGCGGCCTAACCAGAAGGAAATGTTGGATGCTCAATGGTACACGGACCATCCTTCTTGCTGCAGGAATCGCCTCAAGGCTGCGCGCCTACACGGAATCCATCCCAAAACCATTGGTGGAGGTGAACGGAAGCGCGATGCTGCACAACGCGACGCATCAGCTCTCCGCACTTTGGAATCGTGAAGCAACCATCGTCGTGGGTCATCGCAAGTAAGCCCTCGAGCAGTACTGTGGCCACCATTTCGCGAATGTCGCCATCGAATATGTCCACAATCCCATGTTCGATCGGACCGGCAGCGGCTATTTTCTATGGCTAGCGCGACTCCAATGCTTGCCGGCGACACCGTCTTTCCCGAAGGCGATGTGTTCTTCGAAAGCGAAGTTCTCGAAAGAACGCTTCAAACCGTGTCGGCAACCATGCAGAGCGCGGCAGCTGTCGCATCTTTCAAGGCATCCATGACTGGCTCGGTCGTCGAGCTGGCTGAAGATGGCTCCGTCGCTACCTTCTTCATGCACCAGACGCCCATTGAACGGCAAGCCAGAGGCCTCTTCAAGGAGATCGATCCGACCCGCTTCTGCGGCACTGGATTACGCGGACAGCTGGCGCCGGCGCTCCAGGGGCCGGTCGAGAGTTGGCATCAGACGGCCTTTCATCCTGGCGTTCCTTGTGGAAAGCCGAGGACCCCAGCTTTCGACGACCGATTACAGCGATACACGCTGTTTGAAATCGACAGTCGGCAACTTTGATCTCGCTGGCAGCAGGAGCAAGACGATGATCGGGTATCTTCGTGACTATGCTAATGCCATTACCGCCCTCGCCTACCTTTCTGCGGTCATCGGGCTTTTCCTTGCCTTCAACGGCAAGATTGAGCTCGGCGTTGCAGCGATGCTCTGGACTTGGTTCCTCGACCATTGGGACGGTCACGTTGCACGCAAGACGAGCCATCTTCGTCGTCCAGGCGTGGCAGAGTTCGGAAAGAGCTTTGATGGATTTGCCGACCTCATTCATGGGGTGGTTTTTCCCGCCGCGATCATCATCCTTATTGGTCAAGGTACGGCCCTGTCGCTCCTAGCGAGCTCGGTATTGGTTTTGGCAGGTGCGATCAGGCTCAGCTATTTCGAGAATGTCGGGTTGACCGACGACGCTCGCTTTATCGGCATTCCGGTCTCGTACGACACGCCACTACTGGCTGTCCTGCTCCTCGCTCGCCGTTTGTTACCGGATAATACCTTTCCGACGATCTTGTCGGCAGCCTTCATCATCCTGGCGCTGTTGCATGTGACAACCGCAATCCGCGTCCCAGCCATTCGTGGAGCTGCGGTGCCGATCGCGACAGGCTTTGCAATCGCCGGCTCGATCGCATTGGTGATGGTTTCGGAGATAAGTCGCTTTTAGCAACTATTCCAAGCCCGCGTAACCGGAGGATACAATGGTTGAGCTCTCTAATGTTGCAAACCGCGGCGTATCATCCTCTGTCATCTCTGCGACTTCTATAGACTTCGCGCGAAATTTTCCTCCTCCGAGCCCACTTATCGGCGACCTTCTTGCTCTCGCTTTCGATGAGCTGGAGGGCCCTGACATAGCTGCAGCTATTCGGTTTCCGCGCTTTGCCGGAACAGCACGAGATCGAGCAGCGGCAGCCAGTTGGGTTGCAAGACGCTTGGGGATCGCTCCTGATCCTGAAAGAATCATTCTGTCGAACGGCTCACAGAGCATTCTGGTTATGCTCTTGGCCTCCCTTGTTCAGCCTGGCAACGTCCTCTTGACCGAGGAGCTAACGTACGCGGCAATCAAGCCTATCGTCTCTCTGTTCGGTATAAAGCTCCTTCCAATCAAAATGGATGATGAAGGTCTCATTCCCGACGCGCTCGACAGCGCCTGCATCAAAATCGGCAGAGCGCCTCGAGCCCTTTACTGCATGCCGACGTTACACAATCCTACCGGGGCAACCATGTCAATTGAGCGTCGCGCCGACGTCGCTGAAGTAGCTAAGCGGCACAACCTCTGGATCTTCGAGGACGACATTTATGGAATTTTGCCTGAGACTGCACCGTTACCGCTGTATACATTCGCGCCAGAACGCACGTGGTACATCCTTGGGCTTAGCAAATCGTTAGCTGCACAATTGCGCGTTGCGTATACTGTCGCACCGAGTGAAACAATGGCACGCCAGGTCTTCTGGCCGGGCGTCAAAACGACCAATTGGATGGTCGCGCCGCTGATTGCCGAGGTTGCGACCCGCTGGGTTGAACAGGATGCCGCCAACGCAATCTTGAGATCGGTTCGCACAGAGACAAACGTTCGCCAGGAAATCATTCGGAAGTCACTTCCTTCTTGGGCGATAAGAGTACCTCCCTTCTGCTACCACATCTGGCTTGAATTGCCTCCAGCTTGGTCCGCTGCGGAGTTCGAACAAGCTGTGCGACGACAAGGTGTAGTCATCGCACCGGGTGACTCCTTCTCGGCAATACCCGGCGGATTCGCCGCCCGGTTCCGAATTGGAATAGGCGTGCCCTCTGATCATCAGACGCTACGGGCCGGATTGGATATTCTGAACAACACCCGCGACCAGATTGCATCGAGTTAGAGAAAAGGTAGGGCGGGTGTGATGGCGAATTCCCAAGTCCACTGCGCCGCGGATTGTGTGCAAACCGCCGGACAACATCGTAGGGCGCCCGCCTTTTTGTTCGCCGATCAAGCGCTTCACATCGGGTGCGTGGACGAGGCCGATTGCTTCGAGCTAAGAAGAATCGGGCTTCAACCGGCCGAGGCAAGGGCTGTACCTGCGTATGCGTATGCGCGAGAGCAGTTTCATTTGGCCGCATTCGTCGGATTCGAGCTTGTCTCGGTGGCAACCTTCCTACTGGAAGATCAGTCGGAAGGCGGTGCCTATTCCGGAAACGGATTTTCATGGCGCCTAAGAGGGATGGCAACTCATCCTCAGCATCGCAACTGCGGGTATGCGACCGCCATTCTTGAACGCGGAGTCAGGCTCCTTCGGCGTCAACAAGCCTCACTTTTGTGGGCGAATGGACGCAGCACGGCAATTGAATTCTATCTAAGACACGGCTTTGTCCGCATTGGTCAAGAACGAGTTAAGCCCGGAGTTCAACCCCATTACCGCATTGAACGAGCCCTATAGACACCCTCGCGCTCATCCGGCGGCATCGGTCTTAAGCTCAATCGGATAATAGACGCATGGAGATATTCATGACACTCTCGGCTCTTTCGACTCTCGGAAACTTTACGAATTCCGCCTGTTACTACGACGATCGACCGCGATACGATCCAAGAGTCGTGGATATGCTATCGTTGCTGATCCGAGGACGTTTCCCGAGCCCGGCGGTCGCCGATGTTGGGGCAGGCACAGGTCTCTTGACGCGCGAACTCGCGGCGCGGGGGTTTGCTGGCACAGCAATCGAGCCCAATGACGTGATGCGCGAGGAGGGAATTAGGCGCTCTGACCTCAATTTTCCCTTCCGTTGGCTCAACGGTAGTGGTGAGGCAACCGGTCTAGCCGACCAAAGTGCAGATTGGCTGCTGATGGGGAATGCGTTCCATTGGACAGACATAGAAAATTCTCTCCAAGAATTTCGGCGCGTATTAAGGCCTGACGGATTTTTTACGCCTATCTGGGTGATGCTCGACACCGATCGTGACGCGACGGTGCAGTCAGTTGATCGACTCTTAGCTGACGCGATTCCCTCTTTCTCGCGCCATTCGGACGTTGTTATGAAATTCATCAATAGCCTCAGCACAGGCACGAGCGACTTCTCCAATCATCGCGTTTTTCTTGATTCTCATCACTCGGAAGTTATGTCTAAAGAACGATATCTGAATATGTGGCGATCAAGGAACGATCTTCAGAGTGCATTGAACCCACGGGAGTGGGAGGCTGTTATAAAAAAGATCGACGAGCTGCTGGTCGAAGAAAAGGTTGTTTTGAAATTGCGCACTTACGCTTGGATTTTTGAGCCAGAAGAAATACCTCACTAACCGCTACCATTTCAGCGTCTCAGCTGGACGCTCGTATTCAGCTGGAGCGCCATCTTGGAAGGCAAGAAACATCTGAGTGCGCGGTGGAAGCAAAGCCATGACGGACATACCAAAGGTAAGGTTAATTGGAATTGACTTCGAGCGCGAAGGGAAGACTCACGGTTACATTGGAATTCAGCATTCCATCACCCGCTCATGCTATTACTGGTTACCAGTGCCGATCACATGTATAAAGAATGGTTCTGGTCCAACCGTGCTCCTCATTTCAGGAATTCATGGGGACGAGTTTGAAGGTCAGATCGCGCTCTCCAAGCTTGCTGCGGATCTTCAGCCGGTTGGGGTTACCGGGCGTGTCCTTATTCTTCCAATGGCGAATTTTCCAGCGGCAAGGGCAGGCACGAGAACCTCACCGATCGACGACGGAAATTTGAACAGACTTTTCCCAGGAGAGGCAAGTGGCAGCGTCACTCAACAAATCGCCGCCTATATCGAACACGCATTGATGGCCATTTCTGATTTCGTTATCGATCTTCACGCCGGTGGTTCGTCGATGATGCACGTAGCCGCTGCCATCGTGGTGGCGGAAGGAGACGCTCTTCGCCATCAGCAGCAAATGGCATTGGCCCAGGCTTTTGGGGCGCTATACACGATCGTTTACGCTTCGGGGTCTCAACCCCATTTTGGCGAAATTGCCCTGACAGCGAGCGCACGCCAGGGTGCGATAGCGATAGGTGCTGAGCTTGGGGGCGCCGGATCGGTGACCTCCGAGTCTCTCTCCTTCACGGAGCAGGCTTTGGCTCGGGTTCTGCACAAGATCGGGGTTCTAACCGGCATCACTGACGCTCCGCCGCCAATGACAACGCGAATTCTCTCGTCTGATCGCCCAGACACCATGATTTGGGCGATGGAAACAGGCCTGTTCGAGCCTGCCGCAACCGTGGGCAGTGAAATTCGACAAGGAGATTTAGCTGGAAGGATACATTTCGTCGATAGCCCCGGCCGCCCGTCGACCCAATATCGTTTCGACGAGGACGGCATTGTCACCGCCGCGCGGTTTATCACGCAAGTTGAGCGCGGCGACTGTCTCTATCGGATTGCGCTCAGTCCGCCCCCTGATCAGGATTCGCATACATGATATCCGGCGCCGCCAGCCCGCCAGCGTCATCAGTGGCGCAAAACTCTAGTTCTGGTGGTCCAAAGTTCGGCCTCGCTGCGAGGTGATCGACTCAATTCATTTTCGGAGGAGATCGCCGGGCTCAGGTCATGTATCCCCGAGAGGATCAAGACTATGGTTGTCGACACTCTTTCAATCTTCGGTCGCTCTCGGCAGCCCTCCTGCTCCAATAGAAACTGCGCCGTCAGCTAAGTGAAAAAATGCGTAAACGTCCAAGGACATTTGATACGTCGTGGGCCGAATTTACAGGTGAGGGCCGAAACTATGACCGCTACCAGCCCAGCTATCCATCGGACGTAGCAAAGTTCGTATCACGGCACATTCAACGCGCCGGGCTCGTAGGAAGTATCGCGGATGTCGGCAGCGGAACTGGCATTTTCACTCGGGTACTAGCAAGAGAGATCGATGGCATGGTTCCGATCATTGGGGTTGAGCCCAATCTCGACATGCTCCAAGTGGCAATGGAAACCATGCCACCTGATCTGCAGGTAAGCTTTCAAAGTGCCTCCGCGGAACAATTGCCTTTCCAGCAGGCCTCGCTTTCCGCGTTAGTATCTGCAACGGCCGCGCATAGATTCGATCGAAAAAAGTTCTTTGGAGAGGTCGCGCGAACCGTTCAGTCCGGCGGTATGTTAGCGCTCGTGCACAATCGACATCGATATTGGGATAGTGACGCGCTAACTGAGTTTCACGGTTTCATAGAAAGTTGTGTCCCGGGATATCGCCGCGGTACCTTTACTATCAAGAATGGGGGCTACTCCAATGTGGATTTTCGATCCGAGCTGTTGGAAGATCCCCGTTTTTCGGATGTAAAAGTACGGTCGTGGGAGTGGGATTTTGAGACTAACTTAGAGCACTTCATCATAACGGGGGTTTCAACAAGCATCGTTCAGCGGTCTGCTGAGGTGGTCGGGCGCAGTACGGTGGTCGAGTTTCTACGCGATCTTTTTCGCCGTTACTCCATCGACGGCTTATTGAAGCAACCGTATGTAACCGAGGTAACTTGCGCAACTGTGTCCGGTGAGTAACTCGGCAGATCGAATTAATCAACGCTCCGTGATCGTGTGCAATGCCGTGCTGTCTTTCTCGCGCTTACGCTGCCACATTGCGGCCCCCGGAAGCCACTAGTTTTACTGGAAGGGTAGGCTTTCGGATAAATACCTTAGCAAGTGTAAGCAGCAAAGTGTGGGCGGAACAGTGTGCCCGGGCGGCGATCGTGTGATCCTCCGCCTCCAGCCAAGCTGGTTGACGCACGTGGTGATCAGGACATGATTCCCGATCTCCTCTGCTGCGCAAAAAGCTCATACACGTGACTCTGGCGATTGCTGATAGGGATGCATCGTCTGTATCGTCCCAGATGTCCAAGAGTGCTTAGATGGTTTGGGAATTCCAACCACCGGATGCTTTTCGTTTTTTCGATGGAATCCGGGTCGGATTGATCTTATTTTAAGCGCCTCCCGTTGAATTTTTTTGAGTCGCGGTTGACGCCGAATTGGACTCCAAGGTCGAGCCCAGTAAGCAATTGAGCGCCAGGCGGAAACAGTCCTTGTTTAATCTGACGCGCCAAGGCGTCGCGGAGCGGGCGGGCCGAGTGGTGAGCATTGTAGAAGCTATAACGCGACTGAAGATTGTTGCACCGAGTAATTTTCGGCAATGTCATTGTTAGTTCTCCACTAAATGGTTTTTCAAGCACACCAAGCTAGGTGAGGCTCAGAGCATAGTTGTTGCTTTGAGCAGCTCTTGCTTGTTCTGGTGGTCAGCCGCGATTGCATCCTTTCGTCTGCGGCTTTCGCCAACCATCCCGTTGTAGAATTCAACAGCTTCTGGATCAAAATCCCGGCACGGACGTGGCTCGGCGATAAAGTTCCGATACTTATCGGTTCCGCGAACTAGGGTCGCGCTATCCCTAAACCCGCTGGTCCGGCGGACGTGCGCAGCGACGTATCTAATGGTGATCCCTAGGCGGCGCGTATCGGAGCAATTCGGCTTTGAGCCATGAATGAGCATGGTGTGATGAAGAGATATCTGGCCAGGTCGAAGCTCCAAATCGACAGCCTGAGCTTCATCGACATTGACCTCGACATCCTGCCCTCGACTCAATAAATTGTCTTTATCGTGGGTGTCTCTATGCGGCAATTGGCCGTGGTGGTGGCTGCCGGGGATCACTCTCATGCATCCGTTCTCGCTATTGCTGGGCGTCAACGCCACCCATGCCGTCACAACGCTCGGGTCGGAAAGCCCCCAATACGTCCCATCCTGATGCCACGTCACAAAGCTCGGATCGTGAGGCTTCTTATCAAAATGGCCGGTTGCCCAAGCCATGATGTCTGGTCCAAGCAGGTCCTCGACCGCATCCAAAATACTCGAATTCCTCGTAAGGTCATTGAGCCACATCATCAGCAGATGCGGCTTTATCTTCGATCGTGCCCATAGATCTGGCTCTCGACTTTCGAGATCTTCCATGCGCGCAAGGAATTCAGCAGCCTCTTCCACTGAAAGAGCGTCAATTGGGCAAACGAACCCTTCTGAACGATATTGTTCAACCTGGGCCTGACTCAACATTCTAGGCATTTTTTTCTCCTTGATTGCCAGCATCGAAAGCTTTGACTTAAAAGAAACAGCGATTGGCAGGGTAATCGGACGTCCCGACCGCCAATGACACCACATCGTGCGATTGCTTGAACTCGGACGTCGCCGAAATATCTCGGCTGACCGAATAGTTCTTGGATAGTCATAGCGCAGGAGCGCGAACATTACGGCCTACACACACATACAAGGGTGCAGATCAGCTCACCCAACCACCCGAGATGTAGCAGGCGCCGTCCACATGCACGCGGCGAAGCATCTGCGCGTAGGCACCAAGGTGCGCGTCAAAGACGTCTTCGCGAATTGATGGACCATCGTTGGGTAATGGCGCGATCAACTCGGCGAGCACCCGTCCAGTCATACTCTGGGGCACAGCCACACCGAGCAGCTGGAGGATGGTCGGGGCCACGTCGCAGATGCCCGATGGCACCGTCGAGATGCAACCTGCCCCAGGAAAAGCTGATCCCGCGACGATGCCCAATGCTGCGAGTTCCTTCGGATGCAGTCCGCCGTGAACGCCGAGGCCGGCCCGGCGATCATTGTCATAGAAGGTGCCGCCCACGAGGGCGAAGGGGTCGATGGTGTCGTCGGCGCGGAAGGAAAAGGCGACGTCCGGCGCGCGGACATGATCCGCAAAGACTAGGCGGTTTGAGAGGCTCCCGGGGGCGATGCCGTTGACCTCGTCCTTCGCGCAGGTGAACACTGGCCCACACCATGGCTCGGACGTAATGGTCGCAACCAACCGGGTAATCTCCGCCTCATCCGGATCGGCAAGATAAAGAGCACCAACCTGGCCCGGCACCACTACCACCTCAATGTCGGCAGCAGGCGCGACGCCGGGGCTGAAGCCGGCCGCACGCAAGCTGTCGGCCACCGAGATGCGCGTATGGCCTGTGATGTGGCCGTGGTCCGAAATCGCGATGATCTGCACTCCGGCCTGTCGGCCCTCGACCTCCCACCAGTCGAGCACGCGACCAAACTGTCGGTCGCAGTGGGTAATAATGGACCGAGTTGCCTCAGATCCCGTACCGTGAAAGTGAGAAGTGACGTCCGGTTCGCCATAGGAAAGGATCGTGACATCGGGCCGGTACTTCGGCCAGACGACGTCGAGGAAGGCTGTGGTGATCCAGTCTTGCCCGATACGGTCTGGCTCCGTCTTGGGCGGGGCCGGTATCAACGGACTGATATGTTCTTCAATCTCGGCGAGGACATCGTCTGGCGTACAGGCCTCACGGAAGTGACCGGATAGGCGCACGTGGCCGAACTCTTCGGCCTTGTGGTGGAATAACCGCGTCGTGCCTGGCGTGTTGGTGGTGAGCACGGCGAGGCTGCACCCGTGAGCGGCCAATATCTCGCCCAGCGAGGGAACCGAATAGAGTCTGCCACCGCTCGCCAGGTCGAGATTGCGAAGGAGTACGGCGTCGGCTGTGTCGATGTAGCGCGGCGGTACTATGTTGCGGTCTACATATTTGTTGCCTACCATACCGTGACAGCTCGTTACAGCGCCCGTGACAAGGCTAGGAAATGCCGAACGCGTCTCACTTGGATACACTGTTCGGTGATTTTCGAGTGTCATGCCCGCGTTTGCCAAACGCGTCAGGTTCGGCGTTAGCTCTGAACTGACAAGATCTGGACGAAGTCCGTCGAAACTCACAACCAGAAAATGTCGCTTTTGTTGATGCATCGACCATCCCTGCTCTATTCTAGATACTTCGCCGATCAAGCGCGGTAAATTGACTCAGTCCTTCAGAATACTTTCGTCACGAAGACATGCTGTTCCCGCCCTAGATGCTCGATCGCGAAGACATGCTTTGCTTAAACACACTTCGATAAGCATCCCGCAGAACCTCTAAGCCCTGTGACAGTTGATGACGTGTTAGGACGGTGCCCAACCCTATTCTGAGCGCCTCTGGAGGAAGGCAATCCCCAACGACGAACGCATCGCCGGTACCAACGATGACATTTCTGTTTTGTGTCAGTCTCGCTATTTCAAGGCGCGCTCCCGGTTTCGGTATTCTGATCCAGAGATTCAGGGCGCCAGGACGGGTCGTAACAGGAATTCCGTCGAGGATCTCTCGTGCGAGTTCATGCCGGTAGCCCATCTCGAGACGAACAGCACCGATGATTGCCCTGGCGTCGCCCGAGAGAACGAGGTTAGCTGTAGCTTCCGCATTCAAAGGTGCGGGCATCCAGTATGTTGACTTGACACCAGGCCAGAATACACGGGCTGCGGCCAAGCGGTCGGGCGCTACGACATAAGCCACTTTCAACCCCGGCGACAATGACTTCGCCGTCCCTAGAATATACCAAGAGATTTCCGGAGCGAGTGTCGCAAACGGAGGTGGCGCGTCCAGGGGAAGACTGCTGTAGATATCGTCTTCAATGAACCGAACATTGTGCAATCGTGCGATGTCGACGATTGCTCTCCGTCGATCAAGCGTTGTTGTCGCAGTCGTTGGATTATGTAACGTCGGCAAAGTATAAAATGCACTCGGCCTCTCTCGCTGACAGACATCGGAAAAGCTGTCGGGAATTATCCCGTCGCCATCGATGCGCACAGGGCAAAGCCTCATGCCAAGTCTTGCGGCTATTGGTTTGATTGCTGGATAGGTCAGTTCCTCGACAGCTATGACGCCATCTCGACCGACAATGCAATCGAACAACCTGTCAATTGCGCTCTGCGTCCCATTCGTAACAACAACCCTCTTAACGTCTGGAGGCGAGCCAAGTCGCAGCGAAACAAACACCGAGCCCGCCCTGCGGTCTTTCTCGGTCCCCGTGAATCGATGGGAACCAACCAGGGAGCTAAGCTGCTCTTCCCTCATGACCTTTGAAAGGGCGCGCCTGTACCGCTCTTCGAAAGCATCGGCGACGATCGGCGGTAGATTGCCACTGAGGTTAAGCGAGCCATCGGGCAATGTTGGATCAGTCTGGCGAATGACTGCGTGCGTTCTTCTTGCGTCGTTCATGCCTCTCTCTTCCCACTGTTTCGGCGTGCAACTACTTGAGGCGCGTTAGCCGCTATCCTCTTGGCATGTGTCAGTAGTGTCGGCTTCTTTCTCGCTGACAGCATGAGCCAGTCCCTTCGTCTCGAATAACGCCTCGCGAGTTTCCGCTCGTTGAAACCCAACCGACCGATTGTTCGATGCAATTGCCGCGGATTCCCCGGAAGCATCTTGGGAATTTCTTTTAGTTCTTCACCAAATGCTGTTGAGCATCCTCTTATGAGCCCGTCATGGGCCAGCTTGTTGGAAGCCCGAGTTCGCGACGAACAATGTCGGTGCCTTTGACGAGACCCTGGATCTTCCCGAAAGCTACTTCGCGCGGTAAATGCCACATTCCGCAATCAGAACTCGGATGAAGCCTATCCGGCGGTATCACCTCCAATGCTTGCCTGATCCTCGAAGCGACATGTTCGGGCGTTTCAATATTCGTTGTCCCGAGGTCAAGCAGTCCCAAAACGACATGCTTGTCACCACAATGGCGCAACAGATTCGGTTGATGACGCGGCTGCTCATATTCGATGCTCATTGCGGTCAGGGCTCTGCAGCTTGCAAGCAATTCCAACAGTTCAGGATAGGTCGAGCTCGGCGCCTTGCTTTCTTTTGAATACGCGTAACCGTAGCAAACATGCACCGTTGTCGGCTTGGTCAGGCCTTCAATCATCTGTTCGATTGGAGCGATGCCAAGTCGCTTCGATCGGCTGAAACGAGAATGCATGACGGGATCATCAATGTGCAGGACGGCGGCACCGGCTTGCTCGAGAGCAAGTAACTCTTTGTTCAGAGCGGCCGCGACGGCCATCGCAAGCTCGAACTCGTCGTGGTAATATTCGTCAGCCAATCGGTCGATCACCGTAAATGGGCCGACGACCTGTGTTTTGAGCGGTCGGTTGGTGTAACGCTTCGCAAATTCGAGCTCTTTCACTGTCATCGGCCCAAGCCATTCGATAGGACCGACCACTCGAGGAAGACCATCATCATCCTCTCGCGACCACTCGCCTTTTTTCTTGAACTTGACTGTCCCGATTTCCGACGGAGGGACAACGATATTAGCCAGCCGAGCAGTGTCCAGCCCGCCGAGTTTGGAAATGAAGTGCCGGTCCCATGCTGAGCGCCAAGGCTCGCCATCGGTCAACAGATCCATGCCAGCCCTTTCTTGATCATAGATTGATAGCCGTGCAACGTCTCCTTGTGCGCTTTCCAAGACATCAGGCTCGATCCGCCAAGCACGACCGCCAAGACGATAGATTTCATTGTGCTTGATCAGCCATGCAGGCTTTGTGTAGCTTCCTACAAGCTGGGTTGTAAGTGGGTGGAGCATTTCCCGATCCTTTGCATTAACTACAGTATGGTCCTGTGCGCCATTCGGTTATGAGTTGTGGCGCACGGTATCTTTTGCCGCGCAACGTGGTGCACGTCTTGCGAGACACGATTAGTAGACGACGGGTAAACTGGGGTTTGAGGCTTACCTTAGAAGCGCCTGGACATCCTTCGTCATAGCTGGAAGGGCAATATCAGGCTTCGATTTTAGTGTAACCACGGCCCGCAGATGCTCACGAATCGTATCGCTGATCTTGACGGAGTTTGGTCCTGGGAAAGCGGCCCAAGTCGTGACAATCGGAAGCTGCTCCAAACTCGCCAAGTAAAGCGGATTCTTGCTGTAGAATTTTCCTAGTAGGTTCGGATCGCGTGCAGGAAGGTCGTTGCTCGGCATCATGCCTGTTTGTTCGACCACCAAGGTTTGTGCGACCGGTCCCGTAGCAAACTTAATGTACTCCCAGGCCGCCGCTTGCTTGTTAGGATCCTTGGTCGTCAGCATATAGATCCCACCGCCCACAGGAATCCTTGCATTGCTTGCTGAACGTGGCAGGGGAGCGGTTCCGATGGAGAATTTGTTCGCTGAGGATTTCAGGAGATTGCCAAGCTGCGAACTGGAACCCACGTACATACCGAGAATGCCTGCCGCAAACGATTGCCTCGCCTGTTCACGAGGCATGTCGATCATGCCGGATTGACCAATCTCATTCAAAGTCGTAAGGGCGCTCAACCCTTCCGCATTGTTGAAGCCAATCTTTCCTTCTGGGCTCACGAGTTGTCCACCTCGAAGGTTGAGCAGTGCTTGGAAAGTCCAGTTGCCATCAGCTTGGTAGTCGAAAAACATTCCAACTCTCTGCTCACCAAGCGCGCTGATCCTCTTGGCCACTTGCAACATGCCCTGCCAATCGGAAGGAAATTCGTGCGGGTTTTCGGTGACCGAACGGACGAGATCGGCATTGTAAAATATAATTGGGGTTGAGATGCGGAATGGCAGACCCCAGATCTTACCCTGGTATGTTCCTAGACTCGTAAGCGCCGGGCTATAGCCCATCGACGGCCACCCTTTTTCTTGTTTGATCAACGAGTCCAAAGGCTGCGCCAAACCACGATCTGCGATCTGGCCGAAAAGATTGAACGCATGTTCGGCAACGTCGGGTCCATTACCCGTGGCACTGTCAAGAATGGTTCGCTGCACCTGATCCCCCCACGCTTCTACTGGGGAAGATAGAACGACAGCAATGTCCGGGTGCAGCTGACTGAAGCGCCGCGCAATTTGCTCATGTATCGGCTTCATGTAGGAGTTGACGAAAGAGACGTGAATAGTGACTTGGTCGTCAGAGTAAGCCGGGGAGCCGGCGAATATCCAAGCCCCGACGTAGAGCATTGCATATAGACGGGTTTTGATTTTCATGGAACTTTCCGTTCTAAAGTGCGCCGACATCTGGTCGGCATTGTTAGTCTGACCTGTTCACTGTCGGCCTAGTCACCTATTTCACGGCTCCTCCGGTCATTCCCTCGACAAACCATTTCTGAGCGGCAAGGAAGGCGATGACGAGAGGCAGCACGACGAGTGTGGATGCGGCCATGAGGGGGCCGTAGTCGTTGCCGGCCTCCTCATTCTTGAAGACCATGATGCCGAGCGGCGGCGGCATCAGTGACTGGTCGCGCACCACGATCAATGGCCAGAAAAGATCGTTCCAGTGGCCGACCACCGAGAAGATCGAGAAGGCGATGACGGACGGCAGTGCCATCGGGACCATGATCCTCCAGACGATGGCGAGTTCAGAGAGGCCGTCGAGGCGGGCGGCGTGCACCACATCGTCGGGGATAGTCTTGAAGGACTGCCGAAACAAGAAGATGCCGAACGGCGAGACGACATAGGGGAAGATGAGCGCCGCATAGGTGTTGAGGATGCCGAGCTGGTAGCCGAGGATGAAGAGTGGCAACGAGAGCACCTGGTGCGGCAGCAGCAGGCCGATGAGCACCATGCCGAAGAGCAGATCGCGGCCGGGAAAGCGGAGCTTGGCGAGCGCGTAGGCGCAAGGCGCGCAGAAAAGGATCTGGAGCGCCAGGATCGTCGCGCAGACGACGAGGCCGTTGCCTAAGTAGCGCGTCAGCGGCGCTTCAGTCAGCGCCTTGGTGTAGTTCTCGATTCCGTAGAACTGGGCTGGCCAGAAGGAGAAGCTAGTCCGAAAGATCTCCCCAGGCGGTTTGATCGATAACGAGGCCATCCAGACAAAGGGCACGAGGATGAGTGCGCCGGTGGCGAGCAGAACCGCATGGCGGATGGTGGCGGATGGCTGCAACAGACGGATGCTGCGCGTGTTGGCACTCATTGATAGTGCACCTTTCTATCCAGGACGCCGGCCTGGACAAGCGTGAGTGTCACGACGATGGCAAGAAAGACGACGGCAACGGCGGCGCCATATCCGGTGCGCAGATACTCGAAGCTCTCCCGATAAAGCGTGTAGAGCAGCACTTCGGAGGCGTGGCCGGGGCCGCCTCGGGTAAGGACTTTCACGGTATCGAAACACTCGAACGCCCTCACCGCCAAGACGATAACGACGAACATCGAGACCGGCCCTAGCATAGGCAGCGTGACGCTGCGCAGCCGGTCAGGCCAAAGGTCCGCACCATCAACATCGGCAGCATCGTAGAGATCCTGCGGGATACTCTTCAGGCCGGCCAGGAACAGCACCATGGCATAGCCGAGGTTCTGCCAAATGCCGATGATGGCCAGCACCGGGAGGGCCGTATTCTCGTCGCGCAGCCAGTTGGCGGGCGGCAGGCCGATAGCGGCGAGCGCCTGGTTGATGAGGCCGATCGTGGGATGCAGCAGCGCCTCCCAAGCGATTGCCATGGCGGTGAGCGTCGCCATGAAAGGCAGAAAATGGATGGCGCGGTAAAAGGAGCGGCAGGACTTTCCGCTTTCGATCAGCACCGCGACGAGAAGACCGAGGACGACAGTGGCCGGCACGACGATCAGAACGTAGACGACGGTGTTGAGAAGCGACGTCCTGAAGCCCCCGTCAGCGAAGACCTCGCGGAAGTTGGCGAGGCCTACGAAGGAAAAGGAACGCGCCCCAAACTGCCAGTCGCTGAGCGCGATGACAAAGACCCCGAGCACCGGTAGGAAGAACAAGACGAGCAGAAAGAAGACTGCCGGCCCGGCCAGCATCCAGGCCGCCAGCGCTTCCGAGGCGCGCCTACGGGCCGGGGAGGCGGCGGGGGATGGCACCGTTCGAACGCCATTGGTTGCGGACGGCTCGTCGGAGGCGCCGGAAAGAGCCAGAGGCTCGCTCATCGGGCGATCTCCCGGATCGGTGTGACCAATGCCCGACCGGATGCCACTTCTCGGCGCAAGCGCCGCCCGTCACGGCCAAAAAGAAGCACGCGCTCCGGCCTGGCGCCGACATGCAAGGTCTGGCCGGGGAAGATATGAGGCGCCCGTTCGGCCAGCAGCCGTGCGATCAAGGGATGATCGCCGCCCGCCAGATCGAGATGGACGAAGAGGTCGGACCCCATATGCTCGATCATGCGCACGGAACCGGTTAGTGCGCCCTGCCCGCCGTGATCGGCGAGGTGAAAAGCCTCCGGGCGAATGCCGAGGGTGAGGTGCTCGCCGGCAAGTGCATCGGTATCGATCGCGAGCGTCGATCCGGCCACATCGATCAGGCCGCGTTCTCGCACCACGCCGTCGAGCATGTTGATCTTGGGCGAACCAATGAATTCGGCGACGCGCCGGTCGTCGGGGTCGGCATAGATGTCCTTCGGCGGAGCGACCTGCAACAACTCGCCGTCGAGCATCACCGCCACCCGGTCCGACAGCGTCATGGCCTCGGCCTGGTCATGGGTGACATAGACGAAAGTGACCCCGAGCCGCTGGTGCAGTTCCTTGATTTCGGCGCGCATCTGCACACGCAGCTTGGCGTCGAGGTTGGACAACGGTTCGTCCATCAGAAAAACAGCCGGATGGCGCACCATCGCCCGACCTACCGCCACACGCTGGCGTTGGCCGCCGGAAAGCTGCCCCGGTTTGCGGGCCAGCAGGTGGCCAATGCCGAGGGACTTGGCCGTACGGGTGACTTCCACATCGATCTCGGCAGCGATGCGCGCCGTTGCTGGCAGGAGGCGACCGAGAAGAGGAAGCCTCAGGAACGCCGAGAGCCGGCGCATCCGGAGCGGCAGCGCCATGTTGGAGGCGACCGTCATATGGGGATAGAGCGCGTAGGACTGGAACACCATCGCCACGTCCCGCTGCTTCGGCCTGAGGCCGTCCACCGCCCGCTCGCCGATCAAGACCGAACCTGCATCCTGCACCTCGAGCCCTGCTAGGATCCGCAGCAGCGTCGACTTCCCACACCCCGATGGCCCCAACAGCGTCAGGAACTCACCATCCGCTATCGACAGCGAAACACCGCGCAAGACAGACGTCGGCCCGTAATTCTTTCGAATGCTGTCAATCAGTATGGATACCATCGCCGCCACTTTCACATCGTCATGAAAATTGCGGAGCACGGCAATGAGATCGCCTATCTCATTTTCGACTGGTCCGCTGATGTGTAAGGTTCAAGACCCGTATTGCTACGCCCGGATGACATTCATTGAATAATTCGATGCTAACTTCGCAACATGCGATGATGAAGGGTAAGATTGTCGGAAGACAAAGACCCGCCACTCAATGCAATGCGCGCTTTCGTGGAGATCGCCCGCGAACAGAGCGTTGCCACGCGCTGCGATGAGCATCGACCCAGAGGTCCGTCAACCGCATCTCGCTGTCCTGGAAAGCTATCTTAGCTCGAAGCCGATCGAGTGGCGCGGCCGAAACAGCGAACTGGCGGACTTGCGTCAGTTCTTGGCCGACTCTCGACACGAGACTGTTCACCGCCCAGGACGTGCGAGAACACTACGAGCCGGGCGAACCGCCAGTCCCGTGAGCACCTCACTCACAACTTTTCCTGGATGTTGCTCGTTCAAATCTTCATACATTCCAAGCCAGGATGGGAGCCGCCGTAATTGACGTGCTCATCTTACTATCCAGGCCCTCGACCACGGACAGCTTCGACACGCTGGTACGCGCGAGCTTGTGCTATCGGATCCGTCGTCTCTTGCGAACATCGCCGGGGCGTTCTTCGCCGCGCTGCCGCACACGCAAACGAGATGCAATACCTCGCCTTTTGCACTCGATCCCGCTGCAATCTCTATCTTGCCCGCCCCTTCTGCCGGTCGATTATGCACGTCTGCAAGAAGACCAGTTCCCAGCGATGCAACATAGATATCGCCACTTTCGATGATTTCATTCAAAAACGCGATGGCCTGAATAGTTAAGCCGTCAGAGAGCGCGTAGAAGGCCTCCAAAATGCTCCTCCTAAGCTCACAGGTATTCTATCTTGTCTCTCGTTGCAGAACGGCTCAACGTCGTCCGCCCCTCTGAGACCAAGGCGATGACGGCTCGCGCCGCCGAGTTGCGCGATCGGGGTGTTGATGTGATCACGCTCAGTCAGGGCGAGCCGGACTTCGACACGCCATCTGCTGTCTGCGAAGCCGGCATCCGGGCTATTTGCGACGGGCGGACAAAATACACTGCGGTCGCCGGGATCAAGCCGCTTCGCGAGGCGATCCGCGACAGCATCGGCCGCGAACACGGGCTCGATTACAGCATCGACCAGATCACGGTGGGCTGCGGCGCCAAGCAGGTCGTCTTCAACGCGCTCTTCGCCACCCTCGATCCGGGCGATGAGGTGGTGATCCCGACGCCGTGCTGGGTCTCCTATCCCGATATGGTGGCACTTGCCGGCGGCAAACCGACTCTCGTCGCCTGCGATGAATTCCATGGCCTTAAGCTGCGCCCTGAGGCGTTGGACGCGGCAATCACGCCGCGCACCAAGTGGCTGATGCTGAACTCACCCTGCAATCCGACCGGTGCGGTCTATAGCCGAGGCGAGGTGCTCGCGCTCGCCGCGGTCCTGCGCCGCCATGCCCATGTCCATGTGCTGTCTGATGACATCTATGAAAAGCTCACCTATGCCGGTGACTTCGCTATCATGGCCGCGGTCGCGCCGGACCTCTACCAGCGCACGCTCACAGTCAACGGCATGTCCAAGGCCGACGCAATGACCGGCTGGCGCGTCGGTTATGGCGCGGGGCCTCTGGCACTGATCAAGGCCATGAACCTCATCCAAGGTCAAACTTCCTCGCACACCAGCTCGATTTCACAATATGCCGCCATCGAAGCGCTGTCTGGCGGCCGGGACCACATCGAGGAATTTGCGAGCGCCTTTCTGCAGCGCCGCGACATTGTCGTTGCGAAGCTGAACCAAGCCGTGGGGCTTTCTTGCCGCGTGCCGGACGGTGCCTTCTACGTTTTCCCCTCCTGCGCGGGTGTTATCGGCAAGCGCACGCCGGCGGGCAAGGTGATCGAAACCGACACCGATTTCGCCATGTATCTGCTCGAGGATTTCGCCGTGGCCGTCGTGCCCGGCAGCGGCTTCATGGCCTCGCCCTATATCCGCATTTCCTATGCCTCCTCGCTCGAGGACCTCACCCGCGCCTGCGATCGCATCATCGCCGCCTGCGCGGCCTTGTCCTGAAAGATCTCGATGTCCCCTGCCAAACGCCTCCGCGCCCGCATGGCGGAGACCAGCCTTATCCACATCATGGCCGCCCATAGCCCGCTTTCGGCGATCCTCGCAGAAGAAGCCGGATTCGACGGCCTGTGGGCCTCCGGCTTCGAGCTGTCGGCGCTTTACGGCCTGCCGGACATGAGCCTGATCTCGATGACACAGCATCTCGACATGCTGCGGGCGATCGCCGGACGCACGAGGTTGCCGATCGTCGCCGACATCGATACAGGTTATGGCAATGCGATCAATGTCATCCATGCCATCAGCGAATACGAGCGGGCCGGCGCCAGCGCCGTTGTGATCGAGGATAAGATCTTTCCGAAAGTGACGAGCCTTGTGGCCGGGGGACGCCAGGAACTGCTGCGCATTGAGGAGTTTCAGGGTAAGATCAAGGCGGCCGTTGCGACAAGACAGGACCCGGATTTTCTGGTCATCGCCCGCACGGAAGCCCTCATCGCAGACCTCGGCGAAGTGGAGGCCCTGCATCGCGCGCAAGCCTATGTGGAGGCAGGCGCCGACATGATCCTGATCCATTCCAGAAAGAAAGATCCCTCGGAAATCGAAAGCTTTTCGCGCGCCTGGACCGGATTTGCGCCGCTGGTGATCGTGCCGAACTCATACCCTGACCTCAACGCCGAGCGCGTCAAGACGCTCGGCAATATCCGCATGATGATCTACGGCAACTACGGCATCCGCGCTGCTGCAACTGCCATGCAGGAGACCTTCCGCCGGATCATCGCTGACGGCGGCGTCCAAAACGTTCACAAGGACATTCTGCCGGTGGAGGAGATCTTCAGAATCCAGAAGATGAGCGAGATTAAAGCGGCTGAGGCTCGCTTCCTTTGCTGAGGGCTCATTCTGGCCGTGCAGTGACTATTGAGATTTCAACACGATAGATAGCGCCTGTAGCTCCTGAGCGGAGCCCCTGGCGCGCCGTCGATCAGAAATTACCGGCTTCTACTCCGGAAAGTCGCGGTGTGTTGATTGCGATAAGACGATCGAGCGATCGCGGTGTCCACTCCTACGGCGCCCTATTCGCGAGGGAAATCAGCTCAACTATCAAGGCCATCGACCGATCTTATCGGCTTGGGCCGGGACTCACTTTTTGAGCGCGATATACCGTCGAGAAGCAGTAATCCGGCGGTAAACATCGACTAATGTGATGGAATATCCATTTTTGGCAATGGCCCTTCCAGTGAAAGCTGGCAGGTCCCAGAACCTATCGGAATAGAAGATGGCTATCGAAGATGATGCAGTGCCCCTCAACGCGATCCGGGTGTTCGTGGCGATCGCGCGAGAAGGAAGCGTAACGCGTGCGGCTAGCGCTTTGGGAGCGACACAGAGCTCCATCAGCCGCTACCTGGCCGTGCTGCAAGAATATCTGGGTACAGACCTCATCGAACGACGCGGTAGGCGGAGCGAATTGACGGAATTCGGAAGGCTTTTTGCGAACACAGTCGCCGAACCGCTAGATACAGTGTGCTTCACCGCTAAGAGAATGCGCCGGCGGACTCGCCCGGACGCCAATCGGCTTGTGGTCCGCACGTCGCTCTCGACCTTCGCCTACTCGTTTCTCATTCCGAATCTCCAAGCATTCTCCGCTGAGATGGGCGGCGTAATCGTAGATGTGATCAGTTCGCTGTCCATGCCGACCTCCTCCGACGATTTCGACATCTTGATTACACGCGACCTTTCCGTCATCGAACCGGCCGACGATTGGGAAATCTACAACGAGCAACTCGTCTGTGTCGGCTCTCCAAATCACGCAGGTGGCAAGAGCCTCTCAGTTGTTCGCTCAATGCCGATTCTGAACATCACGTCCCGGCCTGACATACTGCCCACATGGCTGAGGGCGATGAACCTGACCTCTAAAGACATAAAGTCGGGGGCGCGATATGATCACAACTATCTTGCTCTGCCAGCGGTCATGACCGGAAAATGCCTTCTGGTGGCGCCCGAAATTATTGTCAGCGATCTGGTCCGCGGTGGCGTTCTGCACGTGATACCACGATCACGTACTCCCAGCGGCATGCAATATCGGGCGTATGCGGTCGATCGGAGTGACAATCCCGAAATCGCTCGTGCTTTTTGCCGTTGGCTAGTCCGCCTTTGTAAAAAGGCCGCCCTTCCGGAAGCCGCTTAGTAGCGCATTAGGCTATCGCCGCACTCTAAATGGCATTGCACCGCGTCGTTCTTGAGATGGAGTTCTTGAAAGTCGACGCCAAAAGAAGACCCCGCAAGCGTTCTCCACGCCTGACCATCCGTCCCCTTGTCTACTCCTGTTAATGACGCCCTCTCGTGAGAGAGCGTTTGTGTTGTGCTCAGCTTGGAATGCTCAAGCACTACGGCGGCTAGAAGCGAACAAGGACCATGCCGTGAACACGGTCAGCTGTTCCACCGACAACACTGTTCGCATCGGGAACCACCAGTGCGCGCGATCCATGTAAATACTCAATACCCAGGTCGACCAATGGCACAGGGCTGTAGATCAGGTTGACATTTGCGGCCCACAAGCTCCTGTTAATCGCACTCGAGGTTGTCGTGAATCGGGTCACGTAGCTGGGGTAGTTGAGGCTAGTGACTGAAACGAGGGCATTAGCCTGGAGATTTGGAAGGAACTTGTACTGCAGCCCAACAAGGCCAGCGGTCGCCGTTACCGTATCGATTTGAGCCCTCTGAGCAGTTACGCCGGGCAAACCGAAGTTGGTTACGGCACCAAATCCTTGACTGACCGTGATGAGATAACGACCGATACCAGGCCCATAGTTTGCCGTCGCAAAAAGTGCCAGCCGGTTGTCCAAAAGGTTCAGCCCACCGGTCATGCCAACGCCATAGCCCAAAGTCGACGCGCGATAGCGTTGGGCAGGAATAGCAGCCTCATTATTGATCTCGATATTCCGAATCATGCCTCGCAGGGCGAAAAACGCGCTCTCTCCACGCCAGAGGACTCTCGCGGCACCATCTGGAGTCCCACTCAAGCCAAAGCCCGCGCCACCATTAGAATCGGGATAGGTCGTTCCAGTTGTACTTGTGACGTCACTGTACGTGTTTTCCAACCCCACACTAAACGTCGTCGATCCATAGCTTTTGCTGTATTGAATGGCTGCTTGGCGCACGGCGCTCGTTCCGGGCGTCGTCCAATCAGAGACGCTACGTAGCGGGTTAAGTGTTGCGTCGCAGAATACCGAGTAGGTTTGCCCTGCAACTACGGAACCCCAACCATCAGTTTTGCCGAATTCTCCAAATGCTAGCCTAAGCCTTGTACTGAAGCTCGATGCAGTTGTCTGACTCGTAGGGTCGGACTGCCCCGCGAAATCAACCTCGAAGAAGGTACGAGCAGCTCCAAAGCTTTCGCTAATCGGCGTTCTTACATCAAGACCCACTCGAGACCATCGAGCTCCGATAGCGACGTCGCCCCGCGTTTGGGCGCCGAGCGCCCCCCTCGATAGCGGAATGGACGCGACTGCAATGTTGTCGGATCTGTTGCGCGGTCCGAGATCTCCGTAGGCATGAACCTTTGCATAGCCGGAAATCTTAAAGGATGTCCCGGTACCCGGGATTCGCATGCTCCCGGGGAAGCTTCCTTGCAGTGGATCCGCTCCATTCTGCGCTGCTTGCGCCTTCGCACGAGCAGCTTCAGCCTGCAGCCGTGCCTCCTGCGCGCGTGCCCTCGCCTCCTCTGCCTCCTTTTGCGCCAGTCTCGCCGCCTTAGCGGCTGCACGATCGGCATGCGCCCCACTCTGCTCGGCAGCCTCCAGTGAATGAACGCGAGCCTGCAGACGTCTCAGCTCTTGCCTTAGATCGTCCAATGACTCGGCATAAGCCACAGAAGGTGAATACGAGATTGCACAACCGACCAGGGCACTAGTCGCGATCCATCGCGACGCCATCATGCCACCGAATGGCCTTGGCCGCGCAAAATGAGACTCGTCTCGGGCAGATATTGGCCCAACCGTTTTGTTTAGCACTGAAACCCCCAGATAAGTACGCAAACATAGACCCCTATGTTTTTCACGTAGGACGAGAGAAGTCGTAGATGTCTGTGTTAGGCCGTAACGCGTCGTGCCCAGCTAACGAGGGAGAGACGCGTTGCTCTCAAGCTGATTCCGGGATCGGCCTAACACACGGCGCTCGTTACTGGCTGGCTGTCGTGGCAACCGATTGGTCTCGCGCGTGGAGAAACGCACGCGTTCAGGCCTGATGCCGACGTGCGGCAGTCCGCTCAACAACGAGGCGAGCGCGTGAAATTACGGTCCGCCTTCTGCACGGTCGGCTCGCACGGGGATCAATCAGTGTGCTCGCAATTCGATGAGGACGAATAACGCTGGCGGTCAATTCAATCTGCACGAAGCCGCAACGATGTAAGCCAACGCACTTAGTTCGAAATCCCATGCCCTCTCCTTAGTCCGGAACTTGTTTGTGCCGACGCAATATCGGTGGGAAGCAATAGGCCGGTGACAGACATCAACTAATGCGATGGACCGCTTTGATTTGGCGATAGATTTGTTCGAACGGCTCTGCAGGTCGTTGCAGTGCCACGAGTGGCCATTACCTGATCAAGATGCGCGAAATCTTAGCGCTCGAGACGATACTGGCTGGTCGCCAGTTCGCGAGCGTGAGAGGAATGTTGGTAGCGTCGGTGGGCTTTAGAACGATGTATCGTCTAGCAGAATCAGCGTCACCGAACCGCCCGGATCTAAAGCCAAAGGAATAGGTCTGCACGTATCGTACAGAACGCGTTCTTAATTTCCGTCGGTGTATTTCGAGACGTTGTCCAATGATTACCAACGACTTGATCTGCTTCCTCCGGCGGCATTGTCGCAATTTTAATCTGCGCTAAGGGGAAACAAAGCCAAGGATGGAAGCCCTGACATACCATGCCGGCGGATTGGCCTAGCCCAGCACGAGGTGTCGGCAGTAGCCGTGCTGAAAGTCAGGACACTAAGTTCGCTAGCGGTAGGACCACTGGAGGAAAAGTCAGGTCACGGAAAGGAAGGCAGTGGACGTGAGCACTACCATCATGGCGATCCGCCCACGAGCACGAGCGGCATCATCACGATCACGATAAACGTCCCCACCATCGGTCGCCTCCCGAGCCACCGCCGAAGCCTGCGGGGCCACCAGAAACTGCGAAGCCGCCGCCGGCCGTGAGTTCTTGATCAGTTTAGCTCACCCCTCCTCGGAGAAGAGATCTAGGAACTCGGCGACTTTCGCCAGGTTGCCTCGATCGCGAGGCTCTGCCGCTCGGTGGCGAAGACCTCTTCGATCGGGGCGTGTTGATGATTAGGACAACAAACCGCGCCGCAGCGCCTCGGCGACGCATTGGCCAATAGATGCTGCACCTAGTTTGCGGCGCGCGTTCTCAAGATGAAACACGACGGTGCGCGGCGCAATCTGGACCAGCACCGCGATATCCGCGACAGTTTTTCCCTGCGCGGTCCATGCAAGGCATTGGCGCTCGCGCTGGGTGAGTTCACTTGTCGCGAGTTTACCGGCAGAGGGTACGTCAAGTCTGGCGGCGACATGACAATGAAAGTGCAACCCCGACGAGTTGCACCAAATCCTTCCAATCGGCCACGAGCCTCTCCGGGTGAACGTCGCGGTCACCCGTCGCCAGCGTAAATGCAGCCATCCGCCCAAATCCACCCCTGATCGGCACGGTGATGCCTGATCTAATCCCGAACGTCGTCGCCTCATCGAAGAACCGGCGCTGCTCGCGGTTTCCGACCGGGGATGAGCCCTCGCCTCCCCAGCTGAACAGCGCATGCTCGGCGCGCGCGCGGCGTACCACAGGATCGAGCTGCTGATATCCAAGCTGGAAATACCGGCTGGTCCAGGATTTGGGATAGGACGAAATCAAAGTCGGCGTGTCGCCGGTCAGGCGCAGGTAGGCAAATCGCTGGAGGCCGAGCCTTTGTGTGAGCCGCGTTGCGACACGCTCGAATTCATCCGCCTTGGTTGCGGTTTGGATCGCATCAATGAACTCCTGAAAGATGCTTTCGACCGGGCTCATTCCGCCTCTACCGTTTAAATATAATCGACGTGCTTCTCGATGACCTCACCCTCGCCTTTGGCGAAGAAGCCGTCCGGGCACCGCAGGTCGCGCGAGCACCCGCCAGAACAGCCACGCCCGCTAGGCCGCGCTGCCGAGCTGGAGGAGCGCAGGAAGACCCTGCCCGTCCGCCAACGCACTTAGTTGGAAATGCCATGCCCCTATATTAGGCGAAACTCGTTTGTGCCGCCCCAGTATGTTCCGCCCGAGTATCGTTGGGAAGTAATAGGCCGGTGACAAACATCAATTAATCTGATGGACCGTTCTTATTTGGCGATGGATTTGTTCGCATGGCTCTGCGGGTCGTTTGAGTGCCACGTGGTGGCCCTTACCTGATCAAAGCGCGAAACGTTAGCGCCCCGATTCGATATTGGTCGAGCCCTGAAGTGAAAAGGAATAGGTCCGTTCGCAACTGAACTCGTCTTTACCTCCTCGCTATATTCGTAACGCTTCACTTTTGTCCGAAGCGTACCAACGATTTTGATCTGTTTCCTCCGGCCGGCATTATCCCCGTTTTTGATTTGCTCTAAGGGAAACCCAAGCCAAGGATGGAAACCCTGAAAGACGATGCCGTCGGATTTGCCCAGCCCAGCAAGAGCGCTCGGCAGTAGCTCTGCTGAGGGGCAGGAGGTGGTCCGGCGGTTCATGTGGGAGATCAGATCCATCAATGTGTATCTGGAGGAACTGCGCCAATTCCAGGCCAATGTGTTGGGCATCACCGGGCCACAGTGGATGATCTTGATGGCTTTGGCAGACTTGGACAAAGAAAACGGTGTTCCGGTCAACGTGGTGTCAAAATTGATGCACGTCGACGCTTCATTCGTCACGACCCAATCGAAACTGTTAGAAAAAAAGGCCTCCTGCGGCGCAAGCCCTCCGCGAGCGATGCCCAGGTCGTACAGCTGTCGCTGACGGACAAGACTTACAAGCATCTCGCGAGCCTTGCTGCACAACAGCAAGCACTCGATGAATTTGTTTTTGGTGAATTCCGTATTCGCGAACTGACCGAGTTCGCTAGCAGGCTCACTGCACTCAGGCACCGCCTAGAGAAAGCTCGCTTGAAAGTCGCTCTGGATTTCTGAGGACCAGAACGCAGAACGGCGCACTCTAGGTCGGGTTAGCTCCGAATCGAGATAAGATACAGCGCAGGTAAAAGTAAAGGATGCGCGCGTGCGGATTCCGATGATCTCGCCCGGGTGTACCGATTTGATCTCGCCCGGGATTCCGAGATGATCTCGCCCACCATTCCGATTTGATGTCGCCCGGGGCGCGAGGCGTTCTGGCTGTCAGTTTTCTGGCATCGGGCAAGCCGCGGGGTCAACCTTGAATCGCGGCTTGAGGGTCTTCTTCGTCTGCTGTTCTGTGGGCATGTGGGCAACGCGCTTGCGTTGTCCAAGCGCAGCGGCATGTCCACAGCGCCACTTGCTCAGGCCTTTCGGCTGGGTTTGCGGGTTCGCCGCATGCTCTCGCCGTTCAGATCGATCCGGTGGGCGTTATGGACCAGGCGATCGAGGACGGCGTCGGCGTAGGTGGGGTCGCCGATCAGCGCGTGCCATTGGTCGACGGGGAGCTGGCTGGTGACGATGGTGGAGCGGCGGCCGTAGCGATCCTCAAGGATCTCCAGGAGGTCGTGGCGGGCTGCTGCGTCGAGCGGCTCGAGGCCCCAGTCGTCGAGGATGAGGAGATCGACACGGCCCAGCGCACGCAGCAGACGGGGATGGCGGCCGTCGCCGCGCGCCAAAGCGAGATCGCTGAACAGCCGCGGGACGCGCTGATAAAGCACGGAGCGATTGTCGCGGCAGGCCTTGTTGCCGAGCGCCGAGGCGATCCAGCTCTTGCCAACACCGGAGGGCCCGCAGATCAGCAGGTTGGCGTGGTCATCGATCCATTGGCCTTCGACCAGCATCGTCAGGAGGCTGCGGTCGAGGCCGCGCGGGGTGCGGTAGTCGATGTCCTCGACGCAGGCCTGCTGGCGCAGCTTGGCATATTGCAGCCGCTTCGACAGCCGCTTGTCGCGTCGCAGTGACGCTTCGCGTTCGAGCAGGAGCGCGAGCCATTCGGCGTGGCCGAGGCTCGTGGCGTCGCCGCCGGCTTCGATGTCGGCGAAGGCCTTGGCCATGCCGTGAAGGCCGAGTGCGTGGAGCTGATCGAGGGTCGGATGGGTGAGCAAGATGGGATCTCCTAATTGTAGTAGCGCGGCCCGCGGATGTTGGAATGCAGGATCGGCGCGTCATCCGCGGAGCGCCTGGGGGAAGGACGCCGATCGAGATTGTTGGCGAGGATCGACTTGACCGAGCCGTAGGTGCGCGCGCCGATCTCGATCGCCCGCATGGCGGCGGCATCGAGCCGCTCTTGCCCGTAGGATCGAGCGAGCCGGATGATGCCGAGACAGGCGCGGAAGCCCTGTTCCGGATGCGCGCGCTCGTCGAGGATCAGATCGCACAGCGCCGCGGTGGCCGGCCCGATCGCGGCGGCCTCCTTGCGGATGCGCTCGATGGTCCAGCCGGCATGGCGCCGATGACTGGATGCCATATGCTCCGGCACGGTCGTGTGCTTGTGGTTGCCGCTCATGCGCTGATGCGCGGCGATCCGCTCGCCCTTGTGGAAAATCTCGACGGTGCGGGCGGTGAAGCGCACCTCGACCTCGGCGCGGACGAAGCGATGCGGGACGCTGTAGTAATGCGCCTCGACCTCGACGTGATAGTCGATGCTGACCCGGCAGATCCGCCACTCGGCGAACACATAAGGGCTCTCCGGCAAGGCCTGGAGTGCCGGCCGGTCGATCTCCTCCAATAGCTTGCGACGGGTCACGCCGAGCCGCCGGATCGGCCGCTCCTCGTTGAGCCGGGTCAGCAACTCGGCGATCGCCGCGTTGACCTCGGCGAGGCTGTAGAACGTGCGGTGGCGCAGCCGCCCGAGCAGCCAGCGCTCGACCATGAGGACCGCCTGTTCGACCTTCGCCTTGTCCCGTGGCCGTCGCGGCCTCGCCGGCAGGATGGCGGTGCCGTAATGCGCCGCCATGTCGGCGTAGCTGCGGTTGATCCGCGGATCGTAGAGGCAGGCCTTGATCACCGCCACTTTGGTGTTGTCCGGCACCAGCAGCGCCGGCACGCCGCCGATCGCCTCGAAGGCGCCGACGTGGCCGCTGATCCAGTCGGCGAGCCCCTGCGTCCAAGTCGCCTGTGCATAGGTGAAGCTCGACGCGCCGAGCACCGCGACGAAGATCTGCGCGGTGCGCCGCTCGCCGGTGAGCCGGTCGATCACCACCGGCACGCCGTCGCCCGCATAGTCGACGAACAGCTTGTCGCCGGCTGCATGCGACTGGCGCATCGTCACCGACAACCGGCCTTCCCAGGCGCGGTAAAGCTCGCAGAACCGCGAATAGCGATACCCGCCGGGCTCGCTTGCGATGTACTCCTCCCACAGGATCGACAGCGTCACGTGCTTGCGCTTGAGCTCGCGATGCACCGACGCCCAGTCCGGCTCGGCGAGACGTCGCTGGCCGCGCCGGGTGCCAGGACCGGCTCCCGCTGCCGCGAACAGCCGCGCTTCCAGCACCGTGTCGGTGACGTCATCGGGCAACGGCCAGGTCAGCCCCGATGCCTCGAACCGCCGGATCGTCAGCCGCACCGTCGAGGGCGCCGCCCCGACCCGCCGCGCGATCTCGCGGGTCGGCATCCCGGCCGACTTCAATCTGATCACATCGCGCACATGGCGCATCGCAAGCCTCTCCGTCGGCATCCTGGTCCCCCCTTGCAAAGCCGAAAGGCGGGACCGTAGCGGAGCCAGAAGAGGCCTCGTCACCCCGGGCGACATCATCCCGGAATGGTGGGCGAGATCATCTCGGAATGGCGGGCGACGTCAAATCGGAACGGTGGGCGAGATCATTCCGGAATCGTGGGCGACATCGAGCGGAATCAGCATGCGCGCGTCCTCCTAGGAGCCTCGCTGTAAGCCTTCTGCTGGCGGCTGCTGGTTTTACGGGCATTGCCGTGTGGGTTCTGAGAAAGCTTTGATGGGGCGCCTCGATGTGCCGGCTCCCCGCAGGCGAAGTCTTTTTCGGAGCCCAGACAATCGCGCCGATCGACTCTCTTGTGGCTCGCTTCTGCGTCGCTTCGAGATGAGAATAGGCCGAGTGTCGATAGAGAAGCCTTTAGTAACGCCGAACGCTGGCCAGTCTCTTAAATCTAGAGCCTCCGGACGGGACCGCTGACGAGCAGACCTTTCTCGAAGCGTCTCGTACTCTAAAGTTGGGGCGGAGGCGAGCGCTGCGCGCGAGCCTCTTGATCAGCTTGGATCGCTCGAGCAGAAAGTCGCGAACGATACGGCGCGCTAAGCAGCAACACAAAAAGCCTCCGTTGGCCTCATATCTGGCAGCGGATCGGCTGCTTCTTGAACCCGTCATTACCAGCGTGCCTTGGGTGGCGCAGACCGACCACAACCATCTTCGCCTGCGCTGTTTTAAGAAAACCTCGAATACTGGAAATCGATCAGACATGGCATCAGCCCCTGAAGCCATAACCTCTACCCGTCGTCTGCATTCTGCATCATAGCCCAACTAGGCGGGTGCCGGTCTATCTGTTGCGCATGCTGGTTCTACGCGCACTGCCGTGTGGGTTCTAAGAAAGCCTTGATGGACCGCCTCGATCTGCCGGCTCCCCTCAAGCGAAGTGTCTTTTCCGGCCCCACCAAAGCCAGGAACACGGGCCCGCCGTGGAGATGCTCATTTGGTCATTTCCGCAGGCATTCAGGTGTTAATTGCGGAAGTCCGTAGAGCGCAGCAGACGTCTCGCCGAGGATCCGCTCTCGGGCGTCCTCGTCTGTGACGAGCGCCTCAAGCCATTCCAGGGTCTCCGCATAGGATGGCGCATAGGCGTGGGCGGCCGTCACGTGCGGCCACTCCGACCCGCAGAGCAGCTGTTTCGGTCCGAGCTCCTCCAGCATCCTGCCCGCCGCTGCCTGGGCCCAGCCATCTGGGACACGTCCGATTCCCGACAGCTTCACCCACGCCTCCGCGCCTTTAGCTAGCGCCAGAAGCCGCTCCAGGCGCGGATCCCAGGCGGGATCGCGGGCGCAGTCCGCAAGTCCGAAGCCTCGGAACACCAGGCGATGGCCGTCGGCTAGGAGCAGCTCTGCCAAGCGCTCACGTCCTTCGATGCCGCCGGACACCTCCAAGTGCAAGCCTAGCTGAAGGGCAGCCTCGAGGGACTCGGTCAGTGGATCGGGATCGTCGAGGGTTAACGCCAAACCCGCGGCGCCTGATTGGCCCCACTCCTCCAGGACCTCAGGCGCCAGGGGCTGCACGAGCGGCGGAATGAGCCTCACCGGCATTCGGGCCTGGCTGGCCTGGGCGAAGAGCTCCGTCGCGTCGCCGCCCAAGAAGGCGGGCTGGACCAGGACCAGCCCCGTGATCGCGCAGTCGCGCGCGGCGCCTTCTAGCTGATCCACGGAGCCGTCGATGATGGGCGCGGCCCGCCGGGCCTCTCGGGGAAAGGCATGGACCTCGCAGTCGATCCTCATGAGGCGCCCTCGCCGCAGAGCGCACGGACCAGAGCGCCCGCCAGGCCCCAGCTCATGCTCAAACGCAGGTCCTCGACAGCGGTGCGGCGGGCGTAGAGACGCTCTATTATCAGCTCAAGCAAGCGGCGAGCGGTGTCCCCCTGCGCGTCCGGGACGTGGCGCTTGACCTCCATGATCTCGCCTATAGGGCCAAATCCCGAGATCGGATGCCCGCGCGCCGCTGCAAGTACCGGGCCGCTATAGGTGCTCATTTGGTTATTTCCTCCGCCATGTAAGTCCTAGCTGCGAAAAAAATGCCAGATGCAGATAAGTGAAGAGAATCTAGTTCTCTCGCCGTTTGCGCGCGGAAGACGGGAGATCCTTTTACGATCATCTCGCTCGACAAATACCCCGCGAGCGGACTCCAGAATTGTTGCACCAGCTGAGCGATAATTGTCGTCCGTTGGGCCAATGCAGGCGGCTTCGATTGCCACGCTGTCGCCGACCGCCCCATATTCGCGGACGGCTCCAGGCGTAAGGCCACACGATGACCTCGATTTCTTTGGGGAACACCGACGTTCATTAGCAATCTCACTTGGACGGCCTGATTCTAATCGGGATAGCAGTTCGTCTTCCTGAAAACCTGCAAAGCAGGCCGACAAATGGCGCAGAAATTTAGCATTTTTTGCGTTTACGGGGCGCTGCCCTGCTTTTGACAGTCAGCTGGTCGCAGGCGGCAAGTAGTGCATCCGCATATTGGTCGCCGGCCTGCCGCACCCATCGGTCGTTGACCACAGCAAGCCACGCAATAAGCGCCACGAAATCAATTGCGGTCGCGGCCCAAACTTCGGGTTTTTGCGCTGAGGACGCAGCCCAGACTGCGGACATTGTGAACTGGGTCGTCTGCACATAGATCGCGAGTATGGAAGCGGCCGCTGCAAGTGCGCAGACGACAATACCGATCGGCCGCATACCAAAGAGATTACGCCGGAATCCGTATTGGGCGTTTTCCTTATCAACAAGTGAAAAGCGTTTGCGGGTTTTTTCCTTTAGCCAGATCACCGCTGAGTCATAGGCACCATCAGCCTTCGCTGGGTTTGCCTTTTCCTCGTCAGGCATAGGTGGCAGCCAATGAGGGACGTTCTGCCTCAGAAAGTCATGGTATCGCGCCAATGTTAACGGATTCAAAGGACCGGCATGGCGAAGCTTCAGGGTCGTCGGCCATCCACCCCACTGCTTGAGTAAGCTCCCTTCGATGTTCTTGCCGCGGGTGCGCGCCCAGGACCCAAGTGCGTAAAGTAACCCGCAAGACACCGCAATCGTGAGGAGGGTTGTTCCAACATTGGAAAGAAGGAGCTGCGGGAACCAAGCTAATACAGTCAACAATGGCGGAAAGACCGTCAGCAGGCCGGGAAATAACCTGGCCTGCCGCGCATAACTGTCGAAAAGATCTGTGAGCGCCACCAATCTCAATCTTCCTGTTCGTCTGGATATGGCAGGCACTCGGCGGGGCTGTAGTCATCCCGGTCTGGCGCGTTCATCGAGGTTCGCTTGTTCGACCCTTCGGTTGAGATGACGTGCGCTCCACGATGATGCATAGCTCGGACAACGGATTTGCGGGGATGATCCTCGTCGGCTTTGGCCGAGCTAATGATGGCGCTGAAGGTTGTCTTGCCGTCCTGCACCTCTTTCCTTCTACCTACGATCTTGTTGAGCAGTTCGGTCGTAACATTGTGGCGACCGCCATGGTGCGGAACTTGAAACCGATCGATGCCGGGCAACACCAATCCTGCAAAAGGCGCGTAATCGATGACTTCCTGAAGACCGCTGCGTCCGGTATCGCCGGTCAGCAAAATTTTGCGTTCATTTAGGTAGGCATATTGGACAACGCTCATCTCGTTTTCGTTGCTTGTTTCACCTGCCGGAAAATATTCGTCACCCCAAGCCGCCTTAGCAAGCACAGCGGCCTCTTTCATTACACGTACAACAGCGTCGCGCGCGGTTTCGAGCAGGCCTTTTTCCTCCGGCGTCTTCTCTGAGGAAACAACCAGGTCTAGAAAGCGCGAGCGTGTCGGGGCCATTACCCGAAAAGCGCCAATGGTAGCTCCCTGAAAGGGCTCGTAGATTTGAACCTTCCTGCGAATAGCAATTTCTTCGAGTGCCGCTAGATTAGAGTACGCTTCCTTTAGGGCTTTCTCCAATCCATCGGCTGTTGTGAAGCGCTTGAACCGGGGGAGAAGTTCTTTTGAATAGATCCAAGGTCGCAACATCCAAAGCGCGCCGACCTCGAAATCTTCCAAAACCTGTTGCAAACCTCCGGCGTGATCGCCGTCGTTGTGTGTTGCGACAACATGGTCGATTCGCTTCGGATAGCCATAGTACTTGTTTATGAAGTTGACGACCTTCTCTCCGGTTGATTGATAGCCGCCATCAACGACATGAATGAACTTCTGACCGTTCAACTCATAGCGGACGCAAATTGCGTCGCCGCTGCTTTTCGTTTCAACATCCAAAA
The DNA here is from genome assembly GCF_001693385.1 of Bradyrhizobium icense. Classification (NCBI taxonomy): domain Bacteria; kingdom Pseudomonadati; phylum Pseudomonadota; class Alphaproteobacteria; order Hyphomicrobiales; family Nitrobacteraceae; genus Bradyrhizobium; species Bradyrhizobium icense. Next base: position 5,333,527 of record NZ_CP016428.1, read on the forward strand.
AATCGATTTCGAAAAAATCGGCCAATGTTCTCGCTCCCGCGTCTGGCTTGAGTGAGTGTCGCCAATGCCGGCGCCGGCACTGGTCTCGATTGCCACGCCGTTGCCGGCCGCCACTCGCGGACGGCTTCAGGCGGTTAAGGCACACGATATTCGTGGGTCTTGATTTCTTGGGAACACCAAGCTTCGTTAGCAATCTCCTTACTCGCACGAGCTCTTCTGATCGGGATAGCAGTTTGTTTTCCTGCAAGCTCGCAAAGCAGGCGCCAAATGGCGCAGAATTTCAGCGTTTTTGCCGCCATTACGCAGGATTCGAAACAGATGGACGCCGCTTCCGCATCCTAGCAGTGGTCGATGATTGCACGCGCGAGTGCTGGCGCCGGTGGCCGACACCTTGCTTTCCGAAGTGGCGCGAGAACTGGAGCGGCTGGTGATTGAGCGCGGCAAGCCGAAGATGGCGGTCAGCGACAACGGCAGCGAACTCACCAGCAACGCCATCCTGACCCGGCCTGGGGACATCAAGGGCATCAGCAGGAAGCGGGATGGCCCTCGTTCAATTTACCAAGCCACGGAGAGGTCAGTCTTACGAAAGAGTTGAAAGACGTGAAGCGCTCAGAAAAAGCCATCACCGAGCACACCAAACACAAGTTGACTGCAGCGCTGCTGCGGTCTCAGCTGGCGCTTGGAGCGCGAAGCGCGTCATGTCAAGGTGATGTTGCTGATTGGCCGGCCGGCTCCTGCTCATAGAACGATCACCGAAAGGACGACGGCACGACGATCCAGAAGGTTTGCAAGTTGCAAGGCTGCGAACAATGGCGACCGCGTCTTCACGCATATCAAGATGGCGACGAACCCTCCTGGCATCGTTCGTGATCAGGACGTACGACGATCGAGGAGCCGGATAGCGCGAGAATCATCATATCCGTATCCACGGAGCGGACCTGGGGCCCCGGAGTGCGATCCAATCAGGATCCGACCACAAGCGCTCCACCTCAAAGCTGAACAAAGGGATCAGATAGTCCCGGAGGATGATCGCGACGTGAGGTTCGTTGGCCTCATCCTCGGTCAAGTCCTTACTCTCCTCGCTGTCCGCATAATGAGCGGTCGGCTGGATCAGATGTCTCGTTTCGAAGGCGAACCTCACATCATCGAAAAGGAATAGGGCGCCGGGCTTCGAGAGCCGTACTGCTGCGATGGCGGCCGCCAGATCTACATAGATTGAATGGTTACCATCGAGATAGATGATATCGAATGTCTCCCGATTCCTGGCCAACTTGATCAGATTGAACAGGCATGTTCCTACGTGATTTCCCAGGAACCTGATGTGTCGATCGGTGATGCCGGCCGCGGCCAAGTCGACCCGGCGTGCGGCGCAATATGTTCGAAGTCCAAGCCCACATAGTGGATGCCGAGGTCGTCGATTGTCCCGAACCGCTCCGTCGCCCTGCGACATATTGAAGTCAGCCGGATCCTTTCGATCACGCCTCACAGTTCGAGCCGATGCGTCCACGTCACGCCGACGCGCACGCGACACCCGCCCAGTTCGGCCTCTATTACTCCTGCCCTTGCGCGCTGTCGCTAGGCGTTACGGAGCCGACCGCATCAATGCAGCGCCGCCCCTAGAAAATCCAGAATGCGTCAAATGGCGATGATTACTACGGCAGCGATCGAGGCGATGGCAATTGCGCTGATACGGTCCCTCAGCGCAAAAACAATAGGGTCATCGTCCATCAGACGCCGGTGCGCCATCATGAGCGCCCTGCCTATCCAATAGAGAAGAATTGGACAGATGAGCCATAGTGCCCTCGGATGTCGATAGAGTTTCTGCACATCGGGCGATGTAACGTAGAGTGCAAAGATCGTGATGGCGTTCAAGCCAGCCGCAGCAGCTAGAGCGGCAACGACACCAAGGTCGCCGATCCTGTAGTCACGGTCTGAACGATCCGGGAGGCCGCAGTCGAGCCGCGTCGCCAGTTCGACGTAGCGTTTGATTAGCGCAAGTGATGTGAAGATGAACATAGAGAAGATGAAAAGCCACTGCGAAATTTGAATTTCACTTGCCACACCACCTGCAACAATGCGTGTCGTGTAGAGCATTGCCAGCACAACGACGTCCACAAGCATCTTGCGCTTCAAATAGAAAGAATAGGCACTCGTTAGCACAAAGTAGCCAACCAATACGCCGATAAACTCAAGGGAGATTTTGGTTGCTAGCATCAGAGAAAATAGGAGAAGCGCCGGAACCATAAGCAAGCCGGTCCGAAGTTGGATAAGGCCACTCGCAAAGGGTCGAGCACGCTTGCTAGCGTGCGCGCGATCAGATTTAAGATCTAGTAGATCGTTGAGGACGTAGACGGCTGACGCACAAGCGCAAAATGCTAGAAACGCGATCACATCTGTGATGATGTTAGCCAACGTAAATTGATGCGAGGTCGCCAATGGCACAAAGACAAGGAGATTCTTGACATACTGATGGACCCGAAGGGCCTTGGACCACGGCCGCCTGCCCGCATTTCCGTGATCTAATGCGATGTAGTTATCCTTGAGCGCGACGAGCCGACGCTTTACCGAGTTGGAAAGGTCGACGCCGTAAGCTTTATCGGCAATCTCCCACACCGGAAAATCTGAGGGACCGTTGCCAATGTAATCAAATCCGTTCTTACCGAAAGCAGCTGCAAGTATCTCGGCCTTCAAAGACCCCGACAAATTGGTTTTTTCGTCAGAAGCAAACCAACCATCGAAGATGCCCAAGTGATCTGCGATGGCCCTCGCGTGTTTCGCGTTGGCTGCGGTAGCCAGGTAAACTTTCCTGCCCCGCGCTTTGGCCGACTGGATTAGATCCATAACGCAGGTGTTGTACGGGAGAGTCGCATAATCCAGTTCGGAGGTTTGGGCAAGATGATGCTTTACGGCCGCTTTGCCATTGGTGAGAGCCCGGACCGCTGCAAAATTCGCGTGGAAGCCAATAGGCAAGACGTTAAAAAAAGACTCATATAGCATATCCGTTAGCAGCAAAGATCCGTCAAGATCTACTACCAACGGTTTATCGCGGAGAAACTCTGTATCAGCGGCTTTAGCTACCATCGCTGGCGCGCCAGATGCCGTCGAGAACTTTCGGCAAAACGTCATCCAGTTGCATCGCATGACCCATAAAGGCGATGTAGCCGTCACGGTGGACCACGAACGAGGTGGGACTCTCGCAAGGAAAGCTGGGGTCCACCCAAAGTTTGTTCATTTCCTGCGTGTAGTCGAACGCGATCCGATAGTTCAGATTAGGAAGATTTTTCGTCAACCACGTGGTCAGCTTGGTTCGGGCATCGTCCGCCGTTCGAGCGCGTTCATGAGCTGCGACTCCGACAACCTGAAGTCCGCCGTCTTTGTATTTCTCTTGCCGTAGTACCAGATGGGACATCGCCGCCATACATGGCATCCACCAAGCTGCCCAAAATTCGACGGCGTACACGCTCCCGGGCTCGAAGCTCGTGAGGGGCGGGCTGCGCAGCCAGCTGTACGCGTTGATCGGAGGAGAAAGTGACTCCGTACGCACCATTTTGCTCTCCAAAGCTATTGCCGAACTCTGAACGACTTCGTGCGCGAACTCGTTTCTTTCTTAGGGTGCTCCGCTTTCAAGGGGAGGAGAGCATCACTCGTTTTGCGCGTCTGTGCGCACTCACCCCTCGCTCAATGTTGCTGCATCTCATAGCAACGTCCATGCCAGGGTCGTCGCGTGCGTTAAGCTTCTGATTCGCCTTGAAAGAGTTTGTACGCCGCAGACAGCGGCCCGTGCTTTTAACCGGACAGCCATTGTCCTGTTGTCAGAAACCGGACAAGGATCAGCCGGCGATTTCCGCTGCTACTCTCTGTGAGAGATTGGCTACGCGCCTAATGAGCGATAGGTCACTCACCAGTTTCTTCAGCTTGCTGTTTCTCCTCCTCGAGCTGCTTCAATCACGGCATCTCCGTCGGCAGCAATCCGCCGTAATTCGTCCTTGAGTTGAAAACGTGGCCTGACTGGTTCCGGCCTTTCCAGCAGATGTCGGCAACCGGATTCCGTCATGGCTCTACTCGAAATAGAGGCCCTTTTGCGTCCGAGAATTTGAGACCTTAAAGGTCTCCCGGTCCTCCCAGCCGAGAGAATCCGACAGCGGAACTCTAGCCCAAAATGGTAAGATTGGCGGTCTCAGATCACCGAGTGGGCTGCCTCCCATGAATGCCCTCGACTCGGCTTAGAGTTTTCCGCGTGATTTCCTAACTGGGAACGGGAGCGGGGCGTTCGTCCTCAAGCAGGGTGAGGACGGCACGCCGGTGGCCGAGATTTGTCGCAAGGCGGGCATCAGCCAAGCCGTATTTCAATAGGAAGAAGAAATACGCCGGGCTGATGCCTTCGGAGATGAAGCGGCTGAAACAGCTTGAGGAGGAGAACACGCGCCTGAAGAAGATCGAGGCCGATCTGCCGCTGGACCGCGAGATGCTGCAGGACGTCATCAAACGAAGCTTTAAGGCCGGCCCCGAAGCGGGGGCTGGTCGACGGGATCTGTCGCGATTGGTGGTTTCGATCCGTCCCGCTTGTGGAGCACTTAGGTTCGATTGTTCCACCTACCACGACAAGCTCCGTCGCCCCGAGCAGGCGGCATCGAGAAGCGGATCCGCGAGATCTGCGACACGCAGGAGCGCTACGGATACCAGAGTGATGGTTTCCTGCACACGCCGATCAGGATCCTTCTCAAGGCGAGCGCCGATCTTCACAAAGCCGACGGGCACTGCGACGATGAGTTCGCCGCACTTGGCCTTCTCATGCCGGGCCGAGAGCGAACGCTAGCGTAAAAGATCGAGCTCGTACTCGTTGAGACTGCGCTTCAATCCCAGCAGCTATCGGTCCGTCCCGTCGCGGTGCATAGACCGTCTCCTAGTCGATCAGCGACGCGGCGCGCATCTCGATGAGCTGCTGCCAGCCGCGGCTGTTGCGGCAAAGTGCGACACTTGCCGCGCCGCACCTGAACCCATCGGCGTCAAGCGTCATCACCTTGGCTTTGCGATTCTGCCGATAGTCCTTCCAGGAAAAGCTCAGGCGACGCGATGCGTATAGGGCCGAGATAAGCCAGCACCTTGTTCGGGCCGCCGAATGGCGGCTTGCCGAAGACGACCCAGTCGGTCCGTCGCAGCCGGTCGAGGCGATGGGTGAACGCGGCGGGATCGGCGAGATGGGCGAGATCGCCAAAAAAGCCTAACTGGCCAGCCGTGAAGGCAGCTTGCAGCTCTTGCAGAAACAGGCGGCGGAACAGCCGAGAGAGGACGCGCACCGGCAGGAAGAAGCCGGGCCGGCAAGCGACCCAGCGTGTGCCGTCGGGCGAAGGTTCCACCACCAGGCACGACACAGTGGACATGCGGATGATGTTGCAGGGTCGCGGAGAAGATCAACTGATTTCGCGGCAGGCCGCAAAAGCAGCGAAGGTCTTCGGAGGCGAGCAGTCCGGGTCGCGAACAGCCAGAGATAGACCGTGTAGATGCGGTCGTAGCGTATCCGGAACACAACGAACTTGCCGCCGACGGCCAGCACCATGGCGAGCATCGGAGCGGCAAACTCCCTGGGGATTTCCGCCGCTCGCGCAGGATGAAGCAGGCCCCAAGCAGAAGCAGCAGGGACACCGGCAGCCAGTTGTATTCGATCCGCGAGATGGCGAGAACGCGTGCGAATCCGATGACATAGGCAAACACGCTGAAATCCGTCCGGAAGTTCGTGAGGTTGGGCACCATCTCGATGGTTGAGAACCAGGAATGTGGCCACCAGCCGATATGGCCGGCAGCATCGGCCAGCGGCACGGAAAGTCCGGCCGCCAGCACGACGGCCGTCAGCGCGGCCAGCCAGCGCCATCTGAACAGCAGCTCGCGAGCAGGAGCGCCAACAGGAAGATGATCGTGTCCGGCCGCGTCAGGAAAACCGCGATCAGCACCGGCAGGCTCGCCCAACCCACTGGCTGCGGAACAGCATGATTCCCGCCCCACCGTCACCGCCGCGGCCAGCATGTCCGGCGTGCCGAGCCGCGGTAATGACGGAGCCGCTGAGGACCAGCAGAGGCATCAGGAAGAGCGCGCCTTGCAGGAGAAGCCGCGCCACATCCAGAGCGCCAGACAACCGCCCAACAGCAGCACGGAAACGGCGTTGACGGCCTGGATTGCCCGACCGGTCTGAGGACAGCTATCGCCCTGAGCAGGGCGAGGTAGCCCGGTTTCATCCGGTACATCGGCAGCTGGGAGACGAAATCTTCAGCATTCGCGAACTGTGCGCGGCGATAGCCGCCCGCCGTCAGATAGGTGAATTGCTTGTCGGTCATGTTTTGCCTGACGATCTCCAGGTCGCCGCATGTAATGAATCGCGCGTCTCATACTAGTCTTCGATCGTCAGCGCGATATGGCCGTCATGTCCCATTCGCGCTCCGGGACGAGCATCGCGATCGCGGCGACGGCTATGATGAACAGCACGAAAATGGCCGCGGAAAGCCTGTCGAGGGCAGCGGTCGTTACCCTCAAGGGAATGCGCCGCATCGCTTCCCTGGAAGCGGCACGGCCCGGCGATCGCCGCCCGTTCCAGCGCTGGTTTCCGCCATGCCCCTGCCCCTTTGCCTTGTCAGCCGACCTGGCTCTTCACGAAATCCTTCACGATAGAGATGATGCCGCGTGCGAGAAGGCTATCGAGTGCATGGATGAAGGTGTCGACATGGTCGCGCGTGCAGATCAGCGGCGGCTCGAGCCGGATGACATTGCGGTTGTATTCGGTGAAGGCCACCAGTACATCGTAGTCGCGCAGGAGCAGCGCCCCCACGAAGCCGGACAGCGAGCCCTTCAGTTTATCGTCGAGCATGCCGACCACCGGCCGCAGCACCGCCGGCAATGTCTGGCTGAAGTCTTGGAACTCGATGCCGATCATCAGGCCCCTGCCCCGGACCTCCTTGATGATCTTCGGATATTTCGCCTGCAGCGCGCGCAGTCGGTCGAGCAGGTAGGCGCCGGTCTCGGCGGAATTCTCGATCAGGTTCTCGTCATAAAGAACGTTGATCGCCTCGACCGCGGTGATGCATGCTTCGCCGATGCCCCCGAAGGTGGCCTGGGCATGGATCATGGCCGTCTTCGGCGTGCCGTAGGCCTTCATGTAGACATCGCGCCTGGCGATCATCGCGGCCATGGCGCTCTTGCCGCCACCGAGCGACTTCGCCAGCGTCGTGATGTCCGGCACCACGCCGTAATTCTCGAAGGCATAGAACCGGCAGGCACGGCCGAAGCCGCTTTGTACCTCGTCGGCGACCCAGATCACGCCGTACTGGTCGCAGAGCTTACGCAGCTTCTGCCAGTATTCGGCGGGCGCCTGGATGATGCCTCCGCCGCCCTGGATCGTCTCGAGCACGATCGCGCCGATCTGCGGGTCGGAGTGGAAGGCGCTCTCCACCGCGCCGATATCACCGAACGGTACGCGCACCGTGTTGTCGTTGAGACAGAACTCGGCGCGATAGAGCTTGCCGTCAGTGACGGCGAGCGTTCCCTTGGTCTTCCCGTGGAAGGAGTTCTCGGCATAGACGGTCTTCGGCCGAGCCGGCCCCGTCGCGCGCTCGGCGAGCTTGAGCGCGGCTTCCATGGCCTCCGAGCCTGAGGAGCCGAAGAACACCATGTCGAGGTCGCCCGGCGAGCAGGCAGCGAGGTTGTGCGCAAGCGCCGCCGCATACTGCGACATAAAGGCGATCGCAATCTCGTGCCGCTTCTCGTCCTGGAATTTATTCCGCGCCGCGATGATGCGCGGATGGTTGTGGCCGAGCGCCAGAGAGCCGAACCCGCCGAAGAAATCGAGTATCTTCCGACCGTCCTGGTCGTAGTAATACATGCCCTCGGCGCGCTCGACCTTCACCTTGTGGAAGCCGAGCAGCTTCATGAAGTGCAGTTGGCCGGGATTGATGTGGGTCTTGAAGAGGTCCGTCATCATGGCGACGGACAGCGCCTTGGCGTCCTCCACCGTCATCAGGTCCGGCCGCGCGATGGCGGCGGGCGCCAGTTCGGGCGCCTCGACCGCCGGGCACGCATCGTTCGTCGGAGACTTGGTCATCGGAAAACTCTTACTCGGCCGGAACGTGTTCGGGCGGGGCGACGGCCTTGCCGTCTTTCTTGGCGCGGTATTCGCTGTAGGCGGCGATCAGCATGTCCTCGTCGCGGTATTGCGGCACCCAGCCCAGGTCCCGCTTGCCCTTGTTGACGTCGAGTACGCACATCTCGTCGGCGATCAGATACTGCTCGGGGTCCATCAGCGGCATGTTGACGAGATCGAGCAGGTCGAGCGTGCGCTTCACCGCCCAGACGGGTGTCGGCAGCAAGAACGATTTCGAGCCTGCGTGCCTAATCAAGTCGCCAAGCAGCTTGCGCACCGGTGGTGGGTTGAGCGAGCCGAGATTGTAGGCCTCGTTTGGCACGTTCGCTTTCCAGGCGAGCCGCGCGGCCTCTGCGCAGTCGAAGACGGAGATGAACTGGTAGGGGTTCTTGCCCGAGCCGATCATCGGCACCGGAAGGTTCCAGTCAATCAGCTTGAACAGCTTCTCCAGGATACCGAGCCGGCCAGGGCCGATGATCAGGCGCGGCCGGAACAGCGACATGCGCATGCCGCGCGTGCGCCATTCTTCTGCCAGTTCCTCGGTCTTCCGCTTCGAAAGGCCGTATTCGCCGAGCGGCCCGACCGGATGCTCCTCGGTCATCGGATAGACGACGGTGTGGCCGTAGATCATGTCGGTCGTGAAATGGACCAGCCACGGCGCATCCACCTTCGCCATGGCCAGAATGATGTGCTCCGTGCCGTGATAGTTGACCGGCCAAAAGAACTCGTGCCGCTTGGCGCGCACCTGGATTGGCGACAGCATCTTGGCCGACAAGTTGTAGACCATGTCGTCGGACTTGATGCCAACCGCCGAGACCGAAGCAGGATCGGTCACGTCGCAGCGCACGAAACGTACCTTGCCGTAATGTGGCAGGTCACTCTTGTTGATGTCGGCGACGACGACTTCCTCGCCATCGGCCAGCAGCTTCGGGGCTAGGTGGCGGCCGACAAAGCCGTCCCCGCCGAAAATGATGTGTCTCATCGTGCGAGCTCGCTTGTCTTGACGGTTTCAGGAGTAGTGGTCTCCGCATGGCTGCCGCCGCTCTGGGCGATCAGCACGGTGCCGATGCAGATGAAGCCGATGCCAGCGATGCGGAACGCGTTGAGGTCCTCGCGGAACATGACATAGGCGAACGCCGCCACCGCCACATACGCCAGGCTGAGGAACGGATAGGCGAACGACAGCTCCACCTTGGACAAGACGTAGAGGTGCGAGGCCATTGAGATGACGAAGGTGGAGAGGCCAAGGAAGACCCACGGGCTGAACACGATCTGCAGGATCTTCAGGATCGGGTTGACGCTGGCGAAGGATAGCGGCCCGAGCTGCACCATGCCGTATTTCAGCATGAGCTGTGCGGCGGCGTTCGTCAGAACCGTAAAGAGTATGAAGCCGATATATTTCATGTCTTACCACCGCCGTGCCTGCTACCACCGGCCCGGTAACGACCGATGAAGCGACTCAATTTGAATGAGTTCGCGTTTTGCGTGTTCCACCCGAATTCCTTCGCTCTGCCGCGAGCACCCTGGCTGCCTTCGTCGACAGCCGCATCGCCGTGCGCCGCCAGAAATCGGACAGAAAGGCAGGATCGCGATTCGCCTCGAGGTTGCGCCAGGCCGGAAACGAGGCGGCGAAGACCTCCGGCGCCATCCGTGCGTCCTTGTAGGGGTTTACCGCGCCGCCGGATTCGACAGTGATCCGGTCGAGCCGCTCCATGAGCGCGAGCGTCTCGGCTCCGCGGTTCGGAAAATCCAGCGTCAGCGTGTAGCCCGGTCTTGGGAATGAGATGAGCCCTGGCGAGGCGACGCCGCCGAAACGCTTGAGCACCGTGAGGAAGGAGCCGTGGCCGGCCTCTCGCGCCGCGGCGAGCAGAGCCGGAATGGTCGTGCGTGCCTCTCCTTCCGGAATGACGCTCTGGTGTTGGTAGAGCCCTTTCGGCCCGTAGAGCCGGTTCCAGTCGGCTACGCCGTCGAGCGGGAAGAAGAAGCCCTGGTAGCCGGTCTTGTGCTTGCCACACGCCTTCTTCTTCCAGCAATAGGCGCTGTTGAACAGTTTCAGGAACGGGCGGTTAAGCACGCTCACCGGGATCCGGAACGGAACGCCGAGCAGCTTTCCCGCGGCGCCCGCCTTATGCGCGCCGTATTCGGCATGGTTGCCGGTGATCAACAGCCCGCGCCCTTCTCGCCGGCCGGTGGCCAGCTGGTCGGTCCAGGCAACAGCATACTCGTTGGCGGCATCGGCCGCCTCGGCGAGATCGAAATATTCATCAAGGCCGCGGAAAGGCGTGATCTCCTCCTCAATGTCGAGCGAGGGCACGCGCATCAGGCGCACGGTGGCCGAGAGGATCAGGCCGGTCAGCCCCATACCGCCGATGGTCGCCACAAAGAGCCGGGACTTCGAGCGCCGCTTCAGGCGGTGGGTTTGTCCGTCAGAGGTGAGCAGCGTCAGCGCCTCGACATAACAGCCGAAGGTGCCGCGACGATGATGGTTCTTGCCGTGGATATCGTTGGCGATCCCGCCTCCCAGCGTAACGAACTGCGTTCCAGGAACGACCGCCGGAAAGAAGCCGTGCGGCGCGACGTGGGCAATGATGTCCGATAGCAACACGCCTGCTTCGGCCTCGATCATCCCGGTCGCGGGATCGAAGGCGAGGATACGGTTCATCGAGCACATGTCGACCACCGCGCCCTGGCCGTTGAGGCAGCTGTCACCGTAGCTGCGGCCGTTGCCATACGCGAGCAGCGAACCGGGTTCCGCCGTGCCAGTCTTCAGCAGCGCAATCGCGGCTTCGGGGCCGAGCACTTTCGGCGCGGCCGGATTGATCAGGCCGAAGCTACGATGGGAGCTCATGGCATCATCACCGCGATCAAGAGAAGCAGCGCGCCGATGCCGGCCATGAGTTGGCTGCGCCAGTCGTTGATAATGAAGACAATCGGGTGTATTGGCCAGATGTAGGCCCGGGATGTAGGCCCGAGCAGAAAGAATTGTGCTAGCATTTCGACATTCTCCGCGCGATTATCGTCAGTCCGTGATCCGCTTGCGGAGGACACGAAGCACTATGCGTGCCAAAGGCAAAACTCGTTTAGATTAGAAGGCAATCGATCGGACCGGCTGTGTCGCATGTCCGACATTCGTCGGGCGTCGGACAATGCCAAGCGACATTCACCTGTCACAGGCTGGGTTGCCAAAAGTGGACCGCCTTCCAGGCAGCGAAGACACCAACCTGCGGCGCCCAAGCGCGATGTAAGAGCGACGCAAAACGAGGCCATGGACCACCGCTCGAGATTGCCGCACGGCTGGAGGGTCGATTTGCACCGCTCATCTGCCGGGAAGATGACGGTGATCTCGAACGACGGATCGCCGATTGCCAGGGCCGGCGAACTGGCTTCATTTGCGGCAGGTATCGACCGCGACATCCACGCGATAAAAACGGCCATCACCCAGCCGTGGAGCACCAGCTCCGGTCATCAATTGTCTCAAGACGATCAAGCGCCAAATGTACGGACGCTCAGGACACCCTGCTGAAAAGCAAAGTGCTTGCCCACGCATGAGGGCACCGGAAACTCAGAAAAGTACATTGACGATCGCTACACAATATATGCGGAAGAAGCCTGCATTGTCGCGCTGATCCTCTCTCCCAGATTGCGGGTTGTCTAATCGCCTTCGAGACGTCAAGTCTCTTGCGCATCGAGACGGATCTGCCCGGTGCAGGGTTGTCTTCGCGGTCGACATGGGTCGCCGCATGATAGAGCTTCGCGGGAGGAGCCTTCAATGTGGACGAAGCACTTTGCTGAGACAGCGGCGCACCCCATCAGCGGAATGGCTCAGCCACGTCCGGCAGGGATGAGCCAGGCGCTCAAATTTTGAAGGCTATCCGCAATGTTTTACGTTGTGGCTCCTGCATTCGGGTCAAAGAACTCACCGGTCTTTGAGCACCGCGTGCATCATGAACGCCAGTTGGCACGCAACAGCCACAGCGGCGCGCTTGAAGCCGATCCTCTCCCGGAGTTCGATCCGACGGGCCGGACCTTCATCTCGTATCTCTGACTGGGCTGGCCAGGGAAGGAGCCGCGACGTGGCTTCCGCGACGCTGAAGCTATCGCCGAGGCCGTTCAGCGGCCGACCATGCGATTCGTCCCATTGAAGTCGATCGATCAACTCATTTTGCAGGCGCTCCACAGAAACTCGCAGTCGATTGGCGACGCAGGGAACAATGGTCATCAATCAAGATTCCGGGGCTTCTATCTGCGCGAGGGCTGCCGGTCCGGCAGGCAGCGGCTGCAGTCCGATTGGCGCTTCCTCAGATTCTCTCGGTGCTATCGGACAATCTATCGCTGCAAGTCGTCCTGCTGAGTCAGGACTTGGCCTGGGACTGGCGCTATCTCGCCCGGCGGGTCGCGTCAATCACGGAGAAATCAACGAGCTTGTCGATCAAGATGCATATTGTCGCCGCCTGATGCGCCGGACGTCGGGTCGTTTATCTCCAGCGCACAGGATGCGAGAACGCCGCCAAAGACCGTGCTCGGCAATGCCACGAGCGTTATGTCCACTGGAAGCAACGACATTGCATGGACCAAGATACGACACGGATCAGCGCGGTCAAGTCCCAGCGCGCATGCCAACCTAGCCTCTGTCCTGCCTTGCGCAATTGAGCCGCAGATAGTGGCCTCGTGCGGTTGCGGTTCATTCATCGCCATAGGTCAAACAGAAGGCGTCGTCATCGGTCAGATAATTAGCAACTCGCTTGAGCCGACTACCATGGTCTTCTCGCCAGATCGATCAGCGTCACCTTCCAAGGTTCGGCATTTGCTGGTGAACCTCCATGCCGTTATTCGTCATGTCGAAGGTGACATCCGACAGGTGCCGGAAGTAGTAGGCGATGTATTTTTGTGATTGGATAGCCCTTGTAGCCGCGGCAGATAACGAAATCGTTGATGCCATAGTGCGAGTAGATTTTGAGCATGTGCCACAGAATCGGCTTGCCGCCGATCTCGGTCATGGGCTTGGGTCGAAGGTGAGTTTCCCCGGAGATTCGGGTTCCGAAGCCACCCGCGAGGATCACAGCTTCACTATTGGCTCCATTTCTGGCTATGCGGCCGTTGTCGCCGGGCTTCGCGGCAGGATTGCTCCGCCAGCGCGGCGAGGCGCACGGGCTTGAACAGAAACCGCTTGTGTTGATTTGGATAAGCCCCTTCAAAGACGGGAGGGTCGAACGTAGCGACGGCAACGTAATCCGCCTGCCCGGCTCCAAAGGAGGACATGATACTGGCTTGGTCAAGTTGATACTGGCCCTCCGGCTCGATCAGTAGCCACGCTTTGGCCAGATCGGCGCAGTTCTCAAGTCCGAGCGTTTCCACCGCGACTGCGTTACTGCCGGGATATCCTCCGACCAGCCATGGTAGACCGAGCGCTCGCGTCTCGAGCACGTACAGAAGGCTCGGCGAGATGCCAGTGAGATCGACCACCGGGGTCCCGACTTCAAGGCCGCCCGCACGAGCCTGGGCTCTGGCCGTAGCCAGATAATCGTGGAAGGATTGTGCGAGCACCAATTTTCCACCACCCGGCATGGGCGTGACAGCGGTATAGCCGCGCAGATCTTTCACCTGACGGAACGGCTTGAGGATGCTACCATTGATAATTGATGCAGTGAGCAACTGTGCGAATACCGCCAAGGGAACTAGGGTGGCGACGCTGCGTCCCTGTTGCGCAAGAGGGCTCAGAAAGACAACGACCGCGAGTATCCAGAACAAGGCGCCCATCGAACCGAGGAACCAGTAATTGATAGCGGAGCCCAGTGCGAACGCGTGCGGCAGGACCAAAAAGGTTATCGTCAGAGCGATGGTGGTGGGAGCTTGGATGCGCAGAACTATTCCCTTGCGATAGAACATCGCGCCAAGGCACGTGAAGGCCGGAACCAGAAACAGGGTCGTGGGCTTGATGCTGATCGGATCGGTCCCCAGTAGCGCAATCGCTATTGTTACAATCAACACCGCAGCGAGAACCAGTGATGGGAGCAACTTGTGCGTAGCCCCCATAAGAATGCTGAGCAGAAGGGCTATCGCCGCTAACACAGCGATGGCAAGTTGCGAGCGACTGGTGGCGAGCCCGTCGATCCGAAACATGAGAGGCACCTCGTGCCCGGCACCCAGCAGGAGTTCCATCTCAGCGTTGTTGACCATACGGGTCACCAGCCCGGTGATGCCGCCGTCGATCACGTAGGCGGTAACGATCAGTAGAGCGAGAGCGACCAGCGCCGCGCCAAGCATGGGCAGCAGCGACTTTCGGCGCAAAACGACGACATAGAGCACAACGACGAGGGCAATGGCCGCAGCGGTGGTCGGCTTGGCCATGAAACAGCACCAGCCGCCAGCGCCGACCAGGATCCATCCCAAGACCTGGTGGATGCGCCCAGGCCAGTCGGCTAGCAGTAAGCCGATCATCACCATCAAGAGCGACTGAAAGGTCAGCGTATAATAGCTGGGGGTGAGCAGCCTAAAGTGAGAGTAGCCGATCAATGCTAGGCTGGCCATCCCTGCCGATAACACGGCCACATGCGGCCAGCCCACTGTCCAGAAGCGCCAGATCACAAGGAAGCTGAGAATCCAGCCGAGGGCCACGGTGAACGTGACGTTCGCCATGCGAAGCACCGCAACGTCGCCCCCCACCCACTGATATGGCCAGTGATAGACGAAGCCAAAAAGGGACGGAGGTATATTGATTGCGTAGAGGAATGGGTTCGCGATGAAGTTGAGGTACAAGCCTTCGTCGGCGAGATTGAGACCGTAACTGCTGTAGTATAGCACCCAAGCGAAAAGGATTGCTGTGGTTACCGCGGACAGAGCCAGCAAAGTCCGATCCAGCAAGACTAAAAACGTCCTTGCAGTGTGGTTATCTCTTTGCATTGGCGCCTTCCTGCGCATTGGCCCGTTCCTGCCAGCCTCGTAGGCGAGGTCCATTCCAATGTATATCAGCCTCGAGGAACTCTAACTGACCAGAGCCTCGCAATCTCCTCCCAAAATTGGTAGAGTCTATCAACTCGGAGCAATGGACTTGAAGCCCGAGCCGGGTCACAGAAGAACAGATCATCGGGATCTCGCGGGAGCGGGAAGCCGGGCCAAGACAATGGAGGTGTGCCGTAAACACGGGACCAGCAGTGCAACCTTCTAGAAAGCCAAATACGGGGGGCTGGCAGCGTCCGCTGCTGATTGTCTGAAGGCGCTGGGGGAATAAGAAGCTGAAGAAATTGCTGGCGGAGGCGATGCTCGACAACGCCATGCTTATGGACGTCGTATCAAAATAGGTGACGCTCGCCGCCAGTCGGGAGGCCGTGGCTCACCTTCAGTCGCCTATGAGGTCAGCGAGTGGCGAGCGTGTACGGCGCTTGGAAGCGATCGCACCCCGGTGCGGCATCAGAGCCATCGACCGGATCAGGCGGCAGACGCGCACGGCGGGCGTCCGTTCGCCGGCGCTATGACAAGCCGGACGTCCTGCTCAGGCGCGAGTGTATTGTTATGAACAGAAAGCTTCGCTGCTATATTGCGAGGAACGGTGTCAGGTGCATCGTGGCGGCGCAAGCGAGCGCTCGGGACAAGAGCGCCGATCGTTGCCACAAGGTCCCAAAACGCTGGAGCATAGACTTCCTATCGGACGTGATCACGGATGGCCGTCGCATTCGCATCCGTCGACGATTTCACGCGCGAATGACTGGTTCTGGTCGCCAATACGGCCTGCCACGCTTGTGGGTCGGCACGCGGGCTCGACGTCGTAATTGGATCCGCGGTCGTCCGGCAATGATCGCGCCGGCATGGCGGTGCTACGATGTTCGCGGGAAGGCAGGTCGAGTGGCACTCCATTGAAAGCCGCCGTAGAATGCTTTCATCGAAAGCTTCATGTATAGACGACCCCCGTGGATGCAAGGGATTCGTCAGCATTTTGGATATCGGTCGGGTGCGTTCATGTATGCGGCCTGTGAGGGCGACCGATGCATGGCCGCTGGCCCCGATGGAGATCGCTGATAGAGGCCTCATCATCGGGGCGCGCGCTTAAAACTCTTCGGGCTTTCTCGATCCCCAGCTCCGCCGGTTTCCATCATGCTGTCATTTGCCCTCACACCTTAACGTGGCCAGGATACGCAGCAGCTCAAACCGAGAGCTTAGGCCGATAGAATTCCCCGGTCATCATCATCGACCGATGATCCGAGCCAATTTGTTGGCAACGAGGATCGCGACGACCATGGGCCGACGTCGTTCAAGCAGATGCCGTCTTCGCTCAAGTCTCATGCTCCTTCAACATCGCAGTAATCTGTGCTTCCGTGAACCTTGCTCGCTTCATCTGTTAGTCCTTCTTCTGAGCCGAGGCCGGCGAACTGGACCATTTTTGGCTAGAGTTTTCGCTGCCGACTCCCCTGGGCTGGAGGAACGACGGATGATGAAGGCTTCAAACTTATCGGACGTCCAGAAAGCGTTCATCCTAAAGCAGGGCAACGACGGGGTCCCGGTGGCGGACATCGGCCGCAAGGCCGGGATCAGCCAGGCGACTTATTTCAACTGAAAGAAGAAATAGGACGGATTGCCGCCGACGGAGATGCGAAGGTTGAAGCAGCTCGAGGAGAAGAACAGCAAGCTAAAGAAGCTGGTGGTGGATCTGTCGCTCGACAAGGAGATGCTGCAGGACGTGATCCGCCGAAAGCTATGAGGCTTGGCTGGAAGCGCAAGTTTGTCGACGAAGTCCGCCGCGAATGGCAGTCTGATCCGCTGGGCCTGCACGGCTCTCGAGTTTGACAGGCAAACCTGCCATTACAAGTCTCGTCGCTCCGGCACGGCTGCTCTCGAACAGAAGGTCAAGGAGATCTGTCATGCCCGCGTTCGCCACGGCTACCGCCGCGTTCACGTCCTGCTACGTCGTGAAGGTTGGCGCCTCGGCCAGAACAAGACCCTGCGCGTCTACCGCGAGGCCTGCAATTGCGCACCAAAACGCTCAAGCGCCCGGTCAAGACCAGCTGCGCGACGACCGCAAGCCGGCCACGCGATCGAACGAGACCTGGGCGATGGACTTCGTCCGTGACCAGTTGGCGACAGGACACAAGCTTCGCATGCTTACCATCGTCAATATCCTCTGCCGCTTTTCGCCGGCGCTGGCGTCCCGGTTCACCTTCTGCGGCGCCGACGTCGTGGCGGTACTGGAACGGGCCTGCAAGGAAGTGGGCTTCCCGGCGACGAGCCGCGTCTATGAAGGCAGCGAGTTCGTGTCGCGCGATCTTAATCTGTGAGCCTACCAGCGCGGCGTCACGCTGGACTTCTCAAGGCCCGGCACGCCGACCGACAATGCGCTCATCGAGGCATCCAACGGCCGCTTCCGGGCCGAATGCCTCAAAAGCCCATTGGCTTCTCAGGCTAGCGGACGCCCAGCAAAAAGTGGAGAATTGGCGCAGATACCACAACGAAGACCGGCCCCTTGGGGCGACGGCAATCGACGGTCGATTTTGCTGCAAAACCACGCTGGCGCAACCAGCCCGCCAGCGTGATCAGAGGCGCAAACTCTAGTTCTGTGTGGTCCAAACTTCGGTCTCGCTGCACTTCAGGCCGGACTCTAACTACGTTGGCCGAGGTCATCGAGGCTACCGAGAAGCTCAGCGGCCTCCGGTTCGAGCGCCCAAGTCGATAAAATCTATCGTGGTCACAAAACAACAAACTCGCGAAGCGTCTTCATCTACAGGCCCGTACCGTGAGATTCGGTGATCAAACGCGAGCTCAGGCACCGTACGGCCATCAAGCCCGCGTGATCGGCCCTATCAACGCTGACCGAGAACTCAGCGCGAGGGCGACAGCGCCACGTGGGCCTCACCGCCTCGGCTACAATCTCAGCTTCGTCCTCGCGCTGAGGCCTCTGCGTTGCCGAGTCCTGAACGTCTTATCGCGATTGCTCCGCCCGCCCAATCGCACTCAAATCGACTTCTTAACAGATGCCCCTCCTCTCCTAATAGTTCGCACGTGTCAACTTCTCAAATCTGTAGCGCATGCGGACCTGGGAACAAAGCATTTGCTTTCACGCCGATCCAAACTTGGCATTAGAGAGTACATTCCGGTGGTGTACCTAACAGTGCGGCAACGCTCCTCTTGGCGGTGAGATCAAACGCGAGCGTGACGTACGCGACGCTGCCGTCCGCAAGCTGCCTGTTCTTGGATACGCTCGCAGATTGCACCTCACCGTAATTTTTTCCAGCTCCATACGTCGTTATGCCATTCCCCACGAATGCGTGAGATTTCGTGTACCAGTGCAACGCGCCGGAATCCCAAAAACGTAGTGTTTCTTATAGCTCCGACGTTCCTTTCAAGTGCTCGTCCGACCACTGCTCTTAGTCCAAAACTGTCGGCGGTGCTAATCAAGTGTGCAAGCATCATCTTGCCAATGCCCTTCTCTCGATGATTCTCGTCAACGTAAGCTGATGCTTCGGCGATCCCTGTATACTCAGGGCGCACAGAAAACCTACTCAGTGCGCACCAGGCGACCACGGCCCCATTTTTCTTCTCATAGACGAACGCAGGATAAGGATCCTGATGTTCGCTAAGCCAGCCGACGCGTTCGTTGCGAACATCGGGAGCCAATTGACTTGTAGCAAAGATGCCGGGTTTCATCGCCTGATTGTAGATCTTTGCGATGTCGTCGGCATCGGAATAGATTGCGCGCCGAAGCATGATCTATCTCCTCCCTTTTGTTTGAGCTCGCGTGTGTGGCGCCTCGCGACGCGATATTGCCATTTGTTACTCGGAATGCGGATTCGGGCGTCTCATGTTTAATACTCGGAACAAATCACCATTAGATCCGTCCGTACAAGCTGTCAGCTCTGGTAGATTGCCACGAGCGCCGGAGACAGGCACTATTGGATAACTGTTGCCGATCCGCGCCGTTCTGCATTGCCGCCTTTACAGAACCACAAGGATGCTCGGTTCGCTGGAGGATCCTGCTGCGCGGCTGCGCAACTCGGAAATCGCGCTCGACACGGCGCCGTGCACCTCGTTTGCGCTTTCGCTCAGCGTGTTCCGTCAGGAACCGATGCAATCGTAAGACTGAGCATTGCTGAGCAAGCTCCTCAGGCCACTAAACATCAGAATGTTGGAGCCTTAATCATTTGTTTGTCTTTTGCTTCGTTGATCGTTAACTGCCTGTCGATCTGAGTGCGATGCGAAACGAGATTGGAGAACGTCTAATGCGATACGAAGTGCGTCGATTGCACACAGGTGACCTGCCAAGCGTAACAGAGCTCTACAACGCCGCATCTCGTGCTAGGGAATCGACCCAAGGAACACGCCCCTGGAGCGTGAAGGAAATGAAGGAATTTCTATTCGAAACGTGCCCGTCCTTTGAGTCCTACACGTGCATCGACAATGGTGACGTGGTCGGCTGGACAGCGCTCACTCGACATCACGCCAATGATGGTGTGAAGCACACAGCCGAGATGTCGCTCTATGTTCAAGAATCATTTCGTCGTAAAGGAATTGGATCTGCCCTTGCGCACACCCTTCTAAGTCGAGCAAGCACCCTTAATCTCCACTGCATTTTGGCAATCGTATTTAAAGACATGCCCGACGTCGTTTCTTTCGCAGAACGGAAATGTGGATTTTCGGTCGCTGGATGCCTTCCAGAAGCCTTTCCAGACAGCGGAAAGTACCACGACGTTTTGGTTCTTGAAAAGCTCATGGTGGCGTGAAGTCGATGACGAAATAGGCCCCGTAACGCTGTGTGGATGCATTCGTAGCTGGTGCACTTTTGGTGCAATCGGGCAACCGTATGCGCCAATGACTGTTTTGACGAACGCTGTGTTCGCCTAGTAACGCGCCGGCAACAGCTAACGGATGGTGCTTCTGAGCGGTTCTTTTCACGGTCTGCCGCTGCCGACGCCACTATATTGCTAAGGGGTGGACGGTTAAAGGACACGAGTTGCCTAGCGTGGGTCGAGCCGTTGCCGCCCGAGAAGGTCGCGACGGTGCCGTAGCGGCCGGTCAGCTTCGCGAGCTGCAGTCTCGGTCTTCATCGGCCGACGATGTATTCAAGGCCGAGGAAGAACGGGCTGGCGACGCATAGAATCACCGTTCAGTTCGAGCCTGTGAGCGTTGTGATGCAGGCGATCGAGTATGGCATCGGCGTAAGTTGGGTCATTTATGAGTTCCATGCCATTTGGCAATTGGAAGCCGGCTGGTGACGAGTGTCGAGCGACGGCCGTAGCGGTCTTCGAGGATTTCGAGCAGATAATGCCGGGCATTAGCGTCGATTGTTTGGAGGCTCCAATCGTCTAAAATTAGGAGGTTGACCGCGGCGATGCTCTTCATCCGCGAAGCAAGTCGGCCATCGCCGCGGGCAAGGTCCAGTTCTTCGATCAACCGCGGCAGCCGGGTGTAAAGCACAGAGTGGTTGTCCCGACAGGCCTTGTGGCCGACCGCACAGCCAAGCCAGCTTTTCCCGACGCCGGTTGGCCCGACAATGGCGCAATTCTCACGGTTCTTGATCCAGTCTCCCTTGAGCAGCACGTCGAACAAGCGACGGTCGAGCCCACGGGAGGCGCGGTAGTCGATATCCTCGGGTACGGCATGATGACGCAGCTTTGCCTTGCGAAGACGAAGCGCCAGGCGCCGGTTATTGCGCCAAGTCGCTTCATGGTCTAGCAGCAACGCCAGCCATTCGGCGCGAGCGAGACTCTGGACCTCCTCGTTGTCGGTGAGGCTCGTGAAGGCCTCGGCCATGCCGGCACGGCCGAGCCGGGTAAGCAAGTGGGGTGTGGGGTGTGTCAGCATTTTCTTCCCTTTTAGTGGTAATAGTCCGAGCCTCTGATGTTGGTGTGCATGATCAGCTCGCGCTCGGAGGACGCGGGCGTTGGAAGGCGATCGAGCCCCTTTTCGAGGATCGATTTGACGCTTGGGTAGTTGCGAGCCTCGATCTCAAGCACGCGCAGCGCGGCCGCCTCGAGGCGTTCGGCGCCAAAGCGCTTTTCAAGCCGGAGGATACCCAGGCACGAACGATAGCCCTGTTCGGGATGCGGCCGATCCTCGATGATCCGATCGACCAGCAGGCGCAGCATCGGGCCGATCCGGGTTGCCTCGCTGCGGATCTTTGCCGGCGTCCACTCGCCATAGCGCCGGTGGCTGGAAGGCAAGTGGGTGCTGATCGTCGTGTGCCGCCCGTTGCCGCTGCCGCGCATGTGCGCGGCGATACCCTCGCCCCCAGGAAGATTTCAACCGTTCGCGCACAGATCCGCGCGTCTACCTCCCGACGGGCAAAGCGATAGGGCACCGAGTAGTAGTGTCGTTCGATCTCGACGTGATAGTCGAGCCCGACCCGGCATCGGCGCCATTCGGCATAGACCCACGGCTCACCGGGAAGAGGTTTAAGATTCGGCGCATCAATTTCCTCGAACAGCTGGCGTCGCGTGCGGCCATACTGACGCAGCATCCGTCCGTCATTGAGCTTGGCCAGCCACTCGGTGATCGCACCGTTTAGTTCGGCCAGGCTGTAAAAAGTTCGGTTGCGCAGTCGCCCCAGCAGCCAGCGCTCGACGATTCCGACGCAGGCCTCGACCTTCGCCTTATCTCTCGGACGACGCGGCCGTGCTGGCAAAATCGCCGTGCCGTAATGCTGCGCCATGTCGCTGTAGCTGCGGTTGACCATGGGGTCATAGAGGCAGGCCTTGATCACCGCCACCTTGGCGTTGTCGGGCACCAGGAGTTGCGTCGCGCCGCCAAAAAAGCTGAAGGCCGCGTTGTGTCCCGCGATCCAGTCGCCGAGCTGCTCGGTCCACGTCGCCAGCACGAACGACAAGCTGGACGCGCCCATGACCGCCAGGAAGGTGTGCGCGTCACGCACTTCGCCAGTCTTGCGGCCAACCACCGGCACCGTGTCGCCGGTCGACAAACAATTTCTCGCCGCCGCCGTGGTGCTGGCGCATCACCAGCGGCAGCCGGCCTTCCCAGTTGCGGAACAAGTACAGAAACGGCTATACCGGTACCCGTCCGGATGCTCCGCAATGTACTCTTCCCACAGCACCTGCAAGGTCACGTGCTTGCGCTTGAGCTCGCGGGCAATAACGGACCAGTCGGGCTCGGTCACCTTGCGGCGACCCGGCTTCACGTCAGGCGCCCCGTACAGCAGTTGTTCCAGCTCGGTGTCGCTTATCGTTTCCGGGACTGGCCATGCCAGACCCGCGCGCACAAACCGCTCAGCGTGTCACGTACCGTCGTCGGCCCGACGCCGATACGCTCGCCAACCACGCGCGTCGAGAGCCCAGCCTCAAGGCTCAATCTCACAATCTCGCGCACCTGGCGCATGATAACCCTCCTCGTCGGCATCCAATTCTCCAAGGTGTTTCCAACCGGAGAAATGGCCCAACGATCAGGCTCACACCATCCGAAACTGCGCGCGATCAAATCGGAATGCTGCGCGGAGAATGCTCGGAATGCTGCGCGTGATCATTTCGGAACTCTGCGCGCCATCAACTCGGTACGGTGCGCACCATCATCTCGGAATCCGCAAATATGGATGCCTCGCGCAACACCGATAGCTACCGCTTCAGCGCCGCCCGATCGACCGGCTGGACGCACTGCACTCATCGAGATCGCGCAGCTTCAAGCCACATCTTTTGATCAGCTGGGGAGATCGCCGACCAAGTTCAGGCATCGCCACGTGCCGTGGCCCGCGAGCTCGTCTCTGACGAGGCGCGCCGCGTAGAGCTCGACGAGCTCTCCGTGGGGTCCACTCTTCAGGCCCCGGAATAGCCGGCTCCTACCAAATACTCTTCTGCAGTCCGCCTCCGCTGTTGAAAGCGGAAGGCACAAGACGAACTATGCCGAGCCGATTACACGCCGCCCACGGTAAATCTCGGGGAAAACGGGCCTGTTCGGCATAGTTCGGCAGTCGGCATACTGCAAGATCAACGATGTCGATCCTCTCGCCTATCTCTCCGATGTCTCACGAGGATGGATAGTGTTGCAAAACTCGGCTGACTTCGAATGCCTAGCTCAGCTGTAAGTTTTCCTGCCCCTTCTTTGGGCGCTTCCTTGTGTCGGCTCCGCCTGCCTATTTGCGGGCGCTTACGCCAGGCAAGCGGCTCGGAGAGGGAGCGGAGCGCGGTAGAGAAGCTTGGCAAGCCGTGTCAGGTTCTGTGCGGTTGCTGTGAGCAGCACTTCGTCCTTGACGCCACTCAAGCCCCTCAGCCGAACTCGGTCGAGCCTGAGAATCCGTTTCATATGCGCAAATCGCATCTCGACCTTCTTCCGCTCGCGGCGCGATTGCTGGAAGGCTTCTGTATTGGCCAATGCACGGACACGATCGCGCACATCTTCGTTGAGGTCGCGGGTGATTTTGCGCACGACCGCCGTCGTGCACTTCGGCTTCAGTAAGCACTGCGAGCAGTCGCTCTTGTAGTAAACGATGTGGCCTTGATCGATATTGCCGGAGCTGGTCAGCTCCGCACCGCCCGGGCAGGCATAGATGTTGCGCTCCTGATCGAACACGAAGTCGGATCGGCTAAAGCTGCCATTCGCGCGTGCCGACTTGTCCCACACTGGTACGTGCGGTGTGATGTTGCGATCTGCCAGCCATTTGAGCAGTAGTACTGCGCCATAAGCCGTGTCGCCCGCCAGTCTCCGGGGGCGCAGATCGAAGCGGCGCTCAACACGGTCCACCATGGTCTGCGTGACAGCAATCTCCACGGTGCGGTTCGCGCGAGTGCCTACCGCATCGAGGATGATCCCAACCTTGTTGTCGATCAGGTAGTTCGCGTCATAGGCAAAGGAATGGGTCCAGACCGGCTCGCGCAACCCATGTCGCTTGTGGATCGGTGAGGGAGACTTCTTTGGGAGGCTTGCGTCGATGGCCACCTTGGCTCGATCCGCCACCGTCTCCACCACGATCCTCATCGTCGCCGGCATCGAGGGCGGCGAGATACTCGCGAACCGCGTAGGATGCCTCCTCTGCCTTCCATGCGAACGGCTGATCGCCGGGGATCCGTTTCTTCCTATCCACGTCCGCCTTGATCAAGCTCGCATCGATCGAGAACGCCTCCCCCCCAACCAAACCCGGCCGCGATACTCATCGCCACCACACCCTCGAACACCCCGCGCAGGGCATCGCCCTCTCGAAAGCGTTAGCGCCGCCACGATAAAATACGGAGTGATCAGGAATCTTGTCTTCGATACCGAGCTTGCAGAACCAGCGATAAGCAAGGTTCACCTGAATCTCAGCGCAAATCCGTCGTTCGGAGTGGATCGCAAACACATAGCCGACAAGCAGCATCCGGATCATCAAAACCGGATCAATCGAAGGCCGACCAGTGTGCGAGTAATAGGGGCGCTTGCTCCTTGTGCACCCAACTCAGATCGAGCAACCCGTCGATCTGGCGGACCAAATGATCGGGTGGAACTACCTTGTCGAGATCAAAAGAATAGAAAAAATGTCCTTGACTATCCTCCCGCCGCCCCATCATGCGCTGCTCCCGCCGATGCCTCTCCACTAACGGAATCACGGATCGTGAGTCGTCTCAACGGGAGTTTTGCAAAACTATCGGATCGTCAACGGACATCCACATCGCGACATCGACCAGCTACTGCCCTGGACCGTCCGCACTCAAGGCCTCAGGGGCCGTAGCATGAGAACGACGCTTACCGAATACCCGCCGCTGGTTCGGCACAATCTTGTCAGGTTCAAGACACTTGACGTCCTTCGTCGGATCGCGCTTTTTTCAAAACACAATCAGTAAGTTACAGCGCGATGACGACGCTGGCACGGCGGTTGCTATTGGAATGCAGCAATACTGAGTGATGCTGTAGCTAGGATCCCGAATGTCACAGCGACAAAGCAGATCGTTGCGAATGGCGCCGAAATTTCCGAGATACGGCTGCGACGTCACAGCGACGGCAGATAGCCCTCTCGATGTCATCGAAGCTTTGGATCGTGCAGCTAGTTCAATCTCTGTTTGCTTATCTGGCTAGGAGAAGGTGATGAGATTGCTCATACTCACAAACACCCTCGATTGCTTAGGTGAAAATGATGCACCAATCACTAACGCATTCCGTCGTTTCGGTTGTGAAGTAATCCTCGGCGAGCTCAATGCTATTGCGGCAGATGACTATCGCTTTTTCACACGAGGAGTGCTCGTACCTCAAGACGGCAAACCTTACCATCCCGGCTCTGCTGCACTGGGAGATCGAGGCACATTCTTTCTTGACGAATGCCAGCTGATCTGGGTCATGAATCATCCCCAAGATCGCGTGTTCTGCGACGTCTGGCAAATGCTGTGGCTGGCGTCGCAACATACCGCATTCGTTAACAGCATTGAAGGTCTGATGTTTCTAAATCCAAAACATGCATTGGGCTATGTCGTGCCAAAAGAGAACAGGGCCTTTTCGTATATATCGAACGATTTCTCGTTACTCTGGGAACGCTATCGGCAAAGCCCAGATCAGTGCTGGGTGGCCAAGCCGCCAAATTCCACTGGCGGGCAAAACGTCTTCTTACTTCCTTCAAACGGACCAAACGTTCGAGCAATCCTCCAATGCCTTACCGGAAACGCTGTCGCAGAATACAACTATGGTGATCTAGGCGGCTTCAAAGCCGAGTACGCTGTTCTTCAGCGGTTTATTCCGGAAGTAGTCCAAGGCGAAAAGCGCGTCATTGTTGTCTGCGGGAAGGCGGTTGCTTGGCACGGTCGGCAAGGACATCCAGACGATCACAGGTCGAATATAGCGCTAGGAGGAAAGCTGATTTCGGTCGATTTGCATTCCGGTGAAATCGAGCTTGCCGAGTTGATTGGTCAAAAGCTGATGGCACATGGCATCAATTTCGTTGGGATAGATATGGCTTATCCTTACATACTTGAACTTAATCTTGTAAACCCGGGGGGGCTATACGACGCAAAATTAGCTTCTGGGGTAGATCATTCGGATCAGGTCGCGAAGCTAGTCATTGCTCACTTCCAGAACAATTGGTCTTCATGAGTGACCTTGCCCCAGGATTTATTCGGACGAAGTTCGCTCTGGCCCGGACGAGGACTGGGCAAAAAGCGCAGCCGCTTTTCGGAGGAGCAGATCATCACGATTCTAAGAGAGTACGAGGCCGGCATCTCGGCCGCCGATCTACGCCGCAAACAAATTGTCAGCGATGCAAGGATTTGCAAATGGAAAAGCGAACTTCGACAGGATGGAGGTCTCGCAAGACAAGCACCTCAAGACGGAGGACGATAAGCGCTGTGCTCAGGCCGCGGTTCTTGAGGTCTTGACGTCGATAAGTCCGTACCCATCCGGCCTGGACCGCAGACATGATGTCAGCGCTGAGAAGTTGGGGGTTTTCCTTGTAGAACTTTATGAGCTCGATCAGGTTTTCAATTCCGAAGTCGGTGAACGCCTTAACGCCGTCTTCTCCGACGCCATAGACCCAGATCACACCGTCCTCGATCTCCATTTCGATGCCAATTTCCCGCAGCCAGTCTTCGTCTTCGCCGATATCCTTGGCGACCTGGGTAACGGTTGTGATGTGGTGAACCCTGTTGGCATGCGTGGTCATGCCGCTCGAGCCGAGATCGTAGAGGCTGATGACTCCCGATGAAGCCGCTGCGGTGCCCGGCACGGCCAGGACCACCAGTCTTGCCAACAACGTCCTGGGCAACGAAAGCAATCACTCCTTTCCGAACCAGCTGGTCCATACTTTGGTCGGAACGATGCGAATGGCAAACCGGTTCGGATCGTCGCCGCCGGCCTCCACGTTCAATTCGTAGGGGCCGATGTCGGTAGAATGGTAATGGAGGCCCGAGCACGGATTCACATCGTAGCCCTTTATGCACACTAGGCGGACCCTGCCGTTCAAGGTGTAGCGCTCGCTAAGGCGGAAAAGGTCGCCGTAGCTCTTGTTGGCACATTCGACCGACTTTGCCGTCAAGATGGTCACCGGGCGCGGGTTCAGCACCTCCGACCTAATCGCGCGGTCGATGGCCACGATGTCGGTGTCGGAGATCGGGGTCGAATAGCGGCAAGCGACCAGTGCGCTTCCGGCATCTTCTTCGATCCGCGCGTCCACGACGTGGATGCTTCCGAGGTGGTTCTGCATTGCCCGAATGGCAAGGTGAACCGCGGTGTGAAGCCGCCGACGGCGCTGTCTGTACGCCGAGTCTAACTCCACGAAGACCTGCTCGCCCGAAATCACGGCCGATGCTTCCGCTGGCAAAATAACCCAGGTAGAGCCTTCGTACTTCTCCGCGCCAAGGATCTCTAGGCCAGGTCCGTCAGCACACCTAACGAGCCCGCGATCTCTCGGTTCGCCTCCTCCGGCGGGCCTCACGATATTGTCGGCGACGGCGACAGCCGCACCTAGAGGATGCGTCCGAGCCGCTATTATCGTCGAAACGATACTGGTCAGGTCGGGTTGAGCACTGAACAACTGCTTCTGCCTTTCCACATGGATTCTCCGGTTAGCGGCACGGCGGCTCATGACCGCCATGCCGGCCACGATGCCGCCCGCTCAAGCGCTGATCTTCTTGGCGAACGAGTCGATCGGGAAGATTGGACCGTGGCTGCCGGTCACATCCCGCAGGAAATCCAGCGTGCGAGTGCTGTACGTCCTGAAGATCAGGCGTTCGCTTTCGCCGATGGCACCGCGCTTGTGAGCACCGCGGTAGTTATTGAAAGTCAGAAAGCACCCGGGATCAAGGGGAAACCCAACTGCATGCCGGTCCAAGGCCTTCGCGAGCCGCTCGATCGCCGCGAGCGCGACTTCATCACCTTCACGCGAGGGCCGCGTAGCGTAGCTTGGAAAGCGCAACTCGATATCGTCCTCCGCGCCGACTAGGATTGGGCAGGGAGCCGACCACATTTCGGCTCCGAATCCAAAGCTCGTCGGAAACCGCAAGCTAAAACGTGCCTCACGCAGAACATCGATCACCGAGGGGTCGAGTTCGGACAGAGCGTCGGAAGCCGCAGCGTAGCTCGTGAGAGTACCCGGCGGATTCACGATCCCGTACAGATTGATGTACTCGGTCCGCGCGTCTCGCGGCAGAGCAGCGTCATCGGTGTGGATCTTGAACTCGCCCCGCGTAGCGTTAGTATTTCCGGCCGAGCCGGTGATCGGTACCAACCGCATGACCAGCTCTCCGCTGTTTTGGCTGGAGTAGTTGAACGTCGCACCCAGCATACTGCTCATTGCGAGGAGCACGATGCGCGCTTCGGAGGGCTCCTGAGGAAGTCCGGTGAAGTACGCCGCTAAGAGTTTTCCGGACTTCACGTCTTGCAAGACCTGCGCCAAATGCGGCAGCGTAGCTTCAAACGCCGGAACGAAGTCCCTTCCGACCGCCGCTTGCTCGGCGGGATTGGCTGGCCACTCGAGGCCGCTTAGGTAGCCTGTCAACGTGTTTGCCAGGCGTGCGCGTTCGGTGGGGTTGAGTGATTCGACAGTTATGCGCTCAGAAGTCGTATCAGACATGGCATTCTTCCTTCTGAGGTTGAAAGGCCTTGCTCGGACGCCGCTTAAAAGACCCGTCGTGGCAAATCGTCACAACGTGCGAACAGAGCCTCGTCTCGAATGAGGCAGTGCCCTGTACAAACCATCGTTTTATCCGTCGATCTACGTGAAATTGGCGTCGCGGAGCGACCGTGACCGGGTTCTAAGAGGCACGGAAACGTATTTTAAGCCGCTGCGGTCGGTTGGGCCCTCAGCCATCGCAAGACCTCAGCTCGAACCTCGATTGTCTCGTTGCAACGGAAAGGCGCCCATCCCTTTTCAAGCCTTTCGCCACCCAATGGCTTGAACTCGGTTTCGTTCGCCGGTCGCGCGCGGACAGGCACCGGCTGCGCAGGCCGAATCACGCGGCTTGTGGCGGCCGCGATCGCATTGGCCAACTCCTCCGGTATCAGAATGCATTTGCCGCAAGCCGCCTGTAAAATGGTTTGCGGCGTGGTACCCACGATGTCTGCGATATCTTTGAGATGAGATGAGTCGACATTCAGTGGACCGCCGATCACGCGAGCCAATTCGCCCGCTAGGCCGACGATCTCGCAGTTGAACTCGACCAACGCCTTAGTCGGGAGAAACATCTGGTCATCGACGTTCAGCTGATTCAAGTTGGCGAACTTCTTCAATCCTTGGAGAATGCTGAGGGCCAATGATTGCTTCATAAGTTGACTGTGGTAACACACCCGA
Source organism: Bradyrhizobium icense (assembly GCF_001693385.1). Taxonomy (NCBI): domain Bacteria; kingdom Pseudomonadati; phylum Pseudomonadota; class Alphaproteobacteria; order Hyphomicrobiales; family Nitrobacteraceae; genus Bradyrhizobium; species Bradyrhizobium icense. Next base: position 5,362,821 of record NZ_CP016428.1, read on the forward strand.
GCCAACGTCCTGTCATTGGGACTCCGATGCTTCGCATCGCGAAGAGCTTCTCGCAAATCGGCGGCTAAATTTCCTATCTGAAGCGTTTCGACGAGGTTCTCTCTTGCGCGAAAGGCAAATCGGGCCAGCGGCTGACCGGGCATCTTTGATTCCGTATCTTAGCGTAATTTCTCCAAAATTATTTGGAAGTTCCGGTCCTTCTTTCAACCCGGGATAGTACTACCTAAAATGAGCGGTAAGCTCGCGACCCCGGTGACTCGAACGGTCTACGTCGCAAACTCCGGCGATCCAAGCCCGGCCATGATACCGCGGTGCTTGGACTCTACCGAATTCTTACGCATGAACTCTATCGCCGGATTGGAACGCGCTCGGCGGCCCGACCGTCACGCTTCGCGGGCATATCTCTCAGAATTATCGGCATTCATGATTGGGCCTGCAGACGCAATCACCGATGCGCCAGCATCGTCTGCAATCTGGAATAGCTTCGGATCCTCACGCTGCTGCCGGATCGTGAGCCCGCGAGCGTCCAATCCTGGTTCGCTGGCCATCCCCACGATCGCGATCGTCGCCCGTGACGCGTGGTGGACGACGTGACGAAGCCGCGGCATGGGCGGTCTTTTTTGCGTGCGATGCCGTGCCGGACCAGGAACTGACGGATCGTGCATTCGCCGAACGCCAGCCCCTTTTCGGCAAAGTTCCGGCGCAGCCCCGATCGCAACATCGGGTGTTTTCTTCAGCATGGCGAGGATGTCTCCTGTGCGCCTCGATCCGGCCGGACCGGCGGTCTCGCCAAGGGCCTTCGGGCGCGCATCGCGGCAATGGCGGACGCATCATCTCGTTCTGCCACACTTGCCGCCCTCGCCGATAACCACCCTCGCCTGCTCGGCCAGATCATCGAGACGGAGCAGATCTTCGCCGAAATATGTCGCGTCGGCGGCAACGACGGCGAGCTTGGCAGCTGCCAGCAGCTGGCGGAGCAACGCCGGTACTAAGGAGCAGGCTCGACATCACTACCGGAACTTTCACCGACGCGGCCACCGCGACTTGATGCCGGATAGAAAAGCCACAGTTCGAGGTTAATGCGACGGCGCGTCGCTTGATCAAGCGACGAGCAGCTGCGATTTAGGTTGGCTCGAGCGCGGGTCGGCGCATAATCTTATCCGCGTAAGCTTTAGGCTCGGTTTGAAAGAAGGTAGTCGGATTTCGCATCGAGCCCAGCGGCGGCGTAGCGCCAGTGACAGCCCGCGATCGATGAGCAGAATGCCAAGAGAGCGCGGGTCGATCGTCCGTGTCAGCTTCACCAACGCATGGTTCATGTCGATGAACGCGTCCAGCCGCGAGCGCAGAAGATCGGCCTGACCGCTGTCCCGACGTTCCGTAGGTCGCATCGTTCCCTCCGATGTGACCCACGGAATCACGACCCGCGATTCGAGGGAATCGCAAAAATGAAATTGCAAGCTTTCCGACCTTCAAACCCAAAAAGCTTGCAATCAACCCTCACTCCGCTCCAAAAATCAACTCTCGCTCAAGGGCTTGGACAGTTCTTCACATGGCGTAATCGCGGCTGACGTCTTCTTGAGGACACGAGGGTCCGTAGGATGGGCCTCAGCCGATTATCGAAAGGGAGCAGCGCTATGAAGCAGTACGTTGGTCTGGACATCTCTATGGAAGAAACCAGCATTTGCGTTTTGGACCAGACCGGCGGCCTGATATTCGAAGGTTGCGTGCCGACCAATCCTGAGGCCATCGCCAAACTCTTGCGGCGGCATGCCGGCAATGCTGAACGGATCGTTTTTGAAACGGGCTCGCTATCCAATTGGCTTCGGCACCAGCTCAGAGCGCTGGGCTTTCCGGTGATTTGCCTTGATGCGCGTCATGCCAACGCGGCATTATCGATGCGCATCAACAAGTCGGATCAGACCGATGCCATGGGGTTGGCCGAAATGGCCCGCATGGGATGGTACCGGGAAGCTGCCGTGAAGGGGGGCGGAGAGCTGGAAAATCCGTTCGCTACTGGCGTCTCGAAGCAAGCTGGTGAATCTGCGGCGAGATATTGACAACCAAATGCGTGGTCTGTGCAAGGGGTTGGGAATAGTGCTCGGCAAGGCCGGTTCGACCAACCTGGCTCGCAAAGTCAACGCCGTGCTAGCTGAAGCGCCGGATTTGCATGATATTTTCGCACCGCTACTCCTTGTTCAGTCCTGTTTGATCGAGCAAATTGAAAAAAAACTTGATCGATAACTCCTCGCGATGGCGAAAAGCGACCAAACTGTTCAGCGAATGATGACCGTTCCCGGTATCGGTCCCCTGACCGCTCTAGCCTTCGTCGTTATCATCGACAACCCCGCTCGCTTCAGACATTCCGCCGACGTTGGCGCCTATCTCGGCCTGACGCCGAGAGGTTATCAATCCGGTGAGATCGATCGCACTGGCCGCATCTCCAAGCGCGGCAACCACCAGGTTTCGAACTTACCTGTTCGAGGCCGCGAACGTCCTGCTGACCGTTGTCAGGCGAGGTTCTGCACTCAAGCGCTGGGGCTGCAAGCTGGCCAAACGCATCGGCGCCAAAAAGGCGAAGGTTGCCGTCGCTCGCAAAATGGCTGTCATCCTCCATGCCATCTGGACCGATGGCACTGAGTTCCAGGCAGAGATGCGCGCCGCATGAACCAATCTTAAACCAACTCAGATCCGCCTTCGGCGGAACAGGCGTCCCTGCCGGGACGAAGGGGCTTCATCTGTCCATGACCGGGAAAGGCTTGCGCCGGATCGGCTCCGAACTCCTTGACCCATTTGCGCAGCACCTTCTAATGAACGTCAAGGTCGCGCCCGGCTAGCGCCACCGACACCCCACGCTCCCTGACCAGCTTGACCGCTTCGACCTTGAACTCGCGACTGAACTTCCGTCTCTTCATTCCCCGCCTCCGGCTCAATGAAACACCTAATCTTGGTGTCCATCAAACCGGCAGCAGCTCATACAATAGTACTTTTCAGATCGATCACTATTCAGTTCACTTCCTGCGCTCAGCAAGCGTGATGTTGTACAAGGGCCATGCCGCAATCGCTCATCGGCACGGCCTAATTCGCAGCTTCGCAGTAACCCGCACTTTGATGAGGCACGGTTCGCAAGGTTGTTCGAACTATTACGCGAACCCACTCCGGCGCGACCTCGCGAGGGCGTGCCCCACGCTGGTCTGCTGCTCATAAATGGGCCTATTAGAACTTCATCTTCGCGGTCGCAGCGCGGACTGTTTTGTCAACAATTCCAGCCCAATGTGCTTGTCCTCCCTCTTCGGAAATAAGGTCATTCTTTATTTCAATGAGGACATGCGGGATCCTACGGCGATCTCCGTGTAAAGGTATTGTATAGTCTCCTATATCATCGACGCCATAGGGAGCGTTAAGCGACGCCTTTACGCTTGGGTAAGCAGCGCACAACTCCGAGAGCATCGCCTTTGCGAGCCGGTCGTCCCTATTGAAGCAGCAGCCAAGCTCACACTCGCGCACCTCGCCTGTTAGCCTCATGATAGGTGTAAAGCTGTGGATCGTCAAAAGTATCGGTTTTCGCCCATGCGCTACGACACGATCCAGGCCATCTGAAACTGCCTCGTGAAACGGCCGATGGATCTTCTCGAAGCGGAGCATTCGCTCTTCCGGCGTCAATGCAAAGTTCCGAGGGATTTCGGTGCCATCGCTCACTTCTGGAATCAAGTCCGAGGCTTCGAGCGGGCGATTGCAGTCGATCACAAGTCTGCTGTAACGTTGGATGTATAACGGGGCGCAAAGAGCGCTAGCGAGTCGGCGGGAAACGGCTTCTGCTCCCACATCGTACGCGATATGTCTCTCCATCTCACTGCGATCCACTCCAAGATCCCCGAGGCATTTTGGAACTCTTCTTCCTGCGTGCTCGCAAACCAGAAAGAATTCGCTATCAACCTCGCCGTCAACGACATCCAGCGGAGACGGGTCATCATCACTCAGACAAAAGCTAGCGCGTTTGTTCACTTCCCGGTCTCCAATTTCCAATTGTCCTAGCTTTTGTCTGTACACCGCAGGTCAGGCTTTACGCGGGAGCACCGCCAAGCCTCCTCCGCTAGCTCCACCCAGCGGATCTATTCCAACGCGAGTATTTCTTCATTGAAGTCCTAACTCGTATTGTGGAGAATTCAGGGCCTCGGCCCGTGACCGCGCAGAGGACATAGAAGGGTGATGAATAGAAGGGTACTCGCTGAATTGCAATCGGCCCAGACGCAGCTCGAGAGGAGGAGTGCACCTCCACACTCCCGAACAAAGGGTCGAACTTTTAATCAAAGCTGTCATCTTCGACGCAAGCATTACTCGTCCAATTTCAGACAGCCAGCGTCGTCTCGACCAGGTTCACCTAATATCTGATGCCATAAGGCAGGGGTTAAAATCATATGCCAGATTGTGGGAGGCAGAGGTCGATCCATGGCCAGTCTAGACGATAGCGCTAGGCCGCGCCTCAAGCATATAGTCGAAATCCTCCGATCCCATGCAAGGAATCATCTTGTAGTCGAAGTGGTTCTCACGAGATTGGTGCCGCCTTTATCGCGAGATCACTCCCCGAGCGGTTAAAGGTTACGGGGCAATCTCGCCGGCACTTGAATTCGACATCCGCGCTAAATCCCCACGCAATGCCTTGGGCTGACGCCAAGATCTGTCGTTCTGCGCAATCTCGAAGATCGGGTGGGTAGGGCTTGACGGTGCTGGCCATTTCAGCATGACCGGGAACGACGTTGTAGGCCATCGCTACGTTCAACTTAATGATGGCGCTCAAGCGGGTTCGAGACAAGATTTGCTGGCAACGACAATCTGTGCTGCCATGACGATTGGATCGATGGTCTGTTACGCAACTAAAGTTACCCACCCGAATTGGTAGCTGTATTTCTAGGTAGCTGTCAGGAGCTTGCGTATAATCTATGTTCTCTCGGGAAAGTGAAGTGTTGGCTGGCAAGAGTATTTAATGGAAGACTCGAGTGTCGTCCCAGAGAGGACGCGCCCGATCTCCGGTTGCGGCGATGTGCTGGCCCGGCGGAGGAGGTGTTTGATATTCGGTGCGGGTCATTGTCCGACGGCGGATCGCCGCCGTCCTGCGGCACAAAGCCTTAAATTCTTTTCCGTTCGCTGATGGCGCATCGCGTGCTCCAGTCCAAAGGAATCAAACAGATGGTCAGAATCACACTCCAACCATCACGGAAAGACGCTTTTTCAGGAGCTCAGTACTGAAGCACCTGACCTCTTACGAACGGTCCAATGAACACCCGTTACTGGTGAACACGACGAAGGAAACGTTCAATGCTCAGCACCGAGAAGGAACACACGATGGTCGACAAGGTCTTTGATCGCAGCAACGCTATCTATGTTAAAACTGTGCCTGGAAAAGGTCGCGGCGTATTTGCAAATATTCCATTCAAAGTTGGAGATGTAATTGATCGCGCTCCGACATGGGGATTTGATGATGCTACAGCCAAGCTGCTAGATCGTACGGGAGTCTTCGAGTACTACTTTGTGCGGTACGATCGGCATCTCAAAGGTAATGCTCTGACAGGCTACGTTGTTTTCGGTTGGGTCTCGATAGTGAACCACTCGTCCTCGAACCCAAATGCACGATTAGTGTGGGCTGATGAAGAGTCCGGCGCGTGGGTGAGCATTGTGGCAACGAAGGACATAGAGGAGGATGAGGAAATAACACACCGCTATTCGAATATCTCCGCTTATCCTCCTACCATCAACTTTATTGACTAGATTTGAGCTTTCAGGAGGCTGTCCATCTGGTCTGAACCGGAGGCTGAGGTTGCGAAGCTTCAGTGTTCCCCGGGAGAGACCAGATGGACAGTCCAAGAATCCTCGTCTGACGCCGAAAGGTCGAGAGCCCATGGTGCGCAGCGTGATCGAGGTGGCGTTACCAAGGCCACCGCTGCGCTCCAATTGAACATTACAGCGAAGACAGTCGCCAAGTTGGTCAAACGCGTCCGCACGGAAGCCAGGACGGGTTGCCTGATTGCTCCTCACGGCTCCCACCCGCTTCGGTCTATCGCAAGATCTCCAGCGCATTTCGGAACTTTTCTTCCTGCATGCTCACAAACGAGGAAGAATTCGCTATCAACCTCCGGCAACGACATCCAAGGGGTACGAGTCATCGTCACTCAGGTAAGAGCTGCCGCGCTCGTTTTTGCATCTTGTCCGCACACCGCAGTAAGGTGAGCCCTGACGCGGGAGCACCGCCAATCCCAACGCGAGTATTTCGTCATTGCAATCCTAACTTGTGCATTTCGCCATTAGTCCTAACTTGTGTCGTGATTTGCAGGACCCTGGCCCGTGACCCTGCTCGCGGTGCTCGCAATTTCAAGCGCCTAAAAAGCGAAAGCACCAGGCGCTCCTGCAGCATATAGGCGAAGTCCTCACCGCCCGGTGTGGGTTACCGGTCGCAAGCCATACCTGCGCTCCACCTGGGATCGTGATCATTCCGCGTACGCATCCGGTGACGGCCGCCTTGTCGAGTGAGGCGCGTTGTTGAGAACTGTCCTTATGGACAGTGATAGGCGCAGTGCCCAAGTTGAGCGGCTCGAAGTGGTGGATACGGGTCGGCGGCGGCGCTGGTCCGAGGATGAGAAGCTCAAGATCGTCCTGGAGAGCTGTAAGCGGCAAGCTGAGGCCGTCAGGCGGAGTGGTTCCATGGCATAAGCGCGTCGATTTCGCTGCTTGGCCAGCCGTCGGCGATACGCTGAAGCGTTAGGGTGAGCCAGGCGAACGGATCGACGTTGTTCATCTTCGCTGTCTGCAGCAGTGTTGCGATGGTCGCCCAGGTTCGTCCGCCGCCGTCGCTGCCAGCGAAGAGGCTGTTCTTTCTCGTAATTGTTTGTGGCCTGATGGCGCGTTCGACGATGTTGGAGTCGAGCTCAATGCGGCCGTCGGTGAGGAAGCGTTCGAAGATGACGCGGCGCGAGACGGCATAGCGGATAGCCTCGGCCAGTTTTGATTTGCCGGAGATCCGCCGCAAGGTCTGCTGCCAAAGGTCGAAGAGATCTGCGACGACCGCCGCTGAGGCTTGCTGACGCGCGGCAACGCGTGCGTCAGGGCTTTGACCGCGCACGGTCTTCTCGACCTGCCAGAGCTTTGCCATCCGCTCGACCGTCGTCGTTGCCACTTTCGAGCTCCCTGCAACATGCAGCTCGTAGAACTTGCGCCTGCTGTGTGACCAGCAGCCAGCCAATGTGATGGCATCATTGCCGCGATCGGGGCGCGCCAACTTGTTATAAGCGGCATAGCCATCCACTTGCAGGATGCCGCGATAACCATTGAGATGGCGGACCGCGCATTCGCCGGAGCGGCTGTCTTCGAAGCGATAAGCCACCATCGGGGGACCGCTGCGGCCAAAGGTTCGATCATCTCTGGCATAGGCCCATAAGTAGGCCGTCTTCGTCGATCCGGAGCCGGGCGCGAGCGTCGGCAAGGTGGTTTCGTCGGCAAAGATCCGTTCGGCCTTCTTGACCTCGCTGAAGATGTAGTCGGCCATGATTTCCAGCTCGAAGCCGAGCTTGCCCATCCATTGCGCCATCAACTGGCGGTCGAGTTCGACCTTGTCGCGGGCGTAGATGGCCTCCTGCCGGTAGAGTGGCTGGCCATCGGCATACTTCGAGACGGCGATCTGGGCCAGAAGCGCTTCCGTCGGAATGCCACCCTCGATGATATGGGCCGGGGCCGGCGCCTGGATCACGCCGTCCGCGTCCTTGAAGGCATACTTGGGACGGCGCGTGACGATCACACGGAACTTGGCCGGCACCACATCCAGGCGTTCCGACACGTCCTCGCCGATCAGCACCTTCTGCTTGCCAGCATGCTCAGCCAGCTCTTCCGGCTCAATGACGGTTTCGATCCGTTCCAGATGGGGTGCAAAGCCCTTGCGCCGGCGCGGTGCACGCTTGCCTTCCGCTTGCTCACGGCCCTTGCTGACCTGGGCCTTGATCGCAGCAATGCCGGTCTCGATCTCCTCGAAGACAAGGGCCTGCTGTTCATCGTCGCCGTTCGCAGAGCCGAGCTTTTCCGATCGTCGGCCGAACCGGGCGCGGTCGAAGGCTTTCAGGATCTGCGTCAGCCGCTCGATGCGCGCATCGGCGTCGGCGTTGCGCGCCCTGAGATCGGTGACTTCGCTCTCCAGAGCATCGGCGCGGGCGGCCTTCTCGGCCATGGCAAGCACCATGGCTTTCAACATCTCTACGTCATTCGGGAGGTTGAGATCGGGCGGCGTCATTGGCCCGACCAGAGCACATTTTGCTCCGTTTCTCCTGCCCTTTCAGCTCACTGATTCACTTCGCCGCAGTGCTTTTACCCAACAATCTCCGGCGGCTTGACCGCCACGGTCCGGACCCGCTTCCAGTCCATCCCATCCACCAGTGCCATCAACTGCGCGGGGTTGAGCTGCACCCGATGATGCCCGATCCGCGGCCAGCAGAACTTCGCCTTTTCAAAACGTTTTAAATAGAGGCACACGCCGGACCCATCCCACCATACGATCTTTATTCTGTCGGCTCTTTTGGCCCGGAAGACATAAAGCGCACCGTCGTGCGGTTATGTTGCGCGCAACATAACCTCACGGCGGCGACCTCTACGTGTTCCGTGGCAAGAGCGGCAAGCTGATCAAGATCCTTTGGCATGATGGACTTGGCATGTCGCTCTATGCCAAGCGGCTGGAGCGCGGCCGTTTCCTCTGGCCGTCGTCGGCCGATGGCGTGGTGACCATCACCCCGGCCCAGCTTGGCTATTTGTTCGAGGGCTCTTTTTGATGCCCCTACTTTTCATGATGATCCTCCCTCAGATCAATCTTCGCGACACGATGATTTCTCAAGCTGCAAATGGCTTGCAAGGCGATTGTTTTGTCAGGGAAGAGGAAGCGGCCTGAAGGCTCTCGGGTGGTCAGGATGCTCCCTCGTTTGAGCTGAACATAGATCCACTTGGTGGGAATGCTGAGACGGTTTGCCAGTTGGGTCACTGTCAAATGGTCAGCGATCGCCGGCCATCGTGTTTGCCGATGTTGCACCTTGAGGCGACGTTTAAGCCGAATGCGCTGGACCGTGACCGGCAAGACTTTGTCCGCTTCCCATGGCGAGTGATGCCCTTCCTGCGTCAGAATGAGCGCGATCTCATCGTCATGCATGCCCTCGCGAACCAGCGCGCAAATGCGCTCCACCATCTCCTGGTGCCGCGGCAAGGCAGCCACGGCATTGACTGGCAGTGTGGCGCGTAGCTCGGTGGTTGCGCCGCCGCGCCATACAATGCGTACCTCTGCCTTGTCGCGCGCGCCGCGGCGCACGACGACCTTTTCGATCAGACAGCGCAAGAGCGCCTTGCGATGATCCCTGCGGGTCGCCGGATTCTCCCATAGCGCTGGGAGGCGATTTCCGAGGGCGATCACCTTGGCACGCAGATCATGAGGAACGCCTATGGGGTCGTTGGCCTTGGGCACCTTGCGCTGGGCCAACGCCTCCTCGGCTCGGCGCAGCTCCAACAGAGCGGCTTCCCACCGCCGCTCCAGTTCGCCTGTGACCAGCCGGTTGTCGGGATCGGCGCGATTGAACTGGCGCTCGGCGAGGGCTGCTTGATAGCGAAGCCTCTCAATCTGCTGCTCCTCGGCGTGCCGCAGGGCTCTTTCGGACTGCAGATGGGTCTTGCGAGCTTTGGACAACGCATCGATTTCCGCTGGCGCCACCGCTTCCAAGAATGCCGCTGTGACTTGCGCGTCGATCGGTGCGGCGCGCAGATTCTGACATTCCGGAGCGCCACGCTGGATTTTGAGATGATTGCAGACATATTGGCTGCCGCCCTTGTAGCGCACGGTCATCTTGTGTCCGCACTCACCGCAATAGGTGATGCCGTGGAGCAAGGCCGCTCCATCGCGGGGGATCCCGCGGCTCTTGATATGTTGGTATTCTGCGCGATTGTCTCGCAGCATGGCCTGGATCTTCTTGAAGGTCTCCCAATCGATAAAGGCAGGATATTTGTCCCGCACCACGATCCTCCAGTCCATTCCAGTTCGCGGCGATTTTTGCGGATGCGCCCCTGGTGTTCGCGATGGCTTCTGCCAAGTCCTTCCATAGACAAAGGCACCTGCATAGGCCGGATTCTTCAGGATCGCGGTCACGGCCGAGACGGTGGCCGGTTGCCAGCGCAGATCGCCATGGCGATCGCGACGAGGCAAGGCCAAGCCGCGGCTAACAAAGGCCCGCATCACTTGCGCGGCCGTCCGGACTTTCAGGAAGGTCTCGAAGAGCAGCAATAGACGCCCCTGCACCTCGAGATGGGGGTCCTTGGTGACCACCCCAGAAGGATCGCGGACAAGGCCCGCCGGCAGTTGCAAGGCCAAGTCACCGCGTTCGGCTTTTGCCATAAGCCCAGTGGTCATCCGGCTTTTGATCGTGTGCAATTCCAGCTCTGAGATCGTTCCCTTCAAGCCGAGCAGCAGGCGGCCATTAGGCGTTCCAGGATCGTAGATGCCATCACGGTCAGCGATCAAGCAACGGCGATGCCCGCAGACATCAAGCAGCGGGTACCAATCCGAACAATTGCGCGCCAGGCGCGTCACGTCCATCGATAGGATAAGGCCAACCTCGCCAAGAGTGACGCGCGCGACCAGGTCCTTAAATCCCTTCCGATGGGCTGCGGCAGCGCCGCTCTGCCCAAGATCGCTGTCAATCACATCGATGTCCGCCTCGCGCCATCCGAGATCACGAGCGCGCTGCGAGAGGGCGTACTGAAGTTTCAGGCTTTCTTGATTGGTGGTCACTTGGTGTGGCGTCGACTGCCGCACATACACCACTGCTTTGCGATCCAGATGATCCGGCTTGACGAGTTCCGAGCCCATCGCTCATCTCCCGCAGGACTTGGCCGAGATCTTCTGCGATCGCTTGCCGGAGCGTCTCCGGCAAACTGCGCCAGACCTCTCGAGGTTCGATGGGCATGCGCCCCCGCTCTCTTCGGCCACCGCGATTAAGTTCTGCAGCGCGTCGAGGCTCAGCTTGGTCGGCGTGGCGCGCGGCAAGCCGTTCCGCTCAAGATTCGTAACCCCAAGCGGCAAAAGAAGCGTGAGACCGAATCGGTAATGTACACGCGCGAAGGACTCCTTGCACGCTCCACGGGTGGTCGACTCCTTGCCGATCGAGATCAATCTATAGCGCCGGCCATAAAGCGGATGACGCGGATCAACGACTTCCACCTCTTCGCCGGCGGCTACGTCATCGTGACTCTTATGGGTATCTCCCGACGCCTTCGCTCGAGGGCATTGACTGGCGGATGCCGCAGCACACCTGGCGGCCGCAGGCGGCGGGCTGATCGCTGGGATTTGAATCGATAACACGGCCGGCAGTTCGGACAGCGCCGGCGTGATGTGATTCTCTGGTCGGCGATGGGCGCCGATGATTCTCTTCCCGACGATGTGACCACGCTGCAGGCGATGCTGCGCGCCGAGCGCGCAGCCCGGTTGGCCGCGGAAGCGGAGGCCCAGGCGGGAACCTTGCTAATCGAGAAGCTCAAACTCACGATCAAGAAGCTGCGGCACGAGCAGTTCGGACAGTCCTCGGAACGTGGCGTACTATTGGACCAGCTCGAGCTGCAGCTCGCCGATCTGGAGGAGAACGCCGCGCAAGCCGAGACCGCGGCGCAGATGGCCGCAGCCGACAAGATTACGGTGGCACCATTCGAGCGCCGCCGCCGGCCGCTGCCGGAGCATTTGCCGCGGGAGCGCATTGTCTATCCGGTGCCTGCCACCTGCCCATGCTGCGGCGACAGCCGATTGCGCAAGATCGGCGAGGACGTGACCGAGACGCTGGAGCTCGTTCCGCGCCAGTGGAAGGTGATCCAGCACGTGCGCGAGAAGCTCGTCTGCCGAGCCTGCGAAGCGATCACCCAGCCGCCGGCCCCCTCGCATCCGATTGCGCGCGGGCGTGCAGGGCCCAAGCTGCTGGCCCATGTTCTGTTTGCCAAGTACGGCCTGCACCTGCCGCTCAATCGTCAGAGCGACGTCTATCAACGCGAAGGCATCGACCTCGATGTGTCGACGCTCGCGGACTGGGTGGGCGCCGCAGCGGCAACCCTGATGCCGCTGGTCGACGCAATCCGGAGCCATGTCTTCGCTGCCGAGCGCATCCACGCGGATGACACCACGGTGCCGGTCCTGGCCAAGGGGAAGACCCGGACCGGCCGGCTCTGGACCTACGTGCGCGACGACCGTCCGTTTGCCGGCCCAGATCCGCCGGCGGCCGTGTTCTTCTACTCGCCTGATCGTGGCGGTGCGCATCCGGAGCAGCATCTGGCGGGCTATGCCGGGCTGATGCAGGCCGACGCCTACGCCGGCTTCAGCAAGCTCTACGAGGCCAATCGCAAGAGAGGCCCGATCATCGAGGCTGCATGCTGGGCGCACGGCAGGCGCAAGTTCTTTGATCTCGCGCGGCTCAGCAAGGCGCCGATCGCGGCCGAGGCGGTCAAGCGCATCGATGTTCTGTTCGCCATCGAGCGCGAGATCAACGGGCTTGCACCGCAGGAACGTTTGCGCGTGCGCCAGGAGCGTAGCCGCCCCCTGATCGTCGAGTTGGAGGCGTGGTTACGCGAGCAGCGCGCCAAGCTCTCCAGGAACAACGATACGACCAAGGCGATCAATTACTGCCTCAGCCGCTGGGATGCATTCACCCGCTTCCTTCACGACGGGCGCCTGTGCATGTCGAACAATGCCGCCGAACGCGAGCTACGGACCGTCGCCGTGGGAAGAAGAAATTGGACCTTCGCCGGCTCCGATGAGGGTGGCCGGCGTGCGGCTGCGATCTATACCCTTATTGCCAGCGCCAAGCTCAACGACATTGATCCCCAAGCCTGGCTTGCCGACGTCCTGGCCCGCCTGCCGGATCACCCTGCCAAGCGCATCCACGAACTGCTGCCTTGGAATTGGCAGCCTCAGAGCGTCGCTCACGCCGCTTAAGCGCGATCAGCCTTCCGCCAAAAACGGCCTAGCCGGGGGCAGTCACCGGATGCGTACCATTCCGCAATCCCTCCCAACGCATCAGCCAACGCGGCAGCGCGCGCCGGCGTCACCTCTCGGGCAGGGGCAAGAGCCGTCCGTTGCGCAGCACCAGTTCGATGATCGGCGCCGCGTCACCGACCGCTGCCTTCGGCTGTTCGCAAACCTTGCTCTCAGCCGGCGCGACTGCAATCGGAACGAACCGGCGTTTCTGCGCGACCGCAACATCAGAACCCAGAAGTCCCAATCGCGCTTGCCGCCGCAAGCCATATGATTGATGGGGGTGAACACGGTGGCGGCGCGCAACCTCCACAATGGACATCTCGGCCGTCAGGCTGTCTTCGACAATCCGCAGCTTTTCAGCCACTGTCCATCGCCGCCGGCCCTGGCAGCCGTCACCGCCATCGTTTGCTCATTAATTTGCAATTAATGAGCAAACTCTCTCAATCACAGCTGATCTGCTAGGGGCCTTCACCGGGCGCGTACGCTGCGCCTAGTAGCATCGCCATGTGCCCGTCGTGTCCGCAAGCATGGCCTGACGAGAAGCTTCGTTCCGTTCTTTTGTGCTGCGGATTGGTGAAGAAGTTGCGGGGCTTGCCTTCTTCAGGGCCGGAATCCATAAAGATAACCCGGTCCACGACGGCGCGCGCGAGGCGATGGACCGCCGGGTCGGCTTCATGCATTGACGACCAGGCTCGCGCCGATAAACAGAACGGGGCAGAGTGGCGATGCTTTGCCCCTTTTCAATTTCAGAGTCAGGTGACAAGTTCTGCGAACAAGTTGGCATCGATATTGCCGCCCGAGAGCACGATGACGACATTCTTACCGGCCGCATTGAGACGACCGCCAAGGAGCGCGGCGAGACCGACAGCGCCGCCGGGCTCGACCACGACCTTCAATTCGCGGTAAGCAAACGCAACCGCAGCGCCTACTTCCGTATCCGACGCAGTGACGCCGCGCGACAACAGCCTACTGTTGATGGCGAAGGTGATCTCGCCCGGCATCAAGGCCATCAGCGCATCGCAGATGGTGCGACCTGCCGGCGCATGTGGCTCACGGTGGCCAGCGGCCAGCGAGCGGCTGTGATCGTCAAAGGCCTCAGGCTCGGCCGCGATCACCTGGGCCTGCGGGTAGCGTGCTTTCACCGCCGTCGCGACACCGGCGATTAGGCCGCCGCCGGACGCCGGCGCCACCACGATATCAGGCGCAATCCCAAGCGCTGCCATGTCTTCCGCGATCTCCCGGCCGGCCGTGCCCTGCCCTGCGATTACGAAGGGATCGTCATAAGGCTTCACCAAAGTCGCTCCGCGCTTCTCGGCGATGCCGCGCGCGACCGCCTCACGATCCTCGCGGTCGCGGTCGTACAGCACGAGTTCGGCGCCGTAGGACCTGGTACGCTCGCGCTTCAAGAACGGTGCGTCCAACGGCATGACGATGGTCGCATGCACCTTGAGAATCTTGGCCGCCGCCGCCACACCCTGGGCGTGGTTGCCCGAAGAAAACGCGACGACCCCCCCGCTCCGCTTATCTTCCGGAATCGAGCAAATCTTGTTGAAAGCGCCGCGAAACTTGAAGGAGCCGGTCCGTTGCAGCATCTCCAGCTTCAGGAAGACATTTGCGCCCATACGCTCGTTGAGCACGGGGGACGACAAGAGCGGTGTGCGGATGGCGAAGGACGCAATCACTCGCGCCGCAGCATCGATGTCGGCCGGCCCGACCGGGAGGGTTTGTTCCATCATATCCAATTTGCAATTTCGATCTGGCGAGCGACACGTCTGCGCCATTCATCTTGTTTTGTAGGAGCTTGCTCCTGCTTTCGGTCTTTTCGAACTGCTTACAACATGAAGCCTGCGAGTTGATCGTAGTCTCAGATGCCTGGATGCAATACTCACAATCTTTCCTTGATCTGCGATCACAATCGCTGGTGCATCGCAGATCAACACCATGATTTCGCCTGGCTCGCCGGATAGATGTGGATCCGAAGGATCATTGAGGACCGCGAGTTGAAATAGGAGGCCCACGACAGAAACCCGATCCGCTGTGCGAAGCCGCGCAATATCGGGCTCGCACAGTAAGGACCAATAGTCACAACCGCGTGGCTCGGCATTCCCGTCCTCGCAGGCTGCGACGTTTTCGTCTCCCTGGCGTTTGACCGGTGATTACATCACAAAGATCTCTCGCGGCAGAGTCGTGAACACTTCTGCGCCAGTTTCGGTAACCCTGAACGTCTCGCTGAGAGCATAGCCGAAATCTTCATCGATCCAATTATTGAGCAGTAGGTGGAAGGTCATGTTCGGCTGCAAGACAGTCCGATCACTCTCCTTGATGCTGGCCGTCGGCTCAAGCCAATCGATTCCGATGGAGTAGCCACACCGCGTTTCTTTCTCGAAACCATACTTCTTGATCGTGGAGTTGAAAGCCGTTGCGATATCGCCGCAAGTAATTCCGGGCCTGACGACTGCGAGGGCGGCTTCCATACCGGCAACTTCACCCTCGTGAACACGACGCAGGCGCTCTGAAGGCTTCCCGATCATGAAGGTACGGCTCAGTGCTGAGACATAGCCGTAACGCACAGCACCGAATTCGAAGTTAACTTGCGACCCCTGGTGAAGAACATCTTCACTCCACCGAGTATGGGGGGTGGCCGCAAGCGGGGAGGCGCACAGGTGAAAGTCCGAAACGTCTGTGCCCGGTTTGCCATTGACGCCACGAACCAATGTGGCAATGATCTCTGCGGCCGCATCAGCTTCTCTCACGCCTGGCCGGATGACCTCTTTCGCGCGCAAGATTCCCGCATCGGCAATGGCCGCGGCTTCTTTCATAATGGCGATTTCGAGGTCAGACTTAATCAGCCGAAGCCAGGTGACGCAGTCCGTGAAGTCCACCAAGGTGGCTTGCGGCATTTTGGCCTTAAATTTGCCTATCGACCGATGAGGCAGGAATTTCATCTCGAGCCCTACACCGGTGCTGGCCAGGCCATTGTCACGTAAAAAGTCGCTCACGGCGTCGAAACCATCCATTTCGCGGTTACCAACAAGGCTTTCGGGGTAGCCGATGATCCGGCTGTTGTCGATGAACATCTCGTACTTTGCCGACGGCGCATCACAGCGACGCACGATGAAGCAGGGTTCTTCATCCTTTAGACAGACGATCAGACCTTGAGGAACGTACCCGGATCTAGCAGTGTAGCCGCTAAGATAAGTGATGTTCGACGAGACGGTAACGATCAATACTTCGATTTCCTGCCGTTTCATTTCTGCCTTAACTGCGGACAGACGTCGCAGATATTCGGTCCGTGGAAACGCTTGCGGTCCCTTGGGCATTGCCATGACTTTAACTCCCACGCCGTGAATGAGGTTCCTGGTTTGCAAGTGCCGGGAAGGGCTCGAATGGCTTCATGCTAGTCTGTTGCTCACCTCAGGCCCGCAACGTCCGATTTCGCTATAAACGAGCGACTCGAACCGCCGAGCAGCACTCCTTGTGATCGAGCACGAATGTGAGGAACTAAGGTTGTACTCACAACCAAAGAAGACGTAGCACCAGCCTGCTCTCGCCCTTGCTCGCGGGCCCTTCAGGGGTGAGCAGGCCGAAACCCAAGCATTCAACACCATCGAGCAGCGCTCGGCCAAGCTCAAATACATGGATTCGACCGCGCTTATGCAACTTGCGACACGGGCCGTTGCCTGCCCCCTCCAGCCGCGAAGCAACACATCCCTTCACCCACAGATGCTAGACCATAGTACGCTCTGGCGCGACGGATGCGAACGTCATCCGACACAGGGTCGTGATGTCATAAACGGGCAGCCCTGTAATACGGCGGATTGCTGGCGCAACCAACGGGAACACCGTGCACTCGAACAGGATTGCCGCGATTTCGGGATGCACGGCGCGAAGTCGCGCGACGCAGGCCGCGACCTCTTCCTCAATATCTGCGAGATCGGTCGGCAGTGGCGTACGCCTCATCTCGTTGCGCCACAACTTGCCGCCTTCGAGACCGCCGATAACCACCCTCGCGCGCCCGGCCAGATGATTGACCCCGAGCAGATCTTCCCCGCAATGGGTCGAGTCGAAGGTTAAGACGGCGAGCTTGGCGGCAACTGGCAGCTGGCAGAGCAGCGCGGGTACCAGGAGCAGGCTCGACATCACAACAGGGACCTTTACCGAAGCAGCCACTGCCGCCTGATACCGGATAGTGAAGCCGCAGTTCGAGCTTATTGCGACGGCGCCCCGCTCAACTAAGCGCCGCGCAGCTGCGATGTAGGCCAGCTCAAGCGCTGGATTGCCGCGAATAACATCATCCCCATAAGCCCCAGCGACTGTTTCCGAGATGGTCGGGAATCCGAACGTAGCAGGATTTCGCATCGAGCCGATTGGCAGCGTCAGCGGCGCCGCATCGGGCGGAAGCGCGCGATCCAGGAGCAGAATACCAAGGGGTTGCGAAAATGATGTTGTCATGGCGCATACATAACAAGGGTCACAGCCGATTTCCGCCAATGTACGTGCTTACCGCGCCGAATTTGCACGACCTATTGGGGAATTCCGAAAGTTTACTGCAACCAAGCGTGAATTGCCAGAAAGTCCTCGTGGCAGTATCGCGAAGCCACGGCCGTAGCCGCTCAGATCGTTGAAGCGGTCGTGGCGTGCGCGACCGACGCAGCTATTGAAGCTGCCGGCCGTTCAGTAAGGATCGCAAGGACGTCCGGCGCATCGGCGAAGACACAGAGCTCAAAGAGGAACTGACACCCGCAGAGCTCTTACAGAAGCCGGTTTTCGCGCCTGAATTTCCAGACGTTCTCGAATGGATCGAGCTCGGGGCATCTCGGAGCCGTCGACCGGGCAATGCGATCGCTCGCGCACGGCTCGCCGAGCTGGTGCCTGTTCGCCGGTGGTTTGGCGATCGACCGCTGCAGGTCCTGCTCAGGCGCGAGGGTATTGACATCAACATAAGAGCTCTCTGAATTGTCATATCACCTCAGCGGGTAGGGCTTTCCGGTTGCCTCGGCTACTTGCTCCAAGACGCAGTCGCACAGCCGCTCTATGTCGCGGACCTCGTGCTCCGCTGTAATGCACACCCGAATCCTCGCTTTTCCTTCGCCGACTGCTGGCAAGAACGTCAGCGAGGTATAAAATCCGCGATCGAGAAGGCCTCTTGCGATTGCAATCGCATTGGCCTCCGATCCGATAGCCATCGTTCTGATCGGAAGTGAATTGCCTTGTTCGGCGGTTGCGATACGGCGGTCAAAGAGGTCAATTCGTTGCGCCAATCTCCCCTGCCGCTGGCCGAGTTCTGCCGAGCGGTGAATTTTGCACGACCCAAGCGCCGCGCCAACCGCCGCAAGATTGGGTGCGCCCGAAAATGCATAGGGAATGGAGTATCGTCGAAACAGCGCCTCGTGGTCGACCGTTCCAAGCATCAATATTCCGCCCGATGCGCCGAATCCCTTGGCCAGCGAGGCGGCTATGACCGTTCGCTCACCGAGCCCTTGCGGAAACTGAGAGCGAGCAAATCCTTCCCCTTGGCGTCCGAAGATCGATATGCCGTGAGCATCGTCGATATAGAGAAAAAGCCCATACCGTTCCTGGAGCTGACGCAGTTCCTTGATCGGCGAATAGTCTCCCATGGAGTAAACACCATCGCATACATATGCGACCACGGGATTTTCGCGGCACAAACGTTCGACTGCGTCGATGTCGTTGTGGACGATCGTTTCCACCCGCGTTTCATCAGCCACCACCGACTTGTGATAGGCGAGCGAGATGTGTGCAAAGCTGTCGAATACCACAACCGGCTTCCTTCCGCCGGTCAATTGGCCCGAGGCGAGGATGGGCATCGCGCCCAGATTGGCGAGCATGACACTGGAAAAGGCGAGCACGCGCGCGCAGAACATCTCGGAGAGAGTTTCTTCAAGTTCTCCAAGAAGATCGAAATTGAGTTGCGTGCGGGCGCAGGACCAATGCAATGACCGTTGCTCCTCGATCGCCTCGATCGCGCCAGCGACGACCACCGGATGATTGTCGAGGCCCAGGTAGGAGCATCGCAGGAAATCAACTACCAGCGGACGGCTCTCAAGTGGACCGTTGCCCCAAGCGATAGTGCGTCCGGTCGTGGAACGTCCATGAGCGGCCATGAGGCCAGACGTGTGGGCCGCATCGGGGTACTGCCTGCTCCCGCCGATCACGTAGGTGGCGTTCCGAAGGTGTTCAGTCGGGCCACCACCATCCGATGGCGCGATCCGCTGCTGCATGCTAAGTTCCATTCTGATCCACAAAGGATATCCAGCCGATCGTTCAGCTGTGCCCACATGACAGCGAGGCTTACGCCAATGGGCAACTGCAGACCCTGTTCAAGTCTTACGGGCAGCTCGATTGGCCCTAGTCCCGACGAGTTAAATCACCGGCTATTTCGCTTGAACAGCTACCAAATCAAGTAGCTATCCAGATTAGGGACATAGGTCCATTGTGTACCCGCATACTGGCTGATCTCGGTGCGGATGCCCTCAAATCGAAGCCATCCAATATTCTGACTGGTACCGTGGTGTTGATCGGCGTGCCGCTTACGTCGACGGCCAGATGTATAGACAATGCGCTTCTGTAATCATGAATCGTAACAAGCGCGACATCGCACTCGACCTGACGCGGCCGCAAGGCTTCGCTCTCGCAAGCGGCTTTTGTACTGTATTCCGTTGATGTGCTGCCGAAGCTCGCGTTGACTTACGGCGTGCTCAGAATACTCAATCTATCATAGTATCCGTGTCAATCTTTGGTGTGGACTGCATCTATCGCAGTTTGCGAGCCTATGGCTGGACTCGAGCACGGGTCTGGTTCACGACCCGAAACCCCGACGGCCACGCATCATGAGCCATGCGGCCGGATGACACAGTGCCGATCAGATGTCTTCGGGTATTCGCGAAATGCTGCTGCTCGCCGGGACCTGGAATCGTTCCGCCAGGGCTTCAGCCGCTGGATCGAACCAACGGTCAAGCCCTGTTCTTCCCCAAGCAAGGTAGGTATAGTCGCGGCGCGCACGCTTTTCTCGGTATGGCACGGGGATAATCGGATCTTCCGTTTCAGTCCCACTGCAAACCACTCCAGCGCTGTACGTGCCTTCAGCCTCGGCACAAACTCTCGTTCGATCTGTTCCATGTGTGGCAGGTGATCTTTGGCAAGGACCGGAGCATTCTCACGCAATTCGGGCAGGCCGAGCGTATCGCACAATGCGCGCTATTGTATTCGCGTGACCGTCGTAATGCCGAGCCAACCGAGAAAGGTTAATGCCAGTGCGGGCGGATCACGTCGCCACACGCAAGCGCCTCGTGGCGAGACGCCGACGGTGGTCATTGCGCTCCTTGGATCGCTTGAACTATCGAACTGGCACCTGCACGCGCTCAAACTGAGGTTGAAAAGTCCGCGTCAGTGCCAGCGCATCGCCTCAGCGTCGTACGCGCCGGCAAGCGGATCGCTCACGGCCATCAGCTCACGTTTGAGCACTTTACTGCTGGAGGTGGTTCTAGGCAGCGCCGGGATGAAGGCAATGTACCGCGGCACCTTGAACACTGCAAGGTTGGCGCGAGCATGTCTGAGAATGCGCTCCACGTCTAGCTTGTCTGGCGTGATGCCTTCCCTCAATTCGACGCAAATCTTGATCTCCTCGCCGCGCTTCACATCGCGAACGGGCACGGCGGCCACATCTGCAATCTCGGGAATCTCTCGGATGACCGCCTCCACCTCGCGTGCAGCGATGTTCTCGTTCGAGCGGCGGATCATGTCCTTCGTGCGCCCCACCAGCCAATGAAAGCCGAGCTCATCGCAACGCAGCAGATCACCGGTCTTGAACCATTCGCCTTCAAACAAGGCGGCATTTGCTTCCGGCTTATTCCAATAGCCCTTTAGGATCCCGCGCCCCCTCACCCACAGCTCGCCGACATCGCCGACCGGCGTGGGGCTGCCATCCTCGTTCATCAGCCGCAGCGCCCGAAAAGGCGCACGAATCCCCACCGAACCCGAGTCCGCCAGTTCGTCGAGATCGTTCGTCATCAGCGTGGCAAAGCCGATTTCTGTCATCCCATAAGCGTCCTGGGTGCGCGCTCCAAACCGCTTCCGAAATTGGCGCACCAGATCAGGACTCCAGCCCCAATTCAGGGTCTGTTTTAGGCATGTCGCCCCGTCCTCGGCAGAGGCCTCGGCCTGGCGGCCTATCAGCTCGGGAAATTGGCACCACTCGATGCGGTGCTTCTTGATCCAACCAATGAAGCGCGTCGAGCTGAATTGCGGAGCCAGGTAGAGCGTGCCGCCCTGTCGATATGACCTCAGGAGATGCTCTTGCGGATCGCCGTAGAAGAAAGGCTGCGCAGATAGATACCTCTGATATGCTTGCACCTCCGAGCACGCCGCGTGGTACGACCTTACGCCCCAGTAATCGTGCGTCAACATGCAGCCCTTTGGAAAGCCCGTTGTTCCTGAGGTATACTGAATATTCAACAAATCATCGGGACGGATATCCTCTTCTATTAACGAGTCATCAGCGCCTTTGACCAATTGATCGAGCGTAGCGGCTGTCCCGTGGGAAGGCTGCCCAACGAGAATTACTCCCTCCTTCGCGAGGTCTTGCGGCCAAGGCTCCATCGCCGCGAACACTGACCACGCCGCCCCGTCGACAACGGCGAACTTGGCTTGTGTGTCGCTCAGAACGTATTCGATTTCCCTCGGCGTGTAGCGCATGTTGATCGGGACCATCACCGCACCGAGCTTCGCAATAGCGAACCACAGGACCGGGAATTCGATGCGATTGGGTAGCATCACTCCAATGCGATCGCGCTTGCGTACGCCAAACGCACGTAGCGCATGCGCATATCTATTAGACAATTGGTCCATCTCCAAGTAGGTCGCTCGCTCACCGCGATCGAAGACGTCGATCGCTGTGGTTGAGCCGTGCGTCTTCGCCCGCATTGAAACCAGCTGTGCGATTGTGATCGTCTCATATGCGGACTCCAGCGCCTCGATCTGGCGTAACGCGTTTGCGACGTGCTCTTGCAGCTGAGTTTCTGTCAATCTTTCGAGTATCATAATTGTAACCTTCGGTTTCAGGAGGACACGAGAAGTCCGCAAACGTTCGATCTGACTCACCTCGCTTGGTTGCGGATCACCAGAGCCATCGCCGACGGCGCTGATTTCCTAGACCTCAGCCTGCCCATCCAGCATGCGTATCGCGGAGATACGACCGTTGGTCAGGCGGCGCCGCTCCCGCGTGCCTGATGCGCAGCTTTGCACTCGGATCAAGATCAAACGGCGCGAACACGCAGGGCGATGCAGAGACCACCTTGCGACTCGGTGTGGCCCGCGTGCTCGAGGTAGGAGTTTGGCAGTCTTTTTTTGGTGCCGGCGCACCTGAGGGAACGTGAGACGTGCTGAGGATTAACCACGCTTGCCATTGCTGCACCTTTCTATCGTGATGACCTGCGTGCTAGCCTATTCTGCGAGTTAGCAATTAAGCGTACATGATCAACAAGGATCGGGGCACTACCTACTCTGGTGAGGATATCGTATCGCCATTTGAAGAAGCCGCCTAGCATGCATCAACCCACTGTGATGCTCGATCCTCTCAGAGACCCTTGGAACGGTGTGAGTCTAAGACGCAGATTTTTTGGTCGAAAGGAGATTATCAGTTCTTTGGTTTCTCGTGGCACGCATTGTTTATTATGTGCCATGCAGAAACTCGTGCTGGCAAGACGGATGATCTCGGATACCAGATTGCAAGTTCAGGGTTTTCATCTCCGGCCAGAAGCGGGGCGTAAGACCGAGGCTCAAGTGCGGCAGGCGCCACAGATCCGCCGTCGAATCGTCATCGCCCATCTCAAGCTGAACAATCGCATGGACCGCAACTATCCCTGGTACCGGCAAGGGGATGCTGCCAACGCCGTCCTCACCACAGCCAGCTACGACTTTCGCCACTTTATCCACTGGGTGAGGTTTGGCATCCCAAATTCTGGCTACACTCTTCGTCCACCCCCGAATTAATCCAGCCCCATACTACGATTCAGGGACGACGGCATCGCAAGGTGTTGGGCGTGCACCTCGAAGTGGTTCGGAACCGACGCGCGATGCATGTTCTTAAATGGATCTCGTTGGAATAGCCCCTTGCGTGACTTTCTTAGACTCGTGTACCCGGAATGCCGCCGCAGTCGAAATCGGGTCTAAACAGGCTCAAGCCGAAGATCGAGTTCGTCACCTCGTGCAACTGCCTGATGGCCACAAGCAGTAGCACGTTGTTCGAAACCTGCGCGGTGAAGATCTGGACGTTCTGGCGGCTGACGACGTGTTGTCATCTTGGCGAACGGCTAGCGTCTTGAGCCGCGTGGCGACGAGCCTATTCGACTCTGTGGCCGTATCGCTGTCGCTGTTGGCGGGCTGATATCTCGGCCAGCAGCACAGAATTGGAGGTTGCGCGGCCGCTCACCGGGCGTTCACGCCAAGCGTAATAGCGGCCGGCGAGACCTCGAGCACGGCGCACATCAGCCGCACCGGATAGGTGTCGCGGTGGTCCTCGATGAAACGGAAGCTCATGTCCGGGTTCCGGCAAAGATCGCGATCGACTTTCTTAAAATGTCGCGCTCCATGCGCAGCCGCTCGTTCTCCTGGCGCAGCCGGGCGATCTCCGAAGCCTGGTCCGCCGACATCGGCGTCGCCTGCGTGTGGGGCGCCACGCCGCCGATGTCGGCTCCTGTCGGAACCTAGCCACCCAGCGTCGCAATACCGAGTCGCGCAGACCGAGCTCCTTGGCGACCGACCCGATCGATCGACCGCTCGACAGCACCAGCTCAACGGCCTGGCGCTTGTAGTCCTCTGTGAACGACCGACGTTGACGTCCTTCCATCGACACCTCCTGGCTCCTTGAGCCTACTACAGGTGTCCACTCATTCGGAGGAGGTTCAGATTCAAGGTGCTCCGCAGAGTTGGTCTGTGAAAGGTCATACAGTCGAGCAGCATATGAAAGGGCGACCTCGTTCTCGTTGACCCCGATGATCCAATAGCCCTCGGCTGATTTGATCGGCGAGCGATATGGCCGGAAATTTGGAGATATCCGCCCTTTTGTTGGAATGCCCTGCCTTATTGAGACATACTCATGAAAGTCGAATCCGACGAAAAGCTTGATGTCTCGCTGGGCGGCCGCGTCGCTATGTAATTGAAGCAAACGGGAGATTGGCAGCAGATCAGTTACGCTGTTCACAGCATTAGCAATGGCTCGCGGCTACCTACTTTGGTGAGAAAAATGGTATTAATGTTAGAAAGCGAGTTGGCAGGTCTACGCATCAGCTGGCGGCAGAGAAAGAGCGGTAGCTAGTCCCCGTCCTTTAATCGCTGTCGCTATGACCAGGAAGACCCATCACTCACGATTGAGCAGCCGAGAAGATTCCAAGCGCGAGAATGGCACACTGTTCCAGACAACATGAAAGATTTCGGACTTCGAATGCAGGCGCGGACGGCGGTAGATCGGAAATTCGCCGGAGCGCTCGACAATTTGAGCACGGCTTGAATCAGGGAAACTCCTCACATTCTGATCATCCATTGGAGCTAAGCCGCGGACGGATCGAATTCAATGCTTGAGGAGTTTGGGGGGACTTTGTGCATCCTGATGAGCAGGACGCCGTAGTCGGTGAGCGCCATGATGCCTGCGTCTCGGACCCAAAAACCCACATGAGGCCGTCCGGGGGGTCTATTCTGTTGGCAACGTCCCACAGCCAGTCCTCGTCTCTGCCAAGATAACGAGACCGATCGCGGTGACGGATTGAACTTTATTGACGTGGATGATCAGGCGGCATGAACGCAGGACGTTGACGCGCGACGCGTCATTCACGGCAATAATTCATGCAGCTGATTTCATGGCATGTCGGCGATGCGCGAAGACGTCGGCGAGCCAGGCCTCGGCGAGGAATGGCAAAAATTGCCTTCTTGCATGGCTGTGACCGACATCATGCGACAACTCGTTTCGGATCCTCCAGGTTCGCCTTTGCAGCGGCACAGGCCGCCGGCTTTACCGTAATGAACCGGAATGAAAGGACGTAGCCTTCGATGCATCGTTGCTCTCCTCTGGTCGTGCCTGACAGGCGCTCTGACGAGGGATTGGCTATTTCCGTCGTCTACTCCCTCATCGACCGGATCGGGCGCGCTCTCCACCCGGACACAGGCAAGCTTTAACTTCGGCCGAATGGCAATCGGCCTCACATGGGCGCCATCTTTGTCATGCCGGCCGGTCCGGTTGGCTACGGCGTGTGGGAAATTCGACAACCCGCAGCGTCATTTTAACTGCAAGCTACTAGTTACACGTATTTTCTCTCGTCAGGCAACCTGCGCACCGGATTCCGCGAGCGGCACGCCGGTTGCTAGGAGGAGGAAGCCCCGCCGCAACCGACGCCGCTCCGCCGGAGTTCACGATGAGAGCCGCTCAAGTACGCAGCGAAATTTACCGAACCAGCCAAGGAGACTGGACCGTCCTTCAACCAAAAGGTTTGGCCTTAGGCCCACTTAAGCCTTGGCGCAAGCTGACATTTTTAGAGCCTTATCATGCCAATAAGGCCGTTTCAGGTGTTTCTTTCGGCGATGGCTCGCGCCGATCCCACCGCGGTCAAAGCGGTATGCCTCCTGTGCTCGACCATCAGAGTTGATGCGCATGGAAAGCTATCCGGCCGAGATTTGGGAGTGGGGCAGGCTCACGATCGACGTCGCGAGCTTAACGATCGTGAGCCTGCGGATCTTTCGAACACCTCTCGCCAGATCGCTGGCGCGCTCGACGACTATTGGACTGGCGCGGCACATCCGATGCCTTTTGCAGCCGATTGCGCCGACCTTGCAGGAGCGGCGAAATTGACAGAAACGACTCAAAATGGCCGCACTCTGGATGCTGCCAGAGAGGCCCTTCGGATGCTGCCAGAGACGTTCTGCGCAAGCATAACGGGCTTTGGTTTTACGACGAATCCTACGTCATTTCGCGCTGGCGCGACTGACATTCCAGGATACACAACACAGACAGCCGCCGGCATCCGGCGGGAACAAGGGGTTGTTTGATGCGCGCCTCCTATCTCTTCACCAGCGAGTCGGTTTCCGAGGGTCATCCGGACAAGGTTTGCGATCGAATCTCGGACGAGATCGTCGATCTGTTCTACCGGGAAGGTCCGAAGGCGGGCATCGACCCATGGCAGATCCGCGCGGCCTGTGAAACGCTCGCCACCACCAACAAGGTAGTGATCGCCGGCGAAACCCGGGGACCGAAATCGGTCACCAATGAGCACATCGAAAGCGTGGTGCGCGATGCCATCAAGGACATCGGCTACGAGCAGGAAGGCTTCCACTGGCAGAAAGCCGACATCGAGATTCTGCTGCATCCGCAGTCGGCCGACATCGCGCAGGGCGTCGATGCCAAGCAGCCCAGCAACCAGGAAGAGGGCGCGGGCGACCAAGGCATCATGTTCGGCTACGCCACCAACGAGACGCCGGACCTGATGCCGGCGCCGATTTTCTACGCCCACAAGATCCTGCGTTTGATTTCCGAAGCGCGCCACTCCGGTCGCGAGAAGGTGCTCGGTCCGGACTCCAAGAGCCAGGTCACCGTGCAGTACGAGAACGGCAAGCCGGTCGGCGTCCGCGAGATCGTGGTCTCGCACCAGCATCTGGTGGAGGACCTGACGTCCAGTCAGGTTCGCGACATCGTCGAGCCCTATGTGCGCGAGGCGCTGCCGAAGGAGTGGATTAACGGCAAGACCATCTGGCACATCAATCCGACCGGCAAGTTCTACATCGGTGGCCCCGACGGCGATTCCGGGCTTACCGGGCGCAAGATCATTGTCGATACCTATGGCGGCGCGGCCCCGCATGGCGGTGGCGCCTTCTCCGGCAAGGATCCGACCAAGGTCGACCGTTCGGCCGCCTATGCCGCGCGCTATCTCGCCAAGAACATCGTCGCCGCCGGTCTTGCCGACCGCTGCACGCTGCAGCTTGCCTATGCGATCGGCGTGGCGCGGCCGCTGTCGATCTATATCGATACCCACGGCACCGGAAAGGTGCCGGAGGACCAGCTCGAAGAGGCGGTGGCTCAGGCCATGGATCTGACGCCGCGCGGCATCCGCACCCATCTCGACCTCAATCGCCCGATCTACGCGCGCACCTCGGCCTACGGCCATTTCGGCCGCACGCCGGACAATGAAGGCGGCTTCTCCTGGGAGAAGACCGACCTGGTCGAACCGCTCAAGCGCGCGATCTGAGTTTCGTCTATCTCTCCCCGCCTGCGGGGAGAGGTCGCCGCGCCTTCGCGGCGGGTGAGGGGAGCCTCCGCATATCTCGCTACTCAATGTTCGCGGCGGCAGCCCCTCACCATAGCCGATGCTTCGCATCGGCGTTCTGAAATAAGGAGCGGCGGCCTGTTGGCCGCCGTTGCCCTCTCCCCGCAAGAGGGGGGCGAGGGAGCTGACCGTCACAATGCGTGCAGCTTCTGCCTGTACGGATACGTCGCCCGAATTCATCGTGTTAGGAAAAACGACATGACCACCGCCGCCGCCAAGAAGCCCGCCTTCACCGACTACATCGTCAAGGACATTTCGCTCGCCGAATTCGGCCGCAAGGAGATCTCGCTGGCCGAGACCGAAATGCCGGGCCTGATGGCGACGCGCGAGGAATACGGCCCGAAGCAGCCGTTGAAGGGCGCGCGCATCGCTGGCTCCCTGCATATGACGATCCAGACCGCGGTCTTGATCGAGACGCTGGCGGCGCTCGGCGCTGACATCCGCTGGGTCTCCTGCAATATCTATTCGACGCAGGATCATGCGGCGGCTGCGATCGCCGCCGCCGGCATTCCGGTGTTTGCGGTGAAGGGCGAGACGCTCACCGAATACTGGGACTACACCGCAAAGCTGTTCGAGTGGCACGGCGGCGGCACGCCCAACATGATCTTTGATGACGGCGGCGACGCCACCATGCTGGTGCATGCCGGCTACCGCGCTGAGCAGGGCGACACCGCCTTCCTCGACAAGCCGACGTCCGAGGAAGAGGAAATCTTCTACGCGCTCGTCAAGCGCCTGTTGAAGGAGAAGCCGAAGGGCTACTTCGCGGAAATCGCCAAGAACATCAAGGGCGTCTCGGAGGAGACCACGACGGGTGTTCACCGCCTGTACGACATGGCGAAACAAGGGCACGCTGCTGTTCCCTGCCATCAACGTCAATGACAGCGTCACCAAGTCGAAGTTCGACAACCTCTATGGTTGCCGCGAGTCGCTGGTCGACGGCATCCGCCGTGGCACCGACGTGATGATGTCCGGCAAGATCGCGATGGTCGCGGGTTTTGGCGACGTCGGCAAGGGCTCGGCCGCCTCGCTGCGCCAGGCTGGCTGCCGCGTCATGGTTTCCGAAGTCGATCCGATCTGCGCGCTGCAGGCGGCGATGGAAGGTTATGAAGTCACCACCATGGAAGACGCCGCGCCACGCGCCGACATTTTCGTCACCGCAACCGGCAACAAGGACATCATCACCATCGACCACATGCGCGCGATGAAGGATCGCGCCATCGTCTGCAACATCGGCCACTTCGACAACGAGATCCAGATCGCGGGTCTGCGTAACCTGAAATGGACCAACATCAAGCCGCAGGTCGATGAGATCAAATTCCCCGACAAGCACCGCATCATCCTGTTGTCGGTAAACCTCGGCAACGTCACGGGGCATCCGTCGTTCGTGATGTCGGCCTCCTTCACCAACCAGACGCTGGCGCAGATCGAACTATTCGCCAACAATACGGACGGCAAGTACCAGAAGAAGGTCTACGTCCTGCCGAAGACGCTCGACGAGAAGGTGGCGCGGCTGCATCTCGCCAAGATCGGCGTCAAGCTGACCGAGCTGCGCCCCGACCAAGCCGAGTATATCGGCGTCAAGCCGGAAGGCCCGCACAAGTCGGATCACTATCGGTACTGATCCGCGCATCCCTGGAAAACGCCCCGGCACAGCCCGGGCTCTTTTGTTTGACGTCCCTCTATTTGAAAGTCGAGACGTTGGAGGAGGAGCCTATCGTCGATGGCGCGACACATGCGATGGTAGTGTCGATTGTTGGTTCGACACTGCTCTCGTCCCGAATGTCAGTTTTGGATCAGCGCCGCGCGGTGTGTTTCTCTCTTCCAGCAAGGCGCGACAGGATCCTGCAAGTGGCACGCCGGGAGCCACGGCAAACCAATGAATCTTAGCCGATTGATCCTCATGAATCGCTGACGATATCTGTGGTTGGCATTCAAGCGAGCGAACATCAATTTCGCGGTTACCGCGAACTCCGAGCCGGACCAGCAAACTTCTGCAGATTTTAAACAGAAATCGGTCATGAGTTGAAGGCGCTGAGGCAGAGTTAACTTACTGTATTTGACGCAGATCGAATTTGGACTCACGTCCTCAGCTAGGCAAATACTCGCGACTCCAGCTTTCGCTGATCGCGCCCGCGGCGAGCAACGCGTCTATTTCGGCTTCGGCGTATAGCAACCACAGTAGAATTTGCCGAGTGGAAGCTCCGTGTTTTTCCGCGAGAGAGAGCGCATAAACCTTTGCAATCACCATACGGATCGCATAAGAATCAATCAGCGTTACGGTATGGCCGCTCGGATGGGCATGAAATATTGAAAAGGAACAGCTGCGCTGGTCGGGTCCCGCAGCAACATCCGCAGGCCTCGAATGCGCCGACCGTATGGCCGCCATCCTCTCGCAGATCGCGGCACCGACATCGGCTGCATCAAATCTTGACAACCATTCCTCAGCCGAAGCCATCCCGATCGCCCTTGCAAGGAAGGAGGCGCGGTCTTCCTTCGGCACATCGGCAAGCCCTTCAAGTCCCTCGACCCGCGCAGGCGAGGCAGATCGCCCTCGCGCGCGCTGAGCAGGAGGCTGCGGCCGGAGGCCGTCCCATAGAGAGGGGTCAGTGCATCATAGCCCTGAGCATCGAGACCGGGGGCTCATCGAAGTGTCCGCGCCCTTCATACTGATAGCAGAACGGGATCCACAGGACACCGGAGAGTGCCGACAGTGATGTCTGGGCCCGCCCTGCGTGGCCGGTCTTGGCCTTCTGGTACAGCGCGACGGCAACGCCCAGAGCCGCGCCGAACCCACCCATTACGTCAATCGTACCGACGTGCGCGTGTTCCTCGGGTGTCTCCGCGGAACCACCGAACCTCGGCATGATGCCAGTCGTCGCTTGGACGTTGTTTTCATAGCCGAGATAGTCGCTGCGTGGGCCGCAACGGACGCCGCCGAAGCAATCGAGCTGGCAGAACATCGCGTACTTGTTGAGCGCTTTCAGGCTTTCCAGGTCGAGCCCCATGCGTTTGACCTGCAGGTCAGTCGCGTTCCAGATCACGGCATCAACCGACTTCACCAGCCTCTCGAAAAGCTCCCGGCCACCGGATGAGCCGATATCCACCAGAACCGAGCGCTTGCCGCGCATATGGGCCATG
The DNA here is from genome assembly GCF_001693385.1 of Bradyrhizobium icense. Classification (NCBI taxonomy): domain Bacteria; kingdom Pseudomonadati; phylum Pseudomonadota; class Alphaproteobacteria; order Hyphomicrobiales; family Nitrobacteraceae; genus Bradyrhizobium; species Bradyrhizobium icense. The sequence continues at coordinate 5,393,310 of NZ_CP016428.1, forward strand.
CCGTAGATGATCGTGTTAAAGCAGTCGTAAAGCGGACTTGCCGGACCGATCTTGATCACCTCCGCACCGAAACGGGCGAGATAGTACGTCGAATGTGGGCCAGCGATGACATTGGACAGGTCAAGAACCCGTACGCTGTCGAGCCATCCAGCCGGCATATCGGCCGGCCGGCCGCCCGGCCGTCTGCTGCAATCGCCGAGAGCGCGGCGACCGCCTGATCGAAGGTGACCCATTTCCGCGGCGCCGGACTCAGTATCGCTTCCCCGCTTTCCTCCAGCCACGCCACAGGCCCGAGCTGGATCATCCGTCCATACGCGGGATCGTTGACTTCGATCCTCAGGCCCGTGCATCTTGCGTGATCGGCGCTAATCCATTCCTGTAACCAACGCTGCGCCCCCGCGGGAATCCGGCTTTCCCCGAAATGAGCTCCCATTCCTTTGCGGTTCGGGTCAGGAAGACAGCCTTCATCCGCCCGGCGATCTTGTCCGGCCAGTATTTCGGCAGGGGATACGCGCTGAGCGAGAGATCGGATCGCCATTCGCGGATAGGAAGATAGGTATCCGCCCTCCTCCGTAAGGCCCTTGGCCACGAGTTCGTCGTATAGGCCGAGAACCTGCAAGCAGCGCTTGGTATGATGCTTGTGGCCTGGGCAGACGACGTAGAACATGCGTTCGTCCTTACATTTGTAATTGCGGTAGAATGGATCGAGCAGCTCCTGCGAGGACTCGTAGGAGAGATCCATCGGCAAGCCCGCTTCGCGCCGCCGGGCGATCTCGCGCTCACGTTGTGTCTTGTAGCGGGGCGGAAGGTGGTCAATTTTCATCGAGTTATAGGCGAGGCCCTCCATGACCGCGCATGCAAGAGGCACCTCGATCTGATCCCCCATTCCGCTGCGCTCCCGCGCCTGAAGCGCCAGCACCGTAGCCGAGGCGGCGACCATCTGCCGTAGGCAGATGCCAGAGGCAACGCACCGGCCCTCCGGCATCCAGCACACTACGATCGCGACGTTCGCACTGACGTGAGTTCGCGATCGCGCGGGATTGGCTTTCAAAAGGCTGACGGCTAGGTCAGGTGCTCCCGGTTCTCACCGGCGAGCACGCGCCTGACCGTCCTGTGAATTCCTGGCAATGCCGCGCAAGCCGGCACGCTTAAGGCCGTCCTTAGTACGATAGCCCAAAGCCATGATCGTCCTTTGGCCCATGATCCGGAGAGCAAACAAAGCGACTGACGCGGCCGCCCTCCTGTGATGGTTGATATGCATCTGTTCATCTCCAAACCGGGGCTAGCTCTAGAGATCCTACGTCGAAGGCCCGAGTAACTCTTCGCCGGCTGGCGTGCGAACGACGGCCACGTTGGTTCGCTTCGGCGAAAACAGGCTTTCCGTTCTGAAGGATCCAGCCATCCGGCACGGAAATATCCGCGACTTCGCCTATTCCATCTGGGCAGATCTTGCAGCGAAACGGAAGTTCGTAGCGGAATTACCCATGTGCCAAGCCCCTGGATAGGACAGGTCGTAAATGGTTCCGTCGCGAGTCTGCACACGCAGCGGGCCTGGCCATCCTTCCCACGGTATGGATACAAGACGACGTCAGCTCGTCGACTTCGACGTGGCGCATTACGGCCTTGGCAATGTGGACGGAGTGAACGCCGCCACAGAAGTTGGTCAACATGTAGGGGATCAGCAGTTCGAACCCGCGGGTCGACTCCTCCGAGGGCACGAACAGCCGAGATGTTCGCAAGCTTTTCCAATCACGGCAAAGAGTTTGCCTTCGTCGAGCAGCCGTGCAGATAGACGAGAGCGACGATGGGCCGTAGCGAGACTGAGCGGCACGCATACTCCGTCCGGCGTTCTCGAGATCGTGGATGTTGTCAGCCAGGGATTTCGATCGTCGGCGCGGACATGCAGCACGGCATGGACTCGGCCACTGGTAAGGAGATATCGGCCTAGCGCCGTCAAGATGCCGCCTGCAGCCCCCGTCTGACGGATGATGTGCTCGCTGGACCAGGACCTGTGTATTTCACGCATGGGGCCCCACACCAGATGGATGGGACCCGTTGGTGTCTGCCGGGCCCGTGGACCGACACGCCCGAGCAAACGGCCATGATCTGCTCGTTCTTCCCGACAGCGACTTCACCTCGGACGAGAGACCGCATGTTACCTTCGATATTGATGTCCATCGATATCGCAAAGCCAATGATGCTCGCGCATAGGCCACAGCCTGTGCACAAGCCGGCGACCACGACATCCTCGACGTCTCGGGCGGGCGCGGCGAAGAACATTGACTTGCCGTGCAACTGCTTGCGGCTCGATAGGGAGCCTCCTGAAATGTCCTGAGCTTGGCGAGCGCCATTATCCTCCGGATGGGCTTGCCGCGATCGTCACGGGCTGCCGGTGAGTTCGCGGTCAGCGCAGCCCGATGCTCGCGCCAGCGCGCCCCGGGCGGGGCAGCTCCGCATGCAGCCGCCCCAGCTCCAGGACGCGCTCGCGTAACTTCCCCTGCACGGGTCCGCTGCGTCCGTTGCCGGCCTCGACGTGGACGAGCATCTGTTCGCCCGTGACCGCCGGCCCGTCATCATCCTCACGCATCATCATGTGAAAGAGATGAAGGCGCTTGTCATCAGCGCCGAGGACCTGCGTGAGCACCCGGATGCGGTCGCCGGCGTACAGGGCCCGGAGATGGGACAGGTGCGTCTCGACGCTGCGATAATTGCCGCTGTTTGAGAGGTACTCGCCGTCAAGCCCGATGTAATGGAGCAAGGTGCCAGCAGCGCTGCCGAAGAGCTGGAAGCAGCGGATCTCATTGAGGTGCCCGTCGTGATCGAGCCAGTCAGACGGGATCTGTCGTGTCGCCATCCGCAGCGGGCCGGAGCCGCTAGTGAGCTGGGAATCGAGGTCAATGAGCTGGGGATCGCGGTCTCGTAGCCCCTTTTCCCAGGACAGAAGCGTCTCGCCGGCGCCGTAGCCCTTAGCCCGCAGCGCCTGCAGCACAGCCAAGAGGCAATCGTCGCGTTTCTGCTGGATCTCAGGGATTGTCAAGTTGTCGGACTTCGTCTGCGCGTCAGACTGCCCGGCGAGTTTGTCTAAAAAGGCGCCGGTGAGCTCGGGCACGTCGGTGAGCTTCGTCCTCGGCCACTTCAGCGCTGGTCCCCACTTGTCCATGAAATGGCGCATGCCGGTCGCATCACCACTCATGCGGAAGGGACCGATGATCGCCCGGCGCAGCCCGAAGGAGTAGCGGATCGCGTCATCGACCTCCTTCACGGTGGCCACATCGTCGTGCACCAGCCAAAGCGCCTCGCGCCACATCGCTTCTTGCAGCCGGTTCGCGATGAATCCATCCACTTCTTTGCGCACTACGAGGGGGTGCATCCCGACCGACCGATAGATCTCCGCCGCCCGTCCCAGCGTCTCGGGCGCCGTGCGCTGTCCAGCGCACAATTCAACTAGCGGCAGCAGGTGCACCGGGTCGAACGGGTGCGCAACGAGCAGGCGCTCGGCGTGGTCCATCTCCGCCTGCAGCAACGACGGCCGAAACCCCGAGGTCGAGGAGCAGATTAGGGTCTCAGGCGCCGCCGCCCGACTGGCGAGCGCGAGCAGCTGCTGCTTGAGTTCTAGGCGCTCCGGCGCGGACTCCTGCACGAGCTCCGCGCCGAGCACTGCTTCCGCGACCGAATCCACCACCGTCAGCGCTCCCTCGGCCGGAAGCGGGAGCGTCGTCAGCCTCTGATAGGCTCGCCGCGCGTTGGCCAGCATATTCTGCACGCGTTCGACGGCACGATCCGACGGGCCGTACAGCCGCACGTCCACTCCGTTGAGGAGAAACCGTGCAGCCCACCCGCCGCCGATCACCCCGCCGCCCAGCAGCCCGACCGCTCGCGGTCGCCTGTCAGAAGCGAGCCTGGATATCTCAGATATGAGTTTTGACGTCTTGGACATAGAACTATTTGACCTCTCAAACCTGAACTTTGAGTGCAAGCTTTTCGCGCGTCTCCTCCGGGCTCATCACCCGCACACCGATCCTTTCGAGAATCTCTATCGTCCGCTGCACGAGCTCGGCGTTGGTCGCCAGCCTCCCCCGGGAGAGATACAAGTTGTCCTCCAACCCCACCCGCACGTTCGCACCGATCAACGGTGCCAATGCCACATAAGGAAACTGCATCCGTCCGATCGCGAAGGCCGAGTAGACGGCGCGCGGCGGGAGGTGACGCACCATGGCCATCAGCGTGGTTAGATCGTCGGGCGCGCCGTAGCGAATCCCCATGCACAGCTGAATCAATGGCTGATCATCGATCAACCCATCTTTGAGCAACTCGTGCACGTGTATCAAATGACCGGTATCGAAAACCTCGAGTTCAGGACGTACACCAAGGTGTTTCAAGCGTGCGGCCATCGCGCTCAGCATCCCGGGAGTGTTGGTCATGATGTACTCGCTGTGGCCGGCGAAGTTCATCGTCCCGCAATCCAATGTGCAGATCTCCGGCCGCAGCTCTTCGACGTGCACGAGCCGCTCAAGCGCGCCCACCATGTCCGTTCCAGCCGGGTCCGGCGGCAGGGGAGAGTCCGCTCCACCCAGCACAAGGTCGCCGCCCATCCCTGTGGTCAGGTTGATCACCGGATTCACATCCGACTCCCGAATGCGCTGCACCACTGCCCGATACAGAGCCGGATCCCGCGAACCCCGCCGCGTTTTGGCATCACGCACGTGGATGTGCACCACGGCCGCGCCTGCACGCGCCGCCTCGATCGCCGAATCAGCAATTTGCTGCGGGGTTACCGGCACATTCGGCTGCTTCGCCGCCCCTCCCCCTGTGACCGCACAGGTGATAAACACTTCGGAAATCATCCGCACCTTCTCCTCTCGCTGAAAAGCTCGACCTGTTCCGAGCAGGGCCCACACCGGCGACGAGTTTTATCTCATGATGTTGAGCGCTTTTGAATTTCCGGGCGTAAACAGCGTCAGCGCAATGACTCGGATCGATCGAACGGGTCTCATCGGCAACTCCCGGCAACAGGGCCGCTGCGAACGTCTTAGCTACGGCAACCCTCATCCTAGCAATCGGCGTGCCGCTCGCGGAATCCTGTGCGCGGCCTGCCTGGCGAGAGAAAACACTGTAGCTAGCAGCGCGCTCTTGAAATGGCGCTGCTGCTCGTCGGAGTTCCGACATCGAAGTCGTCAACCGGACACGGCCGACATTACGAGATGGAGCCTCATGTGATGCCGGTCGCCATTCCTGCCGAGCTTCACCACTGTGGGTGCGCGGCCAAGCGGGAGTGCGAACGCCTCCTCCAGCGCCGGCCGGCCTGCCGCTGATGCCGCCTGAACTGTTTGCATGGGCGTAGCGGCCTGCCATCATCGCGGCGGCCTTGGCCACACGAGAACAGGATTGCCGCAGTCTGACGCCGTGCCTCCTCGCCAGGCGGTTCCCTTGACGGCCGCATGCAACAGATTGGCATCCGTCGGAAAGGTGATGGCCTTTGGCTGTACCGTGGGTGTCGACCGTGACGCGCCTGAGGTCCTGGCCGCGTAACGCGCCGGCCTCGTGGGCCACCCGCAAGCTCTCCCAGCAGCAGTTCCAGCTTGTCGCCGAGCTGCTTGCGCCAATAGCTCAGGTCCGAGCGTTCGTGCGGGAAGACGTTCTGGAAGAACTCTTCGCCGGTGAAGAACTGGAAATATGGGTCGTGAACCCAGCGCTCGCCCCCTCTTCGGACAGCCCGTAAATGTGCTTGAGCAACAGCAGCCCGATCATGAAGCGCGTCTTGATCCCGGGCTGGCCATTCTCGCTGTAGAGCGGCGCGATCTCGCCGTCGATCCAGTCCCAATCGATCTTGCCGGCGAGCAGAACCAGTTCGTGCTTCATGTTGATGATCTGGTCCAGCCGCGCCCGGAACAGATCGTTTGATCCTGTCCTCTTGCGCTTCTTCGGTCGCATCGTCCCCTCCGATGTGCCACAGAATCATGATCCGCAGCGAAAGGGAGTCCACAAATGAAATTGCAAAGTGTTAGGATCTCAAGGCCGCGATCCTTCAATCTCATATGCCAACAGACTCCCCACCAAGCGCTTGGAGGCTTGTTCACGCGCGACTATCGAACTGGCCACCTGGCGCGTGCGCAAACTAAGGTGAAACGTCAGCTTCAGCGCCAGCGCTGCTCGGAAGTGTGTGTAGTCCCAGTCAATCCGTGCTCACCGATAATGGCGTGCAGTTCTGCGATCAGCCCTCGCGCTGGTCCGGACCGACTGCCCGTTGGTGTCTAACATTTGACCGCATCTGTCGCGAGCATGGCATCGAGCATCGCCTCACCAAACCAAGGCACCCGTGGACCAATGGCTAGGTCGAGCGGATGAACCGTATCCTCAAGGAGGCGACCGCGCGGCGCTACCACTAGATACGCACTAGCAGCTCAGAGAGCACCTCAGCGCCTTCCTGGATCCCACAACCTTGTCAAATGGCTTAAGAGCCTGCGCGGCCTCACACGGTTCGAGGCCATCTGCAAAATCTGGGCTGACGAGCAATCTTGTTGAACGACCACCCGCTGGGAAGGCGATCGGCGGCACGGAAATGCTTGAACGGACTAGAGCGGAAAGACCGTTGATTGAGTCGATCTAAGGTGGCGTATGAATGCGCCGCTATGTAGGCAAACGAGCCAGCCTCAAACAAACCTTCAAACCTCCACCAGTAACAGGCAGCTCAAATCAGCTGCGGTGCCAGCGAGAACCGCTCTCAAGCCTCCAGCTCTCGTTCTTTGAAGCGCAACGAAGTTGATAGTATGAGGATAAGCGGAGATATTCGTATAGCGGTGTGTTATTTCCTCATCCACCTCTCTATATCTTTTGTTCACTGAAAGGCAGTTATCCGGCGATCCGGCGTGGCTCCGGGGCCAAACTCGGCTCCTTCATTCGACGTTCTTGCAAGCAACAGTTCGCTTTCGCAAGCGAACATAGCTTAGCCCCAAGCTTCTGAGACCTACAAAGAAAGATAGCCAGCAATACGGATAGGTAACTTAGTCGCACCGGATGTATTTGGGACATTAAATGCGCGCTGAGTTGCTTGCGACGAAACGCACTTCGGGGCGAATACGATCTGCGCTGACCCGGAAAAACCTCGCTTTTGCCTCGCCTCACGGTCGAAGTGGGCGCGCGCTAAGATACGTCCCCGACCTTCGAAATCATGGGAAGCGCGCTGCAATCCATAACGACAAGGTGGGGATGCGGCGGGCAATCGCAGCGTGGTCAGGAGCGCACTTCTCTGACAAGGCGAATTCGTTCGCGCAAACGGCTAAAGAACGTCGTGATGGGGCCGATACATCGTCGTCCGTGACGTGATAGCCATCCCACATTCGTTCGGCAAAACGCCTCTCCTCCTTGTATCTGCATGGCCAGAATTTGTGCAATGGAAGCGAGCGCTTTGGCCGGTGGCCACCATCAAAGCGCGTGGCGATGTCGCTCGTTCCTCCACTGGCTACAACCGCGGTGAGCTTTGGGATCTTCGCCATGTCACGCACGACCGAACAGTCGATTGAGTTCCGATCGCATGGACAAGGCAGGTTACCGTGAAGAAGACGATTTGTGGAGTGGACGTTTCGAAAGCCAAGCTCGGTGTCTGCATCGAATCCGGGCGTCGGCTTGCAAGTTTTAATAGCGACATCAGCTGCGCGCTGACCAATGCCCGCAACGTCCGACGCTATGCCGAGGCGATGGGCATTCTGGAGAAGACGACCGACCGGATCGATTCCTCTGTCATTGCCCGCTTCGCTCACAAGAACCTGGCTCCGACGCCGCTGCCAAGCCAGGCCCAGCAGCGCCCGAAGGCTCTGGTAACAAGGCTCAGGCGGGTCACCCGACGACCTTACGGTTCAAAAGCAGCGCCGCGCTGGTTTGAATGACAACCCGCCGATGCTGGCCAGTCTCGACGAGGTGAGCGCCTTGCTCAAGTGGCAATCCCGCTCGCTCGAAGGAGAGATCGCCTCCATGATCGACGACGATCGTCGACTACGATATTATAGAGGAAGGGCGAGAGCGGACCACGCCCCGAGGGGTCCCCCCTCGTCCACCGGACTGATCAGGCCGTCCTCCAGCATCCCAGCGACATCAAGATATCGCGGTTGACTCGGCCGAAAAATCTTTCCAGATCGAGATCCACCACAACGTTGTAGCCCTCGGCGATCAAGCAGTGTGCCTCGGCTACGGCCTGGTGCGCCGACCGTCCCGGCCGGAATCTGTAGCTGTGCTCGGAAAACGTCGAATCCCATTGTTTTGGAACATCTGCAGCACGGCTTGCTGACTCAGGCGGTCGACACGGGGAACGCCGAGCCTTCTGACCCCACCATCTGGTTTTCGGGATTTCCACCCGCTTAGCCGGCCGTGGCTGATAGTTCCCGTTGAGTAATTGGAGCCGAGTTGCTGCAAGGATATGCGTCACACGACTATCGTGCGGTCTTGTCGGCCGCCGGCATCATCGGATCAATGAGCCGCAAAGCCGACTACTACGACAATGCCCGATGGAGAGCTTCTTCCACACCTTCAAAACCGAGCTCGTTCATCATCGCCAATACAAGGCCCGAGCCGAGGCGTAGCTTGATATTTCGCCTCTTATCGAAGGCTTCTACAACCGCGCATCGGAACACCCATCTCACTATGTGATTGAAGAGAAGAGGCTTTGTTGGTTGAGATGCGATCCCGCAGGGTATTTTGGGCTTTGCCGCGCTTGCTCGGCAATGGCTTGGGCAGCGGACGTTGTGAGTGCGGCGCGGGCGAAGATCCAAGGACCATCAGATAAGGGCTGGATGGCCTCGATCTCGCCGGCCTCCGCTGCCAGTCGCAGCGTCTTGGGCGCAATCCCGAGAAGCTGCGCGGCTTTGCTGAGATTGAGCCATGGCTCGATCCCGTCCTCTGCCGGGTTGGAACACCGGGATGCAGTAGTTTGAGCGCATTGATGTGACGCGCTCGCGCGTCCTGCGGTTGCCGTTGTCCGTCTTGAAACCGTTGCGGTTGAGTACGCCGGCAATCAGATTGTAGCTGGCGATCAGCACCAGTTGACGCACGGCTTGGATGATATCGGCAGAGGTGCTGTTGCGCTGTCCGCGCCGCCGCTTGGGCAAGCGCAACTCGCTGTGGGCGCCACCCACCCAGTGGACGATGACAACGATCTCGGAGGCCGCGTCGTCGATATCGGCCACGACCTCGTGGATTAGGGTGCGCACGATGCGCTTCTTGACACGAGCATCGGTCGTCGGCGCTGACCAGACGGTTCGCAGGTTCGACGCCAGGACGCCGAGCGAGGCCGGAGCAACGGCGGGAGCGGGTGTACTCGCATCATGCGCGGCAAGTTTGCCCTCGACCTCCGCCACATGGACGAGCGCGCTGTTCCAGCGCGCTTCAAGCTCGCTCGCCATCAGCCTGTTCGCGGGATCAGCGGCATCGTATTGCCGAAAAGCCCGGTCGGCGGCATAGCGCGCCGCTTCGAGATCGCGACTGAGAGCACACATGATCCCGCCGTTCTCCGGCTTGCTTGGCGGCAGCGATTGCCGCGGCTATAGCCCCGGGACCGATGACGCCAAGCAGTGCATCCTCGATCGCATCATTGACGCGCAATCCGCCGAAGGCGATGCAGTGAGGGCCGCCATTATCCATTCAGGCGCGGCTGCAGCTGTAGCGCGGGATATGGTGCTTCATGCCGGAGTACCGGAGTGTGAGCTTACGGCCGCAGCCGTTGCACCGGATCAGACCGGCCAGCAGCGCGTCACCATGCTTGGGCGCGCCGTGATGCCGACTGGTGGGAACGTTGCTACCATTGTGCGAATCGCCTCGAACCTCTCCCAGCTTACATACCCTTCGTGGGTGTTGGGCTTCAGCGTCAGCAATTCGTTCCGCGCCTTGCGGCGGATCTTGACGCTCACGCCCGCGGTGCTGTATCCCGCCGCCACAGCCGTCTTACCATAGGCATAGGCGCCGCCGTAGACCGGGTTCTCAATGATCCGGTGGATGGCAGAGTAGCTCGGTCGCCGCCAGGCTGTGACGCCGTTGGTCTGCTTCACCGGTAGATCTAGATAGTACTCGTGGAGCCAGCAGAGCGCCTGTCGCGCGCTGCCCAGTTCCTCGACCTTGTCGAACACCAGCTTGATCGCTTCCTGGACACGCCGATCCGGATCCTTCTCGTAACGGTCGCCAGCCTTCACGAAGCCGACGGGCGCGGTCACAACCAACTCGCCCCGGCGCGCCTTCTCGTAGCGGGCCGAGAGCGAGCGCTGGCGCAACAGATCCAGCTCGTACTCGTTGAGGCTGCCCTTGAGCGCCCGAGCAGCAGGCGGTCGTTGCCGTGCCTCGGCGCATAAATGGTCTCCTGATCGACCAGAACGGTATCAACCACGCGGCACATCTCGATGAGTAGCTGCCAATCCCGGCTGTTGCGAGCGAAGCGCGAAACCTCGCGGGCGCAAACCGCACCAACCTTACCGAGGCAGACCTCCGCTACCGTCCGCTCGAAGCCGGCGGCCTTGCACCCCGCCGGCGGCTGAACGACCGAGATCATCATCGATCACTTCGATCTCGGACCATCCGAGCGCCGTCAGCCGGTCCCGCATGGCGTATTGCAACGCGCTGCTCTCGCGATCGTGCAACACCTGATGCGCTGAGGATTGACGCACGTAAAGAAGCGCTTTGCGCTCCAGATGATGAGGTCTGACCTTGTCAGAGATTATGATCGACCTCCTTCGCGGGCGATATCGCTGTCGTCGCAGCATGGTCGAGGATCAACTGCGTCATCAGGGTCGTGAGGGCCGCCCGCGCTTCCGCCGGCAGCTCCGGCCATGCGGGCGCGTCGATGGCGCCGTTCGAAAGGCCGCCCTCAAACCGATCCATCTGCTGCGGCCGCGCTTGTCGGTATCCGTTCCCGGGCATTGCCGTCTCGCGTGACATGAGTCTCTGCGGATTCCGATGATCTCGCCCGGGTGTACCGATTTGATCTCGCCCGGGATTCCGAGATGATCTCGCCCACCATTCCGATTTGATGTCGCCCGGGGCGCGAGGCGTTCTGGCTGTCAGTTTTCTGGCATCGGGCAAGCCGCGGGGTCAACCTTGAATCGCGGCTTGAGGGTCTTCTTCGTCTGCTGTTCTGTGGGCATGTGGGCAACGCGCTTGCGTTGTCCAAGCGCAGCGGCATGTCCACAGCGCCACTTGCTCAGGCCTTTCGGCTGGGTTTGCGGGTTCGCCGCATGCTCTCGCCGTTCAGATCGATCCGGTGGGCGTTATGGACCAGGCGATCGAGGACGGCGTCGGCGTAGGTGGGGTCGCCGATCAGCGCGTGCCATTGGTCGACGGGGAGCTGGCTGGTGACGATGGTGGAGCGGCGGCCGTAGCGATCCTCAAGGATCTCCAGGAGGTCGTGGCGGGCTGCTGCGTCGAGCGGCTCGAGGCCCCAGTCGTCGAGGATGAGGAGATCGACACGGCCCAGCGCACGCAGCAGACGGGGATGGCGGCCGTCGCCGCGCGCCAAAGCGAGATCGCTGAACAGCCGCGGGACGCGCTGATAAAGCACGGAGCGATTGTCGCGGCAGGCCTTGTTGCCGAGCGCCGAGGCGATCCAGCTCTTGCCAACACCGGAGGGCCCGCAGATCAGCAGGTTGGCGTGGTCATCGATCCATTGGCCTTCGACCAGCATCGTCAGGAGGCTGCGGTCGAGGCCGCGCGGGGTGCGGTAGTCGATGTCCTCGACGCAGGCCTGCTGGCGCAGCTTGGCATATTGCAGCCGCTTCGACAGCCGCTTGTCGCGTCGCAGTGACGCTTCGCGTTCGAGCAGGAGCGCGAGCCATTCGGCGTGGCCGAGGCTCGTGGCGTCGCCGCCGGCTTCGATGTCGGCGAAGGCCTTGGCCATGCCGTGAAGGCCGAGTGCGTGGAGCTGATCGAGGGTCGGATGGGTGAGCAAGATGGGATCTCCTAATTGTAGTAGCGCGGCCCGCGGATGTTGGAATGCAGGATCGGCGCGTCATCCGCGGAGCGCCTGGGGGAAGGACGCCGATCGAGATTGTTGGCGAGGATCGACTTGACCGAGCCGTAGGTGCGCGCGCCGATCTCGATCGCCCGCATGGCGGCGGCATCGAGCCGCTCTTGCCCGTAGGATCGAGCGAGCCGGATGATGCCGAGACAGGCGCGGAAGCCCTGTTCCGGATGCGCGCGCTCGTCGAGGATCAGATCGCACAGCGCCGCGGTGGCCGGCCCGATCGCGGCGGCCTCCTTGCGGATGCGCTCGATGGTCCAGCCGGCATGGCGCCGATGACTGGATGCCATATGCTCCGGCACGGTCGTGTGCTTGTGGTTGCCGCTCATGCGCTGATGCGCGGCGATCCGCTCGCCCTTGTGGAAAATCTCGACGGTGCGGGCGGTGAAGCGCACCTCGACCTCGGCGCGGACGAAGCGATGCGGGACGCTGTAGTAATGCGCCTCGACCTCGACGTGATAGTCGATGCTGACCCGGCAGATCCGCCACTCGGCGAACACATAAGGGCTCTCCGGCAAGGCCTGGAGTGCCGGCCGGTCGATCTCCTCCAATAGCTTGCGACGGGTCACGCCGAGCCGCCGGATCGGCCGCTCCTCGTTGAGCCGGGTCAGCAACTCGGCGATCGCCGCGTTGACCTCGGCGAGGCTGTAGAACGTGCGGTGGCGCAGCCGCCCGAGCAGCCAGCGCTCGACCATGAGGACCGCCTGTTCGACCTTCGCCTTGTCCCGTGGCCGTCGCGGCCTCGCCGGCAGGATGGCGGTGCCGTAATGCGCCGCCATGTCGGCGTAGCTGCGGTTGATCCGCGGATCGTAGAGGCAGGCCTTGATCACCGCCACTTTGGTGTTGTCCGGCACCAGCAGCGCCGGCACGCCGCCGATCGCCTCGAAGGCGCCGACGTGGCCGCTGATCCAGTCGGCGAGCCCCTGCGTCCAAGTCGCCTGTGCATAGGTGAAGCTCGACGCGCCGAGCACCGCGACGAAGATCTGCGCGGTGCGCCGCTCGCCGGTGAGCCGGTCGATCACCACCGGCACGCCGTCGCCCGCATAGTCGACGAACAGCTTGTCGCCGGCTGCATGCGACTGGCGCATCGTCACCGACAACCGGCCTTCCCAGGCGCGGTAAAGCTCGCAGAACCGCGAATAGCGATACCCGCCGGGCTCGCTTGCGATGTACTCCTCCCACAGGATCGACAGCGTCACGTGCTTGCGCTTGAGCTCGCGATGCACCGACGCCCAGTCCGGCTCGGCGAGACGTCGCTGGCCGCGCCGGGTGCCAGGACCGGCTCCCGCTGCCGCGAACAGCCGCGCTTCCAGCACCGTGTCGGTGACGTCATCGGGCAACGGCCAGGTCAGCCCCGATGCCTCGAACCGCCGGATCGTCAGCCGCACCGTCGAGGGCGCCGCCCCGACCCGCCGCGCGATCTCGCGGGTCGGCATCCCGGCCGACTTCAATCTGATCACATCGCGCACATGGCGCATCGCAAGCCTCTCCGTCGGCATCCTGGTCCCCCCTTGCAAAGCCGAAAGGCGGGACCGTAGCGGAGCCAGAAGAGGCCTCGTCACCCCGGGCGACATCATCCCGGAATGGTGGGCGAGATCATCTCGGAATGGCGGGCGACGTCAAATCGGAACGGTGGGCGAGATCATTCCGGAATCGTGGGCGACATCGAGCGGAATCAGCATGAGTCTCTCCCCGATTCTGGTCGTGAGAGGCTCTGGATGCGCCAGAAAGCAGGGCTGCTGATGGCGTTCGATCCTCCAAAGCCAGATCGAGAAGCGCAGAGAGCGCCGCAAGTGCGTCGATGCTGACAAATGGCTGAACTGTCAAAAGCTGGACGTCAGGACATGCCGTCCGGTCGAACATCCACGCCGGAACTTCCAGCCAGCGATCCGCTTGCGATCCACCCAGTGTGCAGCGAAAGACGACATCATCAGCTTTGTCGACGGCTCCATGAACGCAAACTCGGCGACCAAACCAGGGATGATGCCGATAAAGAACCTCGCGAAGGACGGTCCTGTGGGCGTTCTCAAACATCGTTCTACAATCGAACCCGGCTCCATTCCGCCATCCGATATATCGCCCCGATCGAGATGGAGCTAAAAGTAGCCTAAACCCGTCCACTTTTTCGAGGGAAGATCAGTCGTCTTCCGAGCTGACTGCTTCTGGAACCGCCGGGTTTGTGCGCCTTGGCAGTAGAACTCCTTGCGATTGGATCTTGCGATTCCGGTGGTCGGCGAAGTATGATTTGTTGTTCGCATTCGGGGGCACGATGTGACCGAAGTGGCGGACGACAGGTGAAAGGCGATCTGCTCTGGGCGCGGCTCGATCAGATCATCAATCGGAGCATGAGCTGCTACGGTCTGTCCGAAGAGGAGGGCGCGAGCGCCATGTTTCCAGTACTTCACCAGCACGGAGTTTTTCCAGAATCGCTTCTCACATGAGCGAAGCTACCTGAGCCACTGACGCAAGCGGCTCGACGACAAGCTGGAGCTGCTACTAGCCGAGAGCCAGCGGATGGAGCGTTGCGCGGCAAGGACCTTGCCCCCGACACATCCAAAAGGTTATATTCCTAACCGCGCCGCGATCCGCGCTGGCGCAAGAGGAACAGCCCTACTCTTGCCAAAGTTGTGTACCTTGGACGCCGCCTCGAGATCGGCGCCATCCCGCGCGGTCTCGATGTCCATCTCGTCATGGAAAACTCCGCGGCCCACAGAGCCCCGCTGATCCGCAACTGGCCCGCCAAACGGCCGCGGTGGCACGCGACAGTCGTCCTGGCTCAATCAGGTCGAGCGCTTCTTTGCGTTCGTCGCCGACAAAAAGATCCGGCGCGGCATCGATGGCAGCGTCCAGGCTTTGCGCGCAGCACTTCGTCAGTCATCACAATGCCAATCCCAAGCCATTCAAATGGACCAAGTCCGCCCTCGAACGCTTCGGTAATCCGGGCCAAACCGTTATCGGTCACGCTGAGGACACCTTCTTTGTTTTTGCGAGCTCTCCTTCGGAGAGCATCGCCGTACCGATGATACCCTCCTTGATCAATTCTGCGCTCTCGGCGTCAGAGAGGCCGAGAAGCCCTGATAGGATCTCCCCATTATGCTGTCCGAGCGTCGGCGCAGCCGTGCGGATCGCATAGGCATAGGAGCTCGCACCTTCGCGAATAGGCATCGAGGGCTGCGGATGCAGGCCGATGAAAGGGCGTTCGATTTGCTGCAGGAACGCGCGAGACCCGAGATGCCGATCTTTGAGCAAGTCAATTGGCTGGCGGGCCACGCCTGCCGCAATCTGCGCGGCTTGCAACTCCGACATGGCCTCGTCTGCCTCGCGCTTAAGCGTCCAGGCCGCGATGGCTGCCTCGATGACGTCCTGAAGGCCTCGACGAGCTTCGGCACACTTCAGCGATGTGTCTGCCGCCCAGTCTGGCCGACCAATAAGAATAGCAAGCCTCTGCCACATACCTGTATCGATCGCCGTCACCACGATCCAGTTATCCTCGCCAGCACAGCGGAAGCAGCCGTGCGGGACGAACTGAGGATGTCGATTCCCGTATCTTGTAGGCGGCAAACCGCTGATCGAGTGGACGATGCTCCATGGCGCAGCAAACGGCATCATGCATTCGACCTGCGCAAGATCGATGAACTGCCCCTGCCCGGTAATGCGGGCGTGAAGCAGGGCGACCAGAACGGCAGCGGAGCCATTCAACCCTCCGACGGCATCTCCAAAGGCGATGTGGCTCATGGTGGGCGGCCCGTCGGGATTTCCGATCACGCTCGGCAACCCAGAGCCATGCTCGAGGGTCGAGCCATAGGCCCGGCAATCGCGATAAGCGCTGTCGCCCCCAAAGGCTGACATGGACATCATGACAAGCCGTGAGTTGAGCGTTCTGAGAACGTCGTAACCGAGCCCGAGCTTCGGCAGCACATCAACGGAATAATTGTCAACCACCACATCAGCATCCGCCACAAGCCGCTTGGCGAGAGCGAGGCCTTGCGGCCGCGTTAGGTCGAGTGTGATGCCGCGCTTGTTACGATTCATGACGCAGAAGCGCATTGTCTTCTCATACATCTGGCCGTCGACGTAAGCGGCACGCCGATCAACGCCGCGCCACCAATCAGGATATTGGATGGCCTCGACCTTGATGACGTCCGCACCGAGATCAGCCAGTATGCGGGTACACAATGGGCCTGCCCAGCCCATCGTGAAGTCGATGACGCGAATCCCATGCAGCGGCTGCAGGTCGGCATCTACGCGGCCCAACGACGCCAACGCAGTACAGGTCAGATGTGTTCGGGTATTTCCGAAACGCTGCTGCTCGCCGAGACCTGGAACCTTTCCGCCACGGAGGGGCGGCGTCAATGTCAGCCGCTGGGCCGAACCAACGGTCAAGCCCGGTTCTTCCTCAAGCAACACAGGCACTATAGCGCCGCGCTCGCTTTTCTCAGTATCGAGGAGCAGATCGGATATTTCGGGCACGGGGATAATCGGGATCTTCCGTTTCAGCCCCTCTGCCAACCATTCCTGCGCGGTGCGTGCCTTTAGCCTGGGCACAAACTGTCGTTCGATCTGTTCCATGTATGGCATGCGATCTTCGAAAAGGGCCAGAGCCGGATTATCACGCAATTCGAAGAGGCCGAGCATATCGCAGAATGCGCGCCATTGCGTTGGGCCGCCCACTGTAACGCCGAGCCAACCCTTTTTGGTTTCGTAAATGCCGGCAGGACCACCCGGCCAGAACCGGTTAATGCCAATCCGGCGCATCACGTTGCCACACGCAAACGCCTCGAACATGTGATACTCACTGAGAGTGAGCATCGATTCGAAAATATTGAGTGACCACGACCGCCCTGCCCCACCCTGCACTTGTGCAAGCGCTGAAGAAGCCGCGGCGATGAAGCCCCACAGCCCCGCGATGATCCCTGTCTGGAAATCCGGCGCGTGCAACGGCGGTCCCTCGACCGGTCCAACCAGCTTGATGAGGCCGGCGAGCGCACGGACGGTCGAGTCGGTTGCGGCGAATCTTGCATAGGGGCCTTCGCAGCCGAACCAGCTCGCTTCGAGGTAAATCAAATTGGGGCGCCGCTTGCGGATAGCGGCGACATCAATTGGTGGGCAATCCGCAGAATCGACATCGCGTCCATCGACCAGAATGTCGCAACCTTCAATCAGTGTCGCCAGCCGTACGATTGCGTTAGGATCGTTGAAATCGATGATGATGCTGGATTTGTTAAAGTTCAAGAATGCGAAATACGCGCTCTGGCCACTAGGCGTAAGTGGTGCGGTTCGTCGAAGTGGATCTCCTGCTGGCGGCTCGACCTTCTGAACATCAGCTCCGAAATCTGCAAACAACCGCGCGCAGTAGCTAGTTGCGGCCGAGCTACCGATCTCGACGATCCGCAGATGCGATAACACTCCCATCGGGGTCTCCATTTTTCCCACTAGCTGGCAACTCCGAGCATCCAAGGCCACACGCAACATGCGCGGGCGATCGCCTGGAGCGCAGGGCGACAAGCGTCGATCATGGCCATTGGCGAGAATACATTGTGCTGATGCTGCATCCCGAACACCTGCAGGTGATTGTTTGACTAGCCTGATGCTCACCAGCCGATCGGTGACATGCTTCTGTAATCTATTCAATGACTAACCTTGGTAGTTGACCGGAGCGCGAATGGTAAGCCCTGTTCGCCGGTTCTCACGCGTGGCGGTCGGATTTTGGCGACCATCACCACACTGCAGGTTGGTCGAGTAGCTCCCATTTGGCTTTGCCCTCACAGATCCGGGCGGGCAGCTTTCCCGCACCTGGCTCTTCTCGAGAGTAACCCGCGTCATGTCCGCGCCTGCGCCCATGTCCGAGTGATGCGTGGAGTTGGCAGGCGGAAGCGTGCCGTCAAGGACCCGAACTCCGGCCAGCCCATGCGCCGCCTTTTCTGGCTGCGCCGTCTCAGACAACGTCTGACGTACTTCGCGGTAGAAGGCGTGGAATCCGTAGTAGCGGATGCGGTGGAAGCCATCCGGCAGGGCATGCAGGAGGAAACGGCGGATGAACTCGTGGCATCGAGAGTCATCAACTTGGTCTTGTCGTCCTGGCAATAGTCCAGGTGAAGCGGACCTTGCCGTCAGTGAGCGAGATCAGGCGGCTGTTGGGCGATGGCGACGCGATGGGCGTAGCGGCCGAGATAGACCATCACCTGTGCGGCCCCACCGAACGGCGGCTTGGCGCAGACGACCCATTCTATGCGTCTGAGTTGGTCGAGCCCGGCGGCGAAGGCCGTGGGCTCGACAAAACCAGCGAGGTTGCCGAAGAAGCGCAGCTTTCCGGCCTCGAATGTATCCTGCAGGTTTTGCAAGAACCGGCGACGAAACAGGCGCGAGAGCACGCGCACCGGCAGGAAGAAACCGGGGCGGCAAGCGATCCAGCGCGTGCCGTCGAGCGAGGGGCCGCCGCCTGGCACCACGCAATGAATGTGCGGATGGTGCTGCAGCGTCTGCCCCCAGGTATGGAGCACCGTGGTGACGCCGATTTGCGCACCCAGATGCTTGGGATCGGCGGCGATGGTGGTGAGCGTCTCAACGCCGATGCGGAACAGGATGGCATAGATAGTGGCCTTGTTGTGGAAGGCGATCTCGCCCGCCAGCATCAGCAGCGGGAAGACGACGTGGAAGTACGGCACCGGCAACAGTTCGGCCTGTCGATGTGCGAGCCATTCGGCGCGCGCCAGCCCCTGGCACTTGGGACAATGGCGGTTGCGGCAGGAGTTGTAGGCGATGCGTGTGCTGCTGCAATCATCGCACTGCTCGACGCGACGCCGAGCGCCGCCGTCCGCACGCTGTGATGGCGCCCATGATGCGCCGCTTGACGCGGCCGAGATGCCCGGTGCGGGCCTGCCGAAACGCTTCGCCGTGGCGGCGGAAGATGTCCGCCACCTCCAGAACCGCAGTCATGGTGCCCCTCTCAGCCGGGCGGCACGACCTCCAGACGAAGCCGGTCAAGCGGACTTGGCGTGTTACTGATGGCCTTGGTGGTGTAGCGCGCCGTGCTGGCCAGGCTGGCATGGCCGAGCAGCAGTTGGATGATGCGCAGGTCGGCCCCGTTCTCCAGCAGATGCGTCGCGAAGCTGTGTCGCAGCGAGTGGACCGTCACCTTTTTGCAGGCCCGCCGCCAAGTGGGCCGAAGGGCAGGCGGTGTGCAATACTGTGGGATCGAGCGGCCGGTCCACGTCACGGCCGAGGAACATCCAGCGCTGTGGCCGAGCCAACCGCCAATAGCTGGGGCGCAATAACTGTGGGGAGAGCATGAAACGGTCCTTGCCGCCCTTGCCTTGCTCGCTCGGATCACCATCCGCTGGCTCTCGATGTCGGCAATCTTCAACAGAACCACTTCCGACAGGCGCAGTACGGCGGCATAGACGGTAGTCAGCGCGGTGCGGCTCTTGAGGGTTGGAATTGCCTCCAGGAAGCGCACGACCTCGTCGGCGCTCAGTACCACCGGCAGCTAGCTCGGCTGGCGCGCATAGCTGATCCGCTCCGGAATGGCGTCACCGCCGAGCGTCACACCATAGAAAAGCCGCAGCGCACACACGATCTGATTGAGCGCCGGCCAGGATATTCCGATCGCCACCATTGGACCTAGAAGGCGCGGATATCCTCCAGCTCAAGACAATCGGAGGACCGAAATACCGGCTCAACTTCGATACCGCGGGGGCGCCGGCGACGGATTGCAGACCATCATATCCTCAATCATGCGGCGGCGAAGAGGGCTGATCTCAGTCATTGGAAAACTCCTGTCTGAAGGGTTGGGCTTCGAAAACCCGCAATCCTCTCAGACAGGAGCCTGCTTGTGCGATCTCTCCTCAATTGCCGCGTCAGCGGCTTCGTTCAATCTTCGAAATGAAATTGCAAGCTTGCGAGCCTTCCGCCCCCGAAAAGCTTGCAATCTTAAAAACGCCTTCAGCAGAAGGATCGAATCCTCTCAGCGACGTACAGTTTCTTCATGAGCGACTACCTAACCCACCTAATGCCACACTGCATCGCGCAACTATGAGGCTGTTCCAGGTCCGGCAATCTATCGGCGCAGGCTTACGACTTTCGAAGCCATGCATTTGGAGCACAAGTAACATTAATGCCAAACGCGTCGGTGTAATAAGTATCGATTAAGAATCCTGATTGCTCGATCAGCTGGAAACCATCGATAATCTCTCTATTCGCGAACACAGGATTATCTTCGATTACATAGTAATCTCCTGACACTAGAAAGTTGCTCAGGTAAGAAAACATCGAAAATATTTGCACGTGCGCGTCGTCGATCACAAGCCAAGGATGAGGTAGCCTCATCAGCAAATTTTCATCCAAGTTGGAAGCGTCAGAAAGGTCAACTTGATGAAAGGTAAGCAGCGGATGCTTCGTTGCATTCTCATGGACACATTTGGTGTACAAATCAAAGGAGTGAACTTCACCGGAATTCTCGCAAAGCACCGACATATTATCAGCAAGCCAGAGTCCGCTACCACCCTGATATGAACCGAGCTCTAGAATTGTCCTCGGCTGAAGCTCCCAAATGAGTCTTGGATACAGAGCCAGATCAAAAGGAGTCTTGAGAAGTATCAACCCCCTATAAGTCTTCGCCAAGGCACCAACTTTTGTGGAGCGTTTGTCAGCACTCCATGGGTAGATAGATGACATCCATGCTCGATCGGATGGCTTTGCAAAGCGGTCAGAATGATCAGCATTCAGGACGTTGTTTATTCCGTCAAACATCGCCTGGTCAAGAAGTCCGCCGGGTCTCATTTGATCGGGGTAGTTCTTTTGGGCGGCATCCCAAAAGTCCTTGTATCCGGAAGCGAGTTTCATAGGTCGATCTCCGTACTGCGTCTACCTGCTTATCCAAGCAACTGGCGTGCCACTCGCGGATGAGGTGCGCTCGCTTGTAAAAAGCGCAAGCTGCCAGCTGCATGCTGGAATGGGTGGCGCGCTTTGTCGGGTTCGAAACATCGGGGTCATTAATCAGACATGGATGTTACAATAGGATTGGCAGCTTAAGACGATGCCGGTCACCTCTCATGCTGGTCTCGAACGCGAATGATGTGCTCTACGGCGATGTCACCATCGACACGCTCGGCATTTGCCTAATCAGACTTTATAGAACTTGGCGCGCGCCGATTCCGTCGTGCTGGTGTTTGTCTACAAAAGGAGCGACGCAATCGTCGCCTCAAGCTCGGCCTTCTTAAACAGACTTCGAGTCCGCACGGCGGGAACACGACCAGAGCCGGTCCTAGCAGACCAGCGATTTCGGTCTAAGGACCAATAGGTAAAATTGTCCCAAGCAAGATTAATATCTAGCACGGTGCGCTCAAAACGTGGCAGCCATACCGCGCTTTCAGCGCAGCAAGTCGAGTCCGCAGGAGGATGCCGAGTATTTTGGATCGGAGGCTGCCAACGCGTCGTTCGCCAAACGCCGGCTGGTCATGAGCGAAAACGTCAGCGCGACCCAAGTGCATACAAAGATGGCGACTTCCGCCCGTACGGACTCTGGCGATGCCTTCACGGAGGGGTGCCGGGATGCTCGCGCAGATCATCCAGATCACGATTCACGATAAAGACCACAGGGACAGGCATTGGATGCCGTGCGACTATCTGGGGATGTTGGACGAATGAGAGGTCAGTTTCGCGTATTCAGTGATTACGGACTTGATGGTCGCGGCCAGAAAAGTATATCTACGGGACACGATCAGAATGCCCATCTTCAACCGAAAACCGAACTGACGACATTTCTTGCTTAGCATTAGCTAGACAGCTTCCCTCGATTCCGCGCCCAAACTGGCCGCGATAACTGGGAAGTAAGTCACGCTGCCCCCAGAATTGCAGGCAGCCCGCTCCCTGCTGAAGACGCTGAGCCCCCAAGGCAGTCGTCTGGCTATCGGCACTCATCTCGGCAAGGCAGCCGAGCGGCGGCGCCGCATTGGCATAAACTTCACGACTTCGAAGCCATCGCGCAGCTCGAAAAGCTGCTCTATGCAACCCATATGGGGCACCAGAAACGGGTGTTTGACAACCCAACGGTCTACTGAAAAACTCTCTTTGCTATGGCATTGTAATTCCAAGAATTTGCCGCGAATCTTGGCGGATCGCATACGGGGCAAGTTCATATTTGGCCCGAGGCGCCGGTGCCGAAGGACCACCGCCTCGCGACGTGCGGGAACCGGTGCGTGACGTTCTTCGAGAGCTGAACCGCACACTTCGCCGGCTTTGGACGTCAGTTGATCCCTCTGAACAGTTGCTGAGTGCGCTGCTGCCGCAAGTCTTCTACGCGATTCGTTCGGAACGGCAGTTGATGGGAGCAGTTGGACTATAATCTGCAGTACTTGTGGGCTTGCACCTGACGATCCTGTCTGGGCCCCGACGACGGAAGAACCGCGCCAGGCTGGAGAAAGGCAAGGTGTTCGCCAAGTTCATGGCGAAGCTTCTGACCATCCCGAGGTGAAGCTGCTGCTGTCGGATGAGCATTTTCCGGTGGACGAAACGCTGATCAAGGCTAGGGACTTCGCACAAGAGCTTCCGGCCGAAGGATGGATCGGGTGACGGGGACGATGGCGCGAATTTCCGAGGATAACAGCGCAAGAACGAGCCTCATGCCAGCGTGACCGATCCCGACAGCCGGCATATCGAAAGTCCGCCGGACGGGAGGCGAAGCTCTGCTACATGAGACACGCCACGTTGGAGAACCAGAATGGTCGGGCGGTGGAGGATGGACGGATCACGCATGCCACGGAACGGCGGAGCAGCGCGCGCCGGAAGACATGCTCAAGGCCGAGGGGAAAAGCGGGCGCCGCATTACGGCTGGCGAAGACAAGCCCTATTGCCGCCAAGCTGCGCGCGCTGAACGTCGCACCCCACGTGACCCACCAACGGCGGGCTTGAACACCATCTTGATTTTCGTGCCGATCGACGGCGTGGCCGGATCGGTATCTGTCGCGTTACTCAGCATGAACGGCTCGTCGTTGAGCACTGCACATGCGAGCACGTAGGACTCCTTCCCCCATCTGGTTCACAGAAAACGAGTAAATCTCGCCCTCGCTGGGAGACTCCTGATATTGAGAGCCGTCGAGAATGCTGGCAGATACCCCGGATACATGTATTCTATGACACTGCCGGCATTGAGGCAGCACGAAGCGGCCGGCAGCAGCTGCCTCCCAAAATAGCTTGGTCTCTGGACTGTGCGCGATAAAATCAATGCCAATCGTCATTACTCCCGTTCTAGTACGAGGGTGGCGCTGCTGTGGCGAGTATCCATCAACCATGCAGTCCCGTGGGCGATCGGCAGCGCCCAATCCTTTGAACGGCTGGATGGGCCTCGCCTCGCAGCTGGCGGACGGCCTCGATCACCTTAGCGCTTCCATCCCGCAGCGCCGGATGGTTGCTGCGCAGGCCGCCGATCGGGATTGAAGTGCAAGGGGCCGACGCTGGAGATCACGTTACCATCTGCAACAAGACGCCCGCCTGCCCCTTTTCGCAGAACCCAAGATCCTCCAACGCAATGAGGACGGTTATCGTGAAGCTGTTGTAAATAGGGGCGCAGCAAATATCGTATCGGTTGACACCAGCTTCGGCGAAAGCGGTGGTGGCCGACTGCCTGGCCGCCGAAGAAGCGCGCGAAGGCGCTGTTCAGCGCCAAATTAGCCGTCGACGTCGTTTCAGTCAGTCCTGCGCGGGCGAGTGCGCCGGCGGCGCTTTCCGCGGGCCGTTTGCTAGGGGAACCTGAGTTCGCACATTGGCCATCACCTAGGCCGGAAGCGGGCGGCGACGTAAAAGGGTTTATCCAAGCTAGGCCCTTCCTGTCCAGTATCAGACCGCTCTGGGCAGAATCGTTGCTGTTCGCGGTGGCACAGCACGTGAGGACGCTACCACGATCTTGATCCACACCAGCCGAACTTGCAAAGTTGCGTCCTGTCTCTGGCGTATTTGCGGCCCCGTCTCAAATCCTTCGGGTCTATTTTAGATTGAGACGTCGCCGACGTACTCACCGCAGTATACGTGAAGATCAGCGTCCCTCGCGGATCGAGCCTGCTTAGGCAACAGACGCCAACAGTGTGACATCGCGCTTGAAAATCAGAGCGCGCGTGAGGCCGCGTCCGCCTTGCGCACTCGGCGAGTCTTTGGTGTAAAGCAGCCAGTCGTCGGCCCGGAACGGACGGTGAAACCACATGGCGTGGTCGAGGCGTGCCGCAGCATTCGCCTGTCGAACAGCGTTCGGCCATAGCGCGCCATTACCGCGTCGAACAGCGATAGGCGAGCGCGCACAGATGCAGCGCCGGATCGTTGTGGAGCTTCGCCGCGGGCTTCATCTAGGGATGAATGCGAGCGTCATCCACCGGGTGCAATTCGACCGCACGATCGTTTAATTCAATCGGACAATCGGGTTCATACCAGCGGCGAAAGCGTTCCGCATGCTGGCAACATCGGCGATTGGGTAACTCGCCGGCGGTCAGCTTTTCCGGCGGCGGCACCTTGGGCATCCTTTCCTGGTGGACGAACGCGCCCTGCTCGTAGGCGTGAAATGACGCCAGCATGGAGAAGATCGCGTTGCCATGCTGAATCGCGGTGACGCGCCGGGTCAAATAGCCTGCCGTCGCGCAGGCTTCAACCTTACACATGAGCTCGTGATCCCTGCAGGGCTTCTTGAGCACGCCAGCGTCTGGGTTGCGGCCTGGCCATGTTGCTGAAGCTCAGCCTGCGTTGGTCCGGATAGCGGCAGTGCTCCGGTGAGCACTGCCGCTATGACGATGGCGCGCACGTATTCCTCCTGAAGTCTCCCGAGCCTGGCGAGCGTGCTGGTTTGCGGGGCTGGCTTGCGGCGATCGTCACGTGTCGGCGAGTTCGCGCTCAGCGCAGCCGAATCCTTGCCAGCGCGCTCCGGACGGGGCAGCTCCGCGTGCAATCGCGCCAGCTCCAGCAGGCGCTCAAGTTGGCCTTGGTGCGCAGCCAGGCGCGCGGCCGCGCGCCGCCCCTAGAGCGCTCGCTCTCCCATTCCAGCGCTTCGATACCGCCGGCGGACATCAGGATTTCGTAACGCGCTTGCTGAGTTCGGTGCCGTAATATTTCATCGCTGATGAAGGACGGGTGTTCCTGGCCGGCCTTGGCGAGATCGTCCATCCGCTCAGCCGCCGCCGCCAGCGCGGCCTCGTCGATCTCGAACGACGCGATCTATCCACGCAGAATTGCATCGTCCAGCCTCCCCTGATCGTCGGTGCCAAGCGAGTCGGCAGCGACCTTGCCGAGTGGGCGACTGATACCTCTCTCACCGACAGCTGAATTCATCGCGCGCTCATGCTGCAACACATATTTCGCGATATCCCAGCCGCGGTTGATTTGGCCTACCAGATGCGATTTCGACACGCGGACATTGTCGAAGAACGTCTCGCAGAAAGGGGATTCACCGGAGATCAGCAGGATCGGCCTGGTCGACACGCCCTCCGATACCATGTCGAACAGGATGAAGCTGATGCCCTCATGCGCATGCGCTCGAACCAGACGCGCTGCGCCTCCGAGGAGAATTTTTTGTTGCGCCCGCCCCAGAACATGTCCTCTTCCGAGGTCACGGGCATGCACATTTCCGGCGGACAATTGGCCTCCAGCCAAGCCCGGATGTCTTTGCGAAATTTTTCGAGATCCGCCATCGGCGTTTCCAGTGTCAACATTGTTGCAGTGGCAGGACTATCTAGCTCAGGTCTTGGGGACAACCCGCTCCAGGTCCGCCGGAAAGAAGACCGAAGCCGCTTGCGCTGCCACGTCTTGCGCCGTGTAAATCCCTTTGGGACGGAAGCCCTCGGTCATCAGCATCTTGAACTCTGCGATCTCTTGCCCCGATATGGCGAGGACCTTGCCCGAATGGTCCGCGGTTAAGTCGGAAGCCATGAAGAGTACGCCAGCGTGCCCTCGGCGCGCGGACGCGAGTGGTGGGGAGGCGCGGGATGATTCGGAGCGGCCCTCCCAGCCCCCCAACGATGTGAAGCTGACCCCGTTCGGCAAGCCGGCGATTTGGAAGGCCATCATCGCCATGGATTACTCAGTTCGTCCATAGGAGGCGGCGAGGAGAACGGAAGCCTCCCCCGCCGTTTCTTTTCTTGGGTGTTACTTCGCGAGCCAGGCGGTAAAGCGCTGACGCAACTCATCACCCTTCTCAGCCCAAAAGGCTGGGTCGATCAGCAGAGCATTGCCCGTATGGTAGGGCGCAGTTGGAAGGTGAGGCAGGGCCACTGGATTGACGAATGCGATCGCGTCCTTGTTGACGGGCCCGTAGGGGATATAGCGACTCACGTCGGCCTGCGCCGCCGGCGAGGCGGCGAAGGCGATGAACTTGTAGGCATCGTCCCGCCGCGGACCGCCCTTGGGAACCGTCCAGAGACTCATGGTTAGCTCCGCGGCGTCCCACATGATCTCGAAATGCTTGCCGGCGTTCTTAATCGCGTCATAGATCCGGCCGTTCGGGGCCGCGGTCATGACGACCTGACCGTCGGCGAGAAGCTGCGGCGCGTGGGCGAGGGATTGAAGCCAGACGATGTCCTTCTTGATCATGTCGAGCTTCTTGAAGGCGCGATCGACTCCCGCGCGCGTGCCGAGAACCTTGTAGACGTCTTTGATGCCACGCCGTCCGCGATTAGCGCCCACTCGAGATTGCCCCAGGGGTCCTTATATAGTCCGCGCTTGCCGGGGAATTTCTGCATGTCGAACAGATCGACGATCGCCTTCGGGCCGTTCGGCAGCGTGCCCTTGTCATAGGCTATGATCATGGCGGAGATTTGATTCGGCACTCCGCAGTCATTTTTGTCGCCATCCATAAACTTGGCTCGGTCGAGCCCCAGCTTATTCCAGTCGATCGTCATGATCCCCTCGGCGCACATTTGCATGGCCGCCCCCGCGCCGGTGTCGACCACGTCCCAGCTCACCGTCTTGGATTGAACCATGGCGCGGATCTTCGCGACCTCGCTATTGTATTCGTCCTCGGTGATCTTGACGCCGGCCTGTTTGGCGTAAGGCTCGAAATAGGCCTCGCGCAGGGCCGCCTGGTACGCCCGCCAAAGGAGGTGATCGTGAGCTGATCGCCCGCGAACGCAGGCTTTAAAGTCATTGACGCGCTCACGGCTAGACCTGTTATGACCAGGGTGCCGGCCATTGCAAACAATATCCTCGTCATCTTCCTCCTCTTTGGTCGACCGACAGACAAGTTTCTTTTTTACGAACAATGCCTATCAGGCTCATAGAGCCGATTTTCACTAATGTGGTCACTCGAATAGCTGAAATTCTGCGATCGATCGGGCAAATCCGGAGCTTTAGGAGGCCCGCGTTGTCAAGAGAAGCTTGCGGCTTCGGCGGCGATCGTCGCACGGATGGCACTGGTTTCGTAACGAGGTTAGCGACGAGGCGCTCGAAGCGGCCAGCGGCCGGCCGCCGTCCGGCATGGTCATGTGGTTAATGTTGCCGGCCGACAGCATGATCAGGCGCGGCCGCCCCCGGGCGTCTGTTGGGCCGTGGAGCTTGCTATAGTCCGTCCGCCGCACGATGTGCCGATGGCTAGCGCGAAAGCTCTTCGTTTTAGCCAGCCGCCGAGCGGTGCGCCTTGATGTGGGCGTCGACGACGGCCGTTCCTACACTGCGCTGTCCCCGCAAAGGCCGCGAAGATGCATAGCGAGATGCCGTGCCGGCTCCGGCGATCGAAGCGGTTTTAGATCGCGTGTACGGAGCGTACTCGGGTGGGCAGTTACCCCGGCGAGCACCGCTCCTGAGCATATGCACGATACCTAAGTTCGCGCGCTGGTCAGCGCCCCCGATGAGCGCTTCGCGACCGCGCGGTGGCAAGGATTCGATCTAGGCCCAGCCGCATTAAGCGCTGCTTCATCTAAAGCCTACGTCTCCAACGAAAACTTGGATCAGCAATTCAGCACAATGCCTATCCTATGGATCACTCAGAAAAACGAACCCGACAGCATGTAGACTGACGGATATAAGGGCTTGGAGCTGTAGATGACGAAGCTAACGTCGAACCGACTTCATGGCCCGCACACTCTGTCCTTAGTGGCGTACTCGTATCGGCCACAAGCTAGGCTTCTACGAGGAGCCGCTCAATTAGTGCCTCAAAAGCATTTTCGGAAGGACGTTCGACCACGGCACTTGCCACCGCTGAACGCCTGATTTTTTCCGTGAGCTGAGATCCATCGAAGCTTTCATTTGTCTCTGGCGACTTATTGCAGCACCTCGAACAGGCCAGCCGCGCCCATGCCGTGCCCAATGCACATGGTGACAACGGCGTATTTCGTCTTGCGGCGGCGGCCCTCAATCAGGGCGTGACCAGTCAGCCGCGCGCCCGACATGCCGTAGGGATGGCCGACCGCAATCGCGCCACCATTGACGTTGATTTTTTCAGGATCGATGCCGAGCTTATCGCGGCAATAGATCACCTGCACGGCGAAGGCTTCATTGAGCTCCCAGAGGTCGATGTCATCGACCTTCAGGCCATGACGCTTGAGAAGTCGCGGCACCGCAAAGACCGGGCCAATGCCCATCTCGTCCGGCTCGCAGCCATGTACCACGAAGCCACGAAAAATCCCGAGAGGATGGAGGCCACGCTTCGCCGCCTCCTTGTCGCTCATGATCACGGAAGCGGAAGCGCCGTCAGATAGTTGGCTCGCATTGCCGGCAGTAATCGTAAAACCTTCGCCCCGCACGGGCTTGAGACTAGCGAGGCCTTCGGCCGTCGTCTCGGGACGCGGCCCCTCGTCCTGGGACAGCGTCACTTCCTTTAAGGAGACTGCGCCGGTCGCCTTGTCGGTTACCGCCATCTTGGTGGTGATTGGCGCGAGTTCGTCCTTAAACTTGCCGCCCTGCTGCGCGGAGGCGACGCGGCGCTGGCTCTCGAGCGAATATTCGTCCTGACGCTCGCGCGAGATGCTGTAACGCTTTGCTACTACCTCAGCAGTGTCGATCATGGGCATGTAGACCTCGCCCTTCATCTCCACGAGCGCCGGATCCTGTGCGTGGAAGGTGTTCATCTTATCGTTCTGGACGAGGCTAATTGACTCGCCGCCGCCACCAACCGCGATCTGAACGCCGTCGAAAAGCACCGAGCGCGCCGCAAGCGCGATTGCTTGCAGGCCCGAGGCGCACTGCCGGTCAATGGTGGTCCCACCGACGGTCACAGGGAACCCCGCGCGGAGCAGCGCCTTGCGCGCAATATTGCCGCCTGTCGCGCCTTCTTGCATGGCCACGCCCATGACGATATCCTCAACCTCCTTAGGATCGACATTGGCTCGTTTTACCACCTCAGAGATGGCGTGGCCCAGCAGGGTGGCGCCCTCAGTGACGTTGAGCGCGCCGCGATAGGCCCTGCCGATCGGCGTGCGTGCGGTGGAAACGATGACGGCATCGTTCATAAGCGATCTCCAGTAGCGTTAGTTGGTGTAAGCTGCGTGCGCAATTCGCAGCGTGAGAGGAAAGTCCTTCTGCGACCCCTTCGCCGTGGCTACATCGTGGGGCTTGCCGAACATGAGCAGCGATCTTGCTCAACAACAGCGCCTGATCTCAGCCGCAGATCCGAATGTGGTTTGGCTCAGTCTCATTGACCAGATTGTTGTCAGATGTCAGTTTCGTACAAATTGTCGCAAGTTGGGCTAGATGGCCCCACTGCGCCTCAACTCGCCGATCTTCCGCTCGTCATACCCAAGTACTGATGACAAAACCTCCTGCGTGTGTTCCCCGAGCCGCGGTGGATAACGATACTCCTTCACCGGGGTGGCCGAGAATGTGAGCGGGTTGCGGATGAGCGTCAGCGAAGGATCGAGAGGATGAGGCACTTTCACCTGGATGCCGCGTGCACGCGCGTGCGGATCTGCAAATGCTTGCGCAAGATCGTTCACCGGCCCGCTAGGTACGCCGGCCGCGCCTAGCTCTGCAAGCCAGTGGGCCAACTTGTTCGTAGCGAAACGCGCCGCGAAAGCCGCCCTCACTGCCTCCGGGTCCGCCACCTCGTCGCCCGGATGTTCCAGGCTCATCACGGCGCAGGCACGCGCGAATTGCCCGTTGTTGCCCAGCACGAGCATCAGTTCGCCGTCCTCGCAGCGGAACACGCCGCTGGGCCAGTTACCCGACGAGCCGTTGCCGTACCGTGGAGGCTGCTCGCCACTTTCGAGATACTGCTGCCCCAAATGCGATAGCGAGGCCATCGCGGTGTCGAAAAGGCAGATGTCGATATGTTGGCCCTGCCGGCCGCTGGCCCTTTGGTGGTGCAGCGCTGCCAGGATTGCAATCGCCGCGTTCTGGCCTGTCACGTAGTCGATAAGGCCCAGCCCGATCCTCATCGGCCCGGCGCCGGGTTCGGCATCGGCGTGACCCGTGAGGCTCATGATACCAGTCCCGGCCTGAAAGACCGCATCGTAACCGGCGCGCGCGGCGTAAGGTCCGTTTTGGCCGTAGCCGGTGATCGAGCAATAGATGATGCCCGGATTGACCTTGCGGATCGATTCATAATCCAGACCGTAGCGCCTCAAGTCGCCGACCTTGTAATTTTCCATCATCACATCGCTCTCCTTTGCGAGCGCGCGAACGATCTCCTGGCCCTCGGGAGCAGCGAGGTTGACCGTAACCGACCGCTTGTTGCGGTTGGCGCACAGAAAGAAAGAAGTGTTGTCTGTCGGTTTCCCTTCGGTGTCCTCCAGTGTTGGCGGACCGTAACTGCGCGACTCGTCGCCTGTGACCGGACGCTCGATCTTGATCACGTCGGCGCCGAGATCACCGAGCATTTGTGCACACAATGGCCCCGCGAGCACTCGCGTTAGGTCCAGGACCTTGAAGCCGGAAAGCGGAAGTAACGACATGGTTCCACCTAACCCGATCATCGCCCCACCCACTTCGGCGCACGCCTTTCCGCGAAAGCCTTTGGTCCCTCGATATAGTCCTGCGATTCGCTAAGCGCCTTCACCGCCGGGTAATCGGGTTGTTCGGCGATCGCCTGCTCGATCGGCATACCGATGCCGCGTTGCAGCGCTTGCTTCGACGCGCGGATGGACATCGGCGAGTTGCGGCAAATCGCCTCCGCCAACCGCAAGGCGGCGGACAATGCCTGGCCCTGTGGGACTACTTCAATCACGAAACCCATTGCATGCCCTTCGCGCGCCGAAACGCGCCGACCCGTGAGGATCAGATCCATAGCCCGCTTTGTGCCGATCTCTCGCGCAAGAAGCAGCACGGCGCTCGGCAGAGCCGCAAGACCCACGCGCGGCTCAGGTAATGAGAAAACCGCATTCTCGGCTGCCACAATGAGGTCGCAAGCCAGCGCCATCTCGAAGCCGCCGCCCATGGCGTAGCCGTTGACGGCCGCGATGATCGGCTTGTCGCAGTCGAAGCGCGTGCTCAAGCCACCGAAGCCCGACCTGACCTTACCCCATTTGCCGCCGGCAGCCTGCCACTTCAAGTCGTTTCCGGCACAGAACGACCTCTCACCCGCACCCGTGACGATTGCAACCCATTGATCAGGATCGGCGGCGAACCAATCAAATAGCCTTTCCAGTTCGAGGCTGACCTCGTAGTGGACCGCGTTCAAGACCTCTGGCCGCGACACCGTAACGATGGTGATCGCGCCGCTTCGTTCGATTTTCGAAAACTTCAGATCCATTCCCGAGTCACTCGACATGCTTGCGAATAGCTTCGCCGGTTGATTTACACCAAGCCGCCGTCAATCGCCGCTCCGCGCACCGGTTGCAGTAAAGTCGCGCCAGCTGAGTGCTGACGCCGACCGCTCACCCGATGCCTCGGTCGCGCTATGCACCCGCTCAGAGCCGCGCGCTCCGGTAACAGGAGATCAATCATGCACGATTAGGAAGTGACCCGGCTCTAGCAGGTTGATGAGATTGTCTTCAAGTTACAGTAGGCATCAGCGCCGTTCGCAGCGAGCTGATATTTCGTTCTAACCAAAACTATAGCTGTCGCTCGCGCCTACCGACGGCAAAAAATAACCCTGCGTTGCAGGAATTATGCGAGAGAGCCGCCCCTTGTACCGGTTTCGAAACTTACCGACGCGCATACAGGCCACAGTCGTCGGGGAATATTTTGACAAACGGCCACTGAGCGGTTTGATAGAGCTGGAAGTGAGCCACTGCGGCTCCCGATGGCGAGAAGAACCGGCGACGGCTGTGAACGCGACTACGAGACATTGGCCACTACGATAGCTGTTTTCGATATTGTGGACGGTGAAGGATGGCAGTTTTTCAACGACCAATCGCGCCGCTTTCTATAAACGAAAGCCCAGTTCGGGGCTCCGATGCAGAGAGCGCTGCTACTCCGTTGCCTTCGGTGAAAGCTCAACGCCTTGCAAGGCTTTTCCCTTGACGCCTCGGCCGTTCGATAACCGGTTAGCCTCAGTTTCCATATCTCATCATCTCAAATCGAGATCTGGTAGCAAGCAAGGCCGAGAAAAAGATATCCGGCCCCCACGCGCGTAAATGGCGAGCCCCCTTGGCGCCACCAACTCCGAACCGACGGATATGCACGGTGACTAGAACTCCCCTCTCCCGCCGAGCGGGGCCGGACATGCGGACGCGCTTGGAAGGCCTGCATGTTCAACAGCCGCGCCCTGGATTTGCATACGGAGATCGTGACACCGTGAACAAGCCCCAAGCCAGCTTGGACAATGTCCCACACGCTGTGCGCGATGGCACGCATGATCGACTACTACCTAAGATCGAACTGTCGATGTGGAACACGTATTGCTAGTACCCCCGGTCAATCGAAGATAGGCTGATCAACGATCCACAGTTGATCCAGTCGTGCAGGGGGATTTGCTAGGGGAAGCTAGGCCTATCAAGGCTAGCCCAAGTCGCCGAATTTCCTGCCCTCCGCGACCAGCTTCTCCAGGAGGGCAGCCGGCTCGAAGTCACTGCCCATGCTGGCCTCAAACTCTTTCATCTTGCATAGGACCTTATCAAGGCCGATCTGGTCCGCATAGTACATGGGGCCTCCGCGGTAGACCGGCCAGCCATAGCCGTTCACCCACACCACGTCGATGTCGGAAGCTCGGATTGCCTTACCTTCCTCGAGGATTTTCGCGCCCTCGTTGATCATCGGGTAGATGCAGCGCTCCAGGATCTCGTGGTGCGAGATGTCGCGCTTGTTCTTGCCCGACTTAGCGATAAGCTCGTTGACGATCTTCTCGGTCACGAGGCTCGGCTTAGGGTTTCGGTTCTCGTCGTAGTCATAGTAACCAGCGCCAGTTTTCTGGCCGTAGCGTCCCAACTCGCACAACACCTCGATCAGGGTGGAGCTCGTCGACTTCTCCTTCACCCACCCGATGTCCAGGCCCGCGAGGTCATTCATCTGGAATGGGCCCATGGGAAAGCCGAAGTTGTAGAGCGCGCTATCCACGTCCCAGAGCGTTGCGCCCTCGAGCACCATCTTGTTCGCTTGACGCTCGCGTTTCGATAGCATCCGGTTGCCGATGAAGCCGGGACAGACGCCTGCTAGAACTGCTACCTTACCGATCTGCTTGGCGAGCCTCATCGAAGTAGCAATAACGTCCTTAGCCGTCTGGCCGGTGCGGATCACCTCGAGGAGCTTCATGATGTTGGCTGGGGAGAAGAAGTGGAGGCCGATCACGTCCTGCGGCCGCTTAGTCACCGAGGCGATCTCGTCGATATTTAGGGCCGAGGTGTTGGTGGCCAGAATTGCCCCAGCTTTGCAGACGGCATCCAACTTCTTGAAGACGTTCTTCTTAACGTCCATTAGCTCGAACACGGCCTCGATGACGAGGTCGCAGTCTTTGAGGTCGTTCATATCGGTCGAGCCGGTCAGCAGGCTCATGCGTTGGTCCACCTGCTCGGCTGTGAGCCTGCCGCGCGCGACAGTGCGGTCATAGTTCGACTTGATGACCTTCAGGCCGCGGTCGAGAGCCTCCTCCTTGATTTCAACGATCGTTACCGGGATGCCAGCATTGACGAAATTCATCGCGATGCCGCCACCCATCGTGCCAGCGCCCAGGATGCCCACTCTCTTGACCGGACGGGTTGGGGTATCTGCCGGCACGTCCGGGATCTTCTGCGCTCGCCGCTCGGCGAAGAAGGCATAGCGCTGCGCCTTGGACTGGTCACCGACGAGAAGCTTCATACAGTCCTCGCCCTCCTTCTTCAGACCCTCATCAAACGGCAAGTCGATGGCATAGCCGACCGCGTGGGCGGCCGCGAACGGCGCCTGCAAGCCGCGCGACTTCTTGGTCATAGTGGCGACCGCGTTGGTGAAGATCGAGCGGTCGGCCTTGGCGGCTGCAAGGCGGGAGTCGTCGTCGCGGAGCTTGCGCAGCGGGCGCCCTTCGGCCAGTACCTTGCGTGCGAACGCTTCGCCGCCCAAGGCAGGTCCCTGGACGATCTCATCGATGAGGCCGCTCTCCAGCGCTTCAGCCGCGGAAATCGGTTCGCCGCCAGCGATCATCTTAACCGCGAGCTCAGGTCCCACCGCGCGCGGCAGGCGCTGCGTACCGCCAGCACCGGGCAAAATCCCAAGCTTAACTTCTGGTAAGCCGAACTTGGAGTCTTCGGCTGCAACCCGAAAATGGCAAACCAAGGCCAGCTCCAGCCCTCCACCCAGAGCGTTGCCGTGGATCGCAGCGACGATAGGCTTTGGCGAGTTTTCCAACGCCGCCAGCAACTCATTCAACCCCGGCGGCTTCGGCGGCTTGCCAAATTCGGTAATATCCGCGCCCGCGATAAAGGTGCGGCCCGCGCAGGTCAGAACGATCGCCTTCACCTCGGGATCGGCGATCGCGGCGTTCATGCATTCCAGGATACCGCCGCGCGCTGCAGCGCTCAGCGCATTCACGGGAGGATTGTTGATCGTGACAATGGCAATCACGTCATGATGTTCGAGTTTGACCACTTTATCCACGTCACACCCTTTGGCTTTGAATTCTATTCGCTTCCTCGCTGATCAGTTCCTCCGAGCGAGTAAGCCGCCGTAGGTGATGATCGGCATCCCGAACAACGGAGCCGAGGACAAGAGCCAGATATTTAGAATGCGTTGACGCACAAAGACCGCAAAGCCCGCATTGAATCGGATAATTTCTGCAAGATGAGGCCGCTTTCCGCGATTTCTAAGCCGAGTCATTGCCTGGCTTTAGCGACAGATCACGGCTGCAGAGTCGGAGCCAAAGCTATGGGCCGTTCGTTGGCAAGTCTGACGTAGCGCATATTTGCAACCAGCTGGGCAGTCTCGGTGAAGCCATTGCCATGCAGAAGCGGGTCGCGGCGGCGTCCACTGCAGTTCGCGGATGTGCATCGTGGCAAGCGTTTGATCGCATCAGCAACAATTTCCATTAGAGCTACTGAGGATTGATCGCAATTTGCCAGACGCCTTATCCGCTCGTTGCGCTCCTCCGGCGACGATGATGACCAATGACGCCAGATTTTTAGAGGGCCGAGAGTCCCGCAAGGCATAATCCCATGCGGGAATCCGACAACGGTTATCCGCGCTTTTCGACTCCAAGAATTGCCCGTGCCTCAGCCGGTGTGGCGACGCTTGCGCCCATGCGCTCAATGATGCCAACCGCGCTGTCAACGAGTTGGGCGTTGGATGCCAGGACGCCACGTCGAAGGTAAATGTTATCCTCCAGCCCTACCCGGACATTCCCGCCCATTGCGACCAACTGGGCAACCACTGGCATTGCATCGACGCTGCAGCCGAACCCACCCCACAACGCTTCTTTAGGTAGAAGCTCTCGCATCGCCTGTAGAGCAAGGGGAGTAGCAGGAGCACCATTGTTCGTGCCGAGACAGAATTGGAAGAGGGGAGGATCCTCAATCACGTGTTCTGAGATGAGCTTCTTGGCGGTTTCAATGTGGCCCAGATCGAAGCATTCAAGCTCGGGCTTGACACCGGCGGCTCGCATAAGATTCGCCATCTCTCGCAGATCCGACATGCGCGCAACAAAAATACGCTCTCCAAACGCCATCGTAGCGCAATCCAAGGTGCTGATCTCTGGCCGAAGTCTGATGGCATGGAGACAACGTCCCCTAGGATTCTTAAGGGTCGTCGCTTCGCCAATTTTTATTGGTTCAACAGAATCGAGCACG
Organism: Bradyrhizobium icense; assembly: GCF_001693385.1. Taxonomy (NCBI): domain Bacteria; kingdom Pseudomonadati; phylum Pseudomonadota; class Alphaproteobacteria; order Hyphomicrobiales; family Nitrobacteraceae; genus Bradyrhizobium; species Bradyrhizobium icense. The sequence goes on from NZ_CP016428.1 coordinate 5,429,394, forward strand.
AGCTCGGCATCCATTCCGCACGTCAAATTGATGATGACATCAGTGGCCGAGTCACGAAGCTTCTTGACGACTTGTTCATAGAGATCGAATCGGTTCGATGGAGCTCCGCTGTCTGGATCGCGGACGTGAATGTGAACGATCGCAGCGCCGGCTTTCGCAGCTTCCAGCGCTGCGTCCGCAATTTGCGAGGGCGTCTTGGGAATGCCTGGATGTTTCGCGAGGACGGCAGCCCCCCCACCGGTAACTGCGCAGGTGACGATGACTTTCTGGGACATCAAGAGCTCCTATGTTATTGCCGTGAGGTCGAGCCCCAGCCGGCGTTGGACGAGTAGCGTTTTCGACCACCATGCGATCGGCCGCGACCACATGGGAATGCACGAGCGTTCGGCCACGACGACGTTTTTGCCCCCTGACGGCGCAGATCACGATCATCTTACCGGGACAAAGGGCCGATCTTGGGTTCGGGGTTCGTCAGATGCCGTGTTCCGAAATTTTCGCGCGGCGCTGCGCGAGGATTATCTCGATCACCATGTGGTCCCTCGCGGCCGCAAGGGCGACTCTGTCGCGATCAGCCGCCATGGCGCGACACCCCTCTTCCATCGCCTGAATAAGCTTAGGCGTGCCCTCGGGGGGTCGAAGGTGGGATAGAAGCGACTCACTGCCGAGAGGGAAGCGCTCGAAATAGGCACCGATGCCAGCCACATTAGCCAGATGGCGCACCATGAAGGGACCGACCGCCGTCCATCGCGGGGCGAGACCGTGCACGATCGCAGCATCGATTTGCTGGGGCGTCGCGTGGCCCTCAGCCACAAGGTGCATAGCCTCGCGCTCCAGCGCAGCCTGCAGATGATTGGCGATGAAGCCCGGAATCTCGTGATCCATGCGGATCACGATCTTTCCGATGGACTGGTAGAACGCTTCTACAGCAGCGAGCGCCTCTTTACTGGTATGCGGCGCACCGGCGACCTCCACCAGCGGGATTAAATAAGGCGGGTTGAACGGATGTCCGACCACCACGCGCGGCGAGTGCAGCCCTCCGGCCTGGAGGTCAGCGACGGTGAACCCCGAGGTGGACGAGGCGATGACCACGTCGGCTGGCACCAGGGGCTCGAGCGCGCTGTACAGACCTCGCTTCAGCTCTAACCGGTCGGGAGCGTTCTCTTGCACAAAATCTGCCGTTGTCACGGCCTCAGTCGCTGTGCTCGCCCAGCTCAGGGTGCCGCGGTCCTCGGCGCGCGCGCCGAGGCGCTCCATCGTGGGCCAGGCCGTCGCAAGAAGTTGGTCAAGACGGTCCCTGGCGTCTGCCGCTGGGTCCCACACGATCACGTCAAGCCCGCGCGCGAGAAAGAGCGCGACGAACCCACCGCCGATCAATCCTGTCCCGAGGCAGGCGACCCTGCGGATGCGATCAGGTCCGCGGAAGGCGCTCATGGGCTGGCCTCAAGTCCGCTGAGTGCACCGGCATGATGAATGTCCATCGGCAATTGCGGGATCGGGAGTTTAAAAGACGCTGCCGCCGATGCCCCGGCACGAACCGCGCCCTCGGCGCGAAAACACCGCAGCGGCTTAGCGGCCGTCGACAGCTGGCGGAGCAACGCCGGTATCACGCACATGACCTCGCGGCCACCATCGCTGATTCCGGATGGAGAAGCCGCCGTTGAAACTAGTGCGAATCCGTCTTCCTCGACCACACGCCGGAGCGCGGTAACGTCGCCCCGCACGACCACGGGGCTGCCGCGCATGCGAACAATTTCCGAGATGACAGGAAAATCTAAAGCAGCCGAACTCATCAGCGATCCACGCCTCGGCTTGGGCGCCGGCGCGCCGAGCCGCAACCCATGGTTTAGGTCCAGGATTGCGAGAGAGCTGGTTGTCTGCCGTGCCACGAGGCCTTCCGAGGGAGCGTGAATGGTGCGAAAATAGGGACGCTTCAGAGCCGAATTTCCCCTATTCCGGGCGGGACATTGCCGAAATTCTGTGTCTGCCTCGGGGCTTGCGAAGCTTTCACGCACAATTGCGTATTGCCACCGAGCTCGCACGAATTCGGATTTCGTGCCACCGCGTAGTGGTCGCTCGGATCGTTCAATCAGGCTAAGCTGCGGCAGGCCTGCTTGATATCTTCCGAGAAAGGCATAGGCGTTCTCGTCGGGCAAGTCCTTGCTGTCCCAACGCTGAGCGCCGTCATCGTCGGAGAGAAGTGCGTATCGTCATAGACCGCGTCGAGATCTCCGGCCAATCGCAAGGCGAAGGCGATCAGGATGAACAACAGAAGCGGCAGCACCAGGGTAAAAGCCGTCAGCTTGCGTCGGCGCGCGACCCGCTGCAGTTGGGCTCGCAGCGGCACGCCGTCGAAGCGGCCGGCGATTTGGGCAGCGATGGTCACCATCGATTCCTCTCTCACTGGTCCATTGGAGGCGAGGAGAACGGAAGCCCTCCCCGCCATTCGTTCCTCTGGTGTTACTTCGCGAGCCAAGCGGCAAAGCGCTGGCGCAGGTCGTCGCCCTTGTCAGCCCAGAAAACAGCGTCCCACTCCAAAGCATTGGCCATATGGTCGGGCGCGTTCGGAAGATTGGGCAAGATCGCCGGATCGACAAGCGCCATCGCGTCCTTGTGGTCGGGCCCGTAGGGGATGTAGCGTGTGAGGTCAGCTTGCGCCTGGGGCGAAGCTGCGAAGGCGATGAACTTGTAGGCGTCGTCTCGCCTCGGACTGCCTTTGGGAATCGCCCACAAATTAAAGGTCAGCTGCGCGGCGTCCCACATGATCTCGAAATGTTTGCCGGAGTTCTTGTTGGCATCGTAGATGCGACCGTTATAGGCGGCGGTCATGACGACCTGCCCGTCGGCCAGTAGCTGCGGCGGCTGGGCACCGGACGTCCACCAGACGACATCCTTCTTGATGGTGTCGAGCTTCCTAAAGGCGCGGTCGACACCTTCGGGCGTGCGGAGCACCTTGTAGACATCCTTGACGGCCACGCCGTCGGCGATCAGCGCCCATTCGAGATTCAACATGGGAAACTTCCACAGTCCGCGCTTGCCAGGGAATTTCTGCATATCGAACAGATCGGCGATGGTCTTCGGGCCGTTCGGCAGCTTATCCTTGTCATAGGCGATGATCGAGGCAGTGACTTCCGTCGGTACGCCGCAGTCGTGCTTGTCGCCACTCATGAACTTGGCCCGGTCGAGGCCCAGCTTGTTCCAGTCAATCGTCTCAATAATGCCCTCGGCACACAATTGCATGGACGAGCCCGAACCGGCGACGACCACGTCCCAGCTCACGGTCTTGGAGTCGACCATGGCCCGGATCTTGCCGGCCTCGCCATTGTACTCGTCCTCGGTGATCTTGATCCCGGTCGCCTTTGTGAAAGGCTCGAAAAAGGCCTTACGTTGAGCCGCCTGAAGGGCACCGCCCCAGGAGACGACCGTCAGCTGATCGCCCGCAAAGGCAGTCTTTGCCGGCGCAAGCACCACCACTGGCAGGCCGATTGCGGCTAGCGCGCACGTGATTCTCAATGACTTCCTCATCTTCTACTCTCTCCCGCTATGCCGCCCGCGGATGGGATGCGGCGTTGTCAAAAACCTGCCCCGCCCCTGCGCGCGAGGCCTCGGTCATCGTCAAGACGCCTCGAGCGCCCGACAATCCTCGGTTTTCCAGCCGATGGTGATCGCAGCCCCCGGCTTGGCCTGCACCACGCCTTCCGAATTCTGCAGCTTGATCACAAAATCATCATGGCCGCAGACCGAAGCCCGGATACGCACGTGGTCGCCCAGATAGATCACCTCCGCGATTTGCGCGCTGAAGACATTGGGCAGCGAACCCGGCGGCGGGTTCAGCTTCACGCGCTCCGGCCGCAACGACAGTATGGTCGGCCGGCCGACCGCCTCGACATTGATCGCCAGCGCTTGCACGTTGGCAGCGCCCGCAACCTCCACGTTGCAGGTCGCCCCATTCATCGCCACGACCTTGCCGTGCAGCCGGTTGTTCTCGCCGATGAACTGGGCGACGAAGGCGTTCTGCGGCCGCTCGTACAGCTCGGCGGGCGAGGCGAGCTGCTGGATAATGCCGTCGTTGAACACCGCTATGCGGTCGGACATGGTCAGAGCCTCGCTCTGGTCGTGCGTCACATAGACCACGGTGACGCCGAGATCCTCGTGGATATGCTTGATCTCGAGCTGCATCTGCTCGCGCAGCTGCTTGTCCAGCGCGCCGAGCGGCTCGTCCATCAGCACAAGCTTGGGATCGAAGATGAGGGCGCGGGCAAGCGCGACGCGCTGCTGCTGGCCGCCGGAAAGCTGACCCGGCCGGCGCTTGCCATAGGCGCCGAGCCGCACCATGTCGAGCGCCCGCTTGATCCTGGGCTCGATCTCCGCCTTGCCGAGCTTGCGGACCTTGAGTGGGAAGGCGAGGTTCTCCTCCACGGTCATGTGCGGAAAAAGCGCATAGTTCTGGAACACCATGCCGATGTCGCGCTTGTGCGGGGGCATGTTGCTGATCGAGCGCCCCTCCAAAAAAATCCGGCCCTGGGTGGGCACCTCGAAGCCGGCGAGCATCATGAGCGTGGTCGTCTTGCCGGAGCCGGAGGGTCCCAGCATGGTCAAGAACTCACCCCGGGTGATCGCCAAATTGAGGTTCTTAACGACCAGCGTTTCGCCGTCGTAGGTCTTCTGGATCTCGGAAAACTTCACAAAGGCATTGTTCGTGACTGGCATCGACCCTCTTCGCTCTCCCTTGCGTCCTGGCCCTCCCGCTACCGCGGCGCCCGTCGATGACCAGACCACGATCTTCCTCTTGACGGATTGCAGCAGTTGCGTGCGCAGTCGCAATTGCAGGGATATGCATGCATGAGGCGTCTGCGGTTGACTCACTGTTTCCTCCACCTGCGTTTTTGACCTGGCGACCTTTCGACAAGGCCCCTTGTTCTTCACGGAAATATTATCCTTGCCCGCCAGCGCTGAATTCGATCAATGTGGCCACCCCAGTAGCCGAAATCCTGCGCCATCTCAGGCCAATGCGAAGATTTATACTGGCCGCGTGTTCGGCTACGGAAATGCTAGTTTGAGCCATGCGCGAGATTGGACGCACGAGGCAGAGAGCACGGCGATTGATGATAAACTAGAAACACTTGGTATAAGCGCTCAGAACTCGGAGAGCTCGCGAGTCGAAGCTTAACTGCAGACTGTTCTTACTCCATATGATAATGTCACCACCTCATCCGCCACAAGCAGGGCGCGAGGTCTCGTGCGGGCAACCGTTTTAAGCTGGGACTCATCATCGTCGGCTTGGCGCGAAAATCGCAAGATTGGTCCGACGGATGTCCCTCAAAATGGGTTGCCCGCCAGAGATCGCGCAGCCGACGCATATGGTCCCAGGCAAGATCAAACTCAAGGCGCATGGCAAGAATAGCGCCTCTCCCCATATGACTTGTGCAGATAGGCGGCCGGATAATTCGCGAATGATAGGACTTTTGGCTGTTCAACATAGCGCGCAGAAGACGGCAGCGCCCAAGGAGGATGGAGACTCCGACCATTCGCCCAAGCGCGTGTGGCTCATCCGACCACCGCCTGACAAAGCCACGCCACCTTGAGCAAACAGCATCAGGAACTTCCACTACGAACCCATGACCAGTTGCGCGGGCATCTGGCCGCCTTGGCGGACGCCTACAAGTTCGCCAAGCTCCTCCATACCCTCGGTAGCCTAAGAACCGAAACGCTTCTCCCGCGATCCCGTCCAATCGACCTTGGTTTTAAAGAGCTAGCGTCCGGTGAAGTTTGGTGCTCGTTTCTCCACGAAATGCGCGACTCCTTCCTTGTAATCTTCCGAAGTGCTGGCAGCCTTCATTTCCTTGTCAGCTAACGCGCATGCTTCGGCGAGCGACTGGAAATGCGAAAGGTAGATCTGCCGCTTGATTACCGCGATTGAGCGCGGCGAGGCCGTAGTCACCAACTCGCGCGCGATTCCTTGCACCGTCGCAAGAAAGTTTTCTGCCGGCAGCGTGCGCACTAGGCCGAGGCGTTCCGCTTCCCGGGACTCGATGACGCGGGCCGAGCAAAGAAGGTCGAGTGCGTTCATCGTACCAATCAGGCGAGGGAGCATCCAGGATACACCGGCCTCGGCAATCAGGCCTCGTCTGGCGAAAGACGTAGTTAGCTTTGCACCTTCGGCCATATAGCGGAAATCGCCGAAAACTCCGAAGCACAGCGCGAATCCTGCGATCGGCCCGTTGATCGCCATGAAGATAGGCTTGGGCACGGCCAGCAGATAGGAGAATATCTGGTTAAAATTATCGGAGCTGCCCGCTAGATCCACGCCGTCGTCATCGCTCTGCTGGGGGATCAGAAGCGACATGTCGTACCCAGCGCAAAAGCCGCGCCCGGCCCCCGTGATCACGATCGCTCGGGTGTTGTCGTCAGCAGTTGCGGCGCTCAATGCGGCTCGTACTTCCGCCTCCATCTGGGGGGTCCAAGCGTTCAATCGATCTGGGCGATTGAACGTGATAGTCGCAACATAGTCGACAACCGAATAGAGGATTTCCTTGTACATTATTGCTCCTTTCCATTGCATCTCGAGGCTGGCTAGGTCTGCCAATATCGACACCTCACGTGAGTCGGCAGCGCTATTCTAAGTCGACGTACCACTCAATCACTTTGCCCATAGCTCGAACCTCGACAATCGTGCATTTCGCCTTTACTTCGCGCAGCGCCTGCAGCGCCACAGTTAGCGTCGGTTGCCTCGCCGCTTGCCGCCGCTTTGAGGTCCCAGCCGGCGCAGAAGAACTTGTCACCCGGGTCTTGAGGATGGTGACGCGCAGGTCCTGATCATCGCCTAACGCCTTGAAGGTCTCGCCTATCAGCCGCGAGGCTTTGGGGTCGATCGGTTGAGCGTGACTTCGACGATCGCGCCGTGGGTGGTGATGGCGTCGGCCGTTCTTCCTTCTTCTGTCCAAGCACCAGCAGCGCGTTGGCAATCCAAGCGCCCTGCCCCTCGGCGCAGACGATCACGGGATTGATGTCCAGTTCCTCGATCTTGCCTGCGTTCTGCTGGACGAAGGCGGCGATGCCGAAAATCGCCTCGACGGCGGCGGTGAGATCGGCCTCCGGCCGGCCGCGATAGCCTTCGAATAGCGGGAAAGCCTTCAGACTTCGCAATGCCGCTTCGATGTCGGCGCGGGTGGCCGGCAGCATTAGAGTGACGCTGTCGCGTAAAAGCTCCACCAGCACGCCGCCGCTGCCCAGCGTCATCACAGGACCGAACATCGAATCGCGGGTGAAGCCGACGATGAGTTCGGCGACTGCGCCGCGCACCATGCGCTCGACATAGAGAGCGTTGCCGATCTTCAGCAGGTCGTGTGCGGCCGCGCTAACCGATTCGGCGTCGTTTAGGTTCAACCGTACGGCGCCCAGCTCGATTTTGTGAGCGACGCCGAGCGCCTTCAGTGCAACCGGGAAACCGAGCGCCGTCGCGGAGATCGCCGCCTCCACCGGATCGGCCCGGACGGTCACTTCAAATTCCCCCACCTGTGGTCGCGCAAACTCCCCCACCTGTGGAGCAGGACAAGAGGTTATTAGGTTGACTGGGTTTTGCGTGCAAGGGCTTCGGCGGCTTCCTTGAGGCGGTAGCTGCGGCCGTCGAACTCGAGCAGATGGCAATGGTGCATGAGGCGGTCAAGGATCGTCGTGCTCATGGTGTTGTCGCGGAGATAAGCGCCCCAATCCTGCACGACGCGATTGGACGTGACGATGACGCTGCGGTGCAATTTGTAGCGTTGATGGATCAGAGTCTGCAGCAAAGCGCCAGCTTCGTCGGGGATGGTGCGAGCGAGGAACAGATCGTCAAGCACAAGCAGATCGCAGTCAAAGATGCTGCGCAGTCGCGCTTCGCGCTGAGCGGCGGGGCTGAGGGCGTAACGGTGAAAGAAGTCATCGGCCTCGAGATACTGGACCTTGTGGCCTTGCAGGATGGCCTGGTAGGCGACGGCCTTGGCCACGTGCGACTTTCCGGTGCCGGGCTTGCCAATGAGCAGAGCGTTTTCACCGACGGCGACAAATTTCAGCGCATGCAGCTGGAAGCAGGCCTGACGCGGCAGTTTGGGATTGAAGGACCAGTCGAACTCCGCGAGCGTGAGCTTCTCTTCGAGCCCAGATTGCTGGTAGCGGCGAGCGATGAGACGGGACTGACGACGATCGAGTTCGTCCTGCAGGAGCAGGCAGAAGGTCTCGAGGAACGGTTGGCTGGCGCCCTGGGCCTGCAGGACCCGGGTCTCGAGCGTGTCGCGTATGCCCGACAGCCGCAACTGTCGTAGGCAGCGATCGATTTCTGGCAAGGTCATGGTCATTCCGAAGGATCTCCTGTGGAGGTTGAAAGGCGGAGTTGATCGGCAATCAAGGTCTCGGCAGGAGCGCTCGCGTCGGCGGAGCTGGCCGGGGTTGCGGAGACGACGCGAGCGCGGTTTGGTGCACGCTGATCATCGCCGGTGTTGATGGGCCGGCTCTCGTTGCTGGCACGGTTCTGGGCGCCGAGGCGAAAGAGATCGCCGTATTCGGCCGCGGGACGGATCAGTGCATGATCCTGCGTCAGCGGCAGCGTGAGTTGTGGTGCTTGATCAAGGTGCTCGAGCGCCTGCTCGAACAATCGCTCGACGAGGGCGCGCACCTGTTTGTAGCGATGGATGTGATGACGCACCGCGTGATCGCAGGCCTGTTCGACGAGCCGGGCGGGATACTTCTTCGCAAGTCCGACAATGCCCCACATCGCGCGTTGCCCGACGCGGCCTTCGGTGTCGAACAGGCGCTGACAGAGCGCCTTCGCTTGCGGTCCGATGTCGCCGGCGCTTGCCAGCAGGAAGCCGGTCTGACGGGATGGATTGAACGGGCGCTCCTTGTCCGGCAGTTTGAGCGAACCCGGCCGTGCGGCGCGGGCATGAACGCGCAGCAGCGCCTGGGTGCTGCGGTCGCGGATCTCGATCGTGCTCTCGTAGAGGCGGACCACGACCTGGCTGCCGATCGGCGCGGGGCGTGCGGCGTAGTCGCTATGATCCACCCGCACGGTGGTGTCGTCATAGACGGTGCGCACGAGCTCGGAGAAATAACGGAAGCCGGTCGCGGGCAATGGCTGCAGATGCGGCTTCTCCTCCTGGAACATGGCCTCGACCTGACGCCTGGTGCTGCCATGAATGCGTTTGGAAGCCCAGTTCGTCTCCCAGTGCTCCAGAAACCCGTTCTGAGCCTCGAGTGACTCGAAGCGCCGCCCGGCGAGCGCGGTGCCCTGGGTGTGCTGGATCGCGTTCTCCACGGTCCCCTTGCGGTTCGGGTCCCGCACCCGTGCCGGATCGGCCACGACGCCGTAATGCGCGAGCACCGCGCCGTAGAGCCGGTTGAGCTCGGGCTCGTACAGGTCGGGCGTGATGACGCCTTCCTTGAGATTATCGAGCACGACATAGCCGGCGGCGCCGCCGAAATACCGGAAAGCCTCTTCGTGGAGCTGTGCCCAGATCTGCTGGCTCGACTTCCAGACCACCCGCCGGAAGCTGCGCCGCGAGTAGCGCAGGGTCATCACGAACAGGCGCGGCCGGCGGTAACGACCGCTCTTCGGATCACGGGTCAGCGCGCCTTCGCCATAATCGACCTGAGCTTCCTCGCCGGGGGCAAACTCGAGACGGTCAAACTGTTGGGGATCGCTGTGGCGCAAGGCGCGCACGAAACGCTTGACGCTCTCATAGCTCGCCGTGAAGCCGAACTGGTCTACCAGATCCTGGTAGATCGCCTGCGCATTGCGCTTCAGACGGACCTGCTGTTCGATCCATTCCCGATGCGGTTCACAGGCGGAGCGGGCGAAATCAAACGACTTGGCGGCCACCGTCGCTCCGATAGCCGGCGGTCGCGGAGGTGGGGGAGTTTGGCCATCGGCGGCCTCGGAGCCGGCGGTCACCCCGGGGGAATTTGCCTCCGCCGCTCGCCGGGACATGAAAATCGCCTGGTAGCGCCGGATCGTCTTGCGGTCGATCCCCGTCAGCCGCTGGATCTCTCGTTGGCTCGTCTGGCGCTCAAGTAACGTAAATACGGTGCTTTGCAGGTGCGGCTTCAAGACGTTCAACTCCCCGTCCCCTCTTCCCTAAAAGGGGGCGAAAATAAACGTCCTGCTACGCGCTTGGCGGCCGATCAGCCGCCCAGCCAGGCGGAATCAGGTGGGGGAGTTTGAGGTGACCACACCCGGGGGATTTTGACCGACCGTCGGGGTCGGCGACGCGCGCACCCTTAGGCACGGAGCACCCCGCCTCGATCAATTGCGCCTTCGCCTCGGCCTCATCGAGCGTGACATGATAGCGTGAAGGCGCGCCGGCAGCCGACGTGTCGACTGGTTGCGCCTGTGGCTTGCGCCAGGCCCAGCCGACGAAGGCGGCCGCCTCGGCGGCATCCATCGCTTCCGACATGCCTTGCAGTGGCACCATGCCGCTATCCATCGGTCCGCAGGTATACTCTTCAGGCATGTTTTCGGGCAGCGAGGAGACGATCAGCCCTGCGCCTTGTTACTCTTCAGTGCCGATTCAAAGGCGCGTACGAGCGTCGACCTGTCGCTGTTCGAGCAGCGGTCGGAACGCGGGAAGTCGAGCACCAGCACGTTGAGGTCGAAGCCACCCGACACCATAGCGGTGTAGGTCTCGATCAACGCCGGCTCGTTGTAGTAGGTGAAGGTGTTGTGGTCGAGCGGATTGGCCACCGCGACCAGTGGTGCTGGTCGGTGAGGCGCGGGAAATGCACAAACGCCCTTCCGCGCTGTCGGCCATCACCGAGGCTTCGCCACCCGAGGCGCTCATCGACGACAGCCGGTTGCCGGGCAGAGGTCCGGTCACGTGCAAGAGCTTGAGCGCTTCGATGAATGATGGAATAGAATCGACGCGGGCGGTGCCGAGCCGCTTCAGAAAAGCGCCGGAAGCAGCGTCCGAGCCGGCAAGAGAGGCGGTGTGTGACACCGTCGCTAGTCTTGCCTGCTCGGGGCGGCCGAGCTTCATCGCGATGATGGGCTTCTTCAACTCGCGCGCTCTGGCTGCCAGCATTTCGAAACCTGAAACCGAATCGAAGGCCTCGATATGCAAGCCGACCGCGGTGACGCGCTCGTCCTCGATCAGACCGAGGCCCAAATCGGAGAGGCCGGTCTGCGCGTGGTTGCCTGCGGTCACCAGGAAGGCGATCGGAAGGCCACGCTTCTGCATCGTCATATTGACGGCAATGCTGCCCGACTGTGTAACGATGGCGACGCCACGACCGCTCTCTGCTAGTCTGATACCGCCATGCTGGTCCGGCAACAAAACCGCCCCGTCGGCATAGTTGATCAGGCCATAGCAGTTCGGGCCGATGATCGGCATCTGGCCGGCGGCAGCGACAAGCTCGGCCTGCAGCCGCTCGCCGTTCTCGTCATTGGTTTCGGCTTCTAGGAAGCCTGCGGCAAAGCACACGGCACCGCCGGCACCGCGCTCGGCTAGCGCCTGGATCACCTCGATGGTCAGGTGCCGGTTGACCCCGACAAAGGCGGCATCCGGCACACCCGGAAGATCGGCCACGGTGCGATAGGCCTTGCGGCCGGCAACCTCCTCCTTTGTCGGATGCACCGGCCAGATCTCGCCGCTAAAGCCCATCTTGATCGATTGCGCCACAACAGTGGCCGCCTGCCGGCCGCCAAAAACGGCGATCGATTTCGGACGCAGCAGACGTTCCAGTTTACGCATTAATCGCTCCGGCAATCGGCGCACGAGCGCCCGCGGGATGATGTGGCGCTGGATTTCCGAGGTACTTTGCCTGACGCGCTCGGCGCCGGCATCGCGTCAAAGGCGCTCCAGCGGCAGTTCGCGCAAAAGTCCCGTGCCACTGAGAATCTGGATCAAGGGGGGAGTCTGCCGTACCCGACATGCGGTCGCCGCCCTTCTTTGCGTCAAGGGATTACCGAATTCACACTCGGCTTCCGAATGCGCGCTTCTTCCTGAAGTGCCTCCGATCCAGGAAGCGCTGCCTCGAGGAAGTCTGAAATCTGCTTCGGGGCTCCGAGACAAACGGATTTTGGTCAAGCGAACTCTCGATCCCTACAACCGCGCAGGTGATGAACACCTCGCAGATCATTCTGAGCTTTTCCTCTCGCTTGCACCGTGATCTGTCTTAAGTCGGCTAGACCCCGGGGACAGCTTTTATCGCGCAATAGGTGTACCGCGCGCGGGATCTTAATTTGACGAAAATGGGCGTTCGCGTAGCAGAAATACTGCGCGCCATCGTCAAAGCGCGAGGCTTTTTATCTGGTCAGCGTTTGCGCCCACGCAAGCAAGCCGCGCGATATCATCCGGGTTTGGAACGCCTCAGGTTCGCACGCCGCCCTAATGCTGGATAAACGCATTCGGATAAGATCATTGCGCCACGTGAGGCGCAGGCTCACGCCTGGGCCGCGATGTCAGCGCAGCTCAAGCAGAATGCGCTCACTCTAACTACACGCTCCTCAACTCAAATAAGGTGCTCTCGGTTCTCACCGGCTTTGACTCGTCTGATCGTACCCACAAATTGCCGAAAGACAGCGCGTAACCCGGCGCGCTTCAGAGCGTCTGCTCTCCGGTACCCGGAGCCCTGATTGTCCTTTGGCCCATGAGCCACAGCGCGAACAAAGCGGCAGATGCGCCCAATTTTCTCTCTGAGTGGCCCCCGTGCATCTGGCCGATTTCGTTAACCGAGACCGGCGAAACTTGAAGGTATCCGGCAGAGATGGCTGCATGTAACAATTCTTCACCGGCTGGAGAGCGAACGATGGCCAAGTTGGTTCCGGGCGCCTCTTTGTAAATGGGTTTTCCTTCCTGCAGTATCCAGCCATCGGGTGCAGAGATATCAGCCACCTCTCCAATCGCGTCGGGACAAATCTTGCAGCAAAATTGAACTTTATAGCCATATTTCCTTCCGCCTTTTTTGCCGCGCCAAGCGTCTCCGTATGACAAGTCATAAATGGCTCCGTCTCGAGTGCGGACGCGGAGCGGGCCAGGCCACCCCTCCCCTCGGTATCGAAATAAGTCGACGTCCTGCTCGTCGAGGCCATGGTGGCGCACAATGGCTTTAGAAATGTGAGCGTTAGGAATACCGCCGCAGAACATTATCAGCATGTATGTAACAAGCCGCTCGACCCGAGGATCGATACGACCAAGGGCGCGAATAGCGGAAATGTCACAAGGCTTCGCGATCACGGCGAACCGTGTGCCCTTGTCGAGCAGACGAGAGGTGATGATGGACCATAGCGCGACTGCGCCGAAGCCAATAATTCGTCAGGCTTTCTCGAGATTGTCGATATTGTATAACGGACGGCCGGATCGCTCGACCAGGATCGATGGATCTCACGCATCGGTCCCCACAAGGATGAACGACGACTCCTTCTGGTCTGCCGGGTCCTTCAACCGAAACGCCTGGGCAGGTGGCCATGATCTGGGCGTTCTTCTCGTCTTCGACTTTCTTTCTGACGAGGGGCCGCATATTACCTTCGACATTAATACCCATAGATATCGCCGGACCGGCGATGCTGGCACATAGTCCACATCCGGTGCAAAGGCCTGCACCAACCACGTGCTCGACGGTCGCGGCCGACGCCGCGCGAGAGTTTTTAGAACTAAGTTGATTTTTCATTGTGGATTATTCCTTCACCTGCGGTGAGCGGAGCAATGGACGGCATTGAGCAGTCGGATGAGCAAATGAATGTAGAGCGTGTCGACGCCTTAAAGGCACGAAACTCGATCCCGGGGACCGGAGTAATCTGCAAAGGAGGCCGAAGCCCTGCTTCTCGGTCCGGTAGTTGCGGCGGTCGCCGAAGCCATACCTGTCGAGCATCAGCGGCTCGACGCTACCCTTCATGAAGCACCGCTCTTCTGAAAGATCAAGTTCACGGCCGAATTCATCCTGAACTGGGTATGGTCGCGGCGAAGGCAGGCACCGCCGCCGCGAAGGCGTCGTACCAAGCGTGCAGGCGCGGATGGGTCTCGCGCCAGGTGCCGTCGAAACGAAAATCTCGATAGCCGAGCAGGCAGGCTAGCGCGATCTGGCCAACATTGGGCATGCCGGACAGGTCCGGCGGCGCGGCTTCGAGCGTGTCAAGGGCGCGCTCGATCTTTCCGGCTTGCTTATCGACCCAGCGGGCGACGCGCTGCTCGGGGGTCCGGTACCAGTCCTCGCACATAAGGAGGTAGTTCGCATCGAGCGCCCCGTCGCACAAAGCCTGCAGTCTCAGGGCGGCGAAGCGCGCCTCGGGCTCGCGCGGAATGATGCATCCGCCCCCAGCGAGATGATCGAGATATTCGAGGATGACGGGCGAGTCGTAGAGGGCGCTGCCGTTCTCGCGCACAAGCGTCGGGACCTTGCTGAGCGGATTCTGCTGCCGGAGCGGGTCACCGGGGTCGTTAACATCGGCGTCGCGCATTTCGAAGCGACCGGCGAGACCGAGCAGCTGAACGGCAATCCGTATTTTGCGTACATAGGGCGAAGCGGGGTGCCAATACAGGATCATCATGCGACGAACTCCCATCCGCCACACTCCGGCCGAACGAAGCTGAGATCGGTGAAGCGCTTCGCGACGACGTCGGTAGCCCGTTCGGCGTTCACATTCATGCAAGTATAGCTCCCTTTAACTCTCTTTTCATGCAATGGACCATCAATTAGCGCCTGAATCCAGCGATCTTGGCCGACTTGGATGAATTGACACGCCGCGAGCGAAGGCGCGAGAGACACGGGACGCGCGGTATTCCATGCACGGAGGCGCCTGAAGGCTCGGGCGCTCGCAGCCCTTCCGATTTCGTTCAGTGCTGGCTCCTCTCAGCCTCTGCTCGTGAAGTTCGAAGGGCGTATATCAGGCGAGCGTGTTTCAGGACATGGGCGAGAAGCACGTCGAGAAGCACTAGCTGACCAGGTCAACCACGTAAATTCTACTACCAGCGCATAGCCGAACCTCTCCAGCGGCGAGAGCGTTAACATCAAGGATGTTGCATCTGGCGTTTATCGGCTGGCAAGACAGGTAAAGGCTGAGCTGGCCAATCTCCGGAAACTGAGACTAGCGCTTCACACACGGGTCCCTGCGATACACCGTCGATCAGAATCTCGGCGGTAATGAGCCGACGTCGCGGATCGACCTGAGATGGCGCAGTAGCCCAAAGCAGTATCTTATCCTGCTCCCCGGGCTGAAGCGTGATGCTTTGCGTTTTTCCATCCGAGGTCCAACCGAATGCCGGCAGAAGGCGAGCGCTGTAGACAGCCATGCGCTCCAAGTTGTTGCGAATCTCAATTGTGTAGTCGACCCCGCTACCTGGACTTGTTTCTGAAACGTATGGCAGCATTCGCGCCCAAAATAGATCGATAAAATGATTCACAGGCTCACCTACGACATCGCGGAAAGCTGCTTCCTTACGTTCGATGTAGTCCGTGTACTCGGCAATCCTCGACTGATCCATGGTAATCAGCTCCCCGTGTCCGGGGCATATGAGATCAGGCAGCGTCGCTCGCATCACCTTCGCGCACTGGCGATGCATCTCCAGCTGAAAGCTGTTGCGCATGACTGTCGTCTGGACAGGGATTTCGCGCTCGATTCCTCCGGCGTGAGGATTGGAGAGAGACAGATTGTCCCCTCCAAAGATGATCCGCTTTCCGTCGATTTCACCAAAGACAATCGAGTGGAATTCGGTTTGTCCCGGCGCATAGTGAACTTGGAAATCGAATCCTCTCCAGTGAAACCCTTCACCATCGCGCAGGATCCGTTGCACTTCGATCGGTTTGTGGAAGCACGACGGAGTACTCGCCCATGCAGCAGGATCCGCAATGACCTTGGCGACGCAGTCAAGCGCCCAGCAGTGGGTGCCGAAATGTCGCTGAAGGAGGGGTATTCCGCAGACATGGTCGTCGTGAACGTGCGTGGGAACCACAAGCTCGATATCCCGCACTCCATAATCGTCACGCAGTTGATCGACATGGCGCTCTATGAAGCGCAGCGCCTGCGGGACATCGTGATCGGAGGTCGCATGAACATGTCCTACAGTGGCCAACCCGTAATCGATCAGCATCGCGTGACCGCTTCCACTCAAAACAATGTAGAAATTGGAGCAAGTGTATGGCCCGGCCCACAGAAGATGTTCCGTAATTTTCTGCAATCTGCTCTCGCGAAGGGCTTCGCTGTCCTTGAACGGAATTCCGCGCCCTGACGTGAAAAGTCCACCTATATCAGCGAGTGTCTCGAGCCTTGATTCAAGCTCTTCAATATTCGGCTTCACCTCACAGATCGGCGCTCCATGCGAAGGATAGGCAATCTCCGGCCTCTCCTTTTTTAGCGCGGGGATCGATTGCATTGTGAATTCAACGCCAAGAAGATCTCCATAGGCATATTCCATGGCGTGAAGCTGATATAGTTTTCCGCCACTTGTCATCAGATCGCCTATAAAAGCGATTTTCTTCCCGTCCACTTCGGCGATTAAGGCGACCATCCCGTATGTATGTCCCTTTGCCGGTAGGATACGGAACTCGTATTCCTCCCAGACAAAAGTGCCATAGTCCTCGAGAACAGCATCGACTGGAAGATTTTTCCCCAGCGAGAAAAACGTGTTGCTGTCGTTGAGATTGTCGTAGAGGCGCCGAGCTTGCCAACATGCTTCGACATTGTCGAACAAGTGACGTTCGTATTCCGGCACGGCCACTTTTGCTCCAGCCTGCTGAAGACTAGGCGTTCCCCAGCACTGGTCCCGGTGGTGATGTGTATGTAAAACCCAGTCGACTCGCTCGATCCCGATAGCGGCAAGATGCTGCATAACGGCGCCTGATCCTGTATCGATCAGTAGGCACTCCGTGCCACTTTTCAGAACGTAAACATTACAAGTGTCCCGATACTCCCAAAGATTTTCGGAGCGCCGGATCAAAGACATTTCATTTCCTGCCGGATGAGAAAATCGTGGTGTCCCCGCCCGAGCGGCCACGTGGTCGGCGCTTCGAAAAATGTTCGGCGGCGATCTGTCTGAGGTCGTCGGACGTCGCTAAACTTGTGGTCCCAGCTCCCAAAAACTCGCGAAATGCGCGCGGGCGCCGATTTCGCATGCTAAACGCTCTTGAATCGACATACTTACCTGCGAAGGGAACTAAAAATGGCTGACCATCTCGTGCTCCTATGCCGCGTCCCCGAATTGAGATTGGTTTAGCCGCGTCATTGTCTTTGCATCCCAAAGCGGGGCGGCTCGTCAACAGTGTTGTGGCTCGACACAGTAGTGATGGATCGAATAGATTACCTACAACGGATCTAAGGTCGACGACTAAATTGTGCGTTCGAGCGCGCATTTCGACGCCGTTACACCCGCACAACATTTACTCCATTCGTGAAGCCGCAGTTCCACAATTCTATCGAAATAGTTGAGCTCGATCACAGACCACGCCGCAGCGCTCCTCTGCAGCTGCGGAGCTTTTTGATGAGTTCGGGCTGAAGCCGCGAGGTTCAGGCCGTCCTCCTCCTTGGGCCGACAGCGGCGGCGAGAGCCTGCAGGACGAAGATGAGATCTCCAACCAACATAACGTTCCCTGCTTGCATGCACTTGAAGGAAAATGACGGTCCTCCGAAAGCGTGTACTTGGTTGGCGCCGCCTCGCTGAGCAGAATGTTGCGCGAATTGGCCGATGGTTGAGATCCTCTGCTGATGATTTCCTAAACTTTCCACAGCTTATGGATCTAAGGCATTTCTGCGTTGGTGCTCACCTCGCGCGCGCTTGAGGTTACGGCTGCTGTCCGGAACCCATGGCTGATCCGCTCATTGTTCGCGGTCGCGTTCGTCACTCAAGATTTGCGCAAACCGATCGACGATTTCATCCAACCTGGTCCTGTTGCGGATTCGGTCCATGTTATCGGGGAAACGAGGTCTCAGATGAGATCCGGTCAACTTGGTGCAGAAGCTGCCTCTTCACGGTCGGTTTGAACGAAAAGATGATCTCTTTGCCCTCGGCGCAGCGGTAAGCTCCATATGGGCTAAAGACGGATGGTTCGAGCCTGCTCGCGAAGTGTGGTAGCGGTAGGTCTCGATCAACGCCGGCTCGTTGTAGTAGGTGAAGGTGTTGTGGTCGAGCGGATTGGCCACCGCGACCAGTGGCCCGAGCGTCGATTTGACAAGGGCGCGGTGCTGGTCGGTGAGGCGCGGGGAAATGCACAAAGCGCCCTTCCGCGCTGTCGGCCATCACCGAGGCTTCGCCACCCGAGGCGCTCATCGACGACAGCCGGTTGTCGGGCAGAGGTCCGGTCACGTGCAAGAGCTTGAGCGCTTCGATGAATGATGGAATGGAATCGACGCGGGCGGTGCCGAGCCGCTTCAGAAAAGCGCCGGAAGCAGCGTCCGAGCCGGCAAGAGAGGCGGTGTGTGACACCGTCGCTAGTCTTGCCTGCTCGGGGCGGCCGAGCTTCATCGCGATGATGGGCTTCTTCAACTCGCGCGCTCTGGCTGCCAGCATTTCGAAACCTGAAACCGAATCGAAGGCCTCGATATGCAAGCCGACCGCGGTGACGCGCTCGTCCTCGATCTGACCGAAGCCCAAATCGGAGAGGCCGGTTTGTGCGCGAGAGGCGGTCGGAACAAGGAAGTCGCAGCCAAGCTGGGCCTGGACCGGCAGACGGTAGGAAAATGGCGGCGGCGTTTTGTGGAGCGGCGCGTGGCCGGGCTGCACGATAAGCCGCGTTCCGGGGCGCCGCGAACGATTGATGATGCCCGCATCGAAGCGGTGATCGTGCGGACGAAGGAGAACTGACCCGAGAACGCCAGCTATTGGAGTTCCCGCGGCATGACGAAGGCCAGCAGCCAGTCGGTGTCGACGGTGCAACGCATCTGGCGGGCCTTCGGAATCCAGCCGCCGCCGGCGCGAGCCTGCAGGACGAACAAGAGCCCCAACCGACATGACGCTCGACATAATTATTGGCATTTGGAGGAAAGATGACGGATATGTTCAGTGAAAGCGTGGGCTTGGCCGGAATGGCGTCGCTGAGCAGAATGTCTCGCGAACTGCCGATGACTGAAATTCCTGCTGGTGATCTCCTACGGATGCACCGCATATCTGCATTGCCCGTTGCGTGCTCACATTGCGGGCGCTGAACAACAGGAGCGGCAAGATGAGATTACCCTTCAGCATGCGCCGGCGCTTTCGCCATCGTCGCCATCGACTTCTCTCTCGGTTCCTCCGCTGGAGGCGGCGAGGAGAACGGAAGGTGCCGAACGCTGTCCAAGATGCCTTCATCAGTGCCACGACGAATGGATTTGGTCCGCTCGGAGTCGATCAACTAGATGGTCGAGTTGACGACGCCGGCCTCTTGCGAGCGCCCGCTCTGAGAGCGATTGCGCTGCTTGATGTAACGCAGTAGAGGATCGATCTTTCGTGTACGCTGTCGGATATAGTTCCAAGCCGGTGGCGGTTGCGCAATGGCTTGGCGATGCTTTCTGAGATGGCGTAAGGACCTCAAGATCGGACAGGAACCGTCAGGTGTTGCGGATGCCGCGCAGGCGCTCCGATCGCCGCCTCAGCAGCTCAACGGTAGTCAGCATGGTAATTGAGAGCAGGATCAACACGGTAGCGGCCGCGGTTATCGTCGGACTAATCTCCTCGCGGATGCCGGAAAACATGGCCTTCGGTAAGGTGCGCTGCTCAGGACCGGCGACGAAAAGTGCGATCACCACCTCGTCGAAGGAGGTGAGAAAGGCAAAAAGCGCACCGGAGATCATGCCCGGCAGGATGAGCGGCAGTGTTACCTTGAAGAAGACGGTGACCGACGGCGCCCCGAGTCCAGCGGCTGCCCGGGTCAGCGTGTGATCGAACCCGATCAAGGTCGTGGTCACAGTGATGACGACGAACGGAGTGGCCAGCGTGGTGTGCGCCAAGATTAGTCCGGTGTAGGTATTCACCAGTCCGAGATCGGCATAGAAGAAATATAGGGCCACCGCGGTAATTACTACCGGGATGATGATGGGCGAGATCAACAGACTCATCACCGCCGCGCGCCAGGGGAAGTTCGGGCGGCTGAGTCCGAGGGCGGCGAGCGTGCCCAGAACAGTCGACAGCAGCGTGACCGATACGGCGACGAAAATCGAGTTATGTAGCGCGCCCTGCCACCGGTCAGTCAAAAGGAACTCCTCATACCAGCGCAGCGACAGCCCCGGCATCGGATAGCTGAAGAATGGCACGGAATTGAAGGAAAGTGGGATGATCACGAGGATCGGCGCGACCAGATACAGCAGCACCGCCCCACAGATCAGCCGATGCAAATAGTACCAGGCTTTCTCAATCGGCGAGGCATACGCGAAAGCGGCCATCGTTCTCATCCCATCTTGATCCGGTCGACGCCAACCAGCTTGTTAAAGACATAATAGAGCACCAAAGTCGCGATGAGCAGGATGAAACCGAGGGCCGAAGCCATACCCCAGTTGAGTTGCTCGTTCGTGTAGTAGGCGATGAAGTAGGCGATCATCTGATCGCTCGGCCCTCCAACGAGCGCGGGCGTGATGTAGTAGCCCAGGCACAGAATGAATGTCAGCAGGCAGCCGGCGGCGATCCCCGATAGAGTTTGGGGGAAGTAAACCTTCCAGAAAGCGTAGAATGGACCGGCTCCGAGCGAACGGGCGGCGCGGACATGGCTTGGCGAGATCGTCTTCATGACGCTATAGATCGGCAGGAGCGTGAAGGGCAGCTGGATATGGGTCATGGCCACGACCGTGCCGAGCCGGTTGAAGATGAGCTCCGCGGGCTGCGATATGATATGCAGTGCTATCAGCGCGTCGTTAACGAGGCCATGCTGCTGCAGGAGCACGACCCACGCCGTGGTGCGCACTAGTACCGAAGTCCAGAACGGCAGCACGACCATGATCATCAGCGGATTGCTGATCCTGGGCGGCAATGTCGCCAGGAGATAGGCCACCGGGAAACCCAGCAGCAGGGTCGCGACGGTAACCCCGACGCTGATACCTAGCGTGCGCAGGAAGGCGTCGCGGAAGATCGATTGATCCGGCGGCGAGGCGACGATCTTGCTGTCGGAGTCATATTGGTAATCGATCGAACGCAGCAGGTAGTAAGCTGTATAGGCCGAACTTCCGCGTTTCAGCAGGCTCCATATGTCGCGCTGACCCCAGATCGGATTGATCTCGATCATCGTCGCTTTGTAGGGGCCGCCGGAAAGCGTGCTCGCCTTGCGAGCGCTCGACGTTACCTCACTGCCGACGCCAGACAGTTGATAGTTCATCCGCTGGCCGATCGCTCCCGTGGTTCTCTGCGCCCAAGCCTGCTTGAGGTCTTCGGCGAGAGCGGCATAGGCGTTCTCGTCGGGCAAGTCCTTGCCGTCCCACCCGCTGAGAGCCGCCATCGTCCGCGGCATCAACGCTAGCAGCGTATCGTCATGAACCGCGTTGAACATCATCCGCGTGATCGGAAAGGCGAAGGCGATCAGGATGAACAACAGAAGCGGCAGCACCAGGGTAAAAGCCTTCAGCTTGCGTCGGCGCTCGACCCGCTGCAGTTGGGCTCGCAGCGGCACGCTGTCGAAGCGGCCGGCGATTTGGGCAGCCATGGTCACCATCGATTCCTCTCTCACTGGTCCATTGGAGGCGAGGAGAACGGAAGCCCTCCCCGCCATTCGTTCCTCTGGTGTTACTTCGCGAGCCAAGCGGCAAAGCGCTGGCGCAGGTCGTCGCCCTTGTCAGCCCAGAAAACAGCGTCCCACTCCAAAGCATTGGCCATATGGTCGGGCGCGTTCGGAAGATTGGGCAAGATCGCCGGATCGACAAGCGCCATCGCGTCCTTGTGGTCGGGCCCGTAGGGGATGTAGCGTGTGAGGTCAGCTTGCGCCTGGGGCGAAGCTGCGAAGGCGATGAACTTGTAGGCGTCGTCTCGCCTCGGACTGCCTTTGGGAATCGCCCACAAATTAAAGGTCAGCTGCGCGGCGTCCCACATGATCTCGAAATGTTTGCCGGAGTTCTTGTTGGCATCGTAGATGCGACCGTTATAGGCGGCGGTCATGACGACCTGCCCGTCGGCCAGTAGCTGCGGCGGCTGGGCACCGGACGTCCACCAGACGACATCCTTCTTGATGGTGTCGAGCTTCCTAAAGGCGCGGTCGACACCTTCGGGCGTGCGGAGCACCTTGTAGACATCCTTGACGGCCACGCCGTCGGCGATCAGAGCCCATTCGAGATTCAACATGGGAAACTTCCACAGTCCGCGCTTGCCAGGGAATTTCTGCATATCGAACAGATCGGCGATGGTCTTCGGGCCGTTCGGCAGCTTATCCTTGTCATAGGCGATGATCGAGGCAGTGACTTCCGTCGGTACGCCGCAGTCGTGCTTGTCGCCACTCATGAACTTGGCCCGGTCGAGGCCCAGCTTGTTCCAGTCAATCGTCTCAATAATGCCCTCGGCACACAATTGCATGGACGAGCCCGAACCGGCGACGACCACGTCCCAGCTCACGGTCTTGGAGTCGACCATGGCCCGGATCTTGCCGGCCTCGCCATTGTACTCGTCCTCGGTGATCTTGATCCCGGTCGCCTTTGTGAAAGGCTCGAAAAAGGCCTTACGTTGAGCCGCCTGAAGGGCACCGCCCCAGGAGACGACCGTCAGCTGATCGCCCGCAAAGGCAGTCTTTGCCGGCGCAAGCACCACCGCTGCCAAGCCGACCACGCACAGAACGCTCGCGATCATCAATGATTTCCTCATCTTCTACTCTCTCCCTTCTATGCCGCCTCAGGATTGGGGCGGCGCCACCGAAGATCCCGCCCGGCATTGTGCGTGGCAAAGCGCCGGCGCTGGACCCGCTGCAAATTGATCCGCAGCGGCACGTCGTCGGGGCTATCGGCGAATGTGGGCAGCCGTCATCGCAATCGACTCTCTCTCGTTCTTTCGTCGGAGACGGTGGGGAGGCTGTAGCCTTCCACCGCCTTTTTCCTGATCTATTTCGCGAGCCAGGCGCTGAAGCGCTGGCGCAACTCGTCGCCCTTCACATTCCAGAAGGCGCTGTCGACCGCCCAAGTATTGGGATGCGAACTTCCGAAATGGGATAAGATCGCCGGATCGATGAGCGGCATCGCGTCCTTGTTGCTGGGCCCGTAGTCGATGTACTTTGATAGATTGGCCTGCGCCTGAGGCGTAGAGGCGAAGGCGATGAACCTGTAGGCATTGTTCAGATTCGGAGTGCCCTTAGGAATCACCCAGACGTCACCCGCGCCCCAGGTCGCGGCATCCCACATGATCTCGAAATGCTTGCCGGAGTTCTTGTTGGCATCGTAGATTCGTCCGGTATAGGCCGAGGTCATGACGACCTGGCTATCGGCCAGTAGCTGTGGCGGCTGGGCACCGGACGTCCACCAGATGACATCCTTCTTGATGGTGTCGAGCTTCCTGAAGGCGCGGTCGACTCCCTCAGGCGTATTGAGGACCTTGTAGACGTCCTTGATGGGAACCCCGTCGGCTATCAGCGCCCATTCGAGATTGCCGCGGGGTTGCTTCCACAGCCCGCGCTTGCCGGGAAATTTCTGCAAGTCGAACAGGTCACCGATGGTCTTCGGGCCGTTTGGCAGCTTGTCCTTGTCATAGGCAACAGCCGTGCCGGACATTTCCGCAGGCACCCCGCAGTCATAAGTGCCCACGAACCTGGACCGGTCGAGGCCCAGCCTCTTCCAGTCGAGCTTCTCAATGACGCCCTCGTCGCACAGCAGCTGGACCCAGTCATTGAACCCACCGACCACGTCCCAACTTACGGTCTTGGATTCGACCATGGCCCGGATCTTGCCGAGCTCGCCATTGTACTCGTCTTCTTTGAGCTTGATCCCGGTCGCCTTTGTGAAAGGCTCGAAAAAGGCCTTGCGTTGAGCCGCCTGAAGGGCACCGCCCCAGGAGACGATTCTCAGCTCTTCGGCCGCGAACGCGGGCTTTAGTGGCATCAACGCGCTCATCGCCGAGCCGATGGCGGCCAAGGCGCCGGCAATCATCAAGGATGTCCTCATCGTATTACTCCTCCCTGCTATGCCGCCCGCGGATGGGATGCGGCGTTGTCAAAAACCTGCCCCGCCCCTGCGCGCGAGGCCTCGGTCATCGTCAAGACGCCTCGAGCGCCCAACAATCCTCGGTTTTCCAGCCGATGGTGATCGCAGCCCCCGGCTTGGCCTGCACCACGCCTTCCGAATTCTGCAGCTTGATCAAAATCATCATGGCCGCAGACCGAAGCCCGGATACGCACGTGGTCGCCCAGATAGATCACCTCCGCGATTTGCGCGCTGAAGACATTGGGCAGCGAACCCGGCGGCGGGTTCAGCTTCACGCGCTCCGGCCGCAACGACAGTATGGTCGGCCGGCCGACCGCCTCGACATTGATCGCCAGCGCTTGCACGTTGGCAGCGCCCGCAACCTCCACGTTGCAGGTCGCCCCATTCATCGCCACGACCTTGCCGTGCAGCCGGTTGTTCTCGCCGATGAACTGGGCGACGAAGGCGTTCTGCGGCCGCTCGTACAGCTCGGCGGGCGAGGCGAGCTGCTGGATAATGCCGTCGTTGAACACCGCTATGCGGTCGGACATGGTCAGAGCCTCGCTCTGGTCGTGCGTCACATAGACCACGGTGACGCCGAGATCCTCGTGGATATGCTTGATCTCGAGCTGCATCTGCTCGCGCAGCTGCTTGTCCAGCGCGCCGAGCGGCTCGTCCATCAGCACAAGCTTGGGATCGAAGATGAGGGCGCGGGCAAGCGCGACGCGCTGCCGCTGGCCGCCGGAAAGCTGACCCGGCCGGCGCTTGCCATAGGCGCCGAGCCGCACCATGTCGAGCGCCCGCTTGATCCTGGGCTCGATCTCCGCCTTGCCGAGCTTGCGGACCTTGAGTGGGAAGGCGAGGTTCTCCTCCACGGTCATGTGCGGAAAAAGCGCATAGTTCTGGAACACCATGCCGATGTCGCGCGCTTGTGCGGGGGCATGTTGCTGATCGAGCGCCCCTCCAAAAAAATCCGGCCCTGGGTGGGCACCTCGAAGCCGGCGAGCATCATGAGCGTGGTCGTCTTGCCGGAGCCGGAGCGTCCCAGCATGGTCAAGAACTCACCCCGGGTGATCGCCAAATTGAGGTTCTTAACGACCAGCGTTTCGCCGTCGCAGGTCTTCTGGATCTCGGAAAACTTCACAAAGGCATTCTTCGTGACTGGCGTCGAGCCCCCAACCGGGCTTTGCGGCTCTCCCACTGCTGCGGCGGCGCCGACCACCAGACCACGATGTTCTTTCTCCACGGATTGCAGCTTCTTGACCATGCGATCGAGGCCGTAGGGATAGACCTTGAGTACACGTCTGCGGTTGACCAAATGGCGCACTCCTGCCCTACCTGCCTTTGACGCTGCACGCTTAGGGCGGCATAAGGCTTGCCTTTCGCAGAAATGTTATCCAACCTTAGAGCTGCATTTCATCAATGTGGTGCATCGAGCAGCCGAAATCCTGCGCTCATGCGTACAAAACGCGTGGACTTGCGCACGAAGCACTAAACCATCGGGCCTTTAAACAAGAAAGCCGGCGACGATCACTGCCCTGTGTAGGCGAAGCGCCGTGAACGTTCAGCCGGGTCGATCGGGAGCTCGACCACGCCTGATCGCGCGGTCATCACTGCCACCGACGTCTTGCACACACGCTTTTGATCCGTGCCGCCGGTGACCGATCTCTTTGGCCGAAAAGTAGGAACGTGGCCGGCCGCGCAATCATTGCGTACTGATGAGCGCTGGCGCGAGTTGATCGGCTGACCGAAGACGTCGCCACTTTCAAGCGCGACCTGGACCGTCGCTCGCTCGAAAAGGATGCGCAGCATCGCCTGACATCCACCAGCGGCAACATGCCGGAGCGCTTGCCATCACTGCGGCGATGTCGCCCTCTTGGCTTTTTCCGACAATTTGGTCCAGTACTTCGGCTGAACCCGACCGTACGGCAGTCCGGGCTCGCACTGGCCCAGCTTATCCGATCCACCAACAGAGCCGTGCCAACGCCCGAGCCATACTGGTCGAAGCCGCTCCGGGGCGACGGCCAACGCACTGGAGCAGACCTCGTCATTTCATTTCACTCTCGCGCAAGCTTTTCGCCCCGCCCGCGGCATCTTGTTGCCACCAAGGCGAATTTTCGCCTAGATGCGGCTTGGTACTCCAAGAACAGAAGCAGCGCCGCCTCGAGCTCAAGGCCGGATTCCCGAGCCAAAGGACGGCAATCACACGGCATCGGCGTCCACCGGGAACACGTGGCCGGATATGCTGG
Organism: Bradyrhizobium icense; assembly: GCF_001693385.1. Taxonomy (NCBI): domain Bacteria; kingdom Pseudomonadati; phylum Pseudomonadota; class Alphaproteobacteria; order Hyphomicrobiales; family Nitrobacteraceae; genus Bradyrhizobium; species Bradyrhizobium icense. The sequence goes on from NZ_CP016428.1 coordinate 5,455,650, forward strand.
CGCCAGCATTCGACACCAGGAAAAGCGCCATGGCTGCGATATCGTCGGGCCGCACGGTCTTGCCCAGTGAGGAATCAGCCACCATCTGCGAGCGGATGGCAGTCACCGTGGTGCTCTGCCCGCGCGCCTTGGCTGCCATAATTCGTTCCAAGCGGTCGCCTTCAACCGTACCTGGGCAAATCGCATTCACACGGATCCCGGACGGGCCCAGCTTGGCCATGCTTTTAGTTAGCCCGATACCCCCCCCATTTGCTCGCATTGTATGGCGCGCGAAATGGATACCCGGTCAGACCCGCAACCGAAGAGATATTCACGATGGCGCCGCGGCCGGCTTGACGGATATAGGGAAGAGCCGTCCGGGCGAGCAGAAAGTGACTGGTAAGATTGACTGCCAGCGTTCGATTCCACTCCTCAACTTTCATTGTCTCGATAGATTCAATAGGACCTTCGATGCCGGCGTTGTTGATCAGGATATCGACTCCGCCCAGCCGTCCGAAAGCGTCTCGAGCAAAGCGTTCGACGTCCCGCGCGTCGGCTAGATCGCACCGGCTTACACCGATTGAAGGAGCTGTCTCAGTGACCGCCTTCAACTTCGCATTATCAAGATCGCAGATCGCCACCCGTGCTCCGGCCGCAGCGAAGAGCTTCGCGATCACAAGGCCGATTCCGGCGCCTGCCGCGGTCGCGACCGCACGCCGTCCGGCAAGCTCCAGCGAGGGCAGCTCCGTCACGGCGCAGCGGCGCGTCGCCTTGGACGCCGCCCCTCCTCAACGCCATCGACCGAGATATCCACTGAAGGTGAAATCCTCATACTCTTTCTCGTTTTGTGGCAGGTGAACTCAGCCATTCATTTGGCGGCAACAATTTAGTGAACCAAGGATACTGCCAGCAACGATTTAATGATCCAAGGATACACTGCTCTTCGTGTCGAATTGCGCAGGAAAAGGAGTCTGCGTAAGTGAAATACTGCGCCAGACCACAAAATCTAAAGATGTTCTGCTAAATCTCGAATTGATGGAACGAGACGCGGAAGGCAATCTGATGTATGAATGAGCCATCGCGGTCGTCCTCGTGAAGACGGGTTGTTGAGCCGCACCTCGGCCCAGTGAGTTTTCGAGCTCAGCTAGGCCGAGCACTCCCTCATGGACAAATATGCGCTAATTGCGGGCTGACGCGTGCAGGCGCCGAGCATGAACTCACGTAGTTAGCGCTCGGCTGGAATCTTGGCTTAACTTAAAGCGCCAATGCGCCGCTAGCTCGCAGGTCTGGAAACTCCCCAGCGAGATGTTTGGCGTCGCCGCGGCCGCAAGGCACCTCTCGCCATTTGCCAGTGCTACAACATCGCTGTTAGCCGAGCCGCTCGAGCTCGCCAGTTTCTGGTCAGAACGAATGGCCTTATTCTAAGCCGATCCACTCGGTTGAACACGATGCAAGTCTATCCGGCCGCGCACGACATCGCGAGCTGCCCCAATGCACCGCTTCTGCCGCCATCAATGCGCCGGGGTTCCTGGTCTCGAGAACAAATTGAATCCTCGGCCCCTCTTGGCCGGTATGATGGCGTAGAACAGACTGAGGCTGCCGGTCGCTTCGCGGCGCCAACTCATCGGGTCGGCGCTCCTGCCATGAGAGACGCTGCGCGGCCGACATTCCGCGGCGGGCTCGCACCCTGGCCGTGCCGCGCCCCCCGAAGACGCTCGAAGATCTCTGGAAGGAACGGCTCAACCTTCCGGCTCGCAACTCCGACGTTGAGCTGCAGGTGCTCCGCCGTGGCTGCCAGCGCGCCGTTGCTGTCGCCTGTCATTTCTTGGTGGAACACAAAGCGCTTGGAGTCCAAATCAAGGATGCGCGTTGCGACCGTCAGGCTTCCTCCGGCACGGATCTCGCGCACGTAGGTGATATGGAAATCGCCCGTAAAAATGGAGTGACCTCCCTTGAGATACGGCGGACCAAATCCCAACTCTCGCAGGGCTAGCACGCCGGCATCGGAAAACACATCGAGATACGAGCGAGCGCTCATATGTCTGTTTGCATCAAGCCAAGATGCCTGAACGTGGCAGCGGTAAATGAACATCGCTCCTCGGGTGCTTCGCTGGGCCGCTCAGGGCATAATTTTCGGGATGCGCCGGATTCGGCTCGTTTGACGTAGACGGTATCACTTTCGACCAGACGCTAGGTGGCCGAAAAATGGAGGAAGGCACCTCCATGAAGGCCCCCACTCGTCAAATCGAAATGTAAGCGGTACATGGACCGTAGTAGTTGTTCAACGATGATCGTCAATGTCTGTTACCTACGACGGCAGCAGGGCGGCTGTTGCAGGACGGACAAAGCAACCCTTTTAGGCCAGTGACGAAAGCGTCGACCGGCAGAGGGTTGTGATATCGTAAACTGGCAACCCTGTGATACGACGGATCGCCGGGATTACCATCGGAAGCCCCGTGCAAGTGATCAGGAGAGCGGCGATTTCCGGATTCGCGGCGCGGAGCCGTGCGACGCAGGCAGCGACATCTTTCTCAATTTCGGCAGCGTCAGTCGGTACCGGCGGAGACTTCATCACGTTTTGGTAAAACACACCGTCTTCAATGCCGCCGATAACGATCCTCGCGCGCTCGTCCGGATGACTGATCCCAAGCAGATCTTCTCTGAACTGCTTTGAGTCGGAAGTCACTACGGCGAGCTTAGCGGCTGGCGACAGCTGGCGGAGCAAGGCCGGAACCAGAAGCAGGCTCGACATCACGACAGGCACGTTCACCGAGGCAGCTACCGCCGCCTGATAGCGGATAGAGAAGCCGCAGTTCGAACTGATTGCGATAGCGCCTCGCTCGATCAGTCGTCGGGCAGCTGCCACGTAGGCCGGCTCGAGCGAAGGATCGCCGCGCATCGCGACATCCGGCCAAGCTCCAGCGACCGTCTCCGAGATGACAGGAAAATCGAAAGTAGCCGAACTCATCAGGGAGCCGGGCATCGGCGTCGGCGGCGTAGCGCCCGGCGGCAGCCCACGTTCGAGATCCAGAATTCCAAGAGAGTTTGTGGTCGGCGACGCCATTCAGGCCTCCAAGAGAGCGTGTATCTTGCCATCTTAGCGACACTCCTAGTTTAAATTTCTGCGATTTGCGCGGGGGCACGGCCGAAATACTGTGTCTTGCTCGAGATTGCGAAGCTTTCTCGCAATGAACGGTGGTATCTTCATCTTGAGGATTGGAAGCCCGACGTCAGCCCCCTCGGCAAAGGCGGCCGGCCGACTTGTCCTCGTAGACTGCCCCGAACCGCTGCCCAAGGAATCGTCAGTCGATTGTGCAGATGGCGCAAGTCGATGATCGCGTCCAGTCGGGAGCGCAGAGGATCAGTCGACCCAGTGTTCGGTCGCCCCCTTGCTCGCGTCGTCCCCCGCGCGACGACGGCATCATCAAAGATCAAAGCCTTTAATCCAGAAGCCCGCAAGCTTGCAATCTCAAGGGCTATTTCACGCGTAAAACGGACTATGATCAACGCATTCAGTATTCACCGACGCCTAAATGCAGGCCTGCGGCGTAATTTCGCGTGCTGGCAGGCTCGAGGCCGGCCATCCGCGACTCCCATCCGGCCCTTGGCAGGGACTTCGCCTCGGAGAGTAGCCAGTGCTTCGGAGGAATGTGTGGCGCTGGTCGGCGCGTCATGCAGCACAAAGGCGGGCTCCATTAACTCGTCAACAATGCAAGAACGTCAAGCACGACCAAGCCGATCAGCGCGACCGGCACAGCAAAGCGTTCCCGCGGAGAACTCGGTGAACACGGCGTCGGTTCGTGGTGGTACCAAGCGCTCAAAGGCGAATGCATGTCTCTTTGCTCGATCGGATGAGGACGCCTGAAAGGTATCGCGGAAGTGAAGTTTCACATTGGGGGACGCCATCGTCTCATAACAGTCAGACCATGTGCGGCTCGATGGGCTGCAGGGCTCGCGGTACGAGCCAGCATTGTTGTTGATCGGCTTCCGATCATGTGCCTTGTAAAACCAAAGTAGTTCTGCAGCCATCGCGCAGGGCTCTTTGTTGATGTTCGTAAGACTTTCTGTGGCGTAGCCGCCCATGCAGCGACGAACTTCGGTCGGAAAAGACATCCTTTTTGCTCGCGCCGATCGACCTCCTGGCCGGCAAGATCGGATGCTTCCCATAGCGCATCATCAACTCGCATATCCACGTTGCTCAATTGGCTCCGTTGTTCCATTCGCTTGCTCGCTGTCGAGCCCTCCGAGGCCGGCAAGCCGCCTCAGGTGATAGTCGGCATCGCCGAACAGCCTGTCGATCATGGTCACATGTTAAAAATAGTGACCGATGCTGTGCTCCACGGTCATTCCGATGCCACCATGGAGCTGGATCGACTGATGATTAATCACCTTCGCCGAACGACCGATCTGGATCTTTGTCGCCGAAATCGCGCGCTCGTGCTCGGTCGCATCGCTTTCGCCTGCTATCATTAGTGGCTTACATGACCATCGAGCGCGACTGCTCCAATTCGACAACCATGTCGACCGCTCGATGCTGCAGCACCTGGAAGGTGCCAATCTTCCGCCCGAACTGTTCGCGCGTCTTGAGATAGTCGAGTGTAATGGCCTGCATTTTTGGCAAAGAAGCCGACGGCTTCCGCGCAAGCGCAGCGACCGCCTCGTGCGCCACCCGCGAGATGATTCGGAACGTCCCTGCTGGATCGCCAACGTGTTAACGCGTACATTGTCAAGCGTCATCTCGGCTGCGCGCAGACCATCCTGTGTCGGATAACCGCGGCGCGTGAGGCCCGGCGCATCGGCGTCGATCAGGAAGAGCCCAATCCCATCCTTCTCCGGCGTGCCTCCGGCCGTTCGCGCCGATACGACGATTTTGTCGGTCGCAGCGCCGTGGAGGACGAGGCCTTAGGCGCCGCTCAGGATTCATCCCTCTCCGTCCTTCTTCGCCTGCGTCTCAACGTCGAAAAGGTCGTAGCGCGACTGCGGCTCGGCATGGGCGGAGGATAATTTTGTCCGGCCTTCCACGATGGCGGGGATGATCTCCGCCTTCTGCGCCTCGCTCGCGCCGTGCCGGAGGATGCCTCCGGCAGGCACCGTGGTCGCGAAATGGGTTCCAGGATTAATGCCTTGGCGAACGCCTCCATAACGAGTCGTCCGTGAACAAGCCTCTAAGGGATTGAACGGGAGTCTGTTTTTCGGCTGCGGAGGCATTTGAGATTGCAGGGATTTGGGGCTTGGGAGCCGCAAATCTTGCAATTTTGTTGGTGGATTCCCCTTTGCTGCGAACCATGATTCTATGGTGCATCGGAGGGGACGATGCGGCCGAAGAAGCACAAGACGACGGGATCGAGCGATCTGTTCCGGGCACGGCTGGACCAGATCATCAATCTGAAGCACGAGCTGGTTCTGCTGGCCGGCAAGATCGATTGGGACTGGATCGACGGCGAGATCGCATGCTCTAGAGCGAGAACGGCCGGCCGGGCATCGAGACCCGCTTCATGATCGGGCTGCTGTTGCTCAAGCACTTACGGGCTGTCCGATGAGGGGGTGTGCGAACGCTGGGTCCATGACTTCCAGTACTTCACCGGCGAAGAGTTTTTCCAGCACGCGTTCCCGCACGAGCGCTCGGACCTGAGCCATTGGCGCAAGCGGCTCGGCGACAAGCTGGAGCTGCTGCTAACCAAGAGCCTGCGGGTGGCGCACGAGGCCGGAGCGTTACGCAGCCAAGGCCTCAAGCGGGTCACGGTCGACACCACGGTGCAGCCGAAGGCGATCACCTTTCCGACCGATTGCCAAGCTGCTGCATGCGGCGATCAAAGGGCTGAACCGCCTGGCGGCCAGGCACGGCATCAGGCTGCGGCAATCCTATTCTCGTGTGGCCAAGGCCGCCGCGATGATGGCGGCAAACAGTTCAGGCGGCACCAGCGGCAGTTGCGCATCCTGCGCAGCCGGCTGGGCCGGATCATCCGCGACATCCGCCGCAAGATCGAAGGTCAGGCCGCGCTCGTGAGGAGACGTTCGCCCTCCCGCTTGGCCGGGCCACGCAGATCCGCTCGCAGCAGCAGCGCCAGCGCGGCTGGAAGCTTTATTCCTTCCATGCCCCGGAGGTGGAGTGCATCGGCAAGGGCAAGGCCTCCGCGCCTTACGAGTTCGGAGTGAAGGCCTCCATCGTCACCAACAACCGCCGGGCTCCCGGTGGCCTATTCGTGCTGCACGCCAGGGCGCTGCCTGATAACCCGTACGACGGTCACACCTTGCGGGACGTCATTGACCGCACCGAGACACTCACCGGCTGCGCGATCGAGCGGGCCTATGTCGACAAGGGATTACCGCGGCCACGACGCGCAAAATCCCCCGCCGCGTCTTCATCTCCGGCCAGAAGCGCGGCGTCTTCGGTGTCATCAAGCGCGAGCTGCGCCGCCGCTCCGCCATCGAGCCCATCATCGGACACCTGAAGGCCGATGGTCACCTCGGCCGCTGCTACCTCAAAGGCCGCGCCGGCGATGCCGCCAACGTCGTCCTCTCAGCCGACGGACACAATTTCCGCCACATCCTCGCCTGGCTGAGAGATTTCTGGCGCCTGATCCTGACTGCACTCTTCGCAGCCATCAGCGTCCAGTCAGCCCTCAGATCTGCTTCTTAACGGACGATTAACGATCATCGTCTCGATCGCGGAAGCCGCCATATTCCTCGACGAAAGACAATCCAAGAAGCGCGAGTTCGGCATAGCGCGCCCACATCGCCTCGCTATAACCGCGCTCCTCCTCCTTGATACAGGCGGCGGTTCTCGAAGCCGTAGCTGTCGAACACTAGCCGCTCGACGCTGTCCTTGAGAAGCCGCTGCTCCTCCGATAGATCAAAGCTCACTACCGAAATTCTTTCTGAATCGGGGCGCCGTGCCTGCGGCCTTCAAAGCATCAGAGGCCCAGGATTTCCTTTGCGATAATGTTCTTCTGAATCTCGCTGGAGCCCGGATAGAATGACGCTGCGCGGCTGTAGAAATAGGCGGGTGCGATCGTCGCAGCCCAATCAGGGCCGATCGGCTGTTCGTTACCGCTCTCGAGCTCCTCTTCCGAGAAATACGGTAGCGCGTAAGGTCCGACCACATCCATCAGAAGCTCCGCCGTCGCCTGCTCGATTTCTGAGCCCCTCAGCTTAAGGATGGGGCTTGCAGGGTCCGCACTCTTCTGCTGCTTCGATGCATTAGCGATCACCTGAAGCTGCGTTATTTCAATCGCCTTCAGCTGGACTTCGACTGCGCTAAGCTTCTCGCGGAAGGCGGCCTGATCAAGTAGCCGCTCACCGCCAGCGAAACACCGCGCGGCAAGTTCCTTGATGCGCCGGATGCGTTCCTTGGAGTTGCCTACGCTGGAATCACTGAAGCGTTCGTTGCCGAGAAGAAACTTGGCATACTCCCAGCCCTTGTTCTCCTCGCCGACAAGATTCTCGATCGGAACGCGGACGTCAGAAAAAAAGACCTCATTCACTTCGTGACCGCCGTTGATCAGCTGGATCGGACGCACAGTGACGCCGGGCGTCTTCATATCGATGAGGAGGAAGGAGATGCCCTGCTGCTTCTTCACGTCGGGATTCGTCCTGACGAGACAGAAGATCCAGTTGGCGTATTGCGCCGCCGTCGTCCAGATCTTCTGGCCATTGACAAGATAGTGGTCGCCAATACGCACAGCCCGCGTCTTGAGCGAGGCTAGGTCGGAGCCCGCGCCGGGCTCTGAGAAGCCCTGGCACCACCAGTCCTCGACGTTGAGGATGCGCGGCAAATAGTATTTCTTCTGCGCCTCATTGCCAAAGGTGTAAATTACTGGTCCGACGAGAGACACGCCAAAGTTAGACACAATATGGGATACGCCCGCACCTCTTCTTCGAAAATGTAACGTTGCATAAGGGTCCACCCGCCCCTCCATATTCATTAGGCCAATACGGAATGCCCATTTTGTTGAGGATGCGTGCGCCTGCGACCATCTCATCCCTCGATAGCGGCCGGCCTTCAATCGTTTGCGCCGCATCTCCGGCGGCACGTTATCACGCAGGAACTGACGCACCTCTTCGCGGAACGCCTGCTCTTCCTTTGTAAACGCGAGATCCATGGGATTTTCCCGTTGAGCGAATTCAGTTTTGAGCTATCGCGATGATCCTTCCTGCAACAGCACTATCTGCCCTTCCAAACCGGAGCGCGCTTTTCGGCGAACGCTCGGGGACCCTCGAGCCTATCCTCTGAGCGGCTCAGCCTATCGACCGTCGCGAGCTGGCGGCGTCCTACCCGGTTCATTGCGTCCTGGAAGGAGAGTGCTTCGGCCACGCGCGCTGTCTCCTTGATTGCGGCAAAGACCAGCGGCGGGCCACTGGCAAGCAGCCGCGCAATCTCGTAAACGCGGTGCCCGAGCTTCTCCTTGGGCAATACTTCGTTGACCAAGCCCCAGCGATACGCCTCGGCGGCATCCATCCAGCGCCCGGTGAGCAGAAGATCCATTGCGACGTGATAGGGGATGCGTTTCGGCAACTTAATCGTTGCCGCGTCGGCCAGGACGCCAGCGCGAATCTCCGGCAGAGCGAAGGAGGAATGATCGGAGGCGTAGATCAGGTCACAGGAGAGTGCGAGCTCGAAGCCGCCGCCGACGGCCATGCCGTTGACGCAGGCAATCACCGGCTTATTGAGATCACGTAGTTCCTGCAGGCCGCCGAATCCGCCGACCCCGAAGTCGCCGCAGGCGCCGTCATCCGAACCGCCGGCCGCGACCACGGACTTCAAATCCCAGCCGGCGCAGAAGAACTTATCTCCGGCGGTTTTGAGGACGGCGACGCGCAGGTCCGGATCGTCGCGGAACGCTTTGAAGGTCTCGCCCATCAACCGCGACGTTTTGACATCGATGGCATTTGCCTTTGGCCGGTCGAGCGTGACTTCGAGGATCGTGCCATCGCGGCGGGTGGTGATGACCTCAGTCATTCTTCTTCTCTCCAAGCATTGGCAACACGTGGGCGATCCAAGCACCCTCTCCTTCGACCCCTGGAACTTCTGGCGCTTCTTCCTTCGACGGGCGCCGCGCAAAGCCCATTTAATCTTCCAGCACTCCTACTGATCACAGTTGAATTGCGGGCTGAGACGCGCTTCGCGCTTCCATGGCGTCTATCTCCTGCAGACAATCAGGCGTTGCATTTTACGGCGGGTCCAGGACAGCTCGCGGCAGTTGAGAGGTTTTCCCGGCGGTTTCGCGTTGAGCGCAACCCGATGCTTGCGCCGGCGCGCTGGGGACGAGGCAGCTCCGCGTGCAGTCGGGCCAGCTCCAGCACGCGCTCGCGCACTTTCCCCTGCACAGGCCCGCTATGCCGACTGGCTGCGTTGACGTGAATCAGCATCTGCTCGCTCGTGGCCGCCGGCCTCTCCTCGCCCTCGCGCGTGAGCACGTGGAAGATATGGAGGCACTTCTCGTCGGCGCCGAGGACCTGTGTGAGCACTTGCACGCGATCGCCGGCATACAGCTCCAGGAGATGGGACAGGTGCGTCTCGAGCGTGTAGAACGACCCGTATTTTGAGCGGTACGCGCCGTCAATGCCGATCCAACTGAACAGGCCGCTGGTGCCCATGCCGCAGAGCTCGAGATAGCGGCTCTCGTTGACGTGCCCGTAGATGTCGATCCAGTCGGCCGGTATCTCTATTGCTGGTATTCGGAGTGGGCCAGAACCGTCAGTGAGCTGGGGGATGCGATCGCGCAGCCCACGTTCCCAGCGGGCAAGCGTCTCGCCCGCGCCGTATTCCTCAGAGCGCAGTCCCCGCAGCACGGCCACAAGACCGTTGTCGCGCTTTTGTTCGAGCTCTGGGGCGGTCAGCTTCTCGGCCCTAGCATCCGTCTGCTCGGCTAGTTTGTCGATGAAGGCCTCGGTGTACTTGGGCGCATCGGTGAGCTTGGTCCATGGCGACGTCAGCTCGGGTTTCCATTTATCTAAAAATTGACGCATGGCAGCCCCGCCGCCGCCGATCCGAAAGGGTCCCACGACGGCCCGGCGAAGCCCGAAGGAGTAACGGACAGCGTCGTCAACCTCCTCCGCCGTAGCCACATCGTCATGCACCAGCCATAGCGCCTCCCGCCACAACGCCTCCTGCATCCGGTTCGCGACGAACCCGTCCACTTCTTTGCGGACCACGAGCGGGTGCATTCCTACTGCCCGGTAGATCTCCGCCGCTCGCGCCAGCATCTCGGGCGCGGTGCGCCGTCCCCCGCACAGCTCAACCAACGGCAGCAGGTACACTGGGTTGAACGGGTGCGCAACGAGCAGCCGCTCCGGGTGATCCACCCCCGTTTGCAGCACTGACGGCCGAAATCCCGAGGTCGAGGAGCAAATCAGCGTTTCGGGGGCCGCCGCCCGGCTGGCAGTCGCGAACAGCTGCTGCTTGAGCTCCAGCCTCTCGGACGCGGACTCCTGCACGAGCTCCACACCGCTCACCGCGTCCGCCACCGAGTTCACTACGGTGAGCGCCCCCTCGTCTGGTAGTGGGACCTGCGTCAGCCTCCGATATGCGCGCCTCGCGCTAGCGAGCGTCACTTGAACGGTCTCGACCGCTCCCGGCGAGGGGTCATACAGTTTCACGTCCACTCCGTTAAGGATGAATCGTGCGGCCCACCCTCCGCCGATGATTCCTCCCCCTAGTAGCCCGACCACTCGCGGCAGCCTCTCAGGCAACAACTTTGACATCTCAGGCATGGAGCTTGACCTCTCAGGCAGGGAATTTGGGCGCCAGCTTCTCGCGAGCTTCACCACCTGCACCGCGATGCTGCGACAAGTTTGATCGTTAGCAAGTAGTATAGGGTCGCAGTGCTTGAATTTAATCAATGGAGCCCGTCACCGAGCAGAAATTCTGCGCGCGATTGTCAAAAGGCGAAGCTTTTGGTCAGCGTTAGCGCTGACGCGAGCTGGGCAGCCAGAGTTCATCTGAGCTTTGGATCAGGATCGGAGCCGACTGCCACTTGGCAATTTTCGAGCCACTAGACTTGTTCGGCGTCTCTCACGGCAGCGCGCCGGCCCGCTGAGCGAAGCGCTCAAACGCTCTTGCGCCCGGCACAGTGCGCTACGTTGAGCTCGTTGCAGGATGGGAACGATCCGGTACCTTCCGTTAAAAGCGTTGTTGATAGGCTCAAACACTTGGCTGGCTCAATATTGTAGCGCGGCGACGTTCTTCTTTTAGGTTCCTCAAGATTAGAAGGCCGCTGCACAGCCTATCAAGTGGGAGCGACCTCAACATACATAGATTCCGCGGCGAACTCGAACCTTTCGTCGCGCTGCACTTTCAGGAGGCGCTCGAAGATGAAGGCGCCCATCGTCGGCGGCGCTCCCGAAAACAACCCTCCAGAACCAGTGGCTGGTGCCGATAGTAGAGCGGCGGACACAGCGTTCTTCGAAAATCTTGAGATCGTGACGCGCCACGGCCGCGAGCGCATCATGCCCAGTCGTCGAGTATAAGGAGCTGGAGCTCGGCTATATCTGAGTCGTTTCTGGAATTTCAATGAGAGACTCACTCACGCAGACGGCATAGCAGCATCCGCCGCAGGAGCTTCCGATCGCTCGAATTAGTAATCTCTCGAACGAGCAGAAGCCCGATGCTGCTCGCGCCGTTCATAACGCGACCGAGCGTCGCCGATATAGGGATGAAGGATGGTCGGCAGCTCTGTGCCGGGGTGCGCTTGGGGATCCAGATTGTTGTCGACAATTGCTTCCAGCAAGCCGCAGATCCTGCCGATCTCGATCGTCTATATGGCCGCGCCTTTTAGACGTCCAGAGCAAAAGGGCCACACAAGACGGACAATGCGAGGCAGGTCCCGAAATCCTCGATATGGGATACCGATCCCCAGGACCAGGTCGAAAGCGAGTGCGGTTCAAAGGCCAATTGGCGAGGCCTCCACTTGTCGCCCTGCAAATTATGAGATGGAGCCCATGCCAAGCTTGAGCCGCAAACGCTCCCGCTCATTGAGCATCGCTCCGGCGTCATTCGGCAGGAGGTCCCTTGCTTTAGAGCGATAAGAGCACTCTGGGCGCCCCCGCGCAGATCGTCGGAAAACGGCCTTTGGGATCTGCACAACCTGACGCGATTCAGCCAAAATGACTCGATTCCAGGGGCTCGCTCGCGAATCTCGCCACTCGTGATCGCAAGGGTCCCGTCTCGCTTCACGCAGCCGAAATATTGGGTCCAAATTGAAAAGGCCCCCGGCGGGCATGCCGGAGGCCTTCTTGGAGGTTACACTCAGACGAATAGAAGCGCTTCTTTCTCCTTCTGCTGGTTGATAGATAATTAGAAGTTGCGCTGAGCGCGGATCAGCAGCGTGAGGGCGTTCTGGTCCTTCAGCTCATACGTGCCACCCGGCTTGGCGATAGCTGCCTGAGCTGGCAGAGCCACCGTGCTTCCGCTCGCATGCTTTTGGTCGAGCATCGTGTACGCGAGTTCGGCCGTGAAGGCCAGGTTCTTGACCGGAGTCCAAATCGTCCTCGTACCAATCACCGAGTAGTTAAAGTCGGGATTGCAGCCTGCAAGACCTGTCGAAAGCGCGAGGTTTGCTACGAACGCGCCGCAGATATAGCCTTTGGCAGTATTGTTGTAGCGCACAGCAGCATACGCGCCGAAGATGCTGCTGGCCCAGTACGGATTCCAGTTGTGGGTGTAGCCACCCTGGAAGCCGTAGGTCGTAGTTAGCTCCTGGCCGGAGCCGGCCACGAACACCGAGTCAGACACACCAGCGAGGCCGACGCTTTGGTAAGCACCTACGAGACCCGTGCCTCCGTACATCGCGAAGCTGGGTGCCGCCGTATAGTCGTGGAAATTGTAACGGCTTGCACCGTTCGTATAGACGCCCGACATGTTGATCGTATCACCCGGACCAGTCGGAACGTTCTTGATCGACAAGCCCAACTGACCCGCCCAGCCCCACTTGTCATCCGGGTGGCCGGTGAGCTCGGACGCACCATAGTAGGCAGCATGATTGTCATGGGCGGCGAACGAAGCTTTGAAGTAACCCCAAGCCTGGTCAACAGTGACCGACGCGACGAGGTCTGGAGCTCGCGCACCACCGATGTCGTTGGCTCCGTACGCACCAGTGGCCAGTCCCGCAGCCGTCGCTGAGCTTACATTCCAGATCGCGAGCTGGTTACGGGAAACCTGATCCTCGGCCGAGATGGAGGCCGAGATGCCTTGCCCGAATTCAAAGGTATAGGCAATCTGATTCGCCCTATCCCAACCGCCAGCGCCCGGCAACTCGTAAGAGTTCGCCGCATACTGGCCCCAATTAGTGCTGAACTGCGAAGCTGCCTTACCGAACGTAAAGCCAGCGAACTGCATGAAGGCCTGATAGAAGCCGGGAGTACCCTGCGCGACCTGATTTCCTAGTGACGTCGTATACGCCGTCCCGCCAGTGCCGGTACCGCTGTAGGTACCCCCTGTATAGGTCCAAGCGAATTCGGCGAACGTGCGGACGACACCATACTCGGTCGCGGTACGCGTATCAACGAACAGGTCTTGACGAGAGCGCGCGCTGTAATATTCGCTCAAGCGGTTGCGCGCGCCACCCACACCACTATTTGGTGCGTCATGATGGTAGCTCGTGCCGAATGTCGTTTCAGCACGCAGATATCCGCCTAACCTGATGCAAGTGTCAGTGCCCGGGATGTAGTAGAACCCAGCACCATACAGGGTGCAGATCTTAACGTACTCAACTGCTTTAGCCTTGACGGGGAGATCGGCCGCCTGCGCCCCACCCAAGGCGATCAGAGCCGCCGTCGAACCTAGAAAAAGGCTCTTCGCCATCTTCATAAAAGACCTCCAAATGTTTCACTTGAAGAGTGGCCGCTCACCCCAGAGATTGGCCATCTTCGCCCCAATCATTCTCGACAGACAGGGCCTTCCTCGAACGCCGGCAGCTAGATTAGCCCACAGGCGTCGCGGTGCGGACCATTCCGCCGCTCGCAAGGCTACGTTGACAGATTGTGTTCAATATCGGCGTGAAAGCTTTGTACGAAACGCACGAATGCATGGCCGCTCTGGGCCAGAGTGTTCTAATCGCGTCATAACTGTACGATTAGTACTGAAGACGCAGATGACCGTACGTCACGTACGCAGGACGATTCATGGTCCGCTTGAATTGTACGTCGAGAATGTTCGCGGGCCTCTGGTACTTAATTCGAGAGCTGCATGATGAGAAAGATCTAGACCTAGTCAGCACCTCACAGCGCGTTACACCGTACGCGACTCTCAGCCGCTGATGCGACGGGCGAGCATACTCACATCCGTGCAGAGCAAGTGGAGAGGAAGAGCGGAGCGTGGCGAGCTATTAATGCATGATCGTAACTGCAGGTCGAACACACACGGCCGATATGGCACAGCGTGAGCAGCTCATGCGCTGATGGATAACCCGCCGCCCGCCGTTCTTCGAATTATCGCACAGCTCGCGGACGCGGAGCACCAGATTACGGCGCTGGCACGACCATTTACGAGCCAGTTCTGTTCGTCTTCGGGCCTTGACGAATTTGGCGAACAAGGCGCTGAATCCGGCATGCAGTAGAGTCACGCGGACTGCGCCTGAACGTCTCCTCAAGAGATCGGCGGACCGACTCCAACTCGTACGTTATTTCCCAATAGACATAGGGCTCGATCACCTTGACCGCTATTCCACTTTTCTAGTTCATGTTGATTTCAAAGAAATTGATGTGCAGCCGCCACAAGGATGACCGGTCCATGCTTCTCCTCGACGCAAGAACAACCCTTTATAAGCCGACAAAGCGGATCACCCTAGCGTCATGAGAAACGGCAGACGACGAGATCATGAAAGCGCCGTCGCCCAGACAGCATTTGACGGGAAGATGGAGTAAAGGATTTCGTGTGGACTGCAGACGAGAGCTAAGTCTCACGCAATCAGCATGACCGCGCACCTATCGAATGAGTGTGACTGCGAACAGCCGACGACGATCTCGCGATACCGTCAGTTGCTCAGATCTCATATTGGACTGAACAGCCTTTCGATCGTAGGTGCTGACAAACGAAAAGCAGCACCCGGTTGTCGGACGTAGGCTATCGAGCCGATGCGCACGCCGGAAGCAACGAAGGGCATCGGGAGGATCAACTGATCGCTGAAAAATCCGTCGGGTGTATCCTATGAACACATCGAGGACCCAGGCCTCCGCCTGGCCGATCACAATGACCTGCCATAGCGCACATCCAATCCGCCGCGCCGCTCGTTACCCGGCGCTATGGATCGATGGCTGACATCACGGGCTCGGTTGAGGCATAAGCGCCTGAAATAAGTTTGTAACAACTGCATGCCTTTTGCTCGAGGCAGCGTTTCTCAATCCGCAACACGCCGCGAGTTTTCCGAATCAATCCTTGTTCTTCGAATCGGATTAGTTGTTACCCCAGCGCGGCGCAATGCTAGAACGGAAGAGAGGTAATCATGTGTAAGCAGCACATCAGCATCAAGGGCGTCACTCGCCGAACACAACCACCACGCGAGCCGTTTCTCGCGATCGTGTCGCACGCCGCACAATCCGGTCTGAGCGCAATGCAAGTTCAGTGCATGGACGTACCGGAGAAGATGTTCTCGAATTTCAGCGCAATCGTGCATCACTCGTCCCAGATCCTCGACACGAATTCTGTGCGCGCTTCCCGGAAAGAGCACAACAGATTGATGCGTCGCAAGATGCGGTCCGAACAAGAGCGAAGCGCCGATAGCTCCGCCATATCCTATCACCGCTGTTTCAAGAACGCTTTCCGCCGCGACAATCCTAACGGAGATAAGTCCCGACTCTATAAAATAGACGTGATCGAGTGACCTTTTCGGTTCTTGCAGCACCATGCGTTCTCTTATAACTATTGGCTCAAGGAACTCGCCTACTGCCGCGAGCTCTTGAAGAGAAATCCTCGCCAGAATCTCGTTTTTGAGAAATCGCCGCGTACTAGAGCGGCCCGCACCGCGCCACGGAAGCATCCGATGTGCATCGGAGGTCCGCGTGAGAGCCGCGGCGCCGGGGACTTCAAGCGCTTCGCGGACGGCGGGTGCGTGGTCGGTCATGCTGCGGTCCGCCTCTCGTTAAGAAGATCTTACTAGGTCAACCCCTTCACGAACTATTGATTCTTAGTTTAGCAATGTGTTGCCGCCAATTCGTGCGATGAGACGGCTCTTGGCGATTAAGTCCTGCGATGGAACGGCTTCCGTCGATTCATTTTGGCAAGCGCTGATTGCGCATACCTGCACTGCTAGCGCCTTGTTGAATGGGGTCGTGGGCGCTTTTGCGTGCGCCTTGCGAGGCCTGTGTGCTCGGGATTACCGAATTCAGTGCAAGCCGGAGCGTTTGCCACCACAGAGGGGGGCAGTTCTGGCGCGATGTCCGATACACCGCGACCATCCACATGCAGCGACGAAATGAAATGCTTCTTCTAGTGACTAGCATGAGGTCAACGCATGCACCGTCTTGCTGGCGGTGCTGGCAATCACCGTCTGGTGGGCTCGGTGCGCATCGATCGGTATCCTTACCTAGGCGAGACGCAATGCGCGTCGACCTCCCCGCCCGGTTCGCCGAAAAGGCCAGGTAGAAGGCCTACCCATCAGCCGAGGCGCGGACGCTGTCTCCGGCTCGATAGATTTCCGCATGAATGGCGTGGCTTTCGCCGCACACATGCCAGTCTTGCGGTGCCCTTGCGGCGAGCCGCAATGCACCCCGCGCCTAAAGCGACTGTAGCCGTTGCAGCTCGACGCGCTCAAGACGCTCAAGGGGCGCCTCATTTCGCAGTATTGGTTCGATCACGGCTGATTCTTGCAGTTATTGTCCCTCGATACGCTTCAATTATCGCTCGTTCGCTGGGGTGATGCGCGTAGACGTGAACGCCCGGGTCAAGAGTCTCCGGCTGCGCCGCGCCAAACGAATTCCTGCAAGCCGACAATCTCCGCAAGGGAGCCTCCGTCATGATTTCGCTTTCGGATCTCAGGCGCCGCATCGATGAGGGAGAGCTCTCGCCGGCTGCTGCGCTCTCGCAATCACTCGCGGCGATCGAGGCACACGAAAAGAACATCGGCGCCTTTGTCTGCCACGCGAAGAGTCCGCGGGCCAGAAATGAGGGGCCTCTGCGCGGCATTGCTGTCGGAATCAAGGACCTCATCGATACCTCAGATCTTCGACGGAAATGGGCTCGCCGATCTACAAGGGCTGGCAGCCGCGTGCGGATGCGTCAGTGGTGATGCTGCTTAAGCGCGCGGGTGCAACCATCGTCGGCAAAACCACAACGTGTGCTTTCGCCGGACATGATCCCACTGCCACACTTAATCCGTGCAATCATAATCACACACCGGGCGGCTCTTCGGCAGGCTCAGCGGCAGCCGTGGCCGCCGGCATGTTTCCACTCGCGTTAGGTATGCAAACCGCTGGCTCGGTGATTCGCCCCGCCTCGTTCTGCGGCGTGGCTGCGATCAAGCCGTCTTATCGGCTGCTGCCGACCGTCGGTGTGAAATGTTATTCGTGGACGCTCGATACAGTCGGGCTGTTTGCGGCCGGCGTGGAGGACCTTAGGCTGGCGCTTGCAGCGATAACCGAGCGGTGGGAGCTTGCAGGTTACAGGTTGACGAATCCGCTACGCATCGGCGTAGTTACGCAGGGTTTTGCCGGCCCAGCTGAAGCAGAATCCGAGGCGGCATTGCGGAAAGCGGCTTCAGCGGCGCAGCGCGCTGGCGCCAACGTCCAGATCCTCGAGCTTCCCGGCATCTTTGCGGAAACTTGGCACCATCCAATCTAACATCTGGGATTTCGAGCTGCACCGCGCGCTCGCCTGGGAATACCAGACGCATCACGACGCGATTGCGCCGAAGCTGCGCGCCAGGATGGATAAGACCTTGGACATTACGCCAACAGCGTATACTGCGGCGTTGCACACCGCAAACAGCGCGCGCGCCGCATTCGCCAATGCACTCTCCGATCTCGACGTGGTCCTAACCTATTCCGCGCCTGGCGCCGCACCGAAGAGCTTGGATTCGACCGGTGGAGCGCGCTTCAACGGGCTCTGGACAGTCCTGGGCGTGCCATGCGTCAACTGCCCGCCGATATTGCAGATAACGGCTTGCCTGTCCGCGTGCAAATCATCGCGCCCTTTGGCGAGGACGCCAGAGCACTCGCCGCCGCGCGGTTCCTCGAAAGCGCACTGCGGCGCTGAAGTTCATTTGGCATGCAAAATTGGCTCTGACGCAATCCAGAGGTAGCTCTATTCTGCAGCAGATCGCTTTTCCGCTGGAATACGTTCGACGTCGACGAGCTTGACGCGCGTGCGCTGACGTTCAGCTCTTGAATCAAGACGAAGTCATTTGTCGAACCCCCAATAGTCTCTTCATAGTGCCGCGAGGGTCAGGAAGTGTGCTGTCCGAGCCCGGCGTCGCCGGGACATCGACACAATCAGAACGAGCAAGCCGCGCCCAGCTGCCCACGGCTTCAGCCGGTAAAGAAGCTCATCCGCCGGACATCGCGCCTGCTCGGCATCTCGTATTCTCCGCCCCTATGCAAGAGCGGCTCACGGCAGCATCATGGCTGTCCCTATCGCCCAACTCGACGATGCGGCAGCGGACGAGCTAAGGCCCGCGAAGCGGGGCAACATCAGCTGGTCTCTCCCGCACCGCATTAGAGGCCGGTAGCGAAATCAACAGCCCCGCCAATCCGTTTAGATCACGATTCTCTCTTGCCCGGCGACGGTCTGAATGCCTCCTGGATGGGCTTGCTGAGCGTGACCGTCGCGCTCGATCGTGCGTCCGCTAACCTCGAGCTGCCGCAGGGGGTATTCCCGCGCAATATGCGCTATCGCATAATTCACGCGTACTGGTTTGAGCATCAATAGGCTTGCGGCGCGCGTGATCGTTATCGATCGGTCAGCGCGAGACTAAATTATTTGGAGCGCAGCCTCCTGATCGGTATGCCGGTCCACCAGAGTCGGGCATGCGTCGATCAGCAGGCCGCGTTCGGTGCTTCATCAACCAAACCCGATGAAGCACAGCTTCACCTTTTCGCCTTTTCCCTTGCGATGGATCCTGATACCGGAGCCGATGGTCACGCATGATTGCTGTTCGAACGTTCTGGCGATGGACGGTTTGCTTGGGCGTTGCGTCCGCGCCTTACGCTGCCAGCGCACCTGAGTCACCCTTCGATTTGATGCTATCGGTCGGGGCACCATCCACCGATCTTGATAGCCCGACAAGCGCTTTAGTTGGGCTGCGCTTCGACCGCGGCCAGGAATTTGGCCGCGATTTAACCTTTCAGCAGCCGAACGCGCTTGTTCTTCTGCTTGAGCCGAAGCAACGGCTCGCCACGTTAAGTTCTCGCAAATGGGACCCGTCAGTAGCCCCGATTCAGATCGACCACATTACGGAGGGGTCTCTTTTCGATGAAACGCTGCAAATTCTCACCGAAAATCTCGAACACGCGAGCGGTGTAGTCGCTCGGGTAACCAGCGACATGGGGTGCAACTATGACATTAGGCATGGTCCAGAGCGGGCTATCGACGGGGAGCGGTTCTCGCTCAAACACGTCGAGGAGGGCTCCGGCGATGGTGCCTGCCTGGAGCGCCTCGATGAGCTCGCTTTCGGCAACCACGGAGCCGCGGGCGATGTTTATCAAGAAGGCGCTGCGGCGCATGAGCTGCAGCTGCTCGCGACCGATTAGCCGGGTTGTTTCCGGAAGGTGGGGAACGGCAAGGACAATGAAGTCGGATAGCTGCAAGAGCTCGGGAAGGCCATGCGGTGGGACGAGCCTGTCGACGCCCGCGATAGCCTCGCTCACGTCTCGTTTTGAGCCGATTATCGTCATTCCCGCGCTTTTGCCGCGGCGAGCGATTGCAGCACCAACTGAACCGAGCCCGACCACGCCGAGCGTCCGCTCCGCCAATGGCGGGACACATCGCGGACGCCACTCCTTTCGAGACTGCTCCCGCATAAGCCCCGGGAAATCCCACTGCATCATGCCGATACCCGTCATTACAAAATCAGCGATGAGTTCGCCATGAATACCCCGAGCATTCGTAACGATGAGGTCACTCATGCGGTCGCGGATCGGCAGGAACGCTTCAACGCCTGCGACGGTGGTCTGCACCCAGCGCAGTCGACGCGCTTTTTCAAAGAGCCGGACAGGAAAACGCGAGGGGCTAGTCAAAATAATGTCAGCCTCTGGCACATGACATTGTAGAAACTGCGCATCTTTGGCGCACAACACGCGGATATCGGGAAAGCGCCTACGGATCATCGATACATAATGATCGGATTCGGGATCATGGATGAGGACGGTGATGGCATCTTCTGCCGCAGGCCTGGAGTCTGTCATAGTCAGCTTGTCCTACTGCTTTCGCGCGGGAGCGCATCTAAAGACACGAAGGTGATGATCTAATTTATTGGGAACGACGCGACTCTCGTCGATGATTGTTGTGATGAAAGATCGCCGGAGGCCGGATCGTCCCCGAACGGAAGCGCTCCGGCGCGGGCAGTTGCTCACCCTCAACTCAATCACGAGTTCCAATCTCATGCGCCAAAAACAACGTGCTACTCGGCGTCCGCCCACCTACGTTCGCACTATTTTGTTGACCCGCTCGAGTCGGGCGCTGCGGCCTGCAATCCATCTTTTCCAATCAACTTTCTTCTTCAGGGCATTGCGCTCAGGCGAGTCGAGCAACAGATCTTTGCGGATCTCTTCCGGCAACTTGACGTCGGTAGTTACGCCATACCGAATTGCCCGAGGTAATCCGAGCATGCCTTCGTCAGAGAGCAACTGCTCAGCAAACGCGTGTACGGCTTCCGGATGCCCCATGCTCTTAACCACGTTCATGTACGTGCTGACGGAGTAGAAGCCTTTAGCAGGAACGACCGTCTCAATTGGGGTATCCTTGCTGCGCAACTCGTAGGCGCGACCGTCAAAGAAGATGCCTGCATACACTTCTTCGTTCTGGAACATCTGTATTTCGGCTACGCTAGTCTGCGCTAGCGCGACAATGTTCTGCTTCGCGGCCTCCAGAATCTTATACGCGGGCTCCATGTCCGAGACTGAGCCCCCATTTTCCTCGGCTAAGCCAAGAAAATAGAGATTGCCGGCGTCGAAAGTCGGCGCTGGAATGACCACGCGACCCTGCAGATCGGCCCGCGCAATATCTGAGTATGAGGTGAGCGGCTGCTTGATGTATTTTGAATTGTACACTGGGACGACGGTGTAGACACTGAATGGCACACCGTAGCCGTCGTATTCGCGAAAGTTCGGAAGGATACGCCGAACCTTGGGAACGTCTGTCGTCCCGATCTCCTGGATGATGCCGGCCCTAAGCAGTTCGACCATGAGGGCGCTATCAGCCTGAAACAAGTCGTATGGCGGATTGTCCTTGTTCGCGATCAGTTTGACGACATCTGCTGATTGATTGGCAGCGATGAATTGAACCTTGAGCCCATACTTCTCATCAAGTGGCGCGGCCACGCTCTTCATAAGGGCTTCGTCCCAGGCGCCGCCGAACCCGTTCACACGCAGCGTAATGCCAGCAAACTTGTTCGACCGAGCGTGAACGTAGGGCGTGGCTAGAACGGCCGTGGCAGCCGTCGCGAGCTTCAAAAACGTTCGTCTTTTCATTTTCCGATCTCCCTTCCTTTTCCCGCTCGATGAAGACGACAGTCGCTTGCTCATTCGACAAACCTTTATTTCGATAACCTGGATAATGATTGCGTTCTCGTTGTCATTTGCGCCGATCCCTTTGTACTGGCTGGATCGTGCGTCAGCGCCGCTGCCTCTCCAGTCGGTTGCAAGGGCTGAGATGAACTCACTTGAGTCGCACCACCCGCTTGGCGTTTCCAGAACAAGTGCGAGAACCGAGAGTGTGTAGCAACCAGCACACCCTCTTGAACACACTGTGCCCTGGTACTGCTGACAGAACGGTACACTTCGGGAAAAGCCGCCAACATCCGACGACCTGGCACGGACAAACAGCCCTGAGCTCTGTCGAGCGCGGCACTCGTCGGTGCAATCAAGAACTTATCAAGATTAGTGACTTTGGCCGCCCCAATACGCCAGTATATTGGTGGCCTTGCTCCGCTGCACGTTCCTCCCGCGCGTTTTCATTTAGAGATTTTACTGAACCGACGGTCCATTTCTCCTGCGAGAGTACCGCGCCTGCAGAATTAAATTTATCGATATGAGACATGCGCTAGCAGAAATTCTGCGCCTGAGGGGGCCCAATTTGACGCTTTCATGTCAATGCTGCTTCGATGAAGCCTCGCCGTGCATTTGAGAAATTCGAATGAACGCGGCCTGCCCGACACATCTCGCGCGCTTTCAGTCCCTCGCCATTCTCTTCGCCACCTGTCACGCCGGAGCCGCGGTGGGACTGCCGCGCTTGAGCCGCGCGATCTCGAACTATTCCAGCTCAACTGCCCGTGCAAGCGTACTGCGGGCGGTCGGCAATCTCCCTCGCCGCAGCCTACCTGCTATTTAGCGATCGCGCCTCAGCACGCTTTGCCGACCACACAGCCTCAAGATTCTGGACCCTCCTTACCACCTCTCGGTGCCCTGGCCCGGTCCGTCGTCACACCACAGTTTCGTCTCGGGACCGGGTACAGACGAGTTGAAACGATGCTGAGGAGAAGACATCATCACTTGACGATGAGTTCTCGTGGGAACTCACAGAAGCATTGGGCTCCGCTCTCGGTCACCCGAAGCGATTCACTGATCATCAAACCCCACTCATCGGTCCAGATTCCGGGTATGCAATGGAATGTCATATTTGGCTTGAGGACGGTCCGGTCTGATGGCCGTAGACTATAGGTGAGTTCACCCCATGTCGGCGGATATCCAATTCCAACAGGATAACCAATCCGACTCTCTTTGAGCAACCCGTGACGATTGATGACCCGCCGCCAAGCACCCTCAACTTCGCCGCACGTCATACCTGGACGGACGGATTCGACAACCGCCGTCAAACCTTCAATCAATATATTTGCCGTGTCCTTAAGTCGTGCCGGTGGCCTGCCTAGGTGAACCGCCCTTGCCAGAGGGGCATGATAACGATGCCGGCATGCACCGAGCTCAATACTGGTCAATTCGCCCTGCTTGTGCGCAGCATCTACCCACGTCAAATGAGGTGTTGCCGATAGCCGACCGGCCGGCAGCAACGGCGGCTTACAAATGTACTCTCCAGAATGGTCATCATCGCCGTATATCTCTCTATAGTAAATCTTTGCTGCAACCTGGCTTTGTCTCACGCCAGGGGCAATTTCATTTACGGCATCATGCATTGCCTGGGTTGAGATTTTTCCGGCTTGCATCATATATTCGAGTTCACTGGGCGACTTGATGGCTCTGACCCAGTTGACAAGTCGATCAGCGTCCTTGAACTGCGAATTTGGTAATTGAGCCGTGAGCACTGCGTGTGAACGCGCCGAGTAATAGTAGTTGTCCATCTCGACCGAGATGATCTTTGCGCTCAATTTTCTCGAGCGAATGATAGAGGCAATAAACTCCATGGGATGCGATGACTCGGAACCTACAAATTCGTCTCCATAGGAAAGCACGTTCTCCGGCTTCATGTAGACCGTCAGCAGTGCACCAAGCTCGTCGATGTTTCGTACCACCAAGATCGGCTCATCTTCAGCGAGAGAAACGATCAGCATCTGATGAGTATAGTATGAGCAGGCATCGTAGCCCGAGAGATAAAAGGTGTTCGCAGGACAGCTGACAAGCAGGAGGTCAACGCCTGACGCTTGCATTCTATGTTTCGTGTTGTTGACCCGCTGAGTCATTTCGGCACTTGAAAACGGTCTTTTCGGTTCGTTCATGTAGGCCCTCCCTTGGGGCACTTGTTTAGAGAAGAGACGCTTGGTTTGCACTGAGCTGGCCTTTTGGAACAGACGAACGCCGATCCCGGCCTCACCTGCGGAATTGCTCCTTTGGACCGCAGCTCCTTTTCAATTTGTATTGTCGTTACGTCGCACTTTGCTTTTGAACGAGGGAACTCCAACCGAGTTCAGCGCGGCGGGCCCGTTGCGCTCTGAGACGATGGCGGCGCACCACGGCATAAACACGTAGCCTCGAATTATTTTGTGACGCGCTCGATCCGAGCGCTGCGGTCTGCCATCCAGCGTTGCCAATCGACTTTCTTTTTCAGCGCCTTGCGCTCGGGGGAGTTGAACAGGAGGTCTTTGCGAAGGTCCTCGGTCAACGTGACATCGGTCGTTACACCATACCGAAGCGCCTGGGGTACCCCGAGCATGCCTTGATCGGAAGGTAGCTGCTCAGCCAAGGCATATGCGGCTTCTGGATGCTTCATGCCTTTGACGATACTTATGTAGATGACGATGGAGCAAATGCCCTTGGTCGGGACGACGGTCACAATGGGAAGCCCCTTGGTACGCAGTTCCTGCGCGCGACCATCCCAGAAACTGCCCGCGCCTCTTCGCTTTGAAAGATCTGCACCTCGGCGACGTTGGTCTGTGCGAGCGCGACTATATTCGGCTTCGCGGCCGTCAGTAACTGGAACGCCGGCTCCATCGTGATCGAGCCACCAATCTCCTCAGCCAGGCCGCGAAGATATAGGCTGGCGGTGTCCTGTGTCGGAGCTGGAATGACCACGCGAGCTTTCAGATCGGGCCGGGCTAGATCTGAATATGAGGTCAACGGCTGCTTGATGTATTTGGAATTGTAAACGGGAATCACGAACGCAACATTGAAAGGCATGCCGTAATCGTCGTATTCGCGGAACCCAGGAAGGATCCGCTTGATGTTGGGCACGTCCGACTCCTTGATCTCTCGATCACACCGGCCTTAAGTAGCTCGACCATGTCGGCACTATCAGCGATGTACATGTCGTACGGAGGATTGTCCTTGTTCGCGATCAGTTGATCAGGTCCGACCCCGTCGCACCGTAATTGAATTGAATCTTTAATCCATACTTTTCTTCGAGCGGCGCGCCCACGCTCTTCATGAATGATTCATCGTAAAATCCACCGTATCCTTTATGCGCAATGTAATACCGGCAAACTTCTTCGATTGCGCATGGACGTAAGGTGCACCCAGAGCGCCGGCCGCGGCCACTGTCCCGAACTTCAAGAATGTTCGCCGCTTCATTTCCGCAATCTCCTCTCTTCATTTCCCTCTGTGAAGATGCCGGCTACTCGCTTCTCTTCCCACCAACTGCCCCGCGGCGATATGGAGTAATCATCCCACGTTGCATGGAAGCGGGGCGTACGTCTTGAGAGGTATGACGATCGCCCGGGGTGCTGAGGCGCTGAAGGCGCTGCGAACAAGAATTCGGGGCACTCGAATCCATGAGCGCCGTCGAGCCTGCCGTCCAGCCCGAATAACTCGTAGCTAGAACGCTTATGAATTCCCTGCGATGACGGGACAGCCACGACTTCCGGATCACGGCTCCTTGCAAACGTTTGTCGCCCCAGAAGATGCTTGCATCTATCGCGAAGACTAATAGTCGCGGAGTTTGGTTTTAGCCATTATAAGGCTTGCATCGAAGAAATCCGGCACAATATCCGTCGATATGAAGCTTTCATACGCGAGCGCAGCCGGTGTGACGGACGCTTCCTGCTGAGTCTCCAATTCGGCGGGGTCAAATCGCGCAAGTTCGAGGGCAGTGAGACCGCCGCCGGAAGGACAAATGTTGACGGCTGGAACGTTTTCGTTCGGCTCCTTGGCGACTGTCGAGCGCGCCGCCGAGGAGAAACCTCGGTAGCCGCTCTGATTAGCGGCGAAAGGATATTTGCTGCGATGCTTTTGTCATCTGCCACCTATTATATGGACACGCATGCCTGAAGAAGCGCTGACCTCTCCTGCACTCCGTCACGAGATCGGAAGCCGACACCGAGCGAATTACCCCGCATCAATCCCTAATCCTTGCCGCGCGAGTATTTGGCTAAAGTACACGGTGAACTGCTTCACTCCGACCGCGCCGGCGCTCCAAAGCCACATTCACGATTTCCGACGAAATATTGTACCCGCCGGAAAGCTCACCGACGGAGATGTGACCGAGACTATCGTTGGCGCGGGCCGCTGCTCGTCAATGCAGGCGGATGTGGCTCCACATGCGCGCTTTCCCACGCATCATGCGCTGAGGGAGTTGGGGTTGTAAGACGTTACCAAATTTTACTTGAACTCGCAGCCGCAGGCACGCACTAGCTGCAGCTGGGTATACGAAAGAATTTCTACCGTGAACGAGCTGCCGCACTTATGGCTTGGCGACGCATGCGATCTTGCCAGCTATCTCGCGGATAAGCGTGAGCGCGTGCGATCCTTCTGGCTTCAATCACTCCGCAATCGCGTATGAGGATCGCCGCGGATCAGCGCCACCCATTACCAGACCGTCTCTCTTTCGGATCGCGTTCACTCCGCCCATGAAGCGGGACCAGGTCAACTCGCTTTACTGTCCAGCCGGCTTTGGTCAGCACATCGTTCCACTTGGAAGGGCATCTGCTCTCCAGCATAACCAACCCGCCCGTCGTCGTGGCGCAAGCGCGGCCACTCAATAGCGGACTGGATGTCCAGCCCCTGCTCGAAATGGCGTCGTATGACCTGGAGCACGCGGCTGGCCCTGGTCTCCCGGCGTGGCGATGGCGAGTTCCACGCCCCTGTCCCAGTCACCAGAGCGGGGCAGAGCGTATGGAAGGTACGAAACCCGGCACGGAGACCGCGCACCGGATCGTTGTCGAGGCGCTCGAGCATGGCGCGATTGTGCAGGACGAGTCCGTGACTTGGGCAGACAATCCCAGAGCCAAAGGACTCGAACAACGATTGGACCCACGACACAGCGCACCCAGCGGCATCTACGACAACCAATGTCGACGTGTCGCCACCGCCCGCGACGCTCATGGTAGGTCCTGCTTGAAGCGCCAATTTCCTGAGACGGTCGGGAGAGAGCAGGTCTGGCGGCAGACAGATCCTTCGCTGGTCAGCGCAGTAGGTGTCGCGCATAGAAGATGCTGCGGTTTTCCGCGCCAGATAAGCAACAGGATCGATGAGCGGATCCGATCGATCAGCGGGCGGCGGCACTGGCTGCCTTCCGACAGGGCTAGCAGAGGGTGTCAGAAAGAACGTGTAAGCAGGTTTCTGTGAGTTTACCTTACCGAGGAGACGCACATGACGACCGACACGACGATTACACCTGAACTACCGGATCAACTGCTTGCTAACTATGAGAAGGCTGAAGACCTCACAGGTGCAGACGGGCTTTTCAAGCAGCTGAAGAAGGTGCTGATTGAGCGGGCGCTTGGTGCGGAGCTGAGCGATCATCTTGGCTACGAGAAGGGAGACCCGGCCGGCCGCGGCAGCGGCAATAGCCGCAACGGGACCAGCGCGAAGACGATCCTGACCGAGGACGGCGAGATCGACATAGCTGTGCCACGCGACTGGGCCGGCAGCTTTGAGCCGCTATTGATCGCCAAGGGCCAGACCCGCTTCTACGGCTTCGACGACAAAATCCTGAGCCTCTACGCGCGCGGCATGACGGTGCGCGAGATCCAGGGGCATTTATCTGAACTTTATGGGGCCGAACTCCCGCCCGATTGATCAGCCGGGTGACCAACGCGATTCTCGACGAAGTCCGGGAATGGCAAAGCCGCCCCCTCGACCCGGTCTATCCGGTGGTGTTTTTCGACGCGCTGCGGGTCAAGATTCGCGATGAAGGAATGGTCAAGAACAAGGCCCCGGAATTTTCATCTGTCAGGTTGTTGGGTCGAATATTACATCACGAAAATCTCTCGCGGGAGAGTCGTGAACACTTCTGCGCCAGTTTCGGTAACCCTGAACGTCTCGCTGAGAGCATAGCCGAAATCTTCATCGATCCAATTGTTGAGCAGCAGGTGGAAGGTCATGTTCGGCTGCAAGACAGTCGGATCGCCTTCCTTGATGCTGGCTGTCGGTTCAAGCCAATCGATTCCAATGGAGTAGCCACACCGCGTCTCTTTCTCGAAGCCATGCTTTTTGATCGTGGTGTTGAAAGCCGTTGCGATATCGCCGCAGGTAACTCCGGGCCTGACGGCTGCGAGGGCGGCTTCCATACCGGCAACTTCACCCTCGTGAACACGGCGCAGGCGCTCTGAGGGCTTTCCGATCATGAACGTACGACTCAGTGCTGAGACATAGCCGTAGCGCACAGCACCGAATTCGAAGTTAACTTGCGACCCCTGGTGAAGAACATCTTCACTCCACCGAGTATGGGGTGTGGCCGAAAGCGGGGAGGCGCACAGGTGAAAGTCCGAAACGTCTGTGCCGGGCTTGCCATTGACGCCACGAACCAACGTGGCAATGATCTCTGCGGCCGCATCAGCTTCTCTCACGCCTGGACGGATAACCTCCTTCGCGCGTAGGATTCCCGCATCGGCAATGGCGGCGGCTTCTTTCATAACAACAATTTCGAGATCGGACTTGATCAGGCGAGTCCAGGTAATGCAGCCGCTAAAATCCCGTATCGTGGCTTGCGGCATTCTGATTTTGAATTTTTCCACCGACTGCTGTGCCAGGAATTTTGTCTCCAGCCCGACACCGCCGCTGGCTAGGCCATTGTCGTGTAGGAAGTCGATCACAGCATCAAAGCCATCCATTTCGGGATTGCCGATAAGCGTCTCGGGATAGCCGATGATCCGATTTCTATCGATGAACATCTCATATATCGCCGACGGCGCATCACAACGACGCACTACAAACGTGGGCTCTTCGTTTTTCAGAGAGACGATCAGACCTTGAGGAACATACCCGGATCTGGCGGTGTAGCCGGTCAAATAGGTGATGTTCGGCGAGACGGTGACAATCAGCACCCCGATTTCGCGCCGTTCCATTTCTGCCTTAACTACGGACAGACGTCTCAGGTATTCGCTCCGCGGAAACGCTTGGGGCCCCTTAGGCATCGCCATGACTTTCGCTCCTTCTATCGGCTAGCAACGTCTTCGATTGAGAGATTGAGAAGGCAAACTGAGGCACTAACAAATTCCGTGACGCGCCTTTTTGCCACTCACGCGGCTGGTTAGCCGAAGCCACCTGGCCACAGCGGCAACGAATGTCTTCCTTCGGCGCACTCAGCCCGGATTCGACGGGCGCCACTCTCACTTCGAGGGCGCCTGGCTCAGCTCCGAGCTAGGACCGGCCTTCCCCACTTTCGCGCGCGCAAAAGCAAACTCAGGCGACGCCAGTATTGTGGACACCCATGTCAGTCTGATCGATGCATGTCCTGAGTTACGATACTGGCTGCGGCGGCGGCACACCTCACATTGGTAGACACTCAGGCGACGGACGCGAACGTCATCCGACAGAGAGTCGTGATGTCATAGACAGGTAATCCCGTGATACGACGGATTGCAGGCGTCACCAACGGGAACACCGTGCATTCGAGCAGGATCGCGCCGATGTCCGAATGCACTGCACGGAGCCGGGCGACGGAGGCGGCAACCTCTTTCTCGATATCGGCGACGGCGGTCGGCAGCGGCGTACGCCTCATTTCGTTGTGCCACAACTGACTGCCCTCAACGCCGCCGATGACCACCCTCGCCCGCTCGGCCGGATCGTCAACCCCGAGCAGATCCTCGCCGCAATGCGTTGTGTCGAAGGTTATCACGGCGAGCTTGGCGGCGGTCGGTAGCTGGCGGAGCAAGGTGGGCACCAGAAGCAGACTCGACATCACAACAGGAACTTTCACCGACCCGGCCACCGCTGCCTGGTATCGGATGGTGAAGCCGCAGTTCGAGCCTATCGCAACGGCGCCTCGGTCGACGAGGCGCCGGGCAGCTGCAGCGTAGGCTGGCCCGAGCCGTGGATCGCCGCGAACAACGTCATCCCCATAAGCCCCAACAACGGTTTCCGAGATGGTTGAAAAGTCGAAGGTAGCTGGATTTCGCATCGAACCGACCGGAGACATCGGCAGCGTTACGTCGGGCGGCAGAGCGCGATCGAGTAGCAGAATTCCAAAAGGGCGGGTGCTGGGCGATGTCATGTGCACATGCATAGCAAGGGGCGACAGCGATCTTCGCTGAAAAATGGCTCATCTCGCTGAAATTTTTGCGATCGAGCGGCGAACTACGAATTTTTTCTGCAATCAAGCACGAAATGTAATGGAACTCTCGCACACGTGATATCGGAGATCGAGCCCATAGCCGCTCAGATCCTTGGAGCGTATGCGTGCAGGCGATCGAAGCTGCCGTTGGAGTCGATAAACCCGGAAGACCCGACAACGAGGTCCTCGTACGGCTCCCGTTACAGCAAACGCACCGCCGAGCGTTACCAAAATAACGCTCCGGCGCTCGCGGAGTTGGCCCGGGCCGGCTTGTGCCAGAAAGTGGACGTCAAAAACAGTGATCCTTCGCGCCATCCGAGATCGCTCCGTCTCGGATACCCCGACCAGCTCCGACGGAGCGATCCGTAAACTCGGAATACCCGTTTGCGAGCTAGCTGCAATTGGGGGGTCGAACGAGGCCCGTCACTTCGGAAAGCGTTCGCGCAGTTGACTTTCGAGAACTTTCCGGTGGAGGTTCGCGATATAGCGTCGATGCATTCGTAGCGTTCGGGTGATTGCCACTTCACAAAACTGCGCACCAGTGGGTGCTCGTTCAACTCCTTTTTGTCGCGCGTGACAGGCACCTCGTGGTAGCAGGCTTTCTCTCCACTTTCGTCGGGGATCGCGACTGCTTCGGCGACGGCGGCATGCTCCATCAACGCATTCGCAAATTCATCGCGATTTTTTCAGATGCTCGTCGGCCTTCGAGTGCCGAACATGCTGATTTGGTTGCAGAAGGTAGCGATGCCCGCGCCGGCGTAAATCCTGTCTTGGGTCTGTCCGGCATTTCGGCGGGAGCGGCACAAGAGTGATGTTCGAGGGCACGATGAGCTTGTGCGGCAGAGACAATCCTGCCCCCCCTCGGGCCGCTCGCGTTGAACTTCATCACTCAACCGCAGACGATCTGCAGCGGCAGCCGCCAATGTTTGTCGCTTTCCTCCGCGCCAGGCGCTTTCGCTTCGTCGACCAAGACCGCTCGCATGGCTGGTGGATTCGCCGGCATGGATCAGGATTGTTGCAGGAAGCGCGCGGCAGCACCGGCAAGGATGCGGCACCCGGCAACGAGATCTTCGGGCTTGGTGTCCTCGGTCCAGTGATGGCTGATGCCGTCAATGCTGGGGGTGAACAGCATGGCTGCCGGCATACGGCGGGCGATGATCTGCGCATCGTGACCGGCGCCGCTGGGCATGCGCTGCCAGGGCATCCGGCACGACCTCCTGCGCCGAGGCTTCTAGGGCCGACATCAGCGCGGGGTCGCTGAGCGCGGGGAGCGAGCGGTTGTCGGTGGAAAGCACGGCGGTGCAGCGCTCCGTGCGATTGCTTTCCCTGCACAAGGCGGCGCAGGCAGTCCTCGATCCGTTGCAGCGTATCCATGTCGATGTCGCGGATCTGGAACAGGATTTCGGCGGTGCCGGGGATGATGGAGGGGGCGCCGAGGGCGATGCGGCCGGTGGTCCATACCGTATTCTCGCCCGCAGATCAGCGGAAACTGGCGGTCGACAGCCGCCAGCAGGCGCACGGGGGCGAGACCGGCGCCGCGGCGTTCGGCCATGGTGGTGCCCCCGGCGTGGTCCTGCTGACCGGTGATGGCGATGCGATACTGCCCGATCGCGGCGATACCGGTGACGATGCCGGCACGTAGGTTGCGGCTTTCGAGCTGGCGGCGACGAGGCCGAGCGCGCCGTCAAGCCAGCCGGCGTGGTTCTGCGACTCGATGTGGCTGCCGATGAGGAGATGCGGACCAGGGCCGAGGTGGCGACCGTAGACATTGCCAATGCCGTCGATTGAGGGCTCGAGGCCGATTTCGGTCATGCGGTCCATCAGCCAGTGGCGGGCCTGCATGTCCTGCGGCGAGAAGGCGGGACGGTGCACGCCGGTCTTGTAGCTGCCGATCTGGCGGAGGTCGCCAAGGTCCGCGAGGAAACGGTCGGCGTCAATGTCCGGCATGGTGTTGGTCCCTGATGTAGTGGGGGAGCATGCGGGAACTAACTAAAGCAGATGTTGGATGGGGGTTTCCACCGGATGTCGTAGTGTTCCGCCCTGGTCACGGATCGTGCGGCTGTTGTCATGAGGCAGCGTAACAAGCGTCAAAGCCACCATTGCCCCGTGTATAGCTCATCGCGCCGAATTTGCGCGACCAATTGGCGAGTTGTGACGCCTTCCTACCCTAGGCGTGAATTTCGCACGACTCTCCCCGTGAAAGTAATCCTACAGGCCATAGTCGCTCAGATCGTTGATGCCGTCTCAGCGCGCGCAATCGACGCTGCCATTCAACCCGCCGATCTAGCCGAAAGGAGCGATAAGGACGTCCAGCACACCGGCGGGCTTGAAGAGAAACTGACACCTCCAGACCCCTTATCGAAGCCAGTTGTCGCGCACGAACTTCCAGACGTTCTCGCATGGATTGAACTCCAGGCATTTTCGGCGAGAGCACAAGCGTGATGTCCGAGGCACGATGAGCTCGGGTGACAGAGACCAGCTTAATTGCTGGAGACCACTCGCGTCGAACTCCATCCTCATCCCCAGACGATCTGCAGCGCCATGCCGCCAATTTTTGTCGCATTCCTCCGCGACGCCCCAATGGACGACGGCAGAGCGAGCAGGCGGTGAGCTTGGCTTGCGGTGGCCTCGAAATCTGGATCGCACCACGTATTCGAGCGGCATCGTAAAACGGCTCGGAGTGCCATCGGCGTCGGCCAACCTGCTCGGTTCACCCTTGCTCCCCGCCGCGGCTCGTACCTCCTGATCAGTGAGACATCAAATCAATTCTACTATTGCATCACATTCCACGGCGAACTGTCTCGGAAGGGCAAATACGCCAATGCTCGTCCTTGTGTGAGCGCCAACCTCTGGACCAAATATCTCGATTAAAAGCTCTGAACATCCATTGATGACTTGCGGAATCTCCTCAAAGTCCCGGGCGCAACGCACATAGCCTGTCACTCGTTGGATCTTCTTGATCAATGAAAGGTCACCGGCCGCTGCATCGGTGATTTGTGCCACCAGATTGAGTCCGCATAGGCGAGCTGCCATCACGCCTTGTTCCAGGCTCAATCCTCGCCAACAATACCTTTCAACGAGATCTTTGGGTGGTCAGAGACTTGCCCTGAAACGAAGAGCTGATTCCCGCTGACTAACCATGGCAGGTAAAGAGCGGAGGGCCGTCGAGCCGGTGGAATGTCAGTGATTGTATTTCTCAGATCGCTCATTGTTCATTTCTCCGCGATGAGCCGGGGTACGTTACAAGAACCATGCCGCCTTCGACCATCGGCTCGACTTCGCGTGACCAGCGTCGTCGCTTAGGATGAGCGGCCCATTCGCTAGGTGACTTCAACTGCGCGGACCTACTCGGCGGAAACCTCGCGAAGGCCACTGTCTATGCTGGTCCGCTGCTTATGATTGGACAGGCTTCAGCTTCGCTACAGCAGCGCGGAATGTCTTGGAAACAATATCGGTCCAACGCGCTTCTCCGACCTCGTCAGAAATAAGATCGCTTCTAATTTCAAGGAGAACATGTGGGATTCCTCGGCGCTCTCCATGCACAGGTATTGCGTAATCCAACATATCACTGACCGGATAGGGATCGTTGAGGGCAACTTTCACGCCCGGATATCGAGCTTGTACTTCCGAGAGCATGGCTTTTGCGAGCCGATCATCCCTATTAAAACATATGCAAAGCTCAATCTTACGCACTTTGCCCGTTCGCCTCATGATCGGCGTAAAGCTGTGGATTGTCAGCAGTATTGGTTTTCGCCCACGCGCTACGACACGATCCAGACCACCTGAAACCGCCTCGTGAAACGGCCGGTGGATTTTCTCAAATCGGAGCATTCGCTCTTCCGGCGTCAATGCAAGGTTCCTGGGGATTTCCGCGCCGTCGCTCACCTCCGGAATCAAGTCCGTGGCTTCGAGCGGGCGATTGCAGTCGATCACAAGTCTGCTGTAGGGTTGGATGTATAGCGGAGCATGAAGAGCGCTAGCGAGCCGACGGGACACGGCTTCTGCTCCCACGTCGTACGCAATATGCCTCTCCATCTCGCTGCTGTGGACCCCGAGATCTCCGAGACATCTCGGAACTCTTCTTCCTGCGTGCTCGCATATGAGGAAGAATTCGCTATCAACCTCTCCACCAACGATATCCACTGGCGACGGATCACCATCATCCAGATAAAAGCTGCCGCGCTCGCTCATTGGCCGCTCGCCAATCCGTGATTGCTTTTGCCTTGGTCTGTATACCGCGGCGAGGTCAATGCTGGGGCGCCACTAAGCCACCGGCGCGCTAGCTCGACCCAGTAGGTCGATCCCAGCGCGAGTATGTCGTCATTAAAATCATAACTCGTGTTGTGGAGATCGCAGGGGCCTGACCCGTGTCCTGGATCGCGGTGCTCTCCATTTCCAGCACCCAACAAAGCGTATGCGCCGGGTCGTGCCCGCAGCATCCAGGCGAAGTCCTCGGTGCCAATCACTGGTTCGATGTCCGCGTCGACCTTCTCTCCGCCAACGATCGATCTCATCACCTCAGCGGCGAAGTGCGTTTCCTCGGTGCTGTTGACCGTAGCCGGATAGCGCGCGACTGTCAGCTTCGCTTGGCAATCATGCGCCGCGGCGGTGTTCTCAACGATCCGCTGCATCCGGGACACAATCAGGTCGAGTGTCGACTCGTTGAAGGCGCGAGCGGTGCCGGCAAGCTCCACAACATCGGGGATACTGTTTCTCACTTCGCCCCCGTGGAATTTGGCGACGGTGAGCACCGCGGTATCGATCGGCCGCTTGCTACGAGTAATGATCCCTTGTAGGGCCGTAACAACGTGCGCGGCCGTCAAGACTGGGTCTTTGCCGTTGTGCGGCAAGACCGCGTGGGCCCCCACACCCTTGATCCGAATGTCAAAGTCAGCGCACGCCGCAAGGATGGAGCCGGGCCGAAGGCCAAAACTGTTCGCGGGCACTCCGGGCCAGTTGTGCAAGCCGAATACTGCGTCGACCGGGAACTTTTCAAAGATTCCTTCGTCGACCATCACTTTCGCGCCCGAGCCATTTTCTTCGGCCGGGGAGAAGATGAAGACGACGGTGCCGTCGAAATCACGTGTGCGCGCCAAATGGCGGGCTGCGCCAAGTAGCATCGCCATGTGCCCGTCGTGACCGCACGCATGCATCTTGCCGGGATACTGCGAGCGGTGCGCGAACGTGTTCATCTCTTGCATTGGCAGGGCATCCATGTCCGCACGCAGTCCGATCGCTCGGTTTCCTCCGCCGGAGCGCAACACGCCAACGACACCCGTGCGGGCAAGGCCGCGGTGCACCTCGATTCCATACCCTTCCAACGTCTTGGCAATGAGATCAGAGGTTTCCGTTTCCTCAAAACCAAGTTCCGGATGAGCGTGGAACCAGCGCCGCAGGGCCTTGATCTCTGCTTGAGCAGCTTGAATCTCGGGTATGACTTTCATGGTGGGTTCTCGGGTTTGAATTCGGCACACGCGCGCGTGTCTGCAGCCGTGACTGATTCACTCCGGTGCAGAAGTGCAGCCGAACTCTGGTTGAGCGTTGAAGCCGTTCAGTGCGACAAGATCTGGCTGAGGAAAAGCTTCGTTCTTTCGTGCTGTGGATTGGTGAAGAAGTCGTGAGGTTTGCCTTCTTCGACAATCCGACCCGAGTCCATGAAGATCACCCGGTCCGCAACGGCACGCGCAAAGCCCATTTCGTGCGTGACGCAGACCATGGTCATGCCGTCGCGCGCCAGTCCGGTCATCGTTTCCAACACTTCAGCGACCATTTCCGGATCGAGTGACGAGGTCGGTTCATCGAACAGCATAACTGCAGGCTCCATGCAGAGCGAACGGGCGATTGCGACGCGCTGCTGCTGTCCTCCGGAGAGTTGAGCCGGGTATTTGTTCGCCTGTTCCGGAATGCGCACGCGCTCGAGGAGTCTCAGTGCGGTGTTCCTTGCTGTGGCCTCAGGCACTCCCCTGATCCACATCGGCCCAACCATGCAATTCATCAGCACGGTCATGTGCGGGAAGAGATTGAAGTTCTGAAACACCATGCCGACGTTCCTGCGCACTTCAGCCACGTTGCGCATCTTGCCATGCAGCCTGATCCCGTTGACGATGATCTCCCCCTCCTGGTGCGCTTCGAGCCGATTGAAGCAGCGGATCAGGGTCGATTTTCCCGATCCGGAGGGGCCGCAAATGACGATGCGTTCGCCCTTGCGGACCGTGAGATTGATGTCCGTCAGCACCCTGAAGGTGCCGTACCACTTCGAGACATTCTTCGCTTCGATAATTTTATCTTCGGCCACAGCCGCGTGCTCCTGGCGAAATGACGCTCGATCCGTGACCGAATCAGCTCGAGGCAGATCGACATGCACCTCGGAGGCGGCGTACAACATTGAGACGTTCTTAGCTTCGTTGCCTTGGCCGACGATCATCGCACTTTGCTCCTGGCGAAATGTCGCTCGATTCGGGACTGAACGAGCTCGAGGCAGATCGACATGAGCCAATAGATGATAGCGACGGATATCAGCATCTCCATGTGATGGAAGCTGTCCTGGCCAACCGTGCGAGCAAGGAACGTCAGCTCCCACACACCGATAGCTGAGACGAGCGAACTGTCCTTCAGCATCGCAATGAACATGTTTCCCATTGGCGGAATGATTACGGGAAGTGCCTGCGGCAGGATGATCTTGCGCATGTTGAGGCTGAAGCCGAAACCCATGGATCGGGACGCCTCCCATTGGCCGCGGTCGATACTCAGAATGCCCGACCGGAAGATTTCCGTCATGTATGCCCCCAGGCACAACGCAAGCGCCAACACGCCTGCAGGGACGGCATCAATCACAAATCCCAGTTGCGGCAGGCCGAGATAGATCAGGTAAATCTGCATGAGGAGCGGCATGCCGCGAAAAAACGAGGTGTAAAAGCTGGCGATCGCATACGCGAAGCCGTTGCTTGAAAGTTTTGCAACAGCAGCGATGATCGCGATGATCGACGCGAAGATGATAGAAATCGCCGAAATATAGATCGTCGTGAACAATCCTTGCGCGATCAGAAAGGGAAGCTTTTCCTGAATGAACGGCAGACTTAAGCG
Source organism: Bradyrhizobium icense (assembly GCF_001693385.1). Taxonomy (NCBI): domain Bacteria; kingdom Pseudomonadati; phylum Pseudomonadota; class Alphaproteobacteria; order Hyphomicrobiales; family Nitrobacteraceae; genus Bradyrhizobium; species Bradyrhizobium icense. The sequence continues at coordinate 5,492,737 of NZ_CP016428.1, forward strand.
AAATGCCGCGAAAAACGCGAGAAAGAGAAGCAGCGATTCAAGCCAGACAATGCCGATTTGTACCCTGAGCGGGGCAAAGCCGATCAGCACCACGTTGAGGCAGAAGATCAGGGCAATTACGAAGGCGATCGCAAAGCGCCCGTAGAATCCACTTTGCAGCGGATCACCGATCACCGGTCGCATAAGTTCGCCCATGGCGGTGCCCGTTAGGTTGAACATAAGAAACAGCGCGAGCACGAGCACGAAGATCGAGGTCACAAACCACGGCTTGTGAACAAGCACCTCGGATTCAACTGTATCAGGATAGAGCATGGCCGACCCTCAAAGGCGGCCCGGCTAGCCCGGACCGCCACCCACTTGGGCTTAATTTGCAACGGTGAAATCCACCCCGTACCACTTCACTGACAGCTTGGAGAGCGCGCCATCGTCCTTCATGCTCTTGACGGCGGTCGCAATCTTATCGTCGAATTCCGTGTCGCCATGTAGAGTCGCGAAACTTGCCGGCGCGGAGAAAAGGCCGCCGCCAAGCTGCTTTATCGGATAGCCGGATTTGATCGCCTTGCCCACGATCGTTGCCGGAGCGATGACCGCATCAACACGAATGCCATCGCCGAGACGAAGGTCGTCAAGTGCAATATTGGTGCTTTCGTAGGTCTTCACCTTGCCGGCCTTGAATTGAAATTCCACTGGCTGAGCGCCGAGCCAGTCCGGTGTTAGGGTACGATTGGCATAGGCCTCTTGCGTCGTGTTCGCCGCGACGCCGACCACCTTCCCGTCGAGATCGGAAGCCTGGGTCGCCTTACTATCCTTGTGAACAGCGGCAACCGCCTGCGAGTAGATGTATATGGCGGGGAAGCTAAATTTTTCGGCACGCGCCTTGGTCGGCACGATCTGACCCAGGGCAAGGTCCCAACGGCCCTCCCACTTGCCTGAGGCGATGATGTCCCAACCCGGCGTTACGAATTGGACCTGCACGCCCAAGTATTTCGCGATGCCCTTGACGATGTCCACATCATAACCATCGAGCTGACCCTTGTCGTTCATGAATGATGCTGGCGGCCAGTCCACCCCGGCCGCCACTTTCAGCGTCTTTGTGCCGAGCACGCGATCGAGCACGGCACCCGCATTCGCCGTCGAAGCCGCCGTGAGCGACACTGCAACTGTCAACACTCCTACAAGTCTGTTCATGCGATTGTCTTCCCTCCTTTTTTTAGCGGGCTCAGCCGCTAAATGGCGCGAACTCACCAGCCAGTGTTCGCTAAAGTGCGATCGCATATGAGGTGCCGGGCGCCTGCCCCTCATTTGCTCGCGTCCTTCCCTTTGCTGCCCCAAAAAACTGAGGCGCGCGAAAACCGGTCATGTTTGACCCTGTTTCGACTGTAGCGATGCTTCGCTACGGGTTAATGCAATGAGGCGCCAATTCACGCTTAAATCCGGCGCTCAAGGCCTCCTCTTCGACGGAGTTCAACACCTCCGCCCTGAGCTTGTCGCGGACGGAGCAATGCGGGCAATAGAAGCAGACGACATCGCCACAGGGACGCCCACCGATGTGACCACCGCCGCCCGCTGCCGAATCGAAGCCGCAGTTCGCGCTTATGCCACCGCGCCTCGCTCAACCAACTGCTTCGCGGCTGCCATATAGGTCGCTTCGAGCGTCGGATCGCCGCCGATGACCTTCCCCGTCCAAGCCCCCGTCGCAACTTCGTAGATGACCAAGAAATCGAAGGCGGTCGGATCCGCTCGAGCCAGGCATGCGCCTCGGCGGCGGTGCCGGCCGCCCGCAGTCAAGACATAGGACCTCGAGAGAGCAACGGGCCGCACCATTTAGGACTCCGAAGAGCGTGGGATTTAGTGCGGCGCTATGGCCGCCGGACTTGGCGCCGAAGTCTCGATCCTCGATCGTTCGCTGCCACGCGAGTGCGCCAACTGACGAGTGGTTTCAAGGACGCGCCCGTACTCGCCTTTTTCACGACCGATCCAATCGAGGAGGAGATCCGCACAGTCGACCCAATCATCCGCAGTTTGTTGGTACCCGGCGCAAGCGCGCCCAAGCTGATCACTCGCGAAATGCTGACCCTTCTACGGCCAGGCACAGTGCTTGTTGATGTTGCGATCGATCAAGGTGGCTGCTTTGAGGCGAGCCGCGCCACGATCCACGTCGAGCCGACGTTCGACGTCGACGGCATCATCCATTATTGCGTTGCGACATACCTGGCAGTGTGCCGTGGACGTTGAGCCATGCGCTTAACAACGCCACTCTGCCGTACGGTCTGGCCATTGCGAACGGTGGCCTGTCGGCGATTACGAAGAATCCGGCGTTGCGTGCGGGGTCTTGGTCCATCGGGATGCCCGTCACTGGGAGCCTCGGCCTGACATTCACTCCGGTCAGCGAAGCACTCGCGGCCGGAGGATTGCACGCCTCCGCAGCAAAGGGGGAACACCCGTCCTTCCCAGCGGCTTGCTGCCCGGCCATCTTTCCGGATGAAAAAACAAAACGAGGTCCAGTAAATGCGATCCGCACAAGCTGCAAGAATGATTAATCGCCGCCTCGCGCTGCCCAACCTAGCTAATCAACGTCTGGGCGGCGAAAATCAGCAAGTTCGCGCCGATTTTCGAAGGAAAGCCGCCAGATAGACGCCATATATTCTCAAGCAACACATTAGCTGAGGAAAGCGAATATGCTTGAGATGCTTGCGTTCCCATCCAATTCGAAGCGCGTCACGGCTCGGGCCGTAGCGGACAAGGGTAGCGTTTCCATCGCCTTCTGTTTACGACAGCCGTCGCGTTCCTAGCCGCAATCCAGCAGCGCAAACGCAGAGCCCGGAAGATAAAATGACCCAGCAAAGCACCTTCGATACGGTAGGCTCAACTGCGACGAACGTAGCTGACGGCTTTACAATGGTGGCAGTGGGCGATCTTATGCTGAGGCAACCGCTTGTAAAAAATCCCGCAGCAGGGCTTGAGGAAGTTACGAAAATACTGAGAGGTGCGGACGTAACATTTGGCAACTTGGAAACGAATTTATTCGATATCCGCACCTTCAAAGGCAGTCCTCAGGCGGAGTCCGGGGGATCGTATCACGTAGCTCCACCGGAGACAGGGCCTGAGTTCAAGGCACTGGGATTTAATATGCTTAGTCGTGCTAACAATCACTCCTTCGACTGGGGAGTCGAAGGCATGCGTGAGACGACAGAAGCGCTAGATCAGCTCGGCATCATCCATGCCGGTGTCGGCGAAAATCTGGCTTACGCTGGAGCTCCTCGTTTTTTGCCAACCGTGCACGGTCGCGTTTCGTTGGTGTCTTTCGCCACAACGTTCACTCCGATGTCTTCCGCAGCACATTCAGCCGGTGAGGCGCCAGGCAGGCCGGGTATCAACGCTCTTCACCTCACAAGAAGTATTGTGGTGACTTCTGAGATGCTCGAGAGCCTGAGGCGGATTCGCCACGCGCTGCCCGATCCGATATCCGTTCACGAGGATGGGGAGCGAATTGTGCTTGCCGGCTCAACCTACAAGCTAGGCGATAAGGTCGGATATCAACATGAAACTGCTCCGCGAGAGATTGCTGAGATTCTGCGCAACGTTCGTCAAGGTAAGCAGTTTTCGGATTTCCTGATCGTCACGAACCACGAGCATGAACCTGGCAACTGGAGTCAAGTGCCGGCCGATTATGCTCAGTCGTTTGCGCACCAGCTGATCGATGCTGGGGTTGACGCGTACATCATACATGGTCCCCATCAGCTGCGAGGCATTGAGATCTATAAGGGGCGGCCCATATTCTACAGTCTCGGTAACTTTATATTTGATAATCTGCAAACAACTCAGGGAGCGGACCTGTTCGCCGACTACGGCAAGGATCCACGGATTGATACCGTAGCCGATCTGATAGTCGCGTCGATGGAAGGCTTTGTGCAGGCGGAATTCTACGAGACTGTCATTACTGTCAGTCGATTTGAACAGAACAGCCTTTCTGAGCTGCGACTGTACCCTGTTGAACTCGGCTATTCGAAAAGGTTGGCCGATCGGGGGGTGCCGCGTCTCGCCTCTGGCTCACAAGCTCGGGCTATCTTGGAAAGACTTCAAAAACTTTCGACGCCTTTCAGGACTCAGATCACCATCGAGAATGACGTTGGAGTCATTCGGCTAACGCCTGCATAGAGCAGCGCCCCTAAGACGTAAATAGATGGACCAATGCAACATGGTTGCGCAAACGCTCTGACGTCGCTCTTCTGAGTTTAAGCTGACAAGGTCAGGATCGTTATACTCGCCCAGCCAGCTGCCGTGCCGTAATGGTTTATCATTAAACCGCAGCTACCCATTTCGATCAGACGAACGAACCGCCGCGTCAGAAATGCGATCTGGTTGCGTGTGCAGAAACACGGGGGGTGGACTCCCATTTCCCATTTTCTCTTACTCTTTCGACAGCAGCAATCTCCAATACTCACTCGCGTTTTCGGTTAGAACTGATGGCGCGGGCCTCTTTTCCTGAGTCCAGCTTCTTTGCTTTGGTAACCTAGTGTTCTGTCCCGTAAGTTCGTAGCATAGTATTGGATGGGTTTCAGGTGTCCCTGATCGAAGCAGATACCCGATGCGCACCGGACGCAAGGCGATGCTGATGATTTCCAGCGACGAACGCACGTAGCTCACGGCCATAACACGGTCGCGCTCGCTCCCTGGCGCGCTGTCGCTGGGAGCAAAGATCGTGCTGGCTTGCGAACGTGAGCCGAGCAGGCCGTCGTGGCGACGCGGCTTGGTGTCGGCCCCGTACGATCGGCAAAATGGCGATCGCTTCATCGCAAATCGGATCGAGGGGCTCTACGACGAGATGCGTACCAGCAGGCCCCGCACAGTTGAGGATGAGGCTCTGGCCGAGGTGATCACCAAGACACTCCCTGCGTGCTCGCGCACCAAAAAGAACTCGCTGTCCAGCTCTCCGCTAACAACCTCCACCAGCGTCGGATCACAGTTCGCGAAATAGAAGCTGCCGTGCACGTCCCCATGTCCACTCCAAGCGATCTCGCAAAGTGTCGATCCCGCACGACGCTGCCCTCTACACCCGCAAACGCATCGAACGTTGCTCCCCACTCGCTTCGATCGCCGCTCCCTCCACTCCCCGCTTTCATCCACCTCGCCTGAATGCGCTGAATATCGATTCAGCCCAGCAAGACTGAGACGAGGGCTTCACAGGCAGGTCCCTGCGATACACCGTCGATCAGCATCTCGGCGGTCATGAGCCTTCGCCGCGATTCCGAGATGATCTCGCCCACCATTCCGATTTGATGTCGCCCGGGGCGCGAGGCGTTCTGGCTGTCAGTTTTCTGGCATCGGGCAAGCCGCGGGGTCAACCTTGAATCGCGGCTTGAGGGTCTTCTTCGTCTGCTGTTCTGTGGGCATGTGGGCAACGCGCTTGCGTTGTCCAAGCGCAGCGGCATGTCCACAGCGCCACTTGCTCAGGCCTTTCGGCTGGGTTTGCGGGTTCGCCGCATGCTCTCGCCGTTCAGATCGATCCGGTGGGCGTTATGGACCAGGCGATCGAGGACGGCGTCGGCGTAGGTGGGGTCGCCGATCAGCGCGTGCCATTGGTCGACGGGGAGCTGGCTGGTGACGATGGTGGAGCGGCGGCCGTAGCGATCCTCAAGGATCTCCAGGAGGTCGTGGCGGGCTGCTGCGTCGAGCGGCTCGAGGCCCCAGTCGTCGAGGATGAGGAGATCGACACGGCCCAGCGCACGCAGCAGACGGGGATGGCGGCCGTCGCCGCGCGCCAAAGCGAGATCGCTGAACAGCCGCGGGACGCGCTGATAAAGCACGGAGCGATTGTCGCGGCAGGCCTTGTTGCCGAGCGCCGAGGCGATCCAGCTCTTGCCAACACCGGAGGGCCCGCAGATCAGCAGGTTGGCGTGGTCATCGATCCATTGGCCTTCGACCAGCATCGTCAGGAGGCTGCGGTCGAGGCCGCGCGGGGTGCGGTAGTCGATGTCCTCGACGCAGGCCTGCTGGCGCAGCTTGGCATATTGCAGCCGCTTCGACAGCCGCTTGTCGCGTCGCAGTGACGCTTCGCGTTCGAGCAGGAGCGCGAGCCATTCGGCGTGGCCGAGGCTCGTGGCGTCGCCGCCGGCTTCGATGTCGGCGAAGGCCTTGGCCATGCCGTGAAGGCCGAGTGCGTGGAGCTGATCGAGGGTCGGATGGGTGAGCAAGATGGGATCTCCTAATTGTAGTAGCGCGGCCCGCGGATGTTGGAATGCAGGATCGGCGCGTCATCCGCGGAGCGCCTGGGGGAAGGACGCCGATCGAGATTGTTGGCGAGGATCGACTTGACCGAGCCGTAGGTGCGCGCGCCGATCTCGATCGCCCGCATGGCGGCGGCATCGAGCCGCTCTTGCCCGTAGGATCGAGCGAGCCGGATGATGCCGAGACAGGCGCGGAAGCCCTGTTCCGGATGCGCGCGCTCGTCGAGGATCAGATCGCACAGCGCCGCGGTGGCCGGCCCGATCGCGGCGGCCTCCTTGCGGATGCGCTCGATGGTCCAGCCGGCATGGCGCCGATGACTGGATGCCATATGCTCCGGCACGGTCGTGTGCTTGTGGTTGCCGCTCATGCGCTGATGCGCGGCGATCCGCTCGCCCTTGTGGAAAATCTCGACGGTGCGGGCGGTGAAGCGCACCTCGACCTCGGCGCGGACGAAGCGATGCGGGACGCTGTAGTAATGCGCCTCGACCTCGACGTGATAGTCGATGCTGACCCGGCAGATCCGCCACTCGGCGAACACATAAGGGCTCTCCGGCAAGGCCTGGAGTGCCGGCCGGTCGATCTCCTCCAATAGCTTGCGACGGGTCACGCCGAGCCGCCGGATCGGCCGCTCCTCGTTGAGCCGGGTCAGCAACTCGGCGATCGCCGCGTTGACCTCGGCGAGGCTGTAGAACGTGCGGTGGCGCAGCCGCCCGAGCAGCCAGCGCTCGACCATGAGGACCGCCTGTTCGACCTTCGCCTTGTCCCGTGGCCGTCGCGGCCTCGCCGGCAGGATGGCGGTGCCGTAATGCGCCGCCATGTCGGCGTAGCTGCGGTTGATCCGCGGATCGTAGAGGCAGGCCTTGATCACCGCCACTTTGGTGTTGTCCGGCACCAGCAGCGCCGGCACGCCGCCGATCGCCTCGAAGGCGCCGACGTGGCCGCTGATCCAGTCGGCGAGCCCCTGCGTCCAAGTCGCCTGTGCATAGGTGAAGCTCGACGCGCCGAGCACCGCGACGAAGATCTGCGCGGTGCGCCGCTCGCCGGTGAGCCGGTCGATCACCACCGGCACGCCGTCGCCCGCATAGTCGACGAACAGCTTGTCGCCGGCTGCATGCGACTGGCGCATCGTCACCGACAACCGGCCTTCCCAGGCGCGGTAAAGCTCGCAGAACCGCGAATAGCGATACCCGCCGGGCTCGCTTGCGATGTACTCCTCCCACAGGATCGACAGCGTCACGTGCTTGCGCTTGAGCTCGCGATGCACCGACGCCCAGTCCGGCTCGGCGAGACGTCGCTGGCCGCGCCGGGTGCCAGGACCGGCTCCCGCTGCCGCGAACAGCCGCGCTTCCAGCACCGTGTCGGTGACGTCATCGGGCAACGGCCAGGTCAGCCCCGATGCCTCGAACCGCCGGATCGTCAGCCGCACCGTCGAGGGCGCCGCCCCGACCCGCCGCGCGATCTCGCGGGTCGGCATCCCGGCCGACTTCAATCTGATCACATCGCGCACATGGCGCATCGCAAGCCTCTCCGTCGGCATCCTGGTCCCCCCTTGCAAAGCCGAAAGGCGGGACCGTAGCGGAGCCAGAAGAGGCCTCGTCACCCCGGGCGACATCATCCCGGAATGGTGGGCGAGATCATCTCGGAATGGCGGGCGACGTCAAATCGGAACGGTGGGCGAGATCATTCCGGAATCGTGGGCGACATCGAGCGGAATCAGCATTCTGAAAGATATGGCAGCATTCGCGCCCAGAATAGATCGATGAAATAGTTTGCGGGTTCACCTACGATATCACGGAAGGCTGCTTCCTTACGTTCAATATAGTCCGTGTACTCGGCGATCCTTGACTGATCCACGGCAATCAGCTCTCCATGCCCGGGGCATACGAGATCAGGCTTCGCCGCCTGGATCACATTCGCGCAGCGGCGATGCATCTCCAGCTGAAAGCTGTTGCGCATGAGGCGAACCCGTAGTCAATCAGCATCGCGTGGCCGCTTCCACTCAGCACAATGTAGAAATTAGAGCAGGTGTATGGTCCCGCCCACAGCAGATGTTCCGTACGGCTGTAGCCTAGTCTCACGGATAGTCCGCGCGTCCGTGGCACGGCTGTTGCGGCCGGCCGTTGAAAGCCCGCCCATACTAGCGAGCGTCTCTAACCTCGATTCAAGCCTTCCAATATCCGCCTTCACTTCACTGATCCGCGTCCCATGCGACGGATAGGCAGTCTCGGCGTCCTCCTTTTTTAGAGCAAGGATCGATTGCATTGTAAATTCGATGCCAAGCAATCACCATAACTGTACTCCATTGCATGAAGTTGATAGAGTTTCCGCCGCTTGTCATCAGATCGCCTGTAAAGGCGACCTTTCTACCATCCGCATCTGCGATCAGGCTGACCATACCGTATGTATGGTCCTTGGCCGGCAGGACGCGGAACTCGTACTCCTTCCAGACAAAAGTACCGTAGTCTTCGAGAATGGCATCGACCAGAAGATTTTCTCCTAACGAGAAAAATCTGTTGCTGTCGTTATAGTTGTTATAGATGCGTCGAGCCTGCCAATACGCCTCCACGTTGTCGAACAGGTGGCGTTCGTATTCTGGCACGGCAATTTTTGCCCTGGCCTTCTGGACAAGGGGTGTTCCCCAGCACTGACCCTGTGGTGATGGGTATGTAGAACCCAGTCGACCCGCTCGATACCCATCGGCAAGATGCTGCATGATGGCGCCGGATCCTGTATCGATCAGCAGGCACTCCGTGCCACGTTTCAGAGCGTAAACGTTACAAGTATCCCGAAACTCCAAAAGGGTTCGGAGCGCTGGATCAGAGACATTTCATTTACTTCCGCGTCATTGTGTTTTCCGTCACTCAAGACGGTCGGCTCCTTAACAGGGTTACGTTTAACCCTGCACAGTAGCGATATGTCGATATTCATTAAGGCAACGAGTCCCACCTCAACGCTTAAATTGTGCGTTTCGAGGACTCCTTTGGACGGATTTCACCCAGCGACGTGCGGGCGGCGCCCCAGCTATCGGCGATTTCATAGACGCCAAGGTGATCACTGAGTTTGGCGAGGTGCTCGACGATCTAAGCATGCCGAGAATTGGTTTGCGCGGAGGTGTCTGCTTTCAAATCTGCGCTAAGACGAAACAAACCAAAGACGGAACTGCTGAAACGATGCCTCCAGACTTGCCTGGCTTGGCAAGAGCGGTCGGCCGTAGCTCTGCTCAGAGTCAGGAAGTGAGCCGGCAGTGCATGTGGGAGATCAGATCCAACATTTTGTGTCTGGAGGAAGCTCGCCAGTTCGAGCAATGTACTTGGAACACTGGGCCACAGTGGATGATCTTGATGAGAATTAACCAAGTTGGAGTGTTACGGTCGACGTGGCGTCGAAATCGGGACACGTCGACCGTTTATTCGTCACGACCAAATCAAAGGTGGTGCTGTTGAAGAATGGCTTCCTGTGGCGTAAGCCCTGCACAAGGGATGCCCTGGCCGTCCAGATGTCTCTGACGGAAAAGAACTACAAGCATCTCTCGCGAGCGTTGCTGGACAACAAGAAGCCCTCGATAACTCTGTTTTTTGGGATTTCGGTAGTCAAGAGCTGACCAACTTCACTAACAGGGCTCACTTGCGCTCAAGCATCGCCTCGACAAGCTCGGTTAAAAGTCGCTCTGGAGTTCTGAGGAGCAAACGCACAATTCTCCGAAATGGCGCGCTGCCATGGTCATGTCTGATGGATTGCGGTCTTCCGAACAAAAGCGGCGCGGGCTTCGCGGCACACGATCCAGCCGCATCGCCGTTGCTTATGAGGCCGGCCGCGATGGCTTCTGGTTGGTGCGCTGGCAGAATGAACGGAATCATACACGGGTAGCTAGCCCCAAATTCCGTATCACCCTCGATCTGCGCTTGAACAATCCGCGCGGCATAGTCGTTTTCGCGTATTCCCGGCTTAAGAGTGTCGACCGCGACGCCCATGACTTTGTCGACGATTTTTCCGGCCCGACGTATGAACTCAATCTCACGCGGTGTCTTGATGGTCCTGAGCCAATTCACCATAACACCGACATCCACCCATTCGGCGTCGGGAATGTTCTTTTGAAGAGTGAAAAATCCGCGCGGACTGAAAAAGAACATCGCCTTTAGCCTATCCGGCCGGTTTTCCATCCGCGCTGTTTGATTTCATGCGCGACAGCTTCCATCCCGTGATTCGGAATAAATTGTCCGCATAGGCGTCAGCGTAGCCGACAATGGTGTCCTCAGAGAGCCACACTGTATTGTGCGCTGCGGCGACATCGATGCCACGTCCGACCCAAACCGGCTCAACATCAGCGCTCGGCACAAGTAAAGCTTGGGGGTTTTGATAGTTCCAAGCGTCTTATCCGGAGATGTAGTTCATATTCGCTGGATTAACCAGCACAAAGCAGAGACAGTCCTTTGTCATTCATCTGGGTGCGCAATCGCGTCAGACGGTCTTGATACTCCACCTTTGGAAATGCGAGCGTCATCCTTCCAACTCCTTTCTGTTTTATCGTGTCAAGCTATTCCTTAAGAGAACAAAGAAGCGCTACTCAATTTTTGGAATCCGCGTGAAACGAACAAAGCGAGAAATGTCGCAAAGCACGCAAGTCTGCTAGGGCAAGTCGCGTTTCAAGACGGCCATTCATCGCTTTCGCCGGTAGCTGCCGAACTAAGAGCAGAACACCGGCACTTAGCCCGACGCGGCGACGGGACACTGATGGCGATTAGAGAAGCCGGACGCCGAATTTATCGCAACAGCACCTTGCTCGACCAGCCGCCGGGCAGCCGTCATGAAAAGTGGTCTCAGCGCCGTATCGCCACCGACCACGTTTTTTTAACCGCCCTGATAGGAAAAAGGCGCAGGATTGCCGGACGCGAGCTTTGGCGGCTCTCCACATCGAGAGTTCAAGGTAAGTGTGAAAAATCATCGCGCTGACTGAGATCGCTCGCCTGCGGATTCGAGCTAGTTGGCGACGAAATTGCGCGTCAAATCCGAGAAATGAGAAGATTTTATGCCGTTAAGCTTCAGCGATCGTGGCGGCGCATCCGCTAAATAAGAGCGCTGTAGCCCGTGTCGACCGCGCTGGATCCGCATCTTGGCCTTCGCCGCAAGCTCAAATCTCGATTGTCCCACCATTGGCCCGCCGCGACTAGACCGGGCGTCGACCGCCCTATCGTTGCTGGAGCGACGCCGGTGTGCGGCAGTATCCTTCGGCTCGGCGCCAGCTGCTCGCCGGTTCGGAGCAGCAGCGACCGCGAGCGCGCTACCCTGCACAGTCAGGGGAGATATGATGCGGCTCCTGTAAGTTCTTCAGAACGAACCTCGACGCTGGCGCAGTTTCAACCGCTTTCACCTTCATCCTCGGATCAACGCCGCCAGTCTGAGGCGCGTCTCCCTTCCCGGGTGTTGTCCGCCGCAAAAAATCTTTGATTGCGCGAAGCACGCAGATCTTGGACGAAGCATGCCCTTCAAATGCGTATTCTGAGCATATCATCAACCCTATCGTATTGATATCTGCAGCCTTACACTCTGGTTTAGCTAAATCCGATATCGTAGTAAGAGGATTGTCGCACATGAGTCCCAATAGCCGCCACACCGCCGGTGCGGAATTGTCCAGGGTATTCGAGCATATCGATGCGAACAAAGATCAGTTCGTCAGCCGCCTGCTCGATTACCTGCGACACCCCAGTATCAGCGCCCACAACATCGGTATGAGCGAGGTCGCCGAACTCCTTGTGACGATGCTGAGCCGCTTGGGACTCGAAGCACGGACGATTCCGACCTCGGGATACCCGATGGTACTGGCGAGTTGGAATCGCGCACCAGGAGCACCGACCGTCTTGCTCTACGGCCATTACGACGTCCAACCTCCGGACCCGCTGGAAGCCTGGATCAGCCCGCCATTCGAACCGACGATCCGAGATGGGCGCATATATGCGCGGGGTGCCGGAGACAACAAGGGCCAACACTTCGCCCAGATCCTAGCATTGGAGTCACATTTCGCTGTACACGGCCGCTTGCCATGCAACGTGCTGCTCTTACTTGAAGGAGAAGAGGAGATCGGAAGTCCGAACATTGCGGAATTCGTTCGGGCTCACCGTGACCTGCTCAGAGCAGACTTGGTCATAACAGCCGATGGTCCGCTGCACGAGTCGAACCGTCCGATTATCACGTACGGGGTTCGCGGAATCGTATCCTTCGAGCTCCGGGCTCGTGCCGCAAATCGCGATGTTCATTCGGGCAACTTTGGCGGCGTCGTCCCAAATCCAATATGGACGCTGGTGCACTTGCTGGCAACAATGAAGAACGCAGATGGGGAGATTACAATTGATGGATTTCGCGATGATGTCGTGGCGCCGACAGAACGCGAGCGCGCCGCGACGGCACGATTGCCTCAAATTGCTGAGGATGTTAAGCGAGCTCTCAATCTCGCAACGTTGGATAATCCGGTAGATCGACCACCGGCTGATAGCCTGATGTTCTATCCGACATTGACTATTAACGGATTCCACGGGGGTTACGCCGGACCCGGACCGAAAACGATCGTGCCGCATGAGGCTTTCGTGAAATGTGATGCCCGTCTCGTGGAACGGCAAAACCCTGACGACATCCTTGATAAGATAGAGGCTCACGTAAAGAAACATGCCCCGGATGTCGAGTTCCTGCGCGTTGAGTCCACGCCACCGTCGAAGACGCCGCTTGATGCGCCGTTCTCACAAACTGTTCAATCTGCAGTGCATGCAGCGCACGGCGTAGAGCCTCTCATCTATTCCTCGCTCGGAGCAACTTTACCAGATTACGTCTTCACGAAGATCCTCGGCACACCCTCCTTTGTGGTGCCCTATGCTAACGCCGATGAGGCCAATCACGCGCCAAACGAGAACATCAGGATTGACTGCTTCCTGAAGGGAGTGCGCACTGGAGCTGCTGTCTTGGACGCTTTGGGCAAGTCTGTGGAATCAAGTGGACCTATTCACTCGGATGGTGAAAACGGGAGCTGGCTCGAACCGTGATCAGCGGCACTCGTTGCGTCCCAGAGACGATGGCGTCATCGGACGAGCAACAACAGGGCGAACGTTCTGCACGGCTGCCAAGCATAGTATGTCCACTCCTGCTGGCGGGGCCTGGTTGAGAATGGCGAGCCGCGCTGCATTCCTGCGGCACCAGGTGGTGGCGCATATACGCGCCGAAGGCGGGGCAAATTGAAGCTTGCCGGCAATTGGATCAAGATGTCGGCCTTCTGCGGACAGCGCCGCGCGTCAACCGCGCCCGCGCTTGGTGCTGACCGCGCCCATATCTGGAGGAGTTGGGATAGACCTAAATCTCGGATACCCTAGACCAACCAATGTTGCCCTGTTAGCCATTGATGTCGCCACGATGGGTAACGAAATGCCATAACATGGCTCTTCGACATGCTGCCCCGCCCCATCGCCTTCACTAAATCGGTGACTACACATTCCCGAATCAGTGCCAACAAGGCCTCTTCCGGCGTGCGTCGCGGGCTGAAGGAAACCGGGAAAATAGCCGCCCTTCAATCTCGGTGTCTCCAGCGCGATCCTGGACCCCAGTGGCTCAGAGCCGCCCTCGATTGCGGTTGCAATCAAGCTCCCGCAACTGTGAACGCGGCGCCGGTCCGCGCCTCGACCTCCATGTCCACGATCCGTTGGCCGTGAAGGCCAACATCTCGCGCACAAGGTCGCCGTCGGCCTGCCTCTCGACCGTAAGCGTGGCGCCGAGGCCCTTCAGATTGCTTGAGCGCAGACCTGAGAGCACCGTTAGAAGAGTCATCTTCGGCAAGGGTGCTCACAATGGACGACCATTCTGACGACATAAGACGACCGTTGTCGTCGCGTATCGAAGTGTATGCTGGTGCAGGTCGAAAGCGCTGGCCGGATGATTTGAAGGCACGGATTGTCGAGGAAAGCCTTGAGCCAGGCGCAGTTGTAACAGATATCGCACGCCGTCATGGCTGCCGGCCACAGCAGGTGCATGACTGGCGGCGCCGAGCGCGTTTAGGTCAATTGGTGCTGCCGTCTCCGGCGGATACATTATCGTTCGTGCCTTTGGTGTCGGAATCGGCGCCACCAGCGGCCGCGGAGCCCTCGGGATCGCGGGAAGCAGCAGTTGTTACGGTCGAGTTCCAGGGGGCACGAGTGGAGGTGCGGGGAACGCCTGGCCTTGTGTTGAGCGATGTGTTCATGGCACTCCGACGGACACGTTCATGCTGACGCTGCCCGCGAGCCTCACGATTTACGTCGCGACCCAACCTGTGGACTTCCGGAAGGGCGCGGATGGCTTGGCGCTCTTGGCGAAGGAGACGCTGGGCCATGACCCGATGAAGGGGGTGGCGGTGGTCTTCCGTGCAAAGCGCGCCGATCGGGTGAAGATTGTCGTCTGGGATGGCAGTGGCCTTGTGCTGTATTGGAAGCGGCTTGAGAGCAGCGCCTTCAAGTGGCCGCCGGTTGTTGACGGCGTGATGCGGATGAATGCCGCGCAGTTGTCGGCGCTTCTGGCCGGCATGGATTGGACGCGCATGCACGCGCCTCGAATCCCGCAGCCGAAAGCGCTTGCGTGAAGATATAAAATCTTCGCTGCATCGGGGCGCGAAGCATGGCAGACTCGGGCCGATGAGTGATTTGCCTGACGAGTTGCCGAGCGATCCAGCCGAGCTGCGTGTCTTTGCCGCGGCTCTGCTGGATCGCTGCGCCAGGCTCGAGCGGTTGCTCAAGCTTGCGAACGATGCGCAGTTCGGTCGATCGTCGGAAAAGTTGGACGCTGATCAGCTTCAGCTTGTTCTGGAGGATATCGATCAGGCCGTCGCGGCTCTCGAAGCAGCCGAGGACCGTGCCAATCCCAAAACCTGCGAGAAGAGAACTGCCAAGCGCAGGGCCAATCGTGGTCAGCTGCCGGAGCATTTGCCGCGCATCGTCGAAACCTTGCTGCCGGCTGCAACCTGCTGCCCGTCCTGCAAAGGCGGTCTCGTTGAGATTGGCCGCGATGAGAGGAGGCTGGACGTTGTACCGGCGCAGTATCGCGTCATCGTCACCCGCCGGCCCAAACTGGCCTGCCGCGCCTGTCATGGCGTCGTCCTCCAGCACGCCGCGCCCGAACGATTGATCAAGGGGGGACTGCCCACCGAGCGGCTGGTCGCGCATGTGATTGACGGCAAGTATCATTGGCATTTGCCGCTTTATCGCCAGGCGCAGATGCTGGCGACGCACGGTATCGCCATCGACCGTTCCACGCTCGCCTTCTGGGTCGGCTATGCCGCCCAGGAATTGAAGCCCTTGTGGCATCGTCTGCGCGAGCTGCTGCTCGCGTCCCCGAAGCTCTGTGTCGATGAGACCCCGGCGCCGGTCCTGGATCCGGGGCGCGGCAGGACCAAAACCGGCTACTTCTGGGCGCTCTCGCGCGATGACAGGCCTTGGGCCGGACCTGACCCACCTGGCGTGGTTTACGCCTATGCACCGGGCCGCGGCGCCGTTCATGGCTTGAGGCTGCTTGAGGGTTACCGCGGCATCATCCATTGCGATGGCTATGGGGCTTACAAGACCATGACCCGAGAGACGCGTGCGGACGCCCTGTCCGGCACGCTCGCCTTCTGCTGGTCGCATCTACGGCGCCAGTTTGTGAAGATCGAGCGCGAGGCTTCGCCGGCGCCGGCGCCGGTTGCCCGCGAGGCCCTCGAGCGCATCGCCCAGCTCTACGTGGTCGAGAAGGCACTCCGCGGCCGATCTGATGCCGAGCGCCGCGCGGGCCGACAAGCGCATGCCCGGCCTCTGGCTGCAGCCTTGAAGCAGTGGTTTGAGGCCACGCTTGATCACCTTGCACAGAAGAGCGACACGGCGAAGGCTTTGCGTTATGCGCTGCGTCATTGGGACGGACTGACGCTCTATCTTGATGACGGGCGCATCGAGATGGACACGAATGCGGTCGAGCGTGCGATGCGGCCGATCAAGCTCAACGCCAAGAACTCCCTTTTTGCCGGTTGCGACGAGGGTGCCGAGAGTTGGGCAGTACTAGCTTCGCTAATCGAGACCTGTAAGCTCAATAGCGTCAGCGCCGAGCACTGGCTCTCCGACGTCCTTGCGAAGCTCGTCAATGGCTGGTCTGCGGCGCGACTGGACGAACTGCTTCCCTGGGCGTCGACCTACACGATGCATGTACAAGATCCGAGGCTGGCGGCATGAGCCTCAACACGACCGCGGTCCGGATCAAGGTGTCCCTCAAGGACGTGAAACCGGAGGTGATGCGTCGCCTTGTCGTACCCGTCACCCTGCGCCTTGATCGGCTGCACCTGACGCTTCAGGCGGCGTTCGGCTGGACAAACAGCCACCTCTTCGAGTTCTTCGCTGGTGAGGTCCGTTGGGGGATTCCTGATCCCGACGGTGATTTTGGCCCCCAGCCGATCGATGCCCGCAAGGCGCGGCTCTCCGATATCGTTCAAGAGACCGGCGCCAAGACGATCCATTATCTCTATGACTTCGGCGACAGCTGGGACCATGTGATCAAGCTCGAAAAATGGTTCGACAACACGACGACAGAGGGACTTCCCCTCTTGCTCGAGGCCGCCGGTCGTTGTCCTCCAGAAGATGTCGGCGGTGCGCCAGGCTATGCCGAATACCTCGATGCCATCGGCGACCCCGCTCATCCGGAGCACCACCATATGCGCCTCTGGGGCCCAGAGCGGTTCGATCCCAACGTCGTCGACTGGACAGCACTCGAGGCCGCCGTCAACGCATTGTCCGGAGGCTGGAAGCCGCGTCGGCGCAGCACGCGGCTAACATAACCGTCAAGCGCCAATCAAAAGGGCCGCAAAGCTACGCTTACTCTCGACCAAGGAATCCTTTCGGAAGATCGGCGACGGCCGGCAGCAGTACCGCTAGCCGTGCGCTTCGCTAAGCCGGCTCCGCCCACCTCCTCCACCAACCGTTTGGACACTGCGCGTTGTCGGCAGCTCGCTTGTTGGTTTCCCGCCGACCAAGGGGTATGTTGAGCTAGCGAGTTTGGCGCACGGATGCGTGATGGCCGTAGGAGACCTCCTTTGCGTGAGGCGCAGAAAATGTGCAGCGTTATTCGTTTTGCGCAGGATTTCGGCCCACACTGATGAACTAAGCCGAATAATCCATCAACTATAAACCTATTGTAACGGTTGGCGCGCCCAAGCGCGCTGGCGCAAAAGAACAATAAAAACGAAACGTTAGGAAACGGGGAAATCGGCTTGCCCAAGAATGCTAGCTTGCTCGACGGTCTTCGGTCCGAGCTCACACCTCTTGAGAATCATCTGGTCGACGGCTACGTCGACGGGCGAGTGAACCGTCGAGAATTTTTGCGGCACGGCAGTTTGCTGGGTTTGTCAATGCCTTTTCTTGGTCGGGTTACGCTAGCGACTGGCTTCGGAGCAGCGTCGACTGCGGCCCGCGCCAACGTCCAACGAGGCGCCACGTTGCGGGTTGCCTGCTTTGCGCCGACAGTCGCGGTGGACCCCCTCTACAGTGGGGACGAAGGGGGAATTGCTATGCTACAGCAGGTCGGTGAGTTCCTCTGCATCGACGGGCCGGACCTCGTGCTGAAGCCCTGCCTCGCCACAAGCTGGAAGCCCAACCAAGACGGCACGGTCTGGACCTTCACGCTGCGCAAGGGCGTGAAATTCCACTCCGGTGGCGAGATGAAGGCTGACGATGTGGTCGCCACGTTCGACCGCCTCGTGGATCCGAAAAATGCCTCCAAAGCACTATCTGTTTACAAGGGCATTCTGCAGAAGGGGGCAACGCGTAAAGTGGACGACTACACGGTCGAATTCCACCTTGACGTGCCAAATGGCAACTTTCCGTATCTCGTATCTTCAGACACTTACAACGCGATCATCCTGCCGGCATCGTACGCCGGGGACTTCGAGAAGCTTTGGGACGGTACCGGGCCATTCAAGATCGACAAATACACGCCGAAGGTGAGCGCGAGCTTTGTTCCGAACGCGAACTACTGGGGACCGAAACCGCTGCCAGCGCGGACCGAATTCACCTTCTTTCCCGATATCCAGCCCGCGATCCTCGCGTTTCAAGGCGGGCAGGTCGACATCATCAATGCACTTCCCGCGGCCTCCGGGGTGGCACTGCTGAACGACCCTAGGGTCGACATCATCAGCATCAAGTCCGCAGCGCATCAGCTTGTCCACATGCGCTGCGACATGGAGCCGTTCAAGGATCCGCGCGTCCGCCGGGCGGTGGCGCTTTGTCTTGATCGGGAAAAGCTGGTGAGAGGTCTGATGAAAGGCCATGCGGTGATCGGCAACGACAGTCCCTTTGCCTCGGTTTATCCCTCAACTGATCCGACAGTGCCGCAACGCAAGCAGGACATCGCGCAGGCCAAAGAGTTGATGAAGGCGGCAGGAATGGAGAAGGGCTTCCAGGTCACGCTCAGCGGACAACAATATCTGGAGATTCCGGTTTACGTGCAGCTAATTCAGAACTGGACAAAGGAGATTGGCATCGACCTCAAGCTCAATCTCATGGATTATAGAACTTATGTTGGCGATGCGCTGTACGGCAAATCACCGTGGCTCGATTCCGTAATGGGTTGTTTGGCTTGGTTCCACCGCGGCGTGCCGAACGTTTTCCTCACCGGGTCATTGATGAGCGCCAGTCAATGGAACGCGGCGCACTTCAAGAACGAGCAATTTGACACACTCGCCAAGAGCTATTTCGCGGCACTTGACCTCGAGGCACAGCGGGAGGTTGCGGGCAAGATCTCGCGGTTCCTTCTCGACGAGTCGCCTATGCTATATGGATACTTCTACAACCACCTGACACCGGTAAAAAAAGGCGTTCGCGGCGTTCAGCCTACCGCAATGAAACAGCTTTTCCTGCAAGACGCCGGAAAGGCTTAAGCAGTGCCGCCGGGCAGGCCGCCGCCTGCCGGCTTCTCCGCTGGATCAATCGTCCGCGTTGTGCTCTAGTAAGCAAGTTTCCGAAGGAGGCTTGGTGATCGCGCGTTTTTTTGTCAGGCGCGTCGCCCTCGCACTGGTGACCCTGTTCCTGCTGAGCATGCTCGTCTTTCTCGGCTGTCAGGTGCTGCCAGGCAACGTCGGTCTCGCCATCCTCGGGCCCGACGCGGATCCGCATGCGGTGGAGGTACTCAATCGTCAGTTCGGCCTCGACCGGCCGCTGCTGGTGCAATATTTTAATTGGATCTCGCATTTCCTGCTCGGCGACATGGGGCAGTCCTACGTTTATCGTGCTCCCGTCGCCCCGTTTGTTGTGCACGCGCTCGGCAATTCGCTGAAACTCGCGGCGGTCGCAATCCTTCTTGTAGTGCCGCTGGGCATCCTCGGCGGGGTAGTAGCCGCGCTGAACGTGAATCGCCCACTTGACCGCATCATCAGCTTGGGCGGCTTGTCGGCCACTGTGTTGCCGGAATTCGTCAGTGGCATTGTGCTGATCCTAACCTTCGGTGTCGGGCTGAGTTGGTTGCCGATCTCCGCCGCCTGGCCGGATGGAGCGGGACTCTTAACTCAGCTCTATTACCTGATCGCGCCCGCGAGCTCGCTCATGCTTGCTCTGTTCGGCTACATTGCTCGCATGGTACGCGCGGGCATGATTGAGGCTCTCGACTCGGACTACACGCGCACTGCCGTCCTGAAGGGTCTGCCCTGGCGCTTGGTCATCTGGCGGCATGTGCTCAGGAACGCTTTGCTGCCGACTATCACAGTCGTCGCCACCCAAGCCGGCTACCTTATCGGCGGCCTTATGGTCGTCGAGACGCTGTTCCGCTACCAAGGGATTGGTTCCCTGATCCTCCACGCAGCGAGCCACAAAGATCTACCGATGCTGGAGGCGGCCGTGATGATTATCGGCATCGTCTTTGCCATTGCGACGGCGTTCGCAGATCTTCTGTACTCCCTGCTCAACCCTCGCATCCGAATGGGCACCGGACAATGACGGACGTTCCCGCCGCAGCACCCGAGAGCAGACGACGGGAGGTGTTCGCGGCCCTGTTCGGCTCCGGCTCCTTCCTGACGGGCATGACCATCGTGCTTTTTTGGGCAGTGTGTGCCGTCTTCGGTCGTCATTTAGTGCCCTGCGACCCGTTGGCGCCAGACATCCTGAACGCGTTGGCCCCGCCATCTGCGAAACAGTGGTTCGGCACGGATCAGCTCGGTCGCGACATCTTCTCCCGTGTCATCGTCGGTTCTCGCGACATTCTGAGGGTTGCGCCTCTCGCCACAATCCTGGCGACTGTGGCGGGAACGGCGCTCGGCCTTCTCACCGGCTATTTTCGCGGCATCGTCGACGACATCGTTTCCCGCCTTCTCGAGGCCATCATGGCGGTCCCTTCGATCATTGTCGCCCTCGTGGTGATCGCCGCGCTCGGCACTTCGGAGACGACGGTGATCATCGTCATCGGTCTTTCATTCATCCCCCACGTCGCCCGCACCGTTCGTTCCGCTGTCTTGGCGGAGCGGGAGCTCGATTACATCGCCGCCGCGAAGCTGCGCCGAGAGAATGCCGCCCACGTTATGTTCGTGGAAATCCTCCCTAACGTCCTGCCGCCGATCCTAGTTGAGTCGACCGTTCGCCTCGGTTATGCAATCTTTGTGGTCTCAACGCTAAGTTTTCTTGGTTTTGGCTTGCAACCACCCTCGCCGGACTGGGGGCTCTCTGTATCGACTAATTACGGAGTGATCGGCGGCGGTTACTGGTGGACGGTACTATTCGACGCCGTTGCCATTGCCAGTCTCGTTATCGGCGTGAACCTCGTTGCCGATGGCGTCCAGGGTGTGCTCGATGATTGAACCCGCGCTTCGCATCGATCACCTCTCCGTTGCCTACCGGTCGGGCGGACGGGACCGCGCCGTGCTGCGCGACATAAGTCTGCAGATCGCGCCGGGCGAGGCCTATGGCCTCGTGGGTGAAAGTGGCTGTGGCAAATCGACCTTGGCGCTAGCAGTCGTTCGCTACCTTCCGCGGAATGGGAAAGTCACCAGTGGATCGGTCGAACTGAATGGCGCGGATGTGATGCGACTTGGCCGAGATGCGCTCCGGACGCTCAGGGCCAAGAACGTCTCGATGGTCTACCAAGATCCGGGCAATACGCTAAATCCCTCTATCCGGGTCGGGCGCCAACTCGCCGAAGTATACGAGGTCTTGGGTCTGCCCCCGCCGGAGCGGAAGGCCCGTGCGCTCGAAATGCTGCGCAAAGTCCGTATCGCCGATCCAGCCTCGGTGATGCAGCGCTACCCGCACCAGCTTTCGGGCGGCATGCAGCAGCGCGTGGCGATCGCCATGGCGCTGGCAAACGACCCGACCATGCTGATCCTCGACGAGCCAACGACGGGGCTTGACGCAACGATGGAGGCCGAGGTCCTCGACCTCGTCGCCGAGCTCCGGCGCGAGTTTGCTACCTCGATCCTCTTCATCAGCCACAACCTCGCTGTGGTGGCGAAGATGTGCGACCGCGTCGGCGTCCTCTATGCCGGGATGTTAGTGGAGGAAGGTCCGACCCAGCAGATATTCACGGAGCCCCGCCATCCTTATACCGTGGCACTCCTTCGCTGCCTGCCGCGTGGCGGTCAGCGGAAGGTTCAAGGTCGTCTCAATACCATCCCAGGGTTCCTGCCCACTCCGGGCATGCATCTGCCGGGCTGCCCATTCGTCGAGCGTTGCGCGCTCGCCGATGCGCGCTGCCATTCTGAGTTGCCGGCGCCCCGTGATCTCGGTGGGCGGGTTGCACGGTGCCACTATCCGGAGCGCGCGGCCGAGCTTCCCCGCGCCACGCCCGCGGAGGTGGCGATGCCGGACCTCCGCACGAATACCGATCCGGTCCTGAGGATCGCAAACGTGTCGAAAACCTTCGGCCAGGGCCGGCATCAAGTCCGCGCGGTGACGGACGTCTCCCTGACTCTGATGTCCGGGGAGACCCTGGGCCTCGTCGGCGAATCCGGCTCGGGAAAGAGCACTCTCGCCCGGATGTTGCTCGGCATCGTTCCGCCGGATCCCGGCGGCAGGGTCGAACTCGATGGCAAGCTGCTTGCCCCGGCCCTCGATCACCGCGCGCCGGAAGAGATCAAGGCGGTGCAGATCGTCTTCCAGAACCCGGATTCGGCGTTAAACCGAACCCATTCTGTCGCCCACATCATCAATCGAGCACTCCGCCGCCTCGCCGGCCTTCGTGGCGCGGAACTCACCCGTCGGCTCGACGCCCTCGTCCAGGCCGTCCGCCTCACCTCGCGCCATCTGACACTCCGGCCGCGCCAGCTCTCGGGCGGCCTGAAGCAACGCGTGGCTATCGCGCGGAGTTTTGCGGGCGATCCCCGGATCGTGGTCTGCGATGAGCCCACCTCCGCACTCGACGTCTCGGTCCAGGCTGCGATCCTGAACCTGCTCGCGGAGCTGCAGACCTCGCGCGCGGTAAGCTACGTCTTCATCTCCCACGACCTCGGCGTTGTGCGCTACCTCGCCGACCGGATCGCCGTGTTATACCTCGGCCGGGTCGTGGAAACCGGCCCCTCCGAGCGCGTTTTCGAGGGCCCGCACCACCCCTATACCGAGGCGCTCCTGTCGGCCGTGCCAGACCTCAACGCCACCCACAAGTCGCGCATCCGCCTTGCCGGGGAAATCCCCAGTGCGGCCAATCCACCACCCGGCTGCGTTTTCCAGAGCCGTTGCCCGCGAAAGCTCGGCGCGATCTGCGAAACGACCGAGCCGCCACTTTCCGAGGCTGGGCCTGGCCACGCGATTCGTTGTCATATTCCGGCAGCAGATCTGGAGCGCAGCCAGCGGCAATACAAGGCCGGCACGCACAATGTTGAGAGCCATCTGGACACAGCCATGAAAAGAACGGCGGGCGTTTGACCCGTGGTCATCACAAGCCGGCATCGATCTGAACCAGAGTGCCGAGTACGGGACCATTTAGACGAGATTAGAGAATATCTTGATCGGCGGCATTGAGGGCGGCAAGTACCTGACCGACGCGGCGCAGCGTCCGCTACTACCGCCCGACGTCGACGCTCTCAAAAAGGATGTCACTGCCTGCATTGCGCGAGTTCATGCTGCGCATCCAGAGATCGGGGCCATCCTCTGCGAATGCACGGCGTTCCCGTTGGTCGCGTCAGTAATTCGTCGTCCGTTAAGAAGCAGATCTGAGGGCTGACTGGACGCTGATGGCTGCGAAGAGTGCAGTCAGGATCAGTCGCCAGAAATCTCTCAGCCAGGCGAGGATGCGGCGGAAATTGTGTCCGACGGCTGAGAGGACGACGTTGGCGGCATCGCCGGCGCGGCCTTTGAAGCAGCGGCCGAGGTGACCATCGGCCTTCAGGTGTCCGATGATGGGCTCGATGGCGGAGCGGCGGCGCAGCTCGCGCTTAATGACACCGAAGACGCCGCGCTTCTGGCCGGAGATGAAGACGCGGCGGGGATTTTGCGCGTCGTGGCCGCGGTATCCCTTGTCGACATAGGCCCGCTCGATCGCGCAGCCGGTGAGTGTCTCGGTGCGGTCAATGACGTCGCGCAAGGTGTGACCGTCGTACGGGTTATCAGGCAGCGCCCTGGCGTGCAGCACGAACAGGCCACCGGGAGCCCGGCGGTTGTTGGTGACGATGGAGGCCTTTCCGAACTCGTAAGGCGCGGAGGCCTTGCCCTTGCCGATGCACTCCACCTCCGGGGCATGGAAGGAATAAAGCTTCCAGCCGCGCTGGCGCTGCTGCTGCGAGCGGATCTGCGTGGCCCGGCCAAGCGGGAGGGCGAACGTCTCCTCGAGCGCGGCCTGACCTTCGATCTTGCGGCGGATGTCGCGGATGATCCGGCCCAGCCGGCTGCGCAAGATGCGCAACTGCCGCTGATGCCGCCTGAACTGTTTGGCATGAGCGTAGCGGCCCGCCATCATCGCGGCGTCCTTGGCCACACGAGAATAGGATTGCCGCAGCCTGATGCCGTGCCTGGCCGCCAGGCGGTTGAGCCCTTTGATCGCCGCATGCAGCAGCTTGGCATCGGTCGGAAAGGTGATGGCTCAGGTCCGAGCGCTCGTGCGGGAACGCGTGTTGGAAAAACTCTTCGCCGGTGAAGTACTGGAAATACGATCATGGACCCAGCGTTCGCCCACCCCTCATCGGACAGCCCGTAAATGTGCTTGAGCAACAGCAGCCCGATCATGAAGCGGGTCTCGATGCCCGGCCGGCCGTTCTCGCTGTAGAGCGGTGCGATCTCGCCGTCGATCCAGTCCCAATCGATCTTGCCGGCCAGCAGAACCAGCTCGTGCTTCAGATTGATGATCTGGTCCAGCCGTGCCCGGAACAGATCGCTCGATCCCATCGTCTTGTGCTTTTTCGGCCGCATCGTCCCCTCCGATGCACCATAGAATCATGGTTCGCAGCAAAGGGGAATCCACCAACAAAATTGCAAGATTTGCGGCTCCCAAGCCCCAAATCCCTGCAATCTCAAATGCCTCCGCAGCCGAAAACCAGACTCCTGTTCAATCCCTTAGAGGCTTGTTCACATGGCGTAATCGCGGCTGACGTCTTCTTGAGGACACGAGGGTCCGTAGGATGGGCCTCAGCCGATTATCGAAAGGGAGCAGCGCTATGAAGCAGTACGTTGGTCTGGACATCTCTATGGAAGAAACCAGCATTTGCGTTTTGGACCAGACCGGCGGCCTGATATTCGAAGGTTGCGTGCCGACCAATCCTGAGGCCATCGCCAAACTCTTGCGGCGGCATGCCGGCAATGCTGAACGGATCGTTTTTGAAACGGGCTCGCTATCCAATTGGCTTCGGCACCAGCTCAGAGCGCTGGGCTTTCCGGTGATTTGCCTTGATGCGCGTCATGCCAACGCGGCATTATCGATGCGCATCAACAAGTCGGATCAGACCGATGCCATGGGGTTGGCCGAAATGGCCCGCATGGGATGGTACCGGGAAGCTGCCGTGAAGGGGGGCGGAGAGCTGGAAAATCCGTTCGCTACTGGCGTCTCGAAGCAAGCTGGTGAATCTGCGGCGAGATATTGACAACCAAATGCGTGGTCTGTGCAAGGGGTTGGGAATAGTGCTCGGCAAGGCCGGTTCGACCAACCTGGCTCGCAAAGTCAACGCCGTGCTAGCTGAAGCGCCGGATTTGCATGATATTTTCGCACCGCTACTCCTTGTTCAGTCCTGTTTGATCGAGCAAATTGAAAAAAAACTTGATCGATAACTCCTCGCGATGGCGAAAAACGACCAAACTGTTCGGCGAATGATGACCGTTCCCGGTATCGGTCCCCTGACCGCTCTAGCCTTCGTCGTTACCATCGACAACCCCGCTCGCTTCAGACATTCCACCGACGTTGGCGCCTATCTCGGCCTGACGCCGAGACGTTATCAATCCGGTGAGATCGATCGCACTGGCCGCATCTCCAAGCGCGGCAACCACCAGGTTCGAATTATCTGTTCGAGGCCGCGAACGTCCTGCTGACCGTTGTCAGGCGAGGTTCTGCGCTCAAGCGCTGGGGCTGCAAGCTGGCCAAACGCATCGGCGCCAAAAAGGCGAAGGTTGCCGTCGCTCGCAAAATGGCTGTCATCCTCCATGCCATCTGGACCGATGGCACCGAGTTCCAGGCAGAGATGCGCGCCGCATGAACCAATCATAAACCAACTCAGATCCGCCTTCGGCGGAACAGGCGTCCCTGCCGGGACGAAGGTGTTGGCAATCTCGAAGTCGTCCCTGCGGGCTTACGCACCGCGCCCTTCACATCGAGATGCACACCTCTTGAACGCCATCATGCGGCGGCTCCTGGAGAGACGACCGCGGAAAGAACCATGAACCCGGCAGTGGATCACTTTTGTCTATCGGGGTTGACACCGTGCCCGCGATTAAAGAACGGACGACTAATTCGCCGTATCACGAAGCTGCCCGTCTACGACATCACGCCCCTCTGCCGGATGATGATGGTCTCGGTCGCCTGAGGGCGTCCTTAGGTTTAACGGGAGCGCCGCAATGCCTGACCTGGAGAAGTCGATGGCATTGGCCGGAAACATGCTGCGGTCAATGCGACAGGAAGCAGCGGTCGCGACGAGTTGGCGGCGAGCGCTCGTAAAGTCACTAACGGCACGACGCTCATCGAAGCGGCTTTGATGCAAGCGCCGATATCTGCCTAACTGCTGTCTGACAGCTCTGGCTGATGCACGAACGTATACCGTCGCGGCACGCGATGGAAGGGGCACATGCCAGTCCCTTTCATCTCCTGTCTAAAGAGCGACACGAGCGCTTTAATGGCACTTTGAAGCGTAGCACACCACGATCAGTCGCCATCCTCAACGGCACGTTAGCCGCGGCTCCGCGCTTGGACCTCCGCGTCCGGCTGCCGATCTTCCCTCGGCCACATGTGGCCCAATGAGATAAGAAAATTCGCGTCTCCCAGGACATGCAGAATTTCCGCGATACATGCGGTTCAACGCCGAAATTCGGCACTGACCGTCGGTAATATTTTGTGGCAGCAACTTAGGACGACAACCGGTTCAGGAGGAATGGCACGATGAAAGTACTTTGCTTGTGGCACGCGACCAAGGATGAAATCGAAAGCATAAGAAAGGCAATGCCGCGTGGCACAGAAGTTGTAACACCAGAAGGCGAGTACTTTTCTCGCTTTGAGAGCACATACTCAGATTTAGTGCGTCATGCTGTCGACGCCGATGCGTTCATCGGCTGGACTCTTCCAACAGGCATAATGGAAATCTCGCATAAGCTTAAGATGCTTTCTTGGCTACACTCCGGCGTTGACGATCTCGCCCAAACAGGAGTGCTCGCGCTGGCTAAGCAACGCGGTTTCAAGATTGCGAATGTTCGCGGCGCAAATGCGATTGCGATCGCGGAGCAGGCGATGATGCTCGTGCTTGCCCTCGCGAAGAACGCCATCTTCAAGCACCAAGTGGCACTAGAGAACCGTTGGCTCTTTCCTCTATTCGCGGACGAGACTCGCTCGGCCATGCTGAACGGCCGCACTATGGGAGTGATCGGCGTTGGAAGTATTGGAAGTCTTATCGCCAAATATGCGAAGGGACTCGATATGCACGTTCTCGGCGTGCGGCGCAACAAAGAGCGGCCGGCGGAGTACGTGGATTCAATGCATGGAGTGGACGAGTTGCATTCCGTGCTAGCGAAATGCGATTATGTCGTTCTGGCAACCCCCAATACAGGTGAAACTTTTCAATTCTTCGGAAAGGATGAGCTCGCTGCCATGAAGCCATCTGCCTTCCTGGTCAACGTCGGCCGTGGAAATGTGCTTCAAGAGAAAGCTCTCTATCAGGCACTTACGTCCGGTCGTTTGCGCGGCTTCGCTGCAGATGTGTGGTTTAAGTATGATTTTGGTAGAAGCTTTCCGGCGGGCTACTCGCCACGTTCGGACATTCGCAAGCTTCCGAATGTAGTCTGCTCCCTTTCCGAAGCCCATAATGCGGATGACGTTTTGGAACGGTATATCAAGTGGGGCACTCAGAATTTGATGGAGTTCGCAACGGAAAAGCCACTCACGCGTGAGATCAACTTGGACCTGGGCTACTAGGGCCTATTTCTCTTGAGTTGACTCCACGCTTCTCTTCGAGGGACCGTAAGGGGAGGGAAACATCGTGAACGTTCCCCCTCCCCTTGAATGGAGGGACAAGGTGGGGCACAAGTCGATGGCGAACACGTACAGCTTTGCCCTGCTCGGTCCTGACCACGGCGATACCGATGTGGAGTTTACTGATCGGGGCAGGCCTAGAAAACGGTGGGGAACGCGTCGCCTGAGTGGCGGGCGCCGGCAGCGGCAACCGTCTGCTCGACCTGGATGCGCGGATTGACGTCGATAGCATAAAATTGGCAGCAGAGCGCCCGCGCGAGCGTAAGGAGCTTTGGGTGTGAACTCAACAATCTGGCGCGGGACGCCGTCGTAGCCGGCTTCACTCCAGCTCAGCTCCAATTTTTAGCATCGCGCGAGCAAGCGGCCTCAACTCCTACGTTTCTACTTCGCGGCACGGATCACGCACATTCCCGAAACAGCAATCAGTGTCATGCCGCTCCATGCCAGAGAATTTGGAACGTCATGCCAAATGACATAGCCAAGGATAGAGGAGTAGATCAGCGCAGAGTATCTGAACGGCGCGACCACGCCGAGTTGCCCTGCACGCATTGCCGCAGCGATCAAGAAGTAGCCGCATGACCAGAAGGTGCTCGATGCGGCGAGCAGCCCGAATTGACGTACGTTGATCGATTGCCAAGCTTGGACAATCGCCCACGCCGCCAAGCACATCGTCACTGCTGCGGCGCTACGAGGTTACTGCCAGCGACGGGATCTCCCTCCTCACCGAGCGCATTGCGAGGTCGCGTGAGGCATAAAATCATGCATTAAGAAGTATCAGCAACGACCACGGGGTGAACTGGTGGCTGCCAGGCTGCACGATGAGCAGCACACCAATGACTCCGGCTCTGATAGGATCATGGAAGGGTCGGATATGGCAGGTTACCCACCGGCGCAGCTCCCCGCGTTGAAGGAAGACAGAGCCAAAAATCACCCCTTAGCGTCCTGTGAGCAGCTCCGGGGCAACGAGATGTTCAAGTTTGCGCCACGGCCGCCCGTTCTAACATCGTCACCAACCAGCTCCCAGTAAGACCGATAGCACGCTCTGATTGACGATCCTATCTGTGCAGACGCCATGCTCGATTGTCTCGTCCACAATGCCTACCGGCTCGGTCTTTCCGGCGAGAGCCTGCGGCGCACCCGATCGCAGCGAAGCCGGAAGATTTGGACATGCCGGTGCGCTCGGACGACGCAACCGCATTGACCACATGCCCACAGCAATACCAGTAGACAGCAGCAGGTCTGGTTGCGATCTCAATTGACCATGCGGGTTGCTCAGTGTGAGAAAACGCCCCCCAGAACGCCTCCACGCCCCGACTGGATCATTCCGGAATGGTGGGATTATCTCGGAATCCCGGGCGGCATCATCCTCGGCACAACCCGGCGAGATCATCGGAATCCGCAATATGGCGTCGTCACAGGCGCCGAATCACGCGCGCCTACACTAGCCCCGCATTGCCGAGCGCTTGCGAGCCGCCATCGCTAACATGGTGAAGGTGCTGCTACAAGCAATGTTTGCTTCGACGTGGTCGTGCTTGGGCTTACTTCGATTCCGGTCCGGCCACTGCGTTCCGGCATAGCAGCATTGGCAGTCCAGGCGGGAAGATCGGTCGCGGGAGACAATCGGCCGCTGCACAACAAAATGGCGAGGTCGTCAAGCTCCATACCCGAAAGATCGGCTTCTCAAAGGTACAACGTCGACAAGAGTGCCGGCTCATTCGCTAGTCTTGAAGCGTCATGCCGCCGTTTACTTTCATCTACTCAACAGTACGTCCGGATCAGAAGTATTCGCCATGACCCCCGATTGAATCGCGGCAGCAGGACTGCTGCCGGTGAAAGAATGCTAATGTTGCGAACGTGTGCGTTTGACTATTTGACGAACAATATGCGCGGCGTCGTTGTCAAATCCTCATGGCCGCCCTCAGTGACGGCAAAGGGCTGCGTGATGGTGATGCTTCTATCGTCCAACCACAGGCCAGTCATCATGTGGAAGCACATGCCCGGCTGCAGTACTGTCTTGTCTCCTTTGCGAAGACTCGCAGTGCGCTCTGCTACAGAGGGCGGATAACCGATTCCAGTCGGATAGCCGATCCTCTCGTTTTTCTGGATCCCGTGACGCGCGAGTACTTGTGAAAACGCGCCGAAAACTTCCGAGCAGGTGCGGCCGGGACGGACGCTCTCAAGCCCCGCATTCAGAGCTTCTATGGCGATCTCTGAGAATTTTTGGTATGCTGGTGACGGCTTCCCGATGGAAATCGTACGACTTAGATTGACTTGATAGCGGTGCCGAAGCCCGTGAACTTCGAAATTGATGATCGTAGAAGCCGGCAGCGGCTTGTCTGTCCACGCGGAGTGTGGTGCGAGAGCGCGTTCGCCGACACAGAGATGCAGGCACGAGGAATCATAGCTTCCGCCGAATTCGGGCGTGCCCGAAATCTGCTGGTGATAGACGGCCGCCGCAACGTCGCATTCACGCACACCGGGCTCTGCGATGTCCACGGCCCGCTCGACCATCGCGTCGGCAACACAACCAGCTTGGCGCATGAAAGAAAGTTCGGCTTGACTCTTTACAAGGCGGATCCAATTGACCAGCAGGTCGGCGTCTACAAAGTTAGCGAGCGGTAGCGCTCGGACAAGATCAGCATGTGCGCGCGCAGAATAATAATACCCCCCCATCTCCACGCCGATTTTCGCCTTTTCACCGCCGAGCTCCTTCACAACGCCGGCCATAAAGTCGTACGCGGATAAGGTGGTCGAGTTCATATACTCGTCCGGAATACCTCTGATGTTATCGTCTGCCAGATAAGTAGTGATTTTTGCCGATGTGGTGTCCATAAACCGCGTAACAAAGATGGGCTCGGCGTGCTTAAGCGCCACGATCGCCATCTGCGGCGTATAGAAGGAATAAGCGTTGTAGCCAGTTAGATAATTCAGGTTCGGGGGTTCAGAGACAAGAAAAATATCGATTCCACGCTTGGCCATCTCCGTTTTCACGGCCGCAACCCGCGCATCGAATTCAGCCCGCTCAAAGTTCAGAATTTTTTCCATAGGATGTATCTCCGGATATTTGCCACATAGATTCGAAGCCGCGTCATCCACTCGGGGACACGAGGATCAGGACTACGGTCTCTGTCGTTAGCTGATCGAGGAGTTGCCGCTGGAGCCTCGGCAGTGCTCACGATCTTGTCGGTTATCTCGCTAGGTGTGACGACGGCAAGCTTCACACTGCACGGCAATGTTATAGCGCTACCTCGCACTTTATTCACTTCTACGCCTGGAAGCGCGCGGTATTCCGGCAATGTCGCGGTTCAACGCGCAGAAACAGTGTGCGGAAGGCTCTCGTTATCGAGGGGGCGCTCCGCCATCGCTAAGGTAGCGAAATATGGTGCAGCCCCTTCCCTCTGCGACAAATTCTAAACATCATCGTTTCCTCGTAAGCCCGGATTTGCCGGTTCTCATGGACACGCCTCACCGGCTGACGGGTACAATCTCCTGCGACCACTCGCTGTTTGCTGACAAAACTTGCACGACAAGCGCGCTAAGTGTCCGGGGAGAGCAGCGCCGTCGGGCATGCGTGGTGCGATCGATCCGATTCCTCGAATGAATGAGGTGGCGACAACTCTATGCCTCCTAAACAACCCGGGTTGCCGCGACTGTAAGATCTGACCAACTCTCAACGACGTAGTTGAGCCGGCACCCACCATGCCGAGAGAATAGAGCACTGATGAATGTTCGTTCGCTCCCACATACCGGAAATACTTCAACGGCGCGCAAATCTAGACCCCCCTCCGAAACACGCGCGATGGAGGGACGTGGGGTAACAAGCACCTAGCTAGCTTCGAATTATTTTGTTGACCCCGCTCGATTCGGGCACTGCGGTCTGCCATCCACTTTTGCCAATCAACTTCCTTTTTCAGAGCAACGCGCTCCGGCGAGTTGTATACAAGGCTCATTTGAATTTCCTCAGGCAACTTGACGTCCGTGGTCACTCCGATTCCAAGCGCCTGAGGTAGACCACTCATATCCTCATCGGAGAGCAACTGCTCCGCAAAGGCGTGTGCGGCTTCCGGATACTTCATGCCCTTGATCAGGTTGAAGTACGTGCTGATGGAGTAGAGGCCTTAAGGTGGAATAACGGTCACAATGGGAAAGCCCTTGGTGCGCAATTCGTGCGCCCGGCTGTCCCAGAACATGCCCGCGTAGACCTCTTCGGATTCAAACATCTGCAACTCCGCCACGGTTGACTGCGCGAGCGCGACGATATTCGGCTTCGCGGCCGCCAATACCTGGAACGCCGGCTCCATGTTCGAGATCGAGCCACCATTTTCGTCGGCCACGAAGAAGGTAGAGGCTCATGCTGTCCTGGACGGGGGTCGGAATGACCACGCGCCCTGCCAAATCGGAGCGGGCGATATCAGAGTATGTCGTTAGGGGCTGCTTGATGTACTTTGAATTGTAGACGGGGATCACGGTCGCCACGCTGTAAGGCACACCGTAGTCGCCGTATTCGCGGAACCCGGGAAGGATCCGCTTGAGGTTGGGAACGTCCGATGCCTAGATCTCTTCGATGACGCCGGCCTTAAGGAGTTCGACCATATATGCGCTATCGGCTTGAAAGAGGTCGTACGGAGATTGTCTTTGTTCGCGATGAGCTTGATGAGGCCAGCTGATTGAGTACCAGCGATGAATTGAACCTTTAGCCCGTATTTCTCCTCGAGCGGCGCGCCCACGCATTTTCTAAGCGCTTTATCGTAAAGGCCGCCGAATCCGTTTACGCGCAGCGTAACGCCAGCAAATCTTTTCGATTGAGCG
This sequence comes from Bradyrhizobium icense, assembly GCF_001693385.1. Classification (NCBI taxonomy): domain Bacteria; kingdom Pseudomonadati; phylum Pseudomonadota; class Alphaproteobacteria; order Hyphomicrobiales; family Nitrobacteraceae; genus Bradyrhizobium; species Bradyrhizobium icense. The sequence continues at coordinate 5,525,371 of NZ_CP016428.1, forward strand.
TGCACATAGGGGTGCAGCCAGAGCACTGGCCACAGCCGCTGTCGTGAACTTTAGAAATGTTCGCCTTTTCATTTCCCGATCTCCTCCCTTTTATTGCTCCCAATGAAGATGGTACTGTTCTCGGCACTTGGAGAACAATTTCACCCTCTTTTGTGGTTGAGCGGGCCGAGAGCTGCTCGTCCAGAACACCGACTATCTCAAGATGCTCCAACCGAACTTCACAAAAATCAGTCTTCGCAGAGCATAAATTCTGCGTCTGATCGACGGAACGTGAAGCCTTTCAGTCAGAGGCCTTCGCGTCGGCGCGAGCGAGTCACGGGAGTGACACTAGCTTTGGAACGATCGAGCGGCAGGACAGCTTTGCTGTCAACGCCGATGAAGCCTCGTGAGCCGGTGTTCTTCCGGGAGCAACAGGCCCGGCGAATGAAGAGGTGAGTATTGCCGAAATGCCATCTAGACTTACTCGGTCTTCGAACCGCTTTGCGCAACGCGGTTCGAAAGCTAGCGTCGTTCCATTTGGCGCCCATCGAGTTTGCCCTCCATGAAAGGATAGCACATCGAAACTTCGACATCAGCGGGGGTCGCTCGCGTTCGAGAGTCCGAGAGAGCGTCGTGATCAGTGTGTCGATAGTGCTGAGGAGGTGCAACGGCAATCAGTTAATTGCGACCGGCCCAGACGCAGTTCGAAAAGAGGAGTGCACCTCCCCAGCGGGGGGAAGGAACACTCCTCGCGAATGTCGAACTTTGATCAAAGCTGCGGTTTACGCAATCGCAACCTACCTTAATTTCCGGCAGCCAGCGCCGTCTCGACCAAGTTAACCCAATACCCGATGCCGTAAGGTAGAGCTTCATCATTAAAGTCATATGCGGGATTGTGTAAGGCCGCGGTCGATCCGTTTCCAATGTAGATGATAGCGCCGGGCCGCGCCTGAAGCATGTAAGCGAAGTCCTCCGATGAGATCCGCGGACTCATCTTGTCGTTCACCGAGGCGGACCCTACGAGATTGCGGGCCACCCTAATCGCGAGATCAGTCTCCTCTGAGTGGTTGAAAGTGACGGGACAATCTCGCCGGTACTTCAACTCGACATCACCGCCCAATCCGCGTGCGATACCTTGGGCTGAAGCCAAGATCTGTCGTTCGGCGAAATCTCGCAGAGCCGGTGAAAATGTTCTGACAGTCCCTCCCATTTCGGCATGAGCGGGAACGATGTTGTAGGACGTTCCTGCGTTCAACTTGGTGATGGAAACAACGAGCGCCTCAAGCGGGTTCGTGTTACGCGAGACCAACGTTTGCAGGCCGACGATGACCTGTCCTGCAATAACAATTGGATCGATAGCCTCGTGCGGCCTGGCCGCGTGGCCGCCCTTGCCGGCCACAACGATGTCGAACTCGTCGAGCGATGCCAGAATTGGGCCATGGCAAATGCCGAATTTGCCGACCTCTATGCCGGGAGTATTGTGCATGCCAAAAACCTGCGAGATGCCAAAACGGTCCATTATTCCTTCCTGGACCATACTTAGCGCGCCCGATGGTAGCACTTCCTCCGCCGGCTGAAAGATCAAGGCAACTGAGCCCTTGAACTTACGCGTAGAGGCAAGGTATTTTGCGGCACCCAGCAGCATGGCTGTGTGACCGTCATGGCCACACCCGTGCATCTTGCCAGGCGTTTTCGACGACCATGGCTTGTTTGACTCTTCGAGTATCGGCAGAGCGTCCATGTCCGCCCTCAAGCCGATAGTCGGGCCTTCTCCGCCCTCGCCCTGTATCAATGCCACGATGCCGGTTTCCGCTATCCCGGTTTCGATGTCATTGATACCGAACGACGCCAGCTTCTCGGCTACGAATCCCGCCGTGTTGTGTAGCCGGTAGTCAAGCTCGGGGTTTTGATGGAGTAAGCGCCGCCACGTAGTTGCCTCGCTCTGCAAATCCCGGAACAGTTCAACGCTGCGCATAGACTCCCGACCTCCCAATCATTCCCAACAGAGCGCGCTTGCCCTGCTCGTATCAAGTCAGCAACTGCTCGCTTCGCATTAGATGCCTGAACTGCTTCCCACCGAGAGCAACGGGAACGCGCTAGGACGAGCGACAAGTTCAGCCGCCGACGAGGTGCCCACGCTTACCCTGCTAGAATCCGGTTGTCTTCCCCGCATTCTCGTTCCTTTTCGGTCACTGGAAAGTGGCGTTCTCGTGTAAAGTTTACCGAGCGCCAGATCCGAATTTGACCAATATGACGCACAGGTTAGCAGTAATCCTGCGCTTGCCCACAAAGCGCGACGCTTTTAACGCCACTGACGAACGCAACGCGCTCAAACTACGTGAGGCGATCGGAAGTTGCTAACCATCGACGCCTCGGCCGTTACTTTCGAGCGCCCCCGCCTTTCTCATTAGCTCCCGGGGCTACCCGGGTTCAAATGTCAATACCGACCGACCGGATCCGCTCAACTCAGGTGGTGCCTCACTCTGTCGATCCTTGGATCGCAGCAAAGCTTCGCAACCAACAAATAGGCGCAGCGTTCCTGCGAGCGGAATCATCACATTAGTAGAATCTGACTCCATATGATCGCTATTTGGAGCTTTGCGTGATCCCATCGCGAGTTTCTCCCGCTGCCGATTTAGTCCTGGCTCGGCTTGACCCAGCCGTCGGCGTGGCTGGCCAGGCACCGGGCCAACAACTGATGGCCGGTCGATCGTCTGGCCGGAGCAGTCGGCCTGTAGGCGGGCTAGCGCGCGCAAAACGGAAAAATTGGAAGAACGGGCGCTTTAAATGTTTATAGTTACAAGAATCTCGCCGCTTAGCGACGAACACTCCAGTCGTTTGGCCGGCATTGGCCTGATGCTCCTGGCAGTATTCGTGTTCTCCTGTGGCGATGCGATTGGAAAACTAATCGTCTCAACCTATTCGGTTGGTCAGTTGCTGTGGTTGCGAGCATGCGCCGCACTCCTACTGCTCGCCCCCATGATCTGGCGGAATAAGGAGCATTTCGCAAAGCTCGAGCGGCCGCGCCTCCAATTTGTTCGCGTTGTACTTTCAACGACCGAAGTCGCCTCGTTCTTTCTCGCCACGGTGTATCTGCCGTTAGCCGACGTTGTGACCTATTATCTTGCATGTCCGATCTTCGTCACCGCCTTATCAGCGATCGCACTGCGAGAGCAGGTCGGTTGGCGGCGCTGGAGCGCGATTCTAGTTGGCTTTGCCGGCGTCCTGATCGCGCTGGCCCCCTCGGTACAGAGCTTCAGCTGGCCGGGACTGATCGCTCTCTGCGGAAGCCTCTCTTTTGCCGGGTTGATGCTGATCACACGGCAGTTGCGAAGGACTCCCGATGTTGTGATCGTTACCTCGCAATTTGTTGGAACGTTCCTTCTGGGCGCGGTGCTCGCACCAATCGGATGGGTCACGCCGACCCCGCGAAGCCTCCTGCTATTCGTAGCGGCAGGGATGATCTCAGTGTGTGCGCTCTTGTGCGTGAGCCGCTCGCTGAAACTCGCGCCGGCGAGCGCCGTGGTGCCCTATCAGTATTCGCAGATCTTCTGGGCCGTGATCTTCGGCTTTGTCGTTTTCGGCGACGTGCCGTCGCTGGCAACGCTTGCGGGCGCTGCCATCATTACCGCCGCAGGGCTCTACATTTTTCTACGAGAGCGAAAGCTTGGCCGCGAGGAGCCGGCCGTGGGCACGCCGGGATGAGGATCGGCTCCTCTCAAGTAGCCGAGCTTGCGTCCGTGCGCGGGGCGGCCGTCGCATAGCCGCCCTGAGGGCCGAAAAGGATGACCCCCAAGTGTTGATCCGCGCTAAATTAAACGTCTCGAAGGCGTGCCGCACGCGTGCCGGTACGAACAGGAAGTCGCCCGGGCCAAACGGCACGCGGTCCACGCCGTGGTGGGAACACGCCGGTGCCGGCCACTACAGTATAAATCTCGTCCTGCTCGTGTGGCTGCTGGGTGTCGATCCAGCGTGAGGCGAACAGCTCAACCCAGAGGTCACCGCGCCTGAACAGAACCGTGAACGACTCGGGGCTCGCGGTCAGGAGGTCAGCCGCCTGCATCAACGCGAGGCGCAGCCGATCGTCGAGCTCAGGACACATCGAGGACCACCTTGACCCAGAGGACGATCAGTAAGGCGCCGATCAACCGATCGGTCGCGCGCGTCATGCGCTGGTAAGCGGCACGCATTGTCCCGGAGAAAAGGGCAAAAGACACGGGGGCGGCCTTGCCCATCCGATACTCCTCCTACCTCCCGAGTTCTTCGGTCAGTTCAGGAACCGCCTGATAGAGATCCGCGACCAGGCCGTAATCGGCAACCTGGAAGATCGGCGCGTCTTCATCCTTGTTGATCGCAACGATCACCTTGGAAACCTTCATGCCGGCGAGATGCTGGATCGCGCCGGAGATACCGATTGCGACATAAAATTCCGGTGCGACCACTTTGCCGGTCTGGCCGACCTGCCAGTCGCACCGGCGCACTGCCGCCCTCACCCGCAGCGGCAAAGGTCGAGGTCCGCACCGTGATGACCTTCTTGGCGTCCTTCGACTTCACCGTCTGGATCGCGTTGCCGGCGTAGACCGGCCGCTCGAACGTATCCGGCGAAACCACCTTGATGATCTCCGACACCTGCATCACGTCGAGCAGGGCGGCGACGTGCGGCATCACGTTCTTGAAGCGCGAGGTCGCAGGCGCGACGAAGGCATCATAACCAGAGGCCAGCGACACGAGCAGCGCGGCCAGCGGCTCGGCGAGATCATGGGCATAGGCCGCATTGTCCGCGAGCAGCACCTTCTTGACGCCGGCAAGCTTGGCTGCGGCATCGGCCGCACCCTTGGCGTTCTCGCCGGCGACCAGCACCTGCACGTCGGCGCCGAGCACAGCGGCTGCCGTCACCGTCTTGCTGGTCGCATCCTTGATCGACCCGTTGTCGTGTTCGGCAATCAATAGCGTCGTCATCAGAGAACCCCGGCTTCGGTCTTGAGTTTGGAAACGAGCTCAGCGACGTCCTTGACCTTGACGCCACCCTTGCGGCCGGGCGGTTCCGATGTCTTGAGCACTTCGAGATGCGGCGTGAGATCGACGCCGTAATCGGCGGCGCTCTTGTCGTCGATCGGCTTTTTCTTCGCCTTCATGATGTTGGGCAGCGACGCATAACGCGGCTCGTTCAGCCGCAGGTCGGTGGTGATGATCGCCGGTCCTTTCAGCTTCACAGTCCGCAGGCCGCCGTCGACCTCGCGTGTGACCTTGAAGTCGGAGCCTTCAACTTCGACCTTCGAGGCATGGCCTGCGACCAGCCCAACAGCGCGGCCAGCATCTGGCCGGTCTGGTTCGAATCGTCGTCGATCGCCTGCTTGCCCAGGATGATCGGGCCCCCGCCGCTCTTCCTCGGCGACCTTCTTCCAGCGGTTCGACATTGCCGTCGGCCTTCACCAGAAGGCCGCGATCGGTGCCCACGGCGAGACCGGTGCGGATCGTTTCCGACGCCTGCGCCGGACCAAATGGAGACCACCATGACCTCGGTGACCTTCCCGCCTTCCTTGAGGCGCAGCGCTTCCTCGACCGCGATTTCATCGAACGGGTTCATCGACATTTTGACGTTGGCGAGTTCAACGCCCGATCCATCGCTCTTGACGCGGACCTTGATGTTGCAATCGACCACCGCTTTACCGGCACTAATACCTTCATCGATCCTTTTTCATTTTGAGTCTGCTCCGACTCGCGCGGTTAACACAGGACTTACCTAGCTGCTCATGACCGACGCACACATATGCGCTTAGCACTGCGCCGCATGTCCCGGGGAATTCTGCTCCGCCAAGTCAGTGCTGCTCAGCCACTGAAGACTACCGTTTTTCTTCCATTTAGCACCACGCGATCCTCGAGGTGATGGCGCACAGCGCGGGCGAGTACGCGGCGTTCAATGTCGCGGCCTTTGCGGACCAGATCCTCCGGCGTGTCGCGATGTGAGATCCGCTCGACATCCTGCTCGATGATGGGGCCCTCGTCGAGATCGGAGGTCACATAATGTGCTGTCGCGCCGATCAACTTGACGCCTCGCTCGTGGGCCTGATGGTACGGCTTGGCGCCCTTGAAGCCTGGCAAGAAGGAGTGATGGATGTTAATGCAGCGCCCAGACAACTTGGCCGATAAACCGTCCGATAGAATCTGCATGTAACGCGCAAGGACGACGACATCCGTATGGGTTTCCTGCACGAGCTCCCAAATGCGGGACTCTTGCTCCATCTTTGTCTGCTTGGTGACAGGCAAGTGGTAAAATGGCAGTTCGGCTAAATCGGTGGAGGCCAAATGTTCGCGGGCGTGATTGGAAATGATGGCGGTCACCTCCATCGGCAGTTCGCCGATGCGCCAGCGATAAAGCAGATCGGCCAGACAGTGATCGAATTTTGAGACCAGCAGCATCACACGCTTCTTTGCACAGCTCTGCCGCAGAGTAAATTTCATCGCGAGAAGCTCCGCGAGCTCCGCGATTGATGCGCTGATTTCGGGCTCTGATTTCGCCCGCTCGCCGCGATCGAATACGACGCGCATGAAAAAGTGACCTGTCTCGGTATCGTCGAACTGCTGAGCGTCGAGAATGTTGCAACCAGCCTCGAACAGACGACTCGAGACGGCCGAAACGATGCCTGGACGATCAGGGCAGGACAACACGAGGATCATCGAACGATCAGACATAATAAACACACGCAGCGGCGGCCCTTCAGTAAACTGGGTGGAAAAAAAATGGAGATAAAGATCATTCCTTAGAGCGTGCTAGCAGCAGCTCCGGGGCAATGAGGTCTTCGGCCTTGCGCCACTCGCCCTTCACACGCGTGCGGTTTAAATCGTAGAAGGGGCGAAGAGATGCGATCGCTGCGTGTCTTTCGCCCGCGATCTCAATCTCAAAGGTGCCTTGAGCCAGCCATTCGGCACTCACCCCGGTCTCGGAGTGCACATACCCCATCCCAACGCCGCAGCCCAAAGTATGGCCGAAACCCGCGGAACGCAGGTAGCCGACGAGTGATCCATTGCGCCAGACAGGCTCTGTTCCGAACATGAGCGGCACCGCCTTCGGTGCTACCAGTTGAACAAGGCGCCTGCGCGGAACCAGCGCGCGCTGTGATTCGAGGACCGTCCGCCCGATGAAATCCTCTGCCTTTTTCCAGGCGACCGTGAATCCCAATCCCGATTCGAGCGGCGTGTCTTCATCACTGACGTCCGAGCCCCAGTCGCGGTATCCCGCCTCGAGGCGCAACGTGTTCAATGCTACGTAGCCAGCGTGACGCAGGCTGAGATCGCGTCCCGCAGCCACCAGCGCATCATAGATACCCAGCGCTTGTTCGACCGGGATGTGCAGCTCCCATCCGAGTTCCCCTACGAAGGTCATGCGGAAAGCGAAGGCCATACCATAGCCAATCTCGATTTCCCGGGCCGTCGCGAAGGGGAATGCGGCATCGGAAAAGTCCGCCGGGCTCACGCGCATGAGCAGCTCTCGGGAACGCGGCCCCATGACGGAGAGGCAAGCGTATCCCGACGACACGTCGGTAACGAACACGTGGCCCGCACCCTTGGCGTGCATTCGCAACCAAGCGAGATCCCGGATGCGCTGTACGGCCGCCGTAACCACCAGAAGCTCGTCGTCGCCCGTTCGTGCGATTGTGACGTCGGACTCCATGCCGCCTCGCTCGTTGAGCCACGGCGTGTACACGATGCGGCCTACGGGAACATCGACGTTGTTGGTCGACAGACGTTGAAGCAAAGCGAGGGCATCGCGCCCCTGCACCAGCAGATGCGCGAAGGACGTCTGATCAAACAGCGTGACCCCAGACCGAGTGGCCTCGTGTTCCGCACCGCTTGCCTTAAACCAATCGTCGCGACCAAATGTGGCGTGGGTGCTGGTCGGCGCCTCAGCACCACCAAACCATTGCGCCCGTTCCCACCCCGCGGCCTCGCCGAAGTTCGCGCCAGCCGCGGCAAGCCGATCGTGCAGCGGTGACACGCGCACGTCCCGCGCCGTCTCGGGTGACTTGTGAGGCCAATGCAGGGCCCAAAGATTGCCAACTGCCTCACCCGTTCGATCGCGCAAATATCGCCGATTGCGCTGGAACGGCATGGCTCGCCGTACGTCCATTTCCCAATAGTCACTGGCGGGGACGCCCGTCGACATCCACTCGGCCATCACTTTGCCAGCGCCACCAGAGGATTCGATGCCGCACGAATTGAACCCGGCAGCGACATAGAGGTTCGCAATGTCCGGTGCAGGTCCTAACAGGAATCGATTGTCCGGCGTAAAACTCTCCGGCCCGTTGAAGTTTAGCTGCAGTCCGACATTCTCCAGCGCCGGAATGCGCCGCATTGCATTGATGAGATAAGGCTCGATGTGCTCAAAGTCATCTGGCAGGGAATCAAAGCTGAAGTCGTGCGGAATCCCATCCATGCCCCATGGTTTGCCGCGGGTCTCGAAAAACCCGACCAGCAATTTGCCTGCGTCCGGCTTTGCGTAGAAATGCGCATCCATATCGCGAATGGTCGGAAGATCAGACGGCAAATCGGCGATAGCTTCTGTCACGACATAGAAATGCTCTGCCGCCTGCAGCGGTACCGTCCAATTGAGCTCGGCAGCCAAGGTCCGCGTCCACATTCCTGTGCAGATGACAACCTTTTCGGCACGCACGACGCCTTCCGCGGTCTCGACGCCGGCGATGCGCCCCTTTTCGACAATGATACGGGTCACTGGAGTGCGCTCGAGGATTTCGGCTCCGCCCTGCCGAGCGCCGGCCGCGAAAGCGCGTGCCGTATCCACCGGGCTGGTCATGCCATCAGACGGGATCCACGCTGCGCCAATAACATCGGCCACATCGAGCAAAGGCACACGTCTCTTGGCTTCAGCGGCGTCGATCATCTCGACTTCTAGGCCAAAGGAGCGCCCCATCGACGCGCCCCGCTTCAACTCCTCAAGTCGCGCAGGTGTGGCCGCGATGGTGATAGACCCGGATTGCCGGAAGCCTGTGGACTGACCCGTCAGGTTCTCGAGTTCATGAAATAATCCCGCGGTGTATTGGGCCAACTTTGCCATGTTCTCGTTGGCTCGAAGCTGGGTCACCAATCCCGCCGCGTGCCATGTGGTCCCGCAGGTGAGCTGGTCACGCTCAAGCAGGAGAACGTCGTGATGCCCAAGGCGCGTGAGATGAAAGGCAGTCGATAGACCGATGATGCCACCGCCGACGATGACGTATTCCGCATGGGAGGGCAGCTTGCTTTGCATTCGAGAACTCAACAATGGCTGGCGGGAGGTAAAGTAGATGCAGACCAGGGTCAGGTCATGAATGTCGTTGCGTTCGCGTTGGCATCGACTTCGTTTGGCTGAGCACGCGCCCACCATCGGGCGGCGCGATGCAGGAAAAGAGCAGCGCTTTGCCACCCGCGATCGGGATGTTGAGTGGCGAGATTGGTCGGCTGGCGCGTCACGCCACACTCGAAATTGGTGCCGTTTCCGCCGCGGATGCAATGAGCTATTCGCGCAAGGTGGGGCCCTTGGCGCCATACTTGCGCCCGAGGCTACTGACCACCGCATCATGCGCGATGGAGCGCGCGACGTGTACGGAAGCATACAAATTTCGATCCCCTCCTACACACGCTCGTTCCGTAACCTCGCCAGCCCGAAGCTGTATGCCTCGGCATATTATCGGCGGCTGGATCTGAATTTGTTTAATGTAGGCCCACCAACGCCGAAATTCTGCGCACGATCCCCCAAGCTTGAAGGTTTTACGTGCTCGATTGTGAGGCTGACGTGAAATATAAAATATGGCCGGGCATCGCCGGGCCGTGTGCGTTCCTGCACCGTCAAAGTGCTGCCCGCGACCCTCCACGCTTCCAGGATTGCGCGATGCAACAAGACCTCGGGATTCCAGTCCAATTCGATGGATGCTTCGTGTCGGGGAATGAGGGGCGCAGCAGTTATGCGTGCAGCCTCTGCAATTCCCTTAGATCGCTTCGCCCATCTGAGTGGTCGAGGCCGCGGTCGTACCTTGCGACTTCATATCGGCCGTACGGAGGCCGCTCGCCAGCACTGCCGCGATCGCGGCGTCGAGCTTGTCGGGCGCGCGCCCATATCAAAGGAGTGACGCAGCGCCATCCGAACGACGGGATCATCGCGATCGGATTGGCGAGGCACTTGCCGACAATGTCGGGCGCCGAGCCGTGCACCGGCTCATACAGCGCTTTGCGCTTCTTGCTCTTGACATCGACCTCGCCGAGGGAGGCCGAGGGCAGCATGCCGAGCGAGCCGGTTAGCATAGCCGCGATGTCGGAGAGCATGTCGCCGAACAGATTGTCGGTGACGATGACGTCAAACTGCTTCGGCCATTTCACCAGCATCATGCCGCCGGAATCGGCGAGCTGATGCTCGAGTGTGACGTCGGGATATTCGCGCTTGTGGACCTGGATCACGATCTCATTCCAGAGCACGCCGGATTTCATGACGTTGCGCTTTTCCATTGACGTCACCTTGTTGCGGCGCTTCTTGGCCAGATCAAAGGCGACCGGGGCGATGCGCTCGACCTCGTAGGTGTCGTAGACCTGGGTGTCGATGGTCGCGCTTCTGGCCGTTGCCGAGATCGGTGATGGTCTTCGGCTCGCCGAAATACACGCCGCCGGTGAGCTCGCGCACGATCATAATGTCGAGCCCTTCGACAGCTGCGCGCTTCAGGGTCGAGACGTCCGTAAGCGCCGGATAGCACACGGCGGGGCGCAGATTGGCAAACAGGGCGAGATCCTTGCGCAGCCGCAGCAGGTCGGCCTCCGGCCGAACCTCATAAGGCACGGCTCCCATTGGGGGCCACCGACCGCACCAAAAATCACGACATCGGCGTCCTTGGCTTTGGCCATGCCCGGAGATCGATCATAGGCGGCGCCGCCGACGAGCCCGCTGTCGGTCTCGAACTTGGCAATGCCGGGTGCATTGAGCCAATCGATCAGCCGCTTCACCTCGGCCATCACTTCGGGGCCAATGCCGTCACCGGGGAGCAGCAGGAGCTTGTGCGTCGGTCATGGTCTGGTCCTTGTCTATGAGGTCGGCCGGAGTGCTAGAGAGGCCCTGTAATTAGCAAGACACGTCGTTTTCCATTGGCCAGGTTGAGACAACGGGTGCGGGAGTGACTTAGGTCGAGGGGCCGCGGCCGCAGCCGTCGTGATCCGGCAATCTCAGCAAAATAGGATCAAGCGTTCGTCACACACCCGCCGATTTGTTGTTGTTTGACGGCCGTGCGCGCGAGTGCTTTCGATTGAAAAAGGCCATTGTCGTTGGTGTCCAGCCACGGCGCAAACGCGCCGACGACGAACATTTGTGCATTCTTCTGCTTGTGACGCGTTGACCGCTACGCTGGCATTGCCGCGTCGCCAATGACGGGCAGCAGCACTTGTCCAACACTAGGAGGACCCGCCAGATGGCGGTAACCTCCAGACGGCTTCTAACCTTCATGCTGTAGATTGACCCGAAGGGTCCGGCTTGGCACGCGCGGTCGAAAAATGTGGCGGTCCTCGGGATTCATCGCCAGCGACAGATCTCGTCGAGAAATTGCGGCACTAAGGGTATTCGCAAGCAAGTAAGCGACAGTCATTGGTCCGACACCGCCAGGGACCGGGGTTATATAGCTCGCACGCTTGCTCGCTTCAGCAAAAGCTACATCTCCAACTATCTTGGCAGTCCCGGTCGAATCAACCGCGCGATTGATACCGACATCAATGACAATTGTGCCTGGCTTGAGCCAATCGCCTCGAACCAGCCCAGCGCAACCGGCCGCAGCGACCACGATGTCGGCCCTTCGACAAAGCTCCGGCAGGTTTCTCGTCTGGAGCTGCGCACCGGTCACGGTGCATCCAGCATCACCGAGGAGAGTTGCGAGAGGTTTTCCGACGATATTCGAGCGACCAATCACGACGACGTCAAATCCGTTCAAGTCACTCACAACCGTGTTGATGAGATGGACAACGCCAAGCGGAGTGCAAGGAGCAAGAGCAGGTCGACCCGCTGCCAACCTTCCGACATTGTAGGGATGAAACCCGTCCACATCCTTCGCTGGATCGATGGCCTCCAGCACGCGCCAACGGTCAATGTGCACCGGCAACGGAAGCTGAACGAGAATACCATCGATGGAGTCGTCAGCGTTAAGCTCCTCGATCAGTTCCAATAGCTCAGCTTGCCCGACGTTGCTTGGCAACAAGAACTGCTTAGACTTGAAACCTACTTCCTGCGCTTGCCTGGCTTTCGTCTTCACGTAAACGGAACTGGCAGGGTCCTTTCCGACGAGCACGACGGCCAAGCCGGGGGTCACATTGCATTCGGCCTGGAGCAAGGCCACGTCGCGCGCGACGCGAGCTCGAAGAGCTTCTGCGATGACCTTTCCGTCAATTCGGACAGCATTCATGATGAATTCCTGAGGGAGCGATCGAGATAGCTTGGTGAGGCTACTCATCGGACCCATTGCTTGCATGTGGACATATAAAGGGTCCCGTCGCTAGCAACTGGGCCCTATGTCCTCTTCCCGTTCTTACAATCTCGCCAGTGACCCGGACAACGATACAGCACCCCGGTGCGGGTCCCGTCCCAGCACCGAGCCCGCTATAGTGCTTCGCCGGATATGCCAAATGTAACCTGAATTCTAGCTTGATTGGTGCAAGGAGCGGCGAATGGACGATGAAATCCCGCGTTTCGGCCCGCCTTCCGGCGGATTCCAACTGTTTGGGGATGAACTGTGCACAGCATCAGCGCTTCGCGGCGCCAGCGCTTGCGAGGTCAAAGGGGCGCCTCAGCTTTGCGTCCATACCGCTGCGGGCGTGGTGAATAACATTCAACTGGATTTGTGAAACTGAGCGCGCGAGTTCAGAAAAAGACCTTTACCGGCGTTCTTGCCCCCTAACGCAAGACGCCGTTACCCGGCCGCAGAGTGCCTGCCGATCGTCGACGTGCTTCGTTGTACGGTCTAGGTGTGCTGCCTTGCAGCAGCTCTTTTCGGCTCTTAAGAGCGAAGAAACTAGAAACTTACCGTAAGCCTCCGGTGATGCTTTCAATTACCCACAAATTCTCCTCCGACCATGGCGCCCAGCGCGATGTCGGTGAGGCGTGACAGCCCGCGCCACATAACGGTATTGCCGGGCGGCGGATCGCTGGCGCGGGCGAGATAACCGCCGAGCCGGGCGATCTTGATCAGATAGTGCGAGAACGTTTTCTGTCTTGCTTTTGGTTTGTCGTTGACGAGGCGATCGAGCACGCCGATTTCAGTCGCAGTCAACGCGAGGGTTGGCGGCGCGTCTGGGACGGAACGGTTGAGCATCGTCATCCAGAAGACCCGCCAACTCAGGATGCAAAAGAGCGAGATCAGGTTGGTCAGACGCTGGGCGGTCCTGAGCTTCGACTCCTCAGCTTTGCAGCCCGATTTGAGGATCTTGTGGAACACCTCGATCTTCCATCTCAAGCCATACCCATTCGAGCTTCTCAATGGCGTCGGTGCGGGAACCAACAGGCAGGTCGGTGACCAGCTTCCAATCGATCTTCTTTCTGTTTTTCGGCGTCCCGCGCTCTTCGGCATGGATCACCGTCAGGGTCAGAGCGGGATAGCGCTTCTGCTTTCCGATCGGCGGCAGGACGCGTATCTTGCGATACCTGATCTCAAGAACGGCCTGGTAGCGATCGCCGTTGCTGTCTCTGACTTCGATGCGATGGAGCCCTTCGGCGACCTCGTCCATTTCGTCGGCGATCGTGTGATCCCCGTCTCCAGCCAAGCGGTCGACGCAGGTCCTGATCAGGAAATGAGTTCCGATCTCCTGTGCTGCGCAGAAAAGCTCGTGGATGTCACTCTCGCGATCACCGATATGGATGCATCGTCCCGGATGATCCAACAGTTGCGTAGACTGCTTGAGATTTTCCAACCACCGGACGCTTTCCTTTTTTCTCGATGGGAATCCGGGTCGGATTGATCTTCTTTTTAAGCGCTGCCGTCCCCTTGAATTTCTTCCGGGTCCAGAACTTAACGGCCGCCAACCCCAGCGGCCCCCCCTCGATTGTAACCGCGAGGCTCGAATGCATCAGGATGCCGCAAACCGTGTGCGATCTGAGGCGACCCGCCTTATCCCGTCCACTGTTGATGCTCTTGGTGATGCCGATCGCTTCTGACTTCTCGCGTTGATAGCTGAACTCGGTTGTATCGTGTAGCACAAGAACGAGACCTTCAGTGGCGGCGGCACGATCACGTGTCGATTGGAAATGGCCGGCCAGAATGTCCGCTTCGCTGACCCGGTCATTAGAGAAGAAGCGGTAGGCTGCCTTGGTATTCGCCCAATCCTGGCAGACGAGCGGAATGCTTTGTCCCATGGCGCTTCCAATCTGCGTGAGCAGTTTGCGGAATCTGTCGCCGAGCCGCGCGTCCCTAAACTCGCATCCACTACTCTCTCGATCAATCCAACATTCGCCCTCCAGGGATCGCAAACAGCCTTTTGCCGGTCGATCCCTTAATGTCTGCCCCATAGAGCACCCCCTCGCGAATCAGGTGCTCAGAAAGGAATCACAAGTGATTCTTTCGATTCAAGATCTCGCCGATCAGCGGATCAGCCCGAGTGGTCACAGTTATGGGTAATTGAAAGCATCACCGGACGGTTACAACTTACCTCGCGAACTCAGAGAAGCATCGCCGGGCATGGGCGCGGCGATGTGGGCGGCATTGCCACTCTCCGCCTTCCGACGCACTTGGCCGCCGGCTGCCGCAGCCCGATCAGGAACTGTGATCACCCGCGGCTGGCCATTCAATTCGAAAAAGAGCTCGACCTAGCCGTCATCGCGCGTCTCGCCGACCGCATTGGGCCGCATTGCGACGGACGCGTATGCAATCGCACGGTCAAGCAAGTTGGCCGGACGGCGTTGACCAGCGCTCCGACGATGTGGCCTTAGCAAGCCTGCGGGCCGCTTCCTTCCGCGAGAGATCTTCCGCTAACCGCCCAACAGATTCCGCAGAGTGCGTAGCAAGCAACCCCAGATCTTACCGAATCCCGGACTGTTTCTTGTGTGCGTAATAGGCTTGCCGTCACTGCTCTTCTGCGTGCCGGCCGGTCCAAGCACCCGCCCACTGAAGCCGGTGCCGATCTCGTTGGATAGTTTGCAACGGCCGTCTCGCAGTAACGCATGCAGAATGTCTTCGGACCGGGCGTCCTTCCGCTCACCAGAATGAAGCTCATGTGGCGCCTGCTAATGCGAAGCAGTACACGGCGTCAAACGATTTTGACAGGTTCGGCGGCGGAGCACTTAAAGGATTTCTGCCATCGGGATTATCCCTATTCCGCTCCACCTTCCGCGCGAACGGGCGAAAGATCGCGCTCTCGACTCTTGCCCTGTCACGATCCTGTGCCGCTTGCCGTAGTAAGTGTAACCGCCAACGAGCCGGCCGCGCTTGCCCTTGACCAGCCGCATCATGACGGCACCCGCTATGAGCAGCGAAGGCACACCCGAAAATAAGTTTGTGCCATCTTAGAATTGGCAGATGCACCCCGACAACCACCTCACGTCTTCAGCTTCAGCCGCCCCATGAAATCGCGCTTGCCGAGCGGCACGCCCTTGTGTCGCAGGATGTCGTAGGCCGTGGTGGCGTGGAAGAAGAAGTTCGGCAGCGAGAACGACATCAGGAAACCCTCCGCCGTGAACGGCAGCGCGCGGTCGCTGAGCTTGAACGTGACCTCACGGCCGATGAGGCCGTTCACGGCCTCGGGTGTCAGCGCCGCAAGTTCGTCGCGCGCGTCCTTCACCTGCGCCTGCAGGCCTGCATAGTCGATGCCGGGCGGCGCTTTCGGCGGAACGAACACACCGTTCTTCGCAGCGTCGATCGCACCACGCGAGTGATGGGTGACTGACGCGATCTGGAAAGTCAGCGGCAGCATGTCGGGTGCAAGTCGCGCATCGATAATGTCGGCGAGATCGACACCCTTCTCGCGAAAATGCGCGGCGCCCTTCTCGAGGACACCGCCGACCGCCCCGAGGATCTGCAGGTAATTCGCAACGCTTGCGTCGTAGAGCGTAAAGGCCATCGCAGTAACCTCCCCTTTCACAGCGTTTCAATGCACTCAACCTTAAACTAAACTCTGTCCGGTCCTCGCTGCCATGTACTAAGCCGCTCGCAACCAGCTTACGCTGACCACCCTGCGACGACAAAATGGTCCTCTCTTAGTTTGTTGGCATCGTAGGTAACGATTCCAACTTTGCCTCCGTGGGGAAGAGTTTTGGCGACAAAAGGCACGAGCAGCAGGCTGGAGAGTGCAATTGGGATTGAACCTGCCGCGGCAACCTCCGCCTGATATATGTGCGCAAATCCGCAGTTCGCTATTAATCGGCTCATTTTCGAGCTCTAGAATGCCCAATGTCCTTTTTGACCATTTGAATTATCCCGCAGGCTTTGATCCGTGACGTGGTCAGTCGGCACACTTTCTTTGATCGCGTCCAACTAAAGTTGGAAAAGTTGACGTGGCGCACGCGTCAACACTTCAACGCCGGAGTCGGTCACGCAGATCGTTTCGCTAATCTCATAACCAAACTCCTCTTCTACCCAGTTGCCCATCATCAAGTGGAAGGTCATGTTCGGCTTTAGCTCTGTTATGTCACCAATTCCGAAGCTTGCTGTCGGCTCTATCCATGCCGAAGTCTGACTCTCAATACCGATAGCGTAGCCGCAACGCGACTCCTTCTTGAACCCATGTTTTTCGATCGCGCGATAGACGACTTCGGCGACGTCGCTGCACGTGCGTCCGGGCCGGATGACGTTCAGCGCAGCTTCAATACCGGCAGCATGCGCCTCATGTAGGCGGAGCAGGCGGTCGGACGGAGCGCCAATCGTAAAGCTGCGCATTAGCGCAGCCATATACTGGTGGCGATTGCCACTCACTTCCATATCGATCTGGGAGCCGTCACGAAAGACGTCCTCGCTCCACAGAATGTGGGGCGTGCAGACGCGCGGCGAGGATTTCATCAAGAGCGGGCGCAGTCCCGTCGCGGGTGGCACGCCTGCTGCACCGCGAACCTGCGCGGTCATGATCTCGACCGCGGCGTCGGCTTCCCGCACGCCAGGCCGAATTACTTCGGCCGCCCGCATGACAGCGGCATCAGCGAGGGCAGCAGCTTGCCGCATCACCTCCACCTCCAGATCGGACTTAACTCCCCGGATCCAGTCTACAGCTTTAGTGCAGTCTACGATATCCGCATTCGGCAATCGTGCTTTGAACTTCTCTGCCGCCTGCGCGGTCAGGTTGCCCAGTTCTAAGCCTATTCCCCGGCTTGCAACACCGAGGTCGTGGATAAAATCGATCACCGCGTCAAAGCCATCTCTGTCGTGCTTTCCGACGTAGCTTTCCGAGTAACCGATCACCTTGTCATGCGACAGGAACGATTGATGAAAGGCTCCGGGCGCACACATGCGACGTACGATGAGGGTCGGCTCCTCTTCGCGGGTTGAAACCACAAGCGCGTGCATGGCAAGCATCCGGGTGAAATTACCGGTCAGGTAAGTGATGTTGGCCCAACTGTTGATGACAAGCGCATCAACGTTGCGCCGCGCCATTTCTGATTTAACTAGGGCAAGGCGGCGAAGGTACTCTGACCTGGGAAACGCCTGCGGTGCTTTGCCAATTGCCATTGTCTTGGCTCCGTCGGTCTGCTTGTTGCTGAAATCGCGAAGATTATGAGTTCGGCGTGCTCGCCAGATCGCGCGGACCCCACCGGCCTGCCTGGAATACTGGAGCACATGAATGTTACCGGTCCACAGAAACGGAATTCATCGATATAGAGGCCCATGCGGAAGAAATTCCGCGTATACGGACAGAACGTGGAGCTTTCAAGCCCTTTACACCGCCGCGAGGGACGCCGGCGCCACCGCCGGAAAAATTTCCCGTTTGGGCGAGGTACACCTCCCGCCAGGTTGTCGGCAAAGGCACATACCTGGCTCGATGTTGAATGAGTCGGCATTGTAGCCGGTCAGATATTCAGGTTAAGAGGCGCTGAGACGAGTAGTCGATTGATCGCTCGCTCGGCCGCCCCGTTCTTACCGCCGCCAAGCGGGCTGCGGATTTAGCTCAAGCCTAGCCGTTTACTAGGCATGAACGTTATTGCCAGGCGGCGCCTCTGCGTGAGTATGGGTGCCGGGCAGCCCGCGCCGTGTTCGGGCCGATGACTACTGCCGACACACAACAGCCCTTAGGCAATCGATGCCATCATCAATCGCGAAAGGTTCGTGATGTCGTAGACGGGCAGTTTGGTGGCACGCCGCATCAACGGGGCGACTAACGGGAACGCCGTGCATTCGCACAGAATGGCTGCAACGTCCGGATGCGCGCCATGAACTCGCGCAACGCAGGCCATGACATCCGTCTGAAGAGCGTCAACGTCAGGCGGTGGTAAGGGACGCTTCATCGCATCCTCCAAGTACTTACCACCTTCAATGCCGTCTACGACGATTCTTGCGCGCTCGACCGGATCCTCTACTCCGAGCATGTCCTCGCCGCAATGCCGCGAGTCAGCCGTCAGGACTGCAAGTTTAGCCGCGGGCGGCAGCTGACGAAGTAAGTTAGGTATCAAGAGAAGGCTCGACAGCGCCACGGGGACATTCACTGCCGCGGCGACGGCCGGTTGGTGTCGGATAAAGAAGCCGCAGTTTGCGGTTATTGCGACGGCGCCTTGATCAATCAACCGCCGGGCGGCTGCGATGCAAGCCGGCTCAAGCGATGGGTTGCCAGGGAGGACGATATCCGTCCAAGCCCCTGCGACAGTCTCCAATATGATCGGGAAATCGAAGGTAGTTGGATTGATCAGCGAGCCTGGCAGTATCGGCCGCTCCACGCCGGGAGGCAGCCCGCGTTCGAGGTCCAGTATTCCGAGAGAGCGTGGGGCCTGAGATGTCACAGATACGCCGGTCCGGGAGAGCGCGGGGGGGTCTCCAATAACGCCAATATGTATAGACTATGCTGAATGCCGGATTCCTCTGGAATCGGGGATTTTGTGCCGAAACTCTCCACCGAAACGAAATATGCGGCGCTTCGCTGCAATCGTGGGCTAACTACTTTCCGGCGCAAAAATCGCTGCTCTGACGGGCGCGGGTCAACCACGCAGACAACGAGAAGCCCCGCCGGGGGGCGGGGCGATGCGATGCCAGGATTGCGCTGGAAGTGGGCTACGTTTTTGGTGACCGTTCTTCCATCACGCGACCGATGCTCATGAGGTTGTCGGCGACAACGCCGAGCCCGACCCAGCGCTTCATTCCGGTGCTGCCTTTGTAGCGGCAGCGATCGAGCCCGTGCCGCCGTTTGGCCACGCTGATGCGCCCCTCGCATCCGGTCCGCCATTTCTGGCCGTTGCGGAACCACCGCTTCTTCTGCTCGCGCTTGCGCGCGACGCTTTTGGTGGAGCGATTGGGGATGCAGACGCGTTTGACGCCGCTCGCCTTTGCCGCGGCTTCATTCCTGGCGGAGTAGAACCCGGCGTCTGCCGCGACCAGACGTGGAGTGCGGCCGAGCTTGGCTTGGTGGATTTCGATGGCCGGAACCAACAGGTCCGAATCGCTCGGCCGCCGATCATAGACTTCGTAGTCGATCACGATCTGGTTTTCGGCTTCCTGCAGCTTGACCATCTTGCCGAACTCGTTGGGCTTGCCGGCCTTGCCCTTGCGAATGATCTCGGTCGAGGGCTCGAACACGCTGAAGAGCTTGTCCTCTGCCCGCGTGTTGCCGCGGAAGATGCGTTCCCGTGTCTGCCGCATCACCTGCCGCACGAGCGGTATCATCGTTTCCAGCTCCTGCCGCAAGCCTTGCAGCGCCAGCCGTTGCTGATTCCGCTCGATGTCGCCCACGATTCCGGAATGATCTCGCCCACCGTTCCGATTTGACGTCGCCCGCCATTCCGAGATGATCTCGCCCACCATTCCGGGATGATGTCGCCCGGGGTGACGAGGCCTCTTCTGGCTCCGCTACGGTCCCGCCTTTCGGCTTTGCAAGGGGGGACCAGGATGCCGACGGAGAGGCTTGCGATGCGCCATGTGCGCGATGTGATCAGATTGAAGTCGGCCGGGATGCCGACCCGCGAGATCGCGCGGCGGGTCGGGGCGGCGCCCTCGACGGTGCGGCTGACGATCCGGCGGTTCGAGGCATCGGGGCTGACCTGGCCGTTGCCCGATGACGTCACCGACACGGTGCTGGAAGCGCGGCTGTTCGCGGCAGCGGGAGCCGGTCCTGGCACCCGGCGCGGCCAGCGACGTCTCGCCGAGCCGGACTGGGCGTCGGTGCATCGCGAGCTCAAGCGCAAGCACGTGACGCTGTCGATCCTGTGGGAGGAGTACATCGCAAGCGAGCCCGGCGGGTATCGCTATTCGCGGTTCTGCGAGCTTTACCGCGCCTGGGAAGGCCGGTTGTCGGTGACGATGCGCCAGTCGCATGCAGCCGGCGACAAGCTGTTCGTCGACTATGCGGGCGACGGCGTGCCGGTGGTGATCGACCGGCTCACCGGCGAGCGGCGCACCGCGCAGATCTTCGTCGCGGTGCTCGGCGCGTCGAGCTTCACCTATGCACAGGCGACTTGGACGCAGGGGCTCGCCGACTGGATCAGCGGCCACGTCGGCGCCTTCGAGGCGATCGGCGGCGTGCCGGCGCTGCTGGTGCCGGACAACACCAAAGTGGCGGTGATCAAGGCCTGCCTCTACGATCCGCGGATCAACCGCAGCTACGCCGACATGGCGGCGCATTACGGCACCGCCATCCTGCCGGCGAGGCCGCGACGGCCACGGGACAAGGCGAAGGTCGAACAGGCGGTCCTCATGGTCGAGCGCTGGCTGCTCGGGCGGCTGCGCCACCGCACGTTCTACAGCCTCGCCGAGGTCAACGCGGCGATCGCCGAGTTGCTGACCCGGCTCAACGAGGAGCGGCCGATCCGGCGGCTCGGCGTGACCCGTCGCAAGCTATTGGAGGAGATCGACCGGCCGGCACTCCAGGCCTTGCCGGAGAGCCCTTATGTGTTCGCCGAGTGGCGGATCTGCCGGGTCAGCATCGACTATCACGTCGAGGTCGAGGCGCATTACTACAGCGTCCCGCATCGCTTCGTCCGCGCCGAGGTCGAGGTGCGCTTCACCGCCCGCACCGTCGAGATTTTCCACAAGGGCGAGCGGATCGCCGCGCATCAGCGCATGAGCGGCAACCACAAGCACACGACCGTGCCGGAGCATATGGCATCCAGTCATCGGCGCCATGCCGGCTGGACCATCGAGCGCATCCGCAAGGAGGCCGCCGCGATCGGGCCGGCCACCGCGGCGCTGTGCGATCTGATCCTCGACGAGCGCGCGCATCCGGAACAGGGCTTCCGCGCCTGTCTCGGCATCATCCGGCTCGCTCGATCCTACGGGCAAGAGCGGCTCGATGCCGCCGCCATGCGGGCGATCGAGATCGGCGCGCGCACCTACGGCTCGGTCAAGTCGATCCTCGCCAACAATCTCGATCGGCGTCCTTCCCCCAGGCGCTCCGCGGATGACGCGCCGATCCTGCATTCCAACATCCGCGGGCCGCGCTACTACAATTAGGAGATCCCATCTTGCTCACCCATCCGACCCTCGATCAGCTCCACGCACTCGGCCTTCACGGCATGGCCAAGGCCTTCGCCGACATCGAAGCCGGCGGCGACGCCACGAGCCTCGGCCACGCCGAATGGCTCGCGCTCCTGCTCGAACGCGAAGCGTCACTGCGACGCGACAAGCGGCTGTCGAAGCGGCTGCAATATGCCAAGCTGCGCCAGCAGGCCTGCGTCGAGGACATCGACTACCGCACCCCGCGCGGCCTCGACCGCAGCCTCCTGACGATGCTGGTCGAAGGCCAATGGATCGATGACCACGCCAACCTGCTGATCTGCGGGCCCTCCGGTGTTGGCAAGAGCTGGATCGCCTCGGCGCTCGGCAACAAGGCCTGCCGCGACAATCGCTCCGTGCTTTATCAGCGCGTCCCGCGGCTGTTCAGCGATCTCGCTTTGGCGCGCGGCGACGGCCGCCATCCCCGTCTGCTGCGTGCGCTGGGCCGTGTCGATCTCCTCATCCTCGACGACTGGGGCCTCGAGCCGCTCGACGCAGCAGCCCGCCACGACCTCCTGGAGATCCTTGAGGATCGCTACGGCCGCCGCTCCACCATCGTCACCAGCCAGCTCCCCGTCGACCAATGGCACGCGCTGATCGGCGACCCCACCTACGCCGACGCCGTCCTCGATCGCCTGGTCCATAACGCCCACCGGATCGATCTGAACGGCGAGAGCATGCGGCGAACCCGCAAACCCAGCCGAAAGGCCTGAGCAAGTGGCGCTGTGGACATGCCGCTGCGCTTGGACAACGCAAGCGCGTTGCCCACATGCCCACAGAACAGCAGACGAAGAAGACCCTCAAGCCGCGATTCAAGGTTGACCCCGCGGCTTGCCCGATGCCAGAAAACTGACAGCCAGAACGCCTCGCGCCCCGGGCGACATCAAATCGGAATGGTGGGCGAGATCATCTCGGAATCCCGGGCGAGATCAAATCGGTACACCCGGGCGAGATCATCGGAATCCGCACCAGCCGTTTCAAGATGCCCCTGGCCCGCTTCACGCCCGCGGAGATCTCATAGGAGAAGCGCTTCGCTTGCCCCACCACACGGCTCGTCGAGTTCAACAGCCGCCGGTAGCCTTGCTTGAGCTTCTCGTGATTGAGCGGTCCTTTGGCACGCGCGGTTCGCGAGACATCGAGCAGGCGCAGTTTTACGCTTCGCGTTCGATCACGCAGTTTGGTTCCGGCCGTGCCCACGATCTTGGTGACCTTCTTCATTGTGCGGATCAACACTCTAACCCCGTCGCCCAGCAACGTGCTGTCGGTCGGGTAGTGGATGTTGGTCTCCACCACCGTCGTATCCACGCGCATCCTGCGTCCCTGCGTCACCCCTTGTTCCTGCGCGACTTGCACAATCCGGTCGTGGATCTGCTTGATTGTCTCCGGATCCACAGCCAAGCCCCAGCGCCCCATCGTCTTCGCGTCCGGCGTCTTGCCGCCGCCCACCCGGGAGAAGTCGCGATACACCAGATTGGCGCGCACTTCGCGCTCCAGCACCTGATAGCTCCAGTTGCGAACGTGCTTGAGGATCAACAATCGCAACACCACTTCGGCCGGCGCGCCCAGCCGGCCACGACTGCGGCTCTTGGGATACCGTCTCGCCAGCGCCTCGTATACCGCGCCTACGATCTGTTCATCCGCGAGAACCCGGTCGGCATGCGTCATCCAACCTTCGCGGAGATCGCTCACTTCTCCCGCCGTCGCCGAAGCTCAGTTGCGCTCTGCGTATCTCAATCACGCTTCTTCCTCCCACCCCGCGGCACCGCCGCATCAGGGCCCAGCAGATCGTGATTGAACTCGCAGATCGCTTCGATCGCTTCTTTCAGCTTCTGATAGTTGTCCAGCCAACGGCGCACTTCGGCAACGCGTTCACGGCGCACGCTGAACTGGCGTACGCGTCCGCCCCCATAGCTCACCGTCAGCACGTGCACCTGATGCCCTTCGCCGCGCGCGCACTTCGGGCAGCCGCTCTTGTGACGAACAGTGCGCTCCAGCAGCGAACCGCGCAGTAGCTCGCCGGTAACCGGCAGCTTGCCGACAAGCTTCTCGCGCGTTTGAAGGCTTCGATCACGAATCATTCATAAGAATGAATCAGTGCCGCCGCCTCCCGTCAACGGCCAATCCGTGCGACCTTGCAGTTTTCGCTCCGCAACGCCACTCTCGGAACACTCCAAGCCGAGCGATTTTTGCGCCGGAAAGTAACTAGACGAAGCTGCTCCCGAGAGACGGTCCAGGCCTGGGAGCGATCGCGCAATATCGCCCGCTCAGATCATTGACGTGGCTCGGCGCGAGCCATCAGAGCTGAGGTTCAGGAGGTCCATCAACTTGGAGTCGAACGGCCACGAGGTTTGGGCGCTCGAAATCTCATGGCATGGATTATCTGGGTTGGTCGATCAGTGACCGAGACTCGATGGGTGTTCCCACTTGTAAGGGCAACAACATCGAAGCCATCTGCCAATTGCGATCCGTCCAATCAGCTCCTCAGGTACGTGTTGACTGGAGCTGGACGGCGCTCTGGCCGATGCGGTCGCGCATTCACTCGTTGCGAGGACAAACGACCAACCGGCAAGCCGTTCGCCGCTACGAAGAGTGCCCAAACTCCGTGCGCAATATCTCAGAATGGGCTCCCCGAGCGGGAACAGGTCGCAATACCGGAGTTGTTTCTCCGTCAAAAATCGCGCCAGGCGCGATCACGTGAATATCGCCTGCTGGCGTTGACACCGGTATTCGACGCAGATGTGGGTGTTTGGCTACGTCCTCAATCTGGTTCAGCCCTCCGTACGCGAGTCCGGCGGCTTCCAGCTCACGCATGGCTTCGTGGCTGGAGATTTGCGCAAAGCGACCTACCACGATTTCATCCAAACTGGCCCTGTTGCGGATCCGGTCCATGTTGTCACCGAAATCGGGGTGGCGGATGAGTTCCGGTCGTTTAAGGAATTTGGTGCAGAAGTTGACCCATTCGCGGTCGTTTTGAACGGAGAAGATCACGTCCTTGCCGTCCGCACAGCGGTACGCCCCATATGGCGCGAGAGAAGGATGGTTCACGCCTGCGCGCGCAGTATGATAGCCGCTGTAATCGAACTGAAGAACCGGAACATTCATCCAGTCAGCGATGGCGTCAAACAGCGATACATGAATGGCCGTTCCTTCCCCGGTTCGCTCCCTCACAAGCAGCGCCTGCAAGATGGCGTTGAGAGCGGTCATGCCAGCTGAAATGTCACATACAGAAACGCCGACGCGCGCCGAGCCCTGCGCTGTCCCGGTGATCGCGCAAAGCCCGGTCTCGGCTTGCACGATCAGGTCATACGCTTTCAAATGCGACAAAGCACCGCCATCACCGAATCCGGAGATGTCACAGGTTATCAAGCGGGGATGGCGCTTCCGAAGATCTGCCGATCCGAATCCGAGTTTTGTGATGCTGCCAGGCTTCAGATTTTGAATGAAGACATCAGCCTGAGCGACTATCGACTCGAGAACTCCACGGTCTTGCTCGACCGTGAGGTCGAGGCAGATGCTCTCTTTCCCGCGATTCAACCAGACGAAATATGCACTTTGACCGCGAACGAGCTTATCGTAATTTCGTGCAAAGTCGCCCTCCGGGCGTTCGACTTTGATGACACGCGCACCAGCGTCGGCGAGGCGGGAAGACGCATAAGGCGCTGCTACCGCCTGCTCGACGGCAACGACGGTGATGCCTTCGAGTGCCTTCCTCATACGGACGTACCCCCGACATTCTGACGGGAGTTCTGCGACCGGCGGTAGGCAAGAATGGAAAGCAGTCTGCTCTGCTCGTTTCCAACGATGGAAATGCCCTCATCAACGCCCATTCCGGGTCTTGCGAGCATCATGTCAGCCTGTGTCGCCACCGCAATGTTGACTGCGGCCCTTGCCGACAAGTCGGTTTCCGTGCAGCTCCCACCGACATATGCCCCGACGCCATTTTCCTTGCAGAGCAACACGGCCCTGGCAGAGTCAGCGATCGAGCCCACGTCAGGCATCTTGATCTGAATTAGATGAGCCGCTTTTGCTTCGGCGAAAAGCCGGATGTCGTCAAGCGTATTGCATTGCTCGTCGACAACCACCCGGGCTCCGGTGCCACGCCTGTCGAGAAGTGCGACGATCTTGGCGTACTCCTCAAGCTGAGCTTCTGTTGATCCATAGTCCGCCGGGCATTCGATATGAAGCCGGTACCCCGGCACGTCATCCGCAACGCGCGCGATGAAATCGGCAATTTTCTGCGCCTGCATCCCAATCTCGAGCCCGATCCAACCGTACACGTCGAAATGTAAAACAGGGTAGTACCCAGGCTGGCCGATTTCCCTGGTGCGTTTAACGACCCATTTGACGAAGTCGCGAAACCTTTCACCGGAAGGGCCGAATTTCTCACGCGAGTTGATCAAGCCATGCGGAAGCACATCCACCGACTTGAGAATCATCTTGTCGACATTTATTTCTCTGGCGTCCCCGCTCTGAGCGTAGATTGGGACTGGCTTCTCGGGTAATGGCAGGTCATATTCGGAGCAGATCACTTCGGCCGTTGTTGTCCGTGCAATATGCGCAGCGGCGCGAAGCAAAGCTTGGCTCACACCATATTCAATGGCGAGCGGTAGGCGCTTGATCTCATGGAATGCGAGAACACGATCACAAGCCCCAACGAAATTGGAAGCGTCGCAAGCGAAAAGCCGAGGGATCACAACGGATCTCGTCAGCGCTTCGATTGTGTCGACCCGAAAAACGGGATCGCGACCGCCTGCGCCTGAGTATTGTACGTTCATCATGTCGCCCCACACGATCATATCGTCCGACATGACGAGGCCGATGCTGAGCGAACGCGAGGGCATTCGGATGGTTGTGAAGCCCGGCGTCAGAGGCGCGCCCAGATAGCGAAAACCATCCTGAGCAGCGCCGGCACGTATTGCAGCTTGATCATCATAGAAGAAGCTTCCGTTCCCAGCAGCCAGAATCACATCTTTTATCGAAGGAGAGTTTCTCATTGCGCACTCAATCTAAGCGTTGGGCCATGTCGGATCCCGAAGAGCCCAGGCCTCACGTCGCTCATGGCAATCTACTAGCCACCCAACATCCGGCCGCAGAATTTACGAGCAGCTTTGGCTATAGGCGAATTCGAAAAGCATCTGAATTGCGCGAGCCACTCTTGCCTGAGGCACACTTTGACTACTGCTCCAGAAACGAGTTAGGGCCAGGATGGTGTGTCTTCTTGATTTTGGCCCTCATGCGACAGAAACAGCTTTGACCCCGTTAACGAGCTTCAGGTTTTGGAAGGCCCTCACGCCCTCCACACCACCTTCGTACCCATAACCGCTCTGTTTGACTCCGGCATTTGGTGCATCGGCAGACACACCCTTGAGGTGGTTCATGCTTACAGCCCCCGCCACAAGGCTGCGGATCATTCGCTTCTGGATTTCTGGAGATTCGGTGAAGAAATAGGAAGCAAGGCCATATTCGGTATCATTCGCCTCCTCAACCGCTTCTTCAATCGTGTCAAACGGGGCAACAGTAAGAATCGGTCCAAATGGTTCTTCGCGAAGCACCTCTGACTCAGGGTGGACGTTGCTTAGAATTGTAGGGGCCCAATAAAAGCCCGCTCGACCAATGCGTCTACCACCGGTTTCAACTTTCGCTCCGCGATCGACAGCATCCTTCGTCAGGCGTTCCATGGCTTCAATGCGTCTCGCATTCGCCATTGGTCCCATGTCTGTCTCAGGGTCGTCGGGTGCGCCAACTCTAATCTTTTCTGCCGCGCGAACAAGCTTCGCCAGAAACTCCCGGTAAATTGATCTCGCTACTAGAATACGACTGGGAGCGTTGCAGCTTTGGCCTGCGCACTCAAACTTGTATTCCGATATTGCCCAAGCGGCCTTCGAGAGATCCGCGTCTTCAAAGACGATGACAGGGGAGTGGCCGCCAAGCTCTAGAACGCATCGCTGCAGATTGCCTGCGGCAATTTTCGCGAGTTGTTTGCCGACGGGTGTAGAGCCCGTGAACGACAAGGCTCGAACAACAGGCGAGGCGAGCAGGTGTTTAGAGATCATAGGCGGATTTCCGAAGACCAGACTCACAACACCCGGTGGAATCCCCGCCTCCTGTAAAGCTTCGATCATATAGACCCCGGCGCTTGGAGTTTCCTCTGCCGCTTTCAGGATGACCGGGCAGCCCGCCGCGATAGACGCGCCAAGCTTTCGGGCGTTGAGGACGGCCGGGTAGTTCCAGGGCGTGAATGCGGCGACCACACCAATCGCTTCTGGTACGATCATCCGCTTTTCGTCTATAGGAACTGGAGCCGACAGTTTCCCTGCGTGCGTACCATTCCACTCGAGCATTTCGACTGCGCGGGCATACTCTCCCTTCGCTTCGGCCAGGGTCTTGCCTTGTTCCGTCGAAAGTGCAGCCGCCGCTATATCGATTTTTCCCTTTAGGATCCGTGCGGCGCGAATGAGAAGCGCCCCCCGTTCTTCGGCTGGTGTATTCGACCACTGCAGCAGACTCACTTGTGCGGATGTCAACGCATCGTCGAGATCCGACGCCGAGGCAACAGCAACACGCCCGAACTCATGCTCGGTGGCGGGATTGAGAAAGGGCAGATCGGCGCCGTTACGACCTAAGCGCCACGCACCGTTGATGAAGAGTTTGTAGTTTATGCTATCGCACATACGTGGTCGCCGCTCTGCCGTTCGATGTTTGTATCGTTCACTCGTTCGATGCCCCAAGCTACCGCTTGGAGTAAAATCAGGGTTACTATCCCGGTTCGGTGGCTCCGCGATCCCATTCAGCCGACTGTGATAACCGAGCAGCCCATGACCTCAAGCGCGTATGTGCGCGAGAAACGGATGCTGCGCCCACATCGGCTTTCAGTGCAGGCGGTTTAGGCAACTGGTGGCCGAAGTATCCGGCCGCTATTTTCTAGATTTTCTCACCGCCACGCACGAGCTCGTCCATCACGGAGCGGACGGCACTCTCGGCAATCGAAACAATGTCATCAACTTCCGCCTTGGTGGTCACCAGCGGCGGAGCGAAGCCAAGGATGTCCCCGTGCGGCATGGGGCGGGCAATAAGCCCCCGATCGCGGGCCGCCTTGGAAATGCGAGCACCAACTTTGAGAGACGCATCAAACCGCCTCTTCTTATCGCGATCGGCAACGAACTCGATGGCTCCCATCAGCCCGACGCCGCGCACTTCCCCAACGATCGGCAACTGCGCGAACTTCTCCTTGAGTTGGGCTTGGAAGTAGGCGCCGACTTCGCGCGCATTGGCAGGAAGGTTCTCTCGTTCCACGATGTCAAGAACTGCGTTAGCCGTAGCAGCACCGATGGGGTGACCCGAATAGGTGTAGCCGTGCGAAAATGCGCCAACCTTGTCAGCACCGTCTTCCAAAACCTTATAGACCTTGTCCCCGACGATCGCGGCGGAGAGCGGGAAGTAACCCGAAGTCAGCCCCTTCGCGATCGTGATCAGGTCGGGCTCGATTCCGTAGCGCTCCGAGCCAAACATCGAGCCAGTGCGACCGAAGCCCGTGATTACCTCGTCGGCGATCAAGAGAACGTCGTGCTTCTTGAGCACAGCCTGGATCGCTTCCCAGTAGCCCACCGGAGGCGGCGTGATACCGCCCGTGCCAAGCACCGGCTCGGCGATGAAGGCGCCCACATTGTCCGGGCCGAGGCGCTCGATGAGCTGGTCGAGCTCAACGGCGCGACGGGCCGAGAATTCGCGCTCGGTCTCCTCAGGGTTGCAGCCCCAGTAGTAATGCGGAGCGCCTGTGCGCACAATCTGCGGCAGCGGGAGATCCATGCAATCATGGTAGAAGCTCATACCGGTCATCGAACCGGAAAGCACACTGCAACCGTGATAGCCACGCTCTCGCGCAATAATCTTCTTCTTGTTGGGCTTACCTCGAAGATTGTTGTAGTACCAGACGAGCTTGGCCTGTGTCTCATTGGCATCCGAACCCGACATGCCGTAGAAGATCTTATTCATCTTACCGGGCGCCATCTTGACGAGACGATCGGAGAGGATCGCGAGCTCGTCTGTGGTGTGCGCTGCGTAGCAGTGGTAGTACGCGAGGCGATAGGCCTGACGCGAGATGGCTTCAGCTACTTCGGTTCGACCATAACCAACATTGACGCAGTACATGCCGGCAAAGCCATCGATGAACTGATTGCCGTTGGCGTCCTGGATACGGATACCCTTACCAGTTTCGATGATCGTCGGCTCGCCAAACTTACCAGTCGCAAAGTCCTTGAGATGCGTGAAGGGATGCAGGACGCTGTTTTTGTCTTTTTCGCTAATTTCTTTGATATTGATTGCCATTGTGCACCACTCTCTGTTCAAGCTGCGAGGTTCGCAAAGCAGACGTATTTGAGCTCAACGAGACCGCACGTTGAGTCTTGATGGACGAGGTCGGCCGCTTCCATCAGCCCAGATAGATGCGGCCAACGAACTTTGAGGCAACGATCGCCTGCACGCCCATATTCGCGTAGGCGCATGGACCGGGCGTCGCACACATGGACCAAAGCGGCGCGCCCACCCTCCGATTCATCGGTGGCCACAAGGATTTCCTGCTCATCAGAAGGGAACGATGACCATACTCTTTCCAAACGCCTCCTCTCTTGCACTCAACACGCCTTTCACTTACGCCAGCAAGCACAACAGTCGCCGCGAAGGTTACCCCGCGCAGGCTTACTCCTTCCGGCGGCGCGGGCACCGGCTGCTGAATAGATTGAAAGACCATCTGTAAGTCCGGCACGCCCCTTTTGTTGAAATGCCTATGCATTCAGGATACTGATGTGACGCACATATTTGCATCGTATCTCCTGTCGGTCGGAGGATTTCCTGCATCGTACAGGCAGTTGGCGCTGCGATTCACCCCAAGGCTGGAGCCGTTATGCAGTATGATCGAACAGACGCCCGCATCCTCGAGATCGTGCAAAAGAACAACCGTCTAACTTCCGAGGTGATTGGTGAAATGGCAGGGCTTTCTGCTACTGCGTGTCAACGACGCCTGAAGCGGCTTCGTTCAGATGGTATCATTGAGGCCGACGTCTCGATCGTCTCACCAAAAGCCGTAGGAAGACCTCTTCAGATGCTCGTGCTAGTGAGCCTCGAACGGGAGCGCACGGATATAATCGATAGGTTCAAGAAGGCCATCAAATCGTCAGCTGAAGTCGTCAACGGGTTTTACGTCACCGGCGAAGCTGACTTTGTCCTCTACGTCACAGCGCGCACCATGGACGATTATGAGCAGTTCACGCGTCGCTTCTTCTATGAGAATCCAAACATCAAGGGCTTTAAGACGATGGTTATTGTGGACCGTGTAAAGGTGGGCTTTGCAATTCCAATTGAGTCTCCAGAGGATTGAACAAGGCTGATACGACATCTTGCTCGACAGAGTGACGCGTTTGTGCGCTTTTTCACCGCTCACTCGCATAGAAAGCGAGAAACCAGCATTCTCGCTGCTGTAGTTTTTGCTGCGTCGATAGTCTAAGAGCTCTCTTCAGATTTCGCGCGTGGCGGTGAGCTTCGAACAAGCGAGGATCGCGTCTCATTCGTTACGGCACAAAAATAGCGACATCACATCGAATCACCGTGACGTCAATGTCACGTTCACAACGTTACGCAATCGGCATGAGCT
The DNA here is from genome assembly GCF_001693385.1 of Bradyrhizobium icense. Classification (NCBI taxonomy): domain Bacteria; kingdom Pseudomonadati; phylum Pseudomonadota; class Alphaproteobacteria; order Hyphomicrobiales; family Nitrobacteraceae; genus Bradyrhizobium; species Bradyrhizobium icense. The sequence continues at coordinate 5,556,622 of NZ_CP016428.1, forward strand.
TTTTCCAACTCAAGCGCCTGACCTAGCAGACGTGCAGTATTCGGGCGCAGCGATTCTGTTCCAATCACGGCACACCATGGGACTTCTTCCCGACGATGGCCCTACTTTGTCCAAGCAACTCACAAAACTCGGTAGCCCCCATGCTCACAGCGAGAGCTCGATCTCGCGCGCGCGAGGAGACAAGTACCAAGCCAGATTTGCCTGAGAACTGTAGCTCTTTGGCGCGGCTCTCAAACGCAAGACGCGCAAGCGGAGTTGGAAAACACTTGCGCAGTTGGTTGCGGTCAAGCTTAGCCGAGCAAATCTGATCCGGAAATCAGGCGAGAAAGGCGAGGTCGAGAGGAATGATCGATCCATCCAGGCCACAGAACTTCAGCTCCGACGGGATCATCGCTCCGTTACGGTTTCGGACCTACCGACGCGTCTGGCTCGCCAGCCTGCTCGCCAATCTCGGCATCCTGATGCAAAGCGTCGGAGCGGCCTGGGCAATGACTCAGATGACGTCGTCCGCGGACCAGGTCGCACTGGTGCAGACGGCGCTCATGCTGCCGATAATGCTGATTGCGATGCCGGCTGGCGCTATTGCTGACATGCACGACCGTCGCATCGTGGCTCTGGTTGCGCTCTCGATTGAGCTTTGCGGCGCAGTCGCGCTAACCATAGTCGAATGGTCAGGTTTCACCACGCCGACACTGTTGCTGGTGCTTTGCTTTGTCATGGGCAGCGGCATGGCGTTGAGGGCGCCGGCTTGGCAATCCTCTGTCAGCGAGCAGGTGCCGCCCGCCACATTGCCGGCTGCGGTTGCGCTCAACGGAATCAGTTACAATATTGCGCGCAGCTTTGGGCCTGCAATCGGCGGTATCGTGGTTGCAACCGCGGGCGCAGTCGCAGCGTTCGCGCTGAACGCATGGTTCTATCTGCCACTGCTGGTCGCACTGTTCCTCTGGAAGCGTGTCGCCGAGCCCTCGCGGCTGCCGCGCGAACAACTGAGCCGCGCCATTGTCTCAGGCGTTCGCTATATCACCAACTCGCCATCCATCAAGATCGTGCTGACGCGCACGTTCCTAACGGGTATGATAGGCGGTTCGATTTCGGCGCTGATGCCGCTTATCGCGCGCGATCTCTTGCATGGAGGTGCGCAGACCTATGGCGTCATACTTGGCGCCTTCGGTCTTGGAGCGGTGGTCGGAGCGCTCTTTATAGGCGAGGTGCGCAAACGAATGAACGGCGAGGCCGCGGTGCGTGCCTGCGCTCTGTCGATGGGGGGCGCCATCGCTGCGGTCGCCCTGAGCGACAACCCGACTATGACAGCGGCCGCACTGCTTTTGGCCGGCGCGGTGTGGACGATGGCGCTGACGCTGTTCAACATTGGCGTACAGCTCTCCGCCCCCCGGTGGGTGGCTGGCCGATCGCTTGCGGCCTATCAGGCTGCAATCTCGGGCGGTATCGCGATCGGCAGCTGGGGCTGGGGGCGCCTCACCGATAGCGCAGGTGTTGAGGTCGCGCTGCTGGCTTCCTCGACGCTCATGCTACTCTCTCCGCTTCTAGGGCTCTGGCTTCGAATGCCACCCATCAGCGCAAGTGACCAGGATGCCGAGTCGCTGGCCGATCCCGAGGTACGGCTTGCGCTCACCGCGCGGAGTGGGCCGCTGGTAGTCGAGATCGAATATCGCGTCTCGCAAGAGAATGCGCGGGCCTTTCACGACGTAATGCAGGATGTGCAGCTATTGCGGCAACGCAACGGCGCCTATGGCTGGTCGATTGCGCGCGACATCGCCGACCCCGAACTATGGACCGAGCGCTATCACTGCCCGACATGGCTAGACTATTTGCGCCAGCGCAATCGCTCAACTCAGTCGGATCGCGCGCTAGATCGGCGCGCCGCGGCTTTCCATGTTGGTCCTGACCCGGTACGCGTCCGCCGGATGCTGGAGCGCCCATTCGGATCAGTGCGGTGGAAGGAAGACGTGCCCGACCGCACTGCGTCCGAAATCCTGCCCGATAATCCCAAGCGGTAGATAGCGTTAGTCGTCCGCTGGAGCCAAGAGATTTACGGTTTCTGACAAGGCGAAACTCTCGGGTGCAAGGTTCTTGGCTGCGAGAGAACCTGATGCGCCACGAGCGTGCACTCGGACTCCGGACACTGGATATCCTCGGTTTGCCAGTGTGTTCAGAATGTCTCGGTACAGGCCCACTATCTGTGAACGTGCCCGGCGACGCCGGTCGTGTCCTTAACCTGGAAGGTTGTGAGAACCGGCACAGAAGGCATCGCGGACGGCTTTAGCGCCGGAGAGCGCCTGTCTGGTGCGTACTTAATCTGCGTTTTTCCGCAATCCTACAGCCATAAAAAAGGGGGCCACTCCCAAAGGAATGGCCCCCCAAGTCAGGGAGGAGACGTCCCAAGGAGGGACCTCTGGGATCAGGCCGCAGCCTGTTCGATTGGTGAGAATGGCAAGCCGAGGCTCTCGGCCACGGCCTTATAAGTCAGCCGGCCTCGATAAACGTTGAGACCTGCGCGCAGATGCGGATTTTCGAGCACGGCTGCAAATCCCTTGCTGGCGAGAGCCAAACCAAATGGAAGAGTTGCGTTATTCAGTGCCTGGCTGGAGGTGAGCGGAACAGCTCCTGGCATATTGGCGACGCAGTAATGGATGACGCCATCAATCTCGTAAGTTGGATCTCCGTGTGTCGTCGGGCGCGATGTCTCGAAGCACCCGCCCTGATCGATGGCGACATCCACGATCACCGATCCCTTGCGCATCGAGCTCAACATGCCCCGCCTGACAAGCTTCGGCGCGCTCGCGCCGGGCACAAGCACCGCACCGATGACAGCATCCGCCGCAAATACCTCCTCCTCGACCACGTCCATCGTTGAAAATCTCGTGCGGACGCACCCTTGGAACAGTTCATCCAGCTCGCGAAGTCGGGGGATCGAGCGTTCGAGAATTGTGACTTCAGCGCCCAAGCCGGTCGCCATCCGTGCTGCATGCGTGCCGACCACGCCGCCTCCGACCACCACGATCCGGGCCGCCGGGACACCGGGCACGCCACCAATCAACAGTCCCCGACCGCCTGCATGGCGCCTGAGGGCAGCACCGGCCGCTTCGATCGCAAGCCTGCCTGCGACTTCGCTCATCGGCGCAAGCAGAGGAAGCCCACCGTGTCCATCTGTCACGGTTTCGTAGGCGATTGCCGTGCACCCAGACTTGAGGAGCCCCTTGGCCTGCTCCGGATCCGGCGCCAAATGCAAATAAGTGAAGAGGATCTGATTCTCTCGCAGCTGGGTCCACTCAGCAGGCTGGGGCTCCTTGACCTTTACGATCATCTCGCTCGAGGCGAACACCTCTTGAGCGGAGCCAACAATCGTTGCACCCGCCTTGCGATAGCTCTCATCGGTTGCGCCAATGCCGGCGCCGGCATTCGCTTCGATCAGCACGCTGTGACCGGCGGCCACATATTCGCGGACGGCTCCAGGCGTAAGGCCCACGCGGTATTCGTGCGTCTTAATTTCCTTGGGAACACCGACCTTCATCTGCAATCTCCTGATTGAGAAGATCTTCTAATCGAAAACACCGTGCAAACCTGCGACGTAGATGGTCAGAGGGCGCAGAAATCCAGCGACCTTTTGCGCCATCTTGCAGGATTCCAAATAGATGGAATGTCGAATCGATTCCTCGGCTCAAAGCCCCGGCGGATCAGCGAGACCGACATTTCGAATGCAACCAGCTCACTTATGGCCCTGCAATATTCGCGTGCAGCATGGACTAGGATGTGCTTCCGGAAGAGCTCATTTGGCGCTACCAACCACCGAGGACACCGTGTGATCATCCACGATGTATCACGCTCTTCAAATTTGTCGATCACTAACCGAGAGTACCGATTAAAATCGTCCGCAGCAAACCGTGGCGCACATCACCGCCTAGTTCAACCTATCTTGATTTGCATGCCTTTCCTCTGAGCCGCGCGATTCTCTAAAACTGATCTCAACAAATCCGTGGTCGTGGACGGCGCATTACATGCGACATCATCGTGTTTTCGACCCTGTGCTGAGTCAGGCGATCCGCCCACTCAAACGGTTCGATGGGCTCTGGGGTTCGAACCGCGCTTCGGCAAGCTGAATCAAATCCCGAAGATGAGCAATCGGCTGCCTATAGCCACCAGTAAATCTGATACGATGCGCTTGCCTCGGTTCTCTGCTTTCACTGTCGCCTACACCAGCAATGATGCAGCTCATTACCGCCAACAACGGCGATTTTATAGACGACGTCGCTGACATGTAGCGGTTGCGCTATCGCCGTTCAGAGAGGGCCTCGAATGGGATGTTCAGGTCAGCGGCGACATGGAACTCAACGAGTTCTATTTCCAACGTCGGGTGCATTTGCTGAATCGCGCACGGGTGGCCAGATTTAGGCTGAGATCCACTTCTCCCGTCGACTGGTCCGTCGCTGCTTCGAGCACATTCCCATCCTGAACGGACAGGCGACACCCCGAGGCAGTCGCTTCGCTGTCGATATCTCCGAATGCGCAAAAAAGGTCGGTGTCGCGACGTACGAGCTTTTTGGGGCGTGATCGAATTCGCTCATTTGGTGGAGGGAAATCGCGTGACTTCACCGATGCTCTCACCGAGCGCATTCTTCGGCCCCGGGCAGCGCCCTCCACCATGGGAACAACATGGTGAGTGTCCCGCACAAAAAGTTGCTCGGGGCTTTTCTCGCCACGGCGGACCGCATGTGCACACCTTGCTGTTGTCCTACTGGAAAAGGCCAACATCAAGGGAATTCCTATCGCAATCGCGCCCGACCACAATAAATGCTTTCGTGCCGGTCAAGGCGGGACCGACCGGGCCTGCACGACGCGTCGGCCTCTCCAGAGCGGCAGCTTGGTTTCGAGGTCAACATTGACCCCAACAGCGGCGATCGGTATGCCAACCTAGGCTGCTCAAGCATTGGCCGCCTGTGGCTTCGACGTATTGACGTGGCTCAGGCTGCGGCCGGCACCCCTGTGCACATTCGACCATGGCGACGCGGCGTGTCAAGAGATCATGATCGCTGTCGTCGTTAAGCACGTAATGCTGGGTCGCGCGATTGTCCCAGATCGCAACGTCGCCCATCTTCCAGCTCCAGCGCACGATGTTTTCCGGCGCCATAACGTAGGATTGGAACAGATCGAACAGCTTCTGGCCGGTATACTTCTGCAGGCCAACAAAGTGCTGCACGAAATTGCCGAGTACGAGCGTGCGTTCGCCGGTCTCGGGATGTACCCGAACAACAGGAAGCTTGGTTTCATCGATTGCTCCGATGAACACCTCATCCAAATGTTCTTTGTCCGCCTCAGTGGCGTGAGCGTTAACGGTGTAGTAGTGGGCGTTGCTGTGAACCGCCCAGAGATCGTCGGCGAGCATGCGCAGCGGAAGCGGAAGATCGAGGTACGCCGCCACCATATTCGGCCAGAGGCTGTCGCCGCCACAGGACGGAATCATCACACCGCGCAACACGGAGCTCTTCAGATACGCTTCAACGGCGAGATCTGCATGCCGCCGGTGAGCACGAGTACCGTCGTACCCCAAATCTAATCTTAGGGTCGACGATGTCTCCTGGATCGCCCTAACTCTACCATGCGGAACCAGTTCGCTCAGCCGGACGGCGAAACGTTGCTGCTTGGCATCATCAAAATGTCGCTGATCACGGAAGAAAATGACTTTATGCTCGATTAGCAATCGATCGACCGCGCAAAAGACTTCGTCGGCTAAGTCGCCCGACAGCCTGATGTTCCTAATCTCTGCACCAAGCCGGACCGCCCGCTTGATGATCTCGGCAGGCGATATCACGTTGTCAGCGATCATTGTCTCACTCATGATTACATCTTCATAACCGCGACCTTTCGAAACAAGCTCCGCATGCGCAGGTCGCGTCAGCGAAGGCGGAGGCATTCGGAATCTAGGCGGACAGAAAGCCCGCAGCTTGCAAAATGAACACCGTCGCGTTGACGCTCCAAATCGTAGGAGCGATCGGTTTTCAGTCAATGAAATAGAATCAATCTTATTTTCGGCGATGAGCAACGACCCTTTCGTAAACCGGCCGGGTACTGAAATATTTACGATGATCACCTTTCTGTCGAGCAATGGCCCTTCAACAATGTGAGCAAATGAAAACACGTGACATCGTTATGTTCATCAATCAAAGCGAACGCACATGTGTCTATCGGCTATCATTGCTTCCGCGCCGAGGCCTGTGTTCGGATTGGCGTTTCTCAAATACATACTGCCAAAATGATACGAATTCGTGACTACTCAGCTATCATGACACGGCTTCATCGCTAACTTCGATGGCACGAAGACGCATGGCGTGGGATACTGAGCGAGAGGAAATGCTCGACTTCGAGACATGCCTCGCAGACGCCAGCGCAATAGGTCGCGGGGCCCGGCACTTTTTAGTCGGCTTTCCCGGGATCGAAATCGGAAGGCCATTCATGATCAACGATACGAACCGTGAGTGATGATGACTCTGAGGCCGTAGCGGCAGCATACAGGACTAACATAACAATGAGGACAATGTGGAGCACGCTCTATGAGCGGCCTGCCCGTCTCGCTCTGCGGGCCGATGTCAAAGATTTGCGGCTACGCGAGCCGAATGCGGTAGTCGACGCATCGCGCCGTATCGTTGAGGAAATGCATCGCCTTCAGTGAGCGGCTTAGCAAGACAGGGTCTTGGCTGCACATCTTTTTGTTACACTAGACTGCCTTCGCTGAGGTTGGCTGGGGCTTCGATTAATCTCCCGCGATGCTCCCACTTATGGATGTTGACGCGGAGCGAGGCACGACCTCTTCCCACCAGTACCGCTCTCTATCGCTGACCTCATGCACTGACTGCAAACTCGCGTGCACGATCGAAGCTTGGGGAGCTTCTTACATTGCTATTGCAAGATCGTCCGAGCACTTGGACGCAAGGATCAGAACTTGTTAATCCTCGGACGAGACCTCAACCGGGATCGCGAAACCCACCTTTACGCGATCTACTACGACCATTGTCTTGACGGCCTTAATATTCGGATTCGTATAGAAGAAGCGCCTGGTGAACTGCTCATAATGTTCCATGGTGGGCGCGGTAATGTAGAGGAGGAAGTCAGCGTCGCCCGTGACGTAGAATCCATTCACGACTTCAGAAGACGATTTGATGGCCTTCTTGAACCTGTCGACTATTTCCGAACTTTCCCGCTCCAGGCTTACCAGCAGGAGCATTTGAATGGGTCTGCCAACCGCCTTCGGCGAAACTATACAGATATCGGCCTCGATGATGCCTTCGGCACGCAGCCGCTTCAGTCGTCGTTGACAGGCAGTCGCAGAAAGCCCGACCATTTCGCCGATGACGTCAGAAGTCAGACGGTTGTTCTTTTGCACAATCTCAAGGATGCGGGCGTCTATTCGGTCGTATCCCATATCATGCCACCGCTGAGGTGAACTTCACCGCCAGTGCTCTACGATGCAGAAATCGACCGATTAAAGACGAAATGCAACGATTTTCGACGCAAATTCATCAAGATGGAACAATTGGGAACTTCAAGCGTGTCGCATATTCGCCCGACAGCTAAGCGGGAACCAAAAGCCATGGCAACTGCCATGCCTTCGGCCCAACGAGAAATCGTTGCGGACTGAGCCTAGGAAGCCCTCCAGCAATACTGACGCTCAAATTGGGATGAAAAGGATCATCTCGGAACTCGAGCGAGCGCGCGAGAGGTATTGCCACGACATCAACGACACTGGGTGCGAACCTCGCCGCCGCACTGGAAGGACTCCTCGAGAATGTGGCTCCGTCTCATTGGCGACGTCGGATCGGTGAGAATCTCGCATGAGCCTCAACAATGCGATGGCGGGGCGTCGCGAACCCGCAGATCGCTGTTTACGAGCTGCGGAGCCTTATACACGGCACGTCTCGTGTAGGCACCGATCGCGAGGTCTGTTGCCAAATTCGGCAATGTCCCTGACCATGAACCGTGCGCACCGCAACAGCCCGTTGAGCGCTTCTCATTCGTCGATATCGGAAAAGAGACGGGGTGAATGCAGTGATGTTGAAGAACGCGTCCGCTCTGTCATCAGCGGATTCGATCGACAATCGTCGTGACACCTCTCAGATCTCGCTGGGCGGCTCGACGAGCGCCGCGAGCCCTTTGATCTTTCGTAGGCGCCGCAGCCGGCTTGTCGCGGCCACTCACCAGAATTCCGCCAAGAAACGCGACCGGAACCGTTCAGTTAGTTCCTGTTCATGCGGGGAGATGATCCAATCCCGGAGATTTAACGGCTGGAGATTGCTTGAGTACCGGCGGGACTTAGTCCTTGCGACGTCCAACTTCAGGTCCACCAGAGAACCAGATCCCGCCTCGCAAACCCGAGAAAACAGTTCAGCAGAAGGCGAGGCTTCCCATTGCCGGATTGTTGGGTGACACCATGAACGAAGCCGCCGTCGATCAGGGCGATATCTCCCGCCTTGAGTTGAAAATCGTGATAAGGAAGGGGCTCGAGATAAGCTGTCGAATAGGGATAGCCTGTGGTCTCCACGCCCTGCGACCTTCGGTCGCTCTCTGTCGGCTTATGGCTCCAGATCCGCAGATTGCCGCCTTCGTCGGGCATGCTGGGGTAGAAGTTTAGCGCTACAACCGTGTTGTTCGCCACCGCCGGAAGCTCGCAATCTTTTCCGGCACGTAGGACTTGAGCGACGTCATCGTGAGGCTCTAAGGAATACATGCCGGCGCCAGACCAACAGATGGCGCGACAAATATTAGCTTGACCGTGCTCCGAATGAGCCGGCCGCAACTCAATGGCCTGTTTGTGAAGCTCGCGCTTCAACGCGTCGAATAGCGCGCGAACCGGATCAACTAGATTCGCAAAAAGGGCCTCCACGAATGGTCGCGCACTTTCCGCCTCTGCGAAATAGGTGGCTGCATTCCTCGTGTAGTGAGATGCGCCGACATATTGCCCGGGAACGCCATCTTTGCGCTCCTTGAGACCGGGATTTCGATTAAAGTTCGTGGTAATCTCCTCGGCTAGCTCGGGACTGAATGCCTGTTTGATGTGCAGACCGGTGATCTCACCTTTCAGGACTGAGATAATCTCCCCTGTGCTGATTGAGCCAGTTCGTTCTTTGATTGCAACAGGCGAGATCGCTGGCGCTTGAGATACCTGGGCAGTTACCATTGACTTACTCCTGTATTGCCTGCTTGAGGATTGTGATGCCACGATCGAGTTCATCATCCGTGATTGTTATCGGTGGAAGGACTTTGATGACGTCTCGATTTGGCCCTGAAGATTCGATCAGGAGTCCGTTTGCGAAGGCGGCGTCGTGTACACGGTTGACGATCGCCTGTGAGCGACACTTGAGGCCAACCATCAGACCGCGGCCTCGCTTTTCTTCAATGCAATTGGGGAATTTCGCGACGAGATCGTCAAGGCATCGTTGCAGTTTGACAGCTGTCCTCTCGACGCCAGCAGTAAATTTGATGTCTGACCACATTTTGCACATGGCGCCTGCAGTCACGAAGGCAAGATTGTTGCCTCTGAAAGTGCCGCTATGTTCTCCGGGCTTCCATACGTCTATGTCGGGGCGTATCAAAACGACGGAGAGCGGAATACCTGAACCGCTTAGGGACTTGGAAAGGCAGACAATGTCAGGCTCAATCTTCGCGAATTCGAACGAGAAGAAATCACCCGTTCGGCCCGTTCCTGCCTGAATATCGTCGACGATGAAAACAATGCCGTGGTTACGGCAGATGCGCTGAATTTCTCTGAGCCAACGTGCGGATGCAGTGTTCATGCCGCCTTCTGCCTGGATAGTCTCCAGAATGATTGCCGCGGGCCTTTCTATGCCGCTCCCGAGGTCGCCCAAGACGTAGTCGATGTAACTCGCCGAATCGAAAGCTCCGTTCGCGTAGCCGTCGTAGGGGACACGGATAACATCGTGTCGAGCCACCCCGCCCAGCTCCCTGGTAGAGGCTGAACCTGACACAGCTAGGGAGCCGAGCGACATTCCGTGGAACGCATTTGTAAAGGCCATGACGCTCGAACGGCCGGTATATTTTCTAGCTAGCGAAAGCGCCGCTTCGTTAGCGCTTGTGCCAGTCGGTCCAGGAAATTGCATTTTGTACGAGAGGCCCCTGGGCTTTAGGATCGTATCAACAAACACTTCAATAAATTCACGTTTGGCCGCCGTGTGCATATCAAGCGACAAAAGAATGTTCCCGCCGGTGAGATAATCAATTGCCTTTGCAAGGATGTTGGGATTGTTGTGGCCGTAGTTGAGTGCGCCGGACCCCACAAGGAAATCAATATAGCTCTTGCCGGCCTCGTCCCAAATCGTCGCCCCAAGCGCCCTCGTAAAGACGGTGGGAAACGACCGCCCATAGCGACGAACGTTAGATTCATAGAGAGAGAAAACGTCTGTATTCATTCTTGGGGATCCGTCTGCATGTATCTCATCACCGAACACGTTTAGTTGGCGACAAATGTCCAGACTGTAGCGACAGGGTCATCACGATGCATTCCAGGCCGTTGATTTCATCGATCCAGCTACTGGCGAGTCTTATCCAAGAAAGGCGAACAACGAACCTACTAAGCCTAGTAGCTCTTTTTGCAGAGCTACCTCTAATCCTGCAAAGTACGTGTGCGTCGTCGATTTCGGAAAACTAAACCCCTCCTCGATGAGGGCCTCCAAGCTTGAGACTCTGGCCTGAGTTGCGCAGCTAATGACCTGTCCAGACTCGAATAAAAGAATTTGGAGAATGCTCGCTCGTCACCCAAGTGCTACCGCCTCCTCTCGGAAAAGGCGGCGTAGCATTTCCGACTAGCCGCACCGCCTTCCGACCGAGTGCGCCGCCGACTCGGCTGGTGACTCGAAGCAAACGCGAAGACGAAACTGTAAGCTTTCAGGACCTCATCCGCTGCAAGCTGGAAATCCAGAGGGCATCGCGCCACGCAAAATCGACTCCCGCTGAAGTCACGGGATGTGGCAAACGGCCGTTCTCTTGATTATGCGCAAGCAAGCGCATGGCTCTCAATATTATTGACAAGGGCTACCTGCATCGGACAGTGGGCGCAGCTGCTGTTCGCCCGGTATTTCTTAAGAGCGGTTCGCCAAGCAGTTTCTAGGTCAAAACCCGGATGCCGGACGTTGCCGACAACAAACTTATGACTGTCGGGATCACCGATCGCGTAGGAACAGGGATAGAGGTCGCCATTTGTAGAGAGATAGCCCGAAGCGATACAACAATTGCATTCGATGAATCTAACGTTCGGCCGCGGCTCTGCCGTGTCAACGAGAATTGGTGTCGGCAGCTCGAGGCGTGTCGACGTCTGCGCAGCCATTGCGATTAGGGCCGCCTGAACTTCTCTAATCTCCTCAGCCGAGTCCAAATAAGCGTTTTTGTTGTCGATAGCGATACCTGCGGCGAACATCGGCATGATTCTGAAAGTGTCGACGCCGATTGACGATAGCATGCGATAGGCATCCAGCGCCTCATGGATGTTGTGCCGATCAACGATCATCCTAGCCTGCACCAAGGCCCCGCAATTGACTGCCTCCGCCATCTGCCGGAGTGCCGATTTGTGAACTCTCCGCTTTGTCCGAAAGCGGTCAAGCGCCTCCGCGTTTGCAGCATCAAGGTTGAATTGGAAAGTTAGCTTCTCGCGATCGTCGAAGATCGACGCGACATCACGAATCGAAACCTGACCAAGCCCCCCCGTGTTCAACTGGACATGAATGCCTCGTTTGTTTGCAGCGTGAGCTATCAGGGCTGCAGAGCGCGGAAACACGATTTTGAGAAGCGGCTCACCGCCGGTTACGATGACCTTTTTCAAGCTATATCTTTCGACGAGAAGGTCCACAAAATTAGTGATTTCCTTCATCGTTAACTGTGGTGGCTCCAGACGTCTCTTATATCGAGCTCTATACTGTTCGGGAACATAGCAGGGTTCGCAATGAAGATTGCAGTAAAAAGATACGCTTATTTTGATCCGGCCAAAGACGAGCGGAGGCGGGTTGCGAAGTGGCATGACGTCCTTCCAACTTTGGATATCGAGGGCGGAGCAGGATTCGTGCCAGCACGACGCGGCGGAATGCTGACGGCCTCTCGAGGCACAATGTC